>NZ_FQZY01000159.1 GCF_900142165.1 Hespellia stercorisuis DSM 15480
TTACCGAAATAATATCGCAAAACAGGTTTTAAAAATTCTCTGTTTTGTACAAAAATTAATTAGTTCCCCAAGGGGGTTCTGAACAGTTACCAATTATCTTACCAATAGAATATATATCACTTACACTGTCCAGCTGCGTAAAATCTTTGAAGCCTTCTGGTGCCAAATATAAATGTGTTGGTTTAGGTGAAATTGTACTTAATTTAGACCTAAGATGATCTGCATCTTTTGCAAATCCAAAATCCGATACATAAGGGTGATTATCTAATAATAAAATATTACCAATATGCAAATCTCTGTGACAAATATTATTCTCGTGTGCTTTTTTCATTGTTGCAAATATTTCTTCGCACAATTGGATTTTATCTTCCATACACACTTTGTTCTGTTCAAAATAATCCGCTAAATCTATATCTGCTTTTTTCATTAAAAACGAATGGTTTATACCATCATAATCAAATACTTCTAGCACCTGTGCACCATATTCTTTCAGTCTATTTTGAATGACATACTCGTTTTTAAATCGGCTTGCTATATCCTTATTATCCCAATATTCCGGTTTTAATTGTTTCTTGACAAATTCTTCATTAAGGACAAATACTTTGCCAAACGAACCTTCATAAGTATTAAATTCATCACCAACTGCTGCATTTCTATAATCATCAGATTCTAAAAAAAGAATTTTATATCGAGCAAGAAAACTTGCCATTTTAATTTTAGTTTCTTCATTCATCCCTGAATAAAAAACTACATTATAAATTACTTCAATAATTTTTATTCTTTTATCTTCTTCGACATCTCCATATTGTTCCAGTAAAGATGAATACATTTTATATTCAAATTCATTTGTATTGTAATACATAAAATCATCTAAATTTATATACTGATTTGAAAAAATTGTATTTTCAAACTCTTCATAAAATCCATCCGCGTTACTCCTATTATTATAATCATAGAAATAATCATCTATAAACTGCAAAATCTTAATATATGGTTTTTTATCCAAAGCGAAACCTCCTTATATGCATCCGTATATAATACTATTTTACCATATATTTTAATTCTCTGATACTTTAATAATTCATTCCCAGCGTTGAGGAATAAATTTAATTGTGTCTATCCCTCATCTACTGTGTATGTTTTTTAGCACTTTATCCACATTTTCCTTGTTAACGCCTTTTG
>NZ_FQZY01000152.1 GCF_900142165.1 Hespellia stercorisuis DSM 15480
AAGAAAATGAAGTGAAATGCTTGCATTCTCTAACAATAATTATGAACTGGATTTTGGGGCAAAACAATCCGTCGAATTATTTTGCGCTTACAATATATTGGTCTGAAGGTAAATCCTTAAATATTTTATCTATCAGTTTAAGTTCAAAATGTGCTGCAATTTGATTGTTTTGCAAGATATATATTGTAACAAGTTCAAAACGGCATTTTAGTATAATACTTCTTTGGTTTGTGACTTGTGCTGATGTGATGGCTTCTCTATAATATGCTTCTGCTAAAGTATAATTCAATCCTTCATGACGGTATGAATGAGCTATTCCCCATAAACACTTTGCTTCATATTTCAAACAGTTTTCACCATATACCTTACTATTTATTTCGTTTAGAAGTATTTCATATGAAGCGATAGCTTCCTGATACTGATTCTGAAGGTGATAGAGATTGGCTATTAATAATGACAATCTTAAATGTATTGATATATTATTTCCGCGTATAGTCAATGCACATCTATCAATAATTTCTTTGGCGGCTGGATAGTCCCCAACCCCTATAAGTCCTTCAAGATATCCTAATAAAATTGTACAAAAAGTTCTATTCGAAATATTTCCAATACTAGACTGAAAACCAAATATATTTTTTATGTGTTCACCAAATAAAAGGAGAAAAGAAAAATTTTCACTAGAAATTGCTTTTTCGATAGTTGGAATAATTAAATCTTTAATAGAAATATCTTCTACCAATATTGCATAATAAGCGCTTTCATATTCAGTACTATTTACTTTGAAAAATCTATACAGCTTTAAGATATATTTCTGTTCCTGCATAATATAGTATGAGTTTATAAAATCCCTAAAAATATCATGCATTTTAATTTCACGTTTGATTGGATGGAATTCAATTAAAGCATTACTTTCTAAAATTGTAATATCATTCTCATTGAAATCACTTATCACACTATTTAGCAGATTAGTAGATATATTGGCTTTAGTGATGCTTAATAGAGCAATGATCTGAGCAATTTTTAATTCTTTCTCAGTAAGACTTTCTGTAATTTGACGAATGTATTTTCTTACTTGCATATTATTATCTAATACGCCTTTTTCTTTAAATCCTTTAAGGAACAAATCAACTAAAATCGGTAATCCATCAGATAATTTTAACACATCAGCTAAGATATCAGCATTTAAAATTGGATAATTGCACAGCATAAAATCTCTAATATCATCTTCTTCAAAATTAAGTAGCTCTATGTCTTTATGAGAGATATTTAATAAACCTAATAAATCCAATTCCCTGATTGACCCAATCACAAAGCAAAATTTAGAAGAGACCCTATAAAATATTTGTAACTGTTCAGAACTCCATTAGTTAAAGATGATATCGGAATTCCCTAAAAGGGCTTCTCTGATTGCTGTAAAAGCATTTATTCCATGCT
>NZ_FQZY01000158.1 GCF_900142165.1 Hespellia stercorisuis DSM 15480
CAGCTTTTTCTTTCGTGAGGCGGAATTCCTTTCTTTGGTCAGCAGAATGATTTTTGGCTTTTGAGTACCGTTCGCATTCAAAAAGCTTGGAACAGAACTGAACCCCCTGTACTGCTGGTATGCTGTAATCATACTCCTTACCTTTTGGCACAGCATCTATGAAATAACGCCTGGTGTGCGACCAGCATGAGCATCGTTTGATGCCAGGGAGATTGTTATATCCCTGATAACCATCCGTCTCCAGATATCCAGAAAAGCCACCCAGAAAGCTTTCTGCATTGTACTTGGCTCGTGTCTCTGTATAATGGTAGAGCACAATCGGTGGAAGGCCATCCTCTCCACTGCGAAACAGCCACATCCAGGAATCGGTTTCCGGATTACGTTCCGGTTCTTTTAATACTTGGACCCGTGTTTCATCTGCCATAAGATACTGCCTCCCCCGCAGCTGACGATGGAAGTAATCATAAACAGGACTGAAATAGTGTTCCGCACAATAAATAACCCAGTTAGCAAGTGTCCCACGATTTAAGGCAACACCAAGCTGTGACCAATCCTGCTCTTGCCTTTTCAGCGGCATACCATTCTGATATTTCTGGTTCATAACCCAGGCAACTACAGATTCAGATGCATAGCTCCCAGGAATCAGTGCATCCGTAACAGGGGCTTTCACAAAGATCTGTTCATCAGGGTTTTCCTCTGATACAGCGCACTCTGGACATTTGTATGTTTCACGATAAATATTTACAACTTTACCCTTTGCAGGTATGAAACGGAATTCATGACGAACGAATTCTTTGCCTATACATTCTATCTGCGTACCACAGGAGGGACAGTTTCTTTCTTCCTCTGGTAAAGAAATGATTTCATCACAGGATGGTACATTTTTAAAGAGTTCTGCATGAGTACGTTTCGCTTTACGTTTATGGGCTGGAACAGTGATATCATCTGGCAGTTCAAGATTCCAGCTACTGTCAGCTTCCTGTTCAGCTTCGTCGAAAAGATTCAGCTGTCCATCGACTTCCTTACGTTTTTCGCTGGAAGTACCAAAGAGTTTCTTCGTAAGATATTCAATCTGCTGACGAAGATTTTCCTTCTCAAGGCGGTCTGCTTCTAAGGTCTTTTGCAAAGACTTGATCCGCTCTGTCTGTGTGGTAAGGGTTATATTCAGTTGACTGATCGTATCCTTATATTCGAGGATTTTTGAATCTTTTGAATTGCCAGCCATAGGTTTTCTGCTCCTTTTTCTATGCTTTTATTTTACCATAAAAA
>NZ_FQZY01000150.1 GCF_900142165.1 Hespellia stercorisuis DSM 15480
AAAGAATATGACAAAGACACCATTCTGGCGGATGAAGTCTTTGTTGAGATATTCGAACAGGAAGATGAGATACAAAAGGCCCGGATGCTGCTGTCTTTGCAGGACGCAGCGAAAGCCCTGGGCGTAAAGGGGAAGTTTGATCAGATGGTTTCGGCGTATACGAAGGTCGCCAAAGAAACACTAAAGAACAGGGCAAATTCTACAATGGTGGATAATTGGACGAATTTCACCGGATCTTATGACAACATGTTGTGCGGTTCTTGGATCGCATCGGATGAGGGCATTTACACTTTCAATAAGGATTATACCAATGAAGTGATTGTCTGCTATCATCCAATCCTTCCGGTGGAGCGGCTTAAGAATCTCGAGAGCGGAGAGGAGCAGCTGCGGATCGCTTACAAGAGAAATCACAAATGGAATGAAATTGTGGTACCAAAGGATCTGGTCTCTTCGGCCAACAAGATTGTCTCTCTATCAAAGCTTGGAATTGCTGTTACATCGGAGAATGCCAGACTGCTGGTCAAATACTTGTCCGATCTTGAAAATTTGAACGATGACAATATCCCGGTGCAGATGTCCAGCTCGAAGCTTGGCTGGGTCGGTGATGGATTTATTCCGTATGATACCGACATTGTTTTTGATGGAGATATGCAGTTTAAATACATATTCGAGAGTATAAAGGCCCATGGGAATAAGCAGCAGTGGATGCAGCACGTGAAGGATCTGCGGAAGACCGGAAGGATAGAGATTAAGTTTTTTCTGGCAGCATCCTTTGCCAGTATTCTCGTGGGGATGCTTGGGGGCCTGCCGTTTATCGTTGATCTTTGGGGTGAGACAGAAGGTGGAAAATCGGTGGCGATGATGTTGGCGACATCGATCTGGGCGAATCCAGATGAGAATCAATATATTGGTGATTTTAAGACATCGGATGTGGCGTTAGAGATAAAGAGTAATCTTTTAAATAATCTGCCGCTTATGTTAGATGATTCCAGTAAGGTGAGTGCCCGGATCCGGGACAACTTCGAGGGTGTCGTGTACGACCTGTGTTCCGGAAAGGGAAAGAGCCGGTCAAATAAAGATCTGGGAGTGCGGAAGGAGAACCGGTGGAAGAATGCAATTCTGACAAATGGAGAGCGGCCGCTGTCGTCCTATGTGTCGCAGGGCGGGGCGATCAACCGGATACTGGAAGTGGAGTGTCAGGAAAACGTGTTTCCGGATCCGCAGTACACATTGGAACTGCTTAAAAAAAGCTATGGGCATGCCGGGATTCAGTTTGTCAAAATTATAAAAGAGATGGGGATCGATGAAGTACGTGAGATACAGTACGAGATTCAAAAGGACATCTATCAGGATGACAAGATGCAGAAGCAGAGCATCGCGTTATCCATCATTTTAACGGCGGATAGGATCGCGACGGACTATTTGTTCAGAGATGGCCAATACATTGAATATGAGGAGGCTAAGCGCGTTCTGGTAGACAAGAATGAACTGTCGGAGCA
>NZ_FQZY01000157.1 GCF_900142165.1 Hespellia stercorisuis DSM 15480
AAAAATTTGTTACTTATATTTTACCGCACAAGAGGTACTCCTGCTTAGATTCTGGTTATTTTATTGCGAAAAGTTTTTATTCCTCAACGCTGATTCATTCCATTTTTAGTTTTACATCGCCTGCTTTTCCGAGAATAACATCATTCTCAGCACAGGCTCAATATGATCCATAAACCTCCATTTAATCTTTATTGCTTCTCCTTCGAAATCAACTCTTGAAATCAAATTATTGAAATCCTTCTCCGAGTATGTTTCTTTATCTTTGTAGCTTTGAATTACATTCCTTATCTCTTCTTCCCATACTAGCTGTTCTTGCTTAGCCCCTATTCCATTCAGAATCTTCATCTTATTTTGGACAAGTTCATCTATGTTGGTTGAAACCTTCTTTTTGTGAACAAGGTAATCGTCCTTATCCATGATTCCATCCCGGTATTTTTCATATAATCCAGTTGTGGATTGTTTCAGCTTTTCAATCTCCTTATCAATGTCAGCTGCACTCATTTCTGACTTGTTACTTCTCATTGTTTTACTCTTGTTTCTTAATACAAAAGAATCCACATCCACCAGCATCTTAATATATGCTCGTATAATTTCTGCAAGTGTCTGATATAAATCATTAACCATGATTTTGGTTCCCTGGCACTGCGAATCATACACTCCATGAGTACAGTAAAAATAAGGATTAATCGTGGTATTATTTTTTTGTAATAATCTCCCGCAATGAGGGCAATAACAGAATCCGCTTCTCCGATTCTCCCCTAATGCAACATTTTTTCTTTCCGCCAGAGGCATTATACATTCGTTCACTTCTTTAAATACCTCTTTTGAAATAATAGCTTCATGTGTATTTTCTACTATAATCCAATCCTCCCTATCTACCCGTACATTGCTTACTTTTGCAATTTTAGTATTTACTCTGACATTACCAACCATATCTCCTGCATATCTTTGATCTCTTATTATTTTCATAATCTTTGTAGCTGTCCAGCAGGTTTTATCGTCAATATTATACTTTCTTCTGTCAGACTTGTTTTTGTACCATGCTGGTGTTTTAATTTTTTGTTTATTTAAAATGTTCGCAATCTGAATACTATTATTTCCATCCATAGCAAGTTCAAAGATTTCTCTTACAATTGGAGCAGTCTCTTCATCTATAATATATTGATGAATGTTAGATGGTGTAATTCGTATAATTACCTGCTTCTCATTTTCCTGTTTTCAAGCAAATTACAAAAAGGTACAGGATAAATTAATCTGGCTTATTTTTCAGCA
>NZ_FQZY01000144.1 GCF_900142165.1 Hespellia stercorisuis DSM 15480
ATGAGTTGCCCGACAAATGGGCTATTTGAACCTTGAAAATTTAATATATTATCTTCAAATATGTTACAATGGAGTTATTAAAAAAGGAGTGATTATATGTCTTTCTCATCGAATAACTCACAACAAATCAGCATATTTGATGCTACTTCAAACCTAACAGCCCGCGAATTAAAAATGTTAGATAAATCATGGGCTAAGTATTTTTCGGAAAATGTTTTTCCATATATAGATGAAGAACCTTTCCGCGTATTGTACAGCAATCGCCCATCTCGCCGTAATACACCTGTAAATGTAATCATCGGAGCATTAATCATAAAAGAAATCTTTGGTCTGACTGATGAGGAAATCGTTGAAACACTTCCCTTCGACATCCGTTATCAATATGCCCTGCATACCACTTCATTTGATGAGCAACCACTGAATGATAGAAGCTTGGGACGTTTCAGAGCCAGATGTAATGCGTACGAAGAAACTACTGGTATTGACCTTATCCATGAATGTGTACTTTCTTTATCTGCGGCATTGGCAGATTTAATGAACTTAAATTCCGGACTTAGAAGAATGGATTCTCTTATGATTGCTTCTAATATAAAAAAAATGAGCCGCCTGGAACTGCTATATACTTGCGTATCGAATATGTGTCGGTTTATGAACAAATGTGCTGATGAAAATTTTCCAGAATCATTAACTCATTATCTTGATGATGCTGATCATAATGAGCTACTTTATCATAACCGCAGTGAAAATACTGAGGATAAAATTTCTACTGTTTTACAGGATGCTGTTCTGATTAAGGAAGTCTGCGATGGAAACTACGACGATTCAAGTGAATATCAATTACTGATTCGAGTACTTAATGAACAAACAACTACAGACAGCACTGGTAAAATCATTTTGAAAGACAAAACAGCAGGTATGAATTCAACAATTCTTCAAAATCCAGCTGATCCTGATGCAACCTATAGAAAAAAAGCAGGCAGCGAAAACAGAGGCTATATTGCCAATGTTGTTGAACAGAGTGGCACAGATGGAAGTATTGTGGTTGATTATCAAGTGGAACAAAACATCTACAGCGATAGTCAATTTCTAAAAGACTATATTGAAAAGCAGCCGGAAGATGGTTCTGACAGTACGTTGGTTACAGATGGTGGATATTGTGGAAATGAAAATGCAAAACTTGCAAAAGAAAAGAATATTCAACTGGTAACCACCGATTTAAAAGGTACGGATGTCGCAGACATATGGGCTGATTTTGAATTCAATGAAACTGGAACCGAACTTATAAGGTGTGCAGGAGGATTTATCCCCAAAACAAATGTTTATGACAAAAACACTCAAAAATGCAAAGCATCATTTCCAATAGAAACGTGCAAAGGATGTCCACACTTTGCTGAATGTAACCCAACATTGCATAAGCGCGTATCCACCATAAAATTAGCACAGCGGACCGCTTATCATGCACAGCAACAACGATTTCTAAAAACAGAGGAATTCAAAACACTTGCAAAATACCGTAACGGTGTAGAAACTGTTCCAGCTGCATTGCGCTCGAGACACCATATCGATAAAATGCCAGTGCGTGGATTACTAAAATGCCGTTTACTGTTTGGGATTAAAATAGCTGCAATGAATGTAAGAAAGCTGGTCAAATATATGACCGGTTTGGATTCCTGCACCTTGAATACAGTAAATGCATAAAATCAGGTATGAAATGATCATGCTGTAGCACTAAACATACTTCAAAATCAAGCAAATGTATGCTTGAAGATAATATATTAAATTTTCAAGGAACAATATAGCAAAGAGACTGTGTTATTATGTCTCATTTGTCGCTTAACTCA
>NZ_FQZY01000143.1 GCF_900142165.1 Hespellia stercorisuis DSM 15480
CCAATTACCGAAATAATATCGCAAAACAGGTTTTAAAAATTCTCTGTTTTGTACAAAAATTAATTAGTTCCCCAAGGGGGTTCTGAACAGTTACGCAATATCTATTAATTCTTTATCTGTAACAAGTGCAACCGTTTTCTTTATTGCAAAATTTTTAATTGTATCGCCACTAAATCCTGCGCCTACAATCGCAACGTAATCAGCACTATTTTTTTCTTTGTGTGCCTCAATTGCTACATCACTCACGTCACCATGTGAAACCTGACCACTCGATTTAGATTTCCCGTCAACAATGCCTATAATAACTTTACCCTCGTCATTAGTCCACCTTACCACAACATCGGTGTTCCCAGGACCTCCAATTCTTTTTGCCTCAAAACCCATATAACGAAATATTTTTGCAATTTCTTCTTCAAATGCAACTCCAGATGCCTTTCCCTCTGCATATGGATCAATTGCTGCGGCACTCAAATTATTGAATAGCCCTTCATCTAAAGAAGTTTCATTTTTGTTCATATCTTTATGTACATTTTCTTTACGCTCATTTGGTTTTTGATAAATTATTTCATCAGCAATAGGAAGTGTTTTCGCAAACTCCATGCCAAATGCAGATGCTTTTAGATGTAAATATTGTGGTTCTTCTAACAATCCTGCTTCTACAAGAAAGCCAGCAATCCATCTTGCTTTTTCATTATTAAGACCATATTTCTTTGCTTCCTGATATATTTCATTTCTGGTAATATCATTCTCTGCAAAAAATATCATTTCCCCTACAAACCGAAAATGGCAGTGTAGTATCCTAATAAAATCAATGTCAGTGCCCGTCTGACACCATTCCTTTGCCACAGAACTTGCGACATAAATATTTCTTCCAGTTTCTTCTAATAACCCAGACGCCTTTAAAAAAGGCATCATTGATTCAACACTACTAGCCCTTAAGCTGAACTCATTACCAATATAATTAAAAAGATCTGACCTAGATACTTTATCACAAGAATATTTTAGTATCTTTCTTAAATTGTCAATTTTATTAGGACTAGGAGACCACAAATTATACGTACAACGATCTTTGTGTAATTGATCATTGTCGGACAATTCTTGTATCATGTTTGATATCTCTGTCGGTGGATTAGTTATTGTATATTCTGCCTCTACAGCCTCAAATGATTCCAGCACATCTGGAGTAACCAAAATCCAGTCTTTTAATGCTTGTTCCCCTGTTTCAGTCAAAATCCATTTACGGTTTCCAACCCCTTCAATTAGACCTAATACCTCCAGCCAGTCCATCCTTCTTCTTGTATTTGAACAATTTTTCCAATCAAGATTGTAGTTAGAGCATATTTTTTCATCCACTTCTTGAACCGTACTTGCCTCTGCCTCAATAATCAGTAATAATTCTCCAAAAATGCGAATTTTCTCTTGCATTACAGTGGCAATATTATAGAACGATACATCACCAGATAATCTTTTTCCAGTCTCCGACAAATATAGACTACCATTATGATTCTCGACAACGCCTATACCTTTTAAAAATGGCGCATATTCTCTCCAAGTTTTAACTTCTTCGATATCATCTAATTTAGGACAATCGTCCATCACATTCGCATTTTCAAGGGCAAGCTGCTTAATTACCCCTACAATTATCTTGGTATATTCACTTTTGCTTCCTAACAAATCTGGAATTGACCATGATTTTTTTCTCCACAAATTCTTAATATCATTATTATCCATACACCCCTCCATATGCATTATAAAACAAGTATATTGTATTTGACTTAACTTAAACTTTAAGAAATACCTAAAATCAATTATTTTCCTTAGACCATGTATATATCTAGAGTCTATTTTTCTTCTAACGTGACTTCATTCGCCGGAATTATAAACTTCTTCAAATACTCCTGCATATTCTGATTATACGCATATACATAACAGCCCTTTATTCCACGAGCTAAAATAGTAGTATATGTATTAATAATTAACTTTTTGTAACTGTTCAGAACTCCATTAGTTAAAGATGATATCGGAATTCCCTAAAAGGGCTTCTCTGATTGCTGTAAAAGCATTTATTCCATGCT
>NZ_FQZY01000142.1 GCF_900142165.1 Hespellia stercorisuis DSM 15480
CAATTACCGAAATAATATCGCAAAACAGGTTTTAAAAATTCTCTGTTTTGTACAAAAATTAATTAGTTCCCCAAGGGGGTTCTGAACAGTTACACTTTTTCAATAATACCGACACGCTCGGTTGATTCTGTCCAATACTGTGTTTCTGACGCATGAACCTGTGAGACAGGTAATGCTGTTACTACGGTTGCTAGGGCAAGTACGCCTGTAAGCAATCGCTTTATTTTCTTTTTCATAATATGTTAATACTCCTTTCGTTTTGGGTACAAAAATAGCCGTCCATTTCTGAACGGCTTGAAATAGAAAAGGAACACCGATTGAGGTATTCCTATGACTATATTCGTTATTCAATTTTCATGTTTCAATACTGATGTGTTTTAACCATATCTTTGCATAACTCGGATTTTCAGCGTATCAAAGCTCAATCGTGAGTAGTAAATAAGTAGTAATATCAAGGTTGAAATCCTTTGTAAATGTCTTTAGATACAGTGTTTTAGGGGATAATCAGATTTTTGTTGGTTTTTTATATTAAAATATGACACAATAATCAATCAATTGCTGTACTATTTTTGGCACAGCAGATGGGATATGTTTGGGCGCCTCAATTTGATAGTATTAGATTAAACAAAAATAGGGAGGAAAAAAGAAATGAAGATACCACATATAAAAAACGCCTACGAAAATATAAAAAAGGAGTGTGATGCAAGACTTGCTGAAATATATCCATTTGGAATACCAAAAGTTGCGAAGGAACGATATGAAAAAGAATTAGAATATTTAAAAACTTCTGAATATCTTGATGAATATGAATTGTTTAGGCAGCTCAGTGGATGTTGCAAAAAAAGTTCACTCACTCTAATACTTCGGGGTACAGATGCAGGTTCGTACCTCGTATATTTGATGAGAAATTCACTGCTCAATCCTTTACCAACTCATTATTATTGTGAAAAATGTGGGCGTTTTGAGGTGCCTAATACAAGACTATTCGGAATTGATCTTCCAAGCAAAAAATGTCCAGATTGTGGAGAATTACTTGTATCAAATGGGTTCAATATTCCAATAGAAAGTGTATGGGGCATTGATGGGAAAAAAGTCCAAGAATTTACCTATACTGTAAGTGAAGAATTTTTTCCATTTGCCAGACGAGTTTTAGAAAAAAACTATCCTAAAAATGAGGTCGTACCATTGGGTATGTTGCAGGGAAGTCTAAACGGACATGATATTTCTACAATTCACGCCGGCTATATTATTTTACCTGAAGGACAGACAATGGACGATTTCCCTAATATGCAGGGGTATTTAGATGATGGTGAACAGTGCATGTCGGGAAATATTTGGGATATAAATGATAGTGGACTGCAGCGTGTGCAGCTATTGCCTTTTGATCGAATCAAAAATTTAATTGAGATGCAACGAAAGACAGGAATTTACCTGGATGAAATAAGTGAAAGGGACATGAAGTCGATTAGCTACAAGGATCTGATTAATACCAAAATATATGAGGAAGATCAGGTAAGCTTATTTTGCCAGTTTACTCCAAAAACATTTACAGAAATGTGTCACTTGGAGAGCTTTTCGCATAACACATTAAAAAACGCAAAGACATACAGCACATACCGAACAGAAGTATTGAGGAAACTGAAAGATAAGAAAGAGTTTGTTTCAGTGCAATGTTACACTAGAGAAGACTTTTTTGAAGCCTTGTTAAATGCTGGAATGGAACGTGAAAAAGCTTTCGCTATAGCTGAATTTATCCGCAGAGGAAAGGCAATATCTTGTAATCAGAAGTATCAGGACGAATGGAAGAAATTTGATATACCAGAAGACATAAGAAAAGTTGCGGAGGAATACGCTTATATTTTCCCAAGAGCGCACTCAGTGGAATATATGCTTAATGATGCAATGACTGCATTTTATATGAAGAAGGACAGCCGTGCATATAGCAGATTGATTAATATGAAAAAATGACCGTTTTTTCAATCAGAATTCTATTTAAGAACATTTCGTAACTGTTCAGAACCCCCTTGGGGAACTAATTAATTTTTGTACAAAACAGAGAATTTTTAAAACCTGTTTTGCGATATTATTTCGGTAA
>NZ_FQZY01000141.1 GCF_900142165.1 Hespellia stercorisuis DSM 15480
GATAATTATGAAGAAATGCTTGTCCTTCTGCTCCGTCATCTTCTTATTATCTTTCATCGAGAACTGACCAGGGAACATATCTTAAAAAATGAATATTTGGATCACGAGATGGATAATGCTGTTACCTTTTTCAGTGAAAACTATAACCAGAATATTAACATAGATGATTATGCTGCCTCACGAGGGATGAGTGTCAGCTGGTTTATCCGGAATTTTAAAAAATACACAGGTTCTACACCAATGCAGTTCATCGTGGGAATCCGAATTAACAATGCCCAGATGTTACTTGAAACAACAACCTATTCCATCAATGAGATTTCTAAAATCGTCGGATATGATAACCAGCTTTATTTCAGCCGGCTTTTCCACAAGCTAAAAGGATATTCTCCCAGAGAGTACCGAAAGATAAGAAACAAGTTCTGAGATCTGCAAAGTCATAAAAACCTGACTCACCCAAAAAGAGGATGCCACAGAATCATCAAATCAATGATTCCATGGCATCCTCTTCTTACTTTTGCTATTCTTATGGTTCTTCCGCACATTTTCGTATAAACGTATGCATATAACTGTAGATTGTGTTATACTAATAGCAAATATCCGTGAGGTGATCCAAATGCAGAGTATTGCCAATTCTATTAGTTTACAGTCATTTTATCCGGAAAATTTAAATATTATGTCCATAGAGCAAGATGACAGTGTTATTACAATTCATATCAAATCCAAAACAAAGGAATGCAAATGTCCTTCCTGTAATTCGGTATCGGGAGAACTATATGCAACGCATCATAAAAAAGTTCAAGACCTCCCAATACTGGGAAAACGAGTTGTATTGGATCTTACCCTTTATGAATTCAAATGCAATAACCCTGATTGTAATTCTGTAAGCTTTACAGAATCTTGTAGTGACTTTTTGAACGATTACTGTTACATGACTAATCGCCTGGTAGATTTAGTCTGCACCCTGGCTCTTGAAACCAGTTGTGAAAGCTGTGCAAGAATTCTTCAGTCAATGAGTGTTAAAATCAGTGGGGATACCGTTATACGAACACTAATTAAACGATACGATCGTCAACCGACTACCAAATGTGGTTCAGCTATTGGTGTTGATGATTTTGCTTTTAAGAAACGTCATACATACGGTACAATAATTGTAGATGCAGAAACCCATAAAACGGTTGCAATTCTGGATGGCCGTGATGGTACCACATTAAAAGAATGGCTGGAAAATAACAAACAAGTAAAAACTGTAACTCGTGATCGAGCTAGTGCATATGCAAAGGCTGTTGAGGAAATCCTTCCCGACTGTATGCAGATTGCAGACCGTTTCCATCTGCATAAGAATCTGATGGATGCTGTCAATAAAATACTGGGCAGAGAAATTCCTGCAACCACTGCAATCATGGATGAAACGTCTAGCAATTCTCACTCAGATAAAGCAACTGAAGATAATGAGCCTTGCAAAAAAAATCGTATCCATTGTGGATAACCTAACGGATGCAGAGAAGAAACGTTTAAAACTCATCTACCAGATTCAGAAAATGGCAAAGGTGTGTAAAAATAAATCGGAAATTTGTAGGAAATTCAATCTGAATAAAGCCACCATCAAGAAATATCTTTATGGGGATCCAGAAGTATTATGCCGTTCAAACAAAAGGAGCTTCTTGGATCAATACAAAGATTTCATAATCAAATGTATTTCTGATGGAATGACTCAAACTGATACCGCCAAACGGGTAAAAGACCTTGGTGTATCATGCGGTCTTGGGAATATTCGCCTATATGTCTTTTCAGTGGCAAAACAGTATCAATTAGAAGTTACGAAATATGTATCTTCCAATGGTGGATACGCTGCTTCGGAAAAAGTCAGAGCTGAATATATCACGCGCAAAGGAATCTTTAATTATCTATGGATGAATGGAGAACTTACCCCAAGTCACCATGAGTTTCTTTGGAATAAATACAATCCACTTCCTGAATTGGAAAAATGTATTCTGGAATTCCGTGAAATATTCACTGTAAAAAATATGTCTTTGCTATATCTTTTTATAGAACGATAGTAACTGTTCAGAACCCCCTTGGGGAACTAATTAATTTTTGTACAAAACAGAGAATTTTTAAAACCTGTTTTGCGATATTATTTCGGTAAT
>NZ_FQZY01000147.1 GCF_900142165.1 Hespellia stercorisuis DSM 15480
TTACCGAAATAATATCGCAAAACAGGTTTTAAAAATTCTCTGTTTTGTACAAAAATTAATTAGTTCCCCAAGGGGGTTCTGAACAGTTACAAAACAGCATTTGATAACATGGGAAAGAAATAACGGAAAGAAAATAAGAGCTTTCATTTACAGAAGTGTGAATTGAAGGCTTTTTTCGTGGCGTTTCATTACACGAAAAAGGGGATTCTGTGACATTTTAAAGAAAAAGAAGCATTTAACTTTTATGATGTATAAGCACGGGGCGCATTACTGCAATCAATTATTCTCTGTTCGTTAACATTACGTTTGAGAAACAGCATGACAGAAGAAAATGGAGGAAAGTAGGAATGAACAAGAAAGAATTTGCAAAGGAACTTGCCAGAAAAACAAATCTTACTACAGATAAAGGAATGGAGTGTATTACAGCATTTACTGAAATTATCGAAGAACAGTTAAAAAAAGGAAATCGTATTCAATTTGTAGGATTTGGTACATTTGAAACCATCCAAAGATCTGAGAGAACAGGAAGAAATCCGCAGACAGGAAAAGAAATGATTATCAAGGCATGCACAGTTCCTAAATTTGCAGCGGGGAAACAACTGAAAGATGCGGTGAAATAAAGCTGAAAGAAGGATGGCGTAGTATATGCAGTGGGGAATAATTTTTCTTGTGGTTTTTTGTTTTGGATGCTTATTTGGCGGGGTACTTGTGACAATAGTGGCGGCAAAAGAGAATTATTATTTAGAAGGCATGGTTACAAAATTGGAAAAGGAATTGAGCACCATGAAAGAATTACAAAAAAAAGGAAAACAGATAGATCAAGAACATGTCACAGGCAGCGAATGATGTGTCGTGTGTCACGGATTGTGACAGCTTGTACTGTTGAAAGATATCCGATATCCAGAGAAGCAACAAACAGAGATTGCAGCATAAAAAATAGATTGCAGGAAACCCGTAAACGATGGAGTTTAAAAAGAACTGCATCTAAATGGAGATCGACTGAAACCTGGAGCGGTATAGCGTCCGCTGAATGCATCAGCGCAGCTCAAGGGGAAAGAAGGTCGGCAACAATCGAATGAAACTCAATTATTAGGAGGAGTAGGGAAGAGATGATGAAAAGAAAAAGCAGATTATTGATTGCATTGACAGGATGCATGCTGGCTGCGGGGATTTTGACCGGATGCGGAGAAAAAGTGACCACAGAAAGCCTGTTAAAAGATTTAAATGAGAACTATAAGCAGACAGAATCGCTAAAAGGGGATTTGAAATTAGACGTAGATTTAGGAATTGAAGAATCCGGTGTATCCATGAATATGGGCATGGGTATGGATGGCAGTATCGAAGCAACCAATTCTCCGGCAACGATGCATATGGACGGCGATTTAAATGTCGATCTTATGGGACTTGAAATGAATTTCGAGATGTACAGCGTAAAAGAGGATGAAAAGGTCGATGTCTACATGAAGATAGCAGACCAGTGGACAAAAACAGAAGAAAATATTGAAAAATTGTAACTGTTCAGAACTCCATTAGTTAAAGATGATATCGGAATTCCCTAAAAGGGCTTCTCTGATTGCTGTAAAAGCATTTATTCCATGCTTA
>NZ_FQZY01000140.1 GCF_900142165.1 Hespellia stercorisuis DSM 15480
GAAAGAACATTTCGACGAAGTCTTATAGTTCTCCCTCCCCTAGGAACCGTACGTACAGGTTTCCCTGTATACGGCTCGAGCCTCAAAAACTGCTAATTCTTTATACATAGGCTGGATTAGCAGCGGCTACTCGTTTTCTAGCCTTCTTTTTTCTTTCATTAATGAACTCAGCCCTTTTATCAAAATACTCTGTTGATGTATATGGATTCATCTTAGATTTCAACTTTGGATGTCTCACAATCGGTGTGTATGAACAGTTGACTAAAATCCACTTCCCATCAGTAAATACATTCTTTCTTTTGCCTATTGTTTTCCAATATTTCGCATAAAATCGGTGGACATGTTTATTGTTGTGCTTTCTTTTCATCCATCCTATCAGTTTTCTGAATACCATGAAATCTATTGTCTTAAATGCTTCCTTGGAACATACGGTAGAATGATAGTTACACCATCCTCTAAGTTTTTCATTCAATTTCAAGATTAGAAGACCTTGTTCGGCTGGTAATAAATGCTTCACTGTCTCAGTAAGACTATCTGAAAATCTTTTGATTGATTTCTTTGATGGTTTGATAATCAACTTGTTGTTGTATTTTCTGAAATTCCATCCCAGAAAATCGAACCCATCCTGTATGTTTGTTATAAGTGTTTTCTCTTCTGATAACTGTAAGCCCCTCTCGCTCATAAACGTGATTACCACGTCTTTGACCTTTAAAAGTATTTCTTTAGATTCTCCAGTAATAACGAAATCATCAGCGTACCGTATCAGATGTACCTTGTGAAGATTCTTTAATTTCACCACCTTTCCGCTTTTCCCTATGTTAATTTCTTCCCAAATACGCTGTTCAAGTCCGTCTAATACCAGATTTGCAAGTGTTGGACTGATTGCTCCACCTTGGACTGCACCTCGGCTTGTTGGAAAAAGTTTATTTTGGAATATAAAGCCTGCCTTAATGAATTGTTTTAAAATGTTTCGTTCCATCGGGATGTTGTTGAGCATCCACTCATGTGAGATGTTATCGAAACAGCCTTTTATATCTCCCTCTAACACCCATTGAGCGCTGTTTTTGAGAGACAAATCTGCGAATATTTGCTCACATGCATCATGACAACTTCTGTTCATCCTAAAACCATAACTATGTTCATCGGCTGTTGTTTCTTCAATCGGTTGAAGTGCTAAGCAGAATAAGGTTTGCATTGCTCTGTCTCTCATAGTGGGAATCGAGAGCGGTCGCTTTTTTCCATTACTTTTGGGTATATGAATTCTTTTGGTCGGAAGTGCTTTATATCCAACACTTCTAAGAGTATTTATTGCATTCCATTTCTTTTCATCTGAGTTCCAAATTTCATTATCTATGCCTGGTGTTCTTTTACCTCTGTTGGAGGTTACCTTTTTGACCGCCAGTGCTTTGGCGTAAAACGAGTTGGTTAATAAGTACTGTAGTCTTTTTACAAGATTCCAGTTCTTTTTCTCCGTTGCCTTTACAATCCGTATCTGAAGTCTATTCACATATTCGTATGCAGTTTTCCAATCTATATCAGACCACTTCACAGCTTTAGTAATGCGTGATGCTTTCTCGCGTATTGCGTCATTGAACATATCATCATTCATAGAAATCTTATACTCCTGTAATTCAAGACCTGTTAGCGTCTGCCCCCTTTCGGGTGAGGCAAATTTTGAACCTCTATGACAATGATTGTCATTGCCCATTCGCTTCTCTAACTTTCCTACTCCCTCATGAGGATTCAGATTACCTTACGGCTCACTTACCATCTCTGGACTCATAAGGGGTTATCCCTCTTAATCATACTGAACACGTTCTGTTTAGGACACTTCTTTAAACCGGAACATCTGACCATAGTCTGCTGTCTTGTAAAAGCCTTGGTTCACGACTTTCACCAATGTTCATTCCCATTTTGGGTATGGTGTATCATCCACTTTCACCATTTCACACTTGACGATTCTTGCGAAGTTTCAATATATTTATCCTTGCAGAACTTTCTTAGCAATTACTCCCTATGTGGATAAGGGATTTATCACATTGTCTCCATCTGCTTAGCACCCGAGAATTACTCCTCACGCACCGATGGATAAGAATATCCCAAGACAGTGGGATAGTTGTATATCAACAATTCAATATGACCCTTTAGGGTCGCACAAACCAGTAGTGACCTGTTGGTTCAAGACCTAACACTATCTGTTT
>NZ_FQZY01000139.1 GCF_900142165.1 Hespellia stercorisuis DSM 15480
TGTCAAGTATTTTGGGCAAAAAAGTGGGGGATTTTAATAAAAAAGGAATCTGAAAGCCTTGAATTTACTGGCTTAGAGATTCCGAGAGATTATGAAAAAACATAGGAGGATTTACAATGAACCAAGAAAAACAACATGATATTGCTTTAATGCGATATTCGGTAATCGCACCTGTCATCTCCGGCCTTCAAGAAAACTACCCTTCTCTGGAAGCCTTTTATCGTGATGCCTCTGCCAAGGGCACAATTGCTCCAGACGGTACTCTAAAACACTTTGCACCCGCTACGATCGAGAGATGGTATCGCAATTATCGCAACGGTGGGTTTGATGCACTCGTTCCAACCGGACGCGTGGATGAAGGAAAACCACGTAAACTCGATACCGATCTCCAAGAACAGATACGCTATCTGAAAGAGAACTATCCCCGCATGTCTGCATCTGCAATCTACCGGCAGCTTCAAAACAATGGTAGCTTTCAACATGGCGATGTGTCAGAGTCCACTATTAATCGTTATGTCAATCAATTAGCCGTTGAGCTAAAAACCTCTGTAACTCCAGATATGCGACGTTATGAAAGACCGCATATCAATGAAGTATGGTGTGGTGATTCTAGCGTTGGACCCTATTTAAAAACCACAGATGGGAAGAAACATCGGGTCTACATTATCGCACTGATTGATGATGCAAGTCGCTTCATTGTCGGTATTGATGTATTCTTTAACGACAACTTCATAAACCTTATGTCCGTAATCAAATCTGCTGTCGCCAAATACGGACGGCCACAAATGTTCAACTTTGATAATGGACGAAGCTATAGGAACAAACAGATGGAACTCCTTGCAGCCCGTATCGGTTCTGTTCTCCATTATGACCAGCCTTATACCCCAACACAGAAAGCAAAAATTGAACGCTGGTTCAGAACCATGAAAGACCAATGGATGGCAGGGCTTGATATTCGTGATTTTCGCTCCCTAGAAGAACTGCGTGGAAATCTTTTGGCCTACGTGCAAACTTACAACCAATCACCCCATTCCTCATTAAAAGGAAAGACTCCACAGGACAGATTCTTCTCTGAGCCAAATCTGTTCCATCGGCTGACTGAAGAGGACATCGAACATGATTTTCTACTGGAGCTTGAGCGTAAAGTATCTGCAGATAGCGTGATTACTATTGACCAGATTGAGTACGAGGTAGACTGCCGCTTTGCAAAGCAGCGTATTAAGCTCCGCTATTCCTCAGACTTAGAAGAGATCTTTGTTGTGGAATCCGATGGTACACTTACCCCCATCCGTATTCTCAACAAAACAGAAAACGCTTTTGTTAAGCGTGAAAAAATCCATTTATGCAGAGGTGACGAATCATGACTGATTACTACACAAGATATGGTCTGGAATTAAATCCATTTATAAAGAATTCCAAAGAAATCCTAGTTGATACCGCCGAATACAGGGAAACCCTGTTCCGTCTTGATTACCTTGCCAAAACAAAAGGATTTGGCATACTGACTGGAAGCCCAGGTCGTGGTAAAACCACCGTAATCAGGAACTGGTCAAAAGAACTGAATCCTTCCCTGTACCGCATTGTGTATTCTAGTCTCTCCACACTGACACCAAATGATTTCTATCGAAATCTTGTACATGAATTAGGTGCCGAACCTGCTTATAAAAAACCGGATAATTTCAGAATTATTCAGGAAGAAATCTCCCGGCTCTCTGTTGAGAAAAGAAAAACACCTATCATCATTATCGATGAGGCAAACTACATCAACAATGCAATTCTCAATGATTTAAAAATCCTGTTTAATTTCGAAATGGATTCCAGAGACCGGGCCGCAATACTTCTTGCCGGATTGCCTAAACTCAACTCCACTTTAAATTTGGGAGTGCATGAGCCACTGCGCCAACGAATCATTATGAACTACAACCTAGAAGGCATATCCAAAGAAGAAGGGTACCATTATATTCATCAAAAATTAAAGGGCGCAGGTTGTACACAGACCATTTTTGAAGATGGCGCCATTGAAGCTATACTAAATGCTGCAGATGGAACTCCGCGCCTTATCAATAAGTATTGTAATGTAAGCCTACTTCTTGCCGATAGCAGCAAAGCAAATCTCATCACACCAGATATCGCTATGCAGGCAATCAATGACTGTGAATTAGGGTAATCTCTTTTTCCTCATGCAATTAATTTGCATGAGGAATTTTAAGGTTAAAACAACGTGCAGAATCAACTGCAAAGAATCCGCTTTGTATCTTCCAACCTAAGCAAGAACACCCTCATTTAATTTGACAGAAGAAGCTTCATCTAATGTGCAAAACAACA
>NZ_FQZY01000138.1 GCF_900142165.1 Hespellia stercorisuis DSM 15480
TTACCGAAATAATATCGCAAAACAGGTTTTAAAAATTCTCTGTTTTGTACAAAAATTAATTAGTTCCCCAAGGGGGTTCTGAACAGTTACGAAAAATCAAAAGATACGAAGAAACCAAAAGAAATTGATTTTGAGAATTTATTTGCTGAGGGACTCACCCTGTCGGATAAGACAGAAAAAATGGATAGCAAAGAAGTCTATGTGCTGGAAGGCAAATTAAATGGAAAAGAGATGGAAAAACAGATCGTATCGCTGCAAGAGGAAGTCAAAGAAATATTTAAGGATATGGACTTTGAGAAAATGGACATCCCTATGACGCTAAAAGTCTATAAGGACAGTAAACTTCCGGCATCAATCGAAATGGATATGAACAGTTTTGTAAATGAGATTTTTAAAGTTGTCATGGATGAGGAAGAACAGGGAAACATGACTGCTAAGACATGTCTGTTGACAATGACCTTCCAAGAGTACAATACGGTTGATGCAATTGAAATACCAAAAGAGGCATTGGATGCAGTGGAGCAGAACTTGTCTGATTTGGCAGAAGAGGCGTTGTAGTAAGCGTAGTCAGTATTGTCGTGTGAATTGTTTTAATTGTTAGAACCTAAGCCTGTGCGTCTGAAGTTAATCGGGCGCACAGGCTTTTTTTGTACGGATGAACTTGCAGTTAAATATTGAATAAATCCCTTTTAAGTGATACGATATGAATGAGAAAGTGTACTTGTTTTACAGAGGACCCAATAATGCATAAGAGACACCGATTGATATAAACAGGGGGGGATAACTATGAGTTTGTTCTATATCGATGAGGCGGATGAATTAAATGAACTAGTACAACGGATGTCGAAAAAACAGTATGAACAATCACCAGGTTTATATGACGACCTTCCTGAACGAGCAAAGAAATTTATGAAACGGGACTTCTTTTATGGAATCTCATATTTAAAATCTGCAATTGATTTAAAAGAGGAACAGATTTTTGTATCGTATGTGAGGTGGACTTACGAGTATCTGACCTATTTGATGATCTATGTGACCAGCGAGCAGATGACAAAGCAATGTATTGATTTTTATGTTGCCATGTCAGTGTGCCTAAAAGATGAATTGCCATCAGAAGATTATGAATTTGCAGAAATCTGTATTCAGAAAGGAATACAGGAAATTGAAAGACTGTACAAAGAAGGCTTTCAGAGAAGCGAAGCAGCAGAAAATCAAGGATCGGAAGGAAAATATAATCAAATTGCAGCAGAATATATTGCCATCATCTTGAGAAAAGATTCAAAAGAGGCAATGCAGTATTTTCTTAAACTGTATCAGGGCGGAATGAATATTCAGGATATTTATCTGGAAGTGGTACAGAAAGTGATGTATAAGATCGGTGAATTGTGGTTTGAAAAGAAAATCAGTGTGGCACAGGAGCATTACTGTACGGCATTGACTCAGACCGCTATTTCTCAGCTGTATTCTACTATTTTTTCAACTCCTCCGAATGGACATACCATGATAGGATGCTGCATTGGAGGGGAACTTCATGAGCTGGGGATGCGTATGATTACTGATTTATTTACCTATGCAGGATGGAACAGTGTGTTTTTAGGGGCAGGGGTACCGGAAGAGGCACTTATTCATACTGTGAAAGAAGAAAAAGCGGATCTGATTGCTCTATCCGTTACGATGCCACAGCATTTAATCCTGTGTAAAAATATAATTAAAGAACTACGCAGCAAAGCTCCGGATTTAAAAATTGCTGTGGGAGGGAAGGCGTTTGAGGATGTACCAGATATTTGGCGTGAATGGAACGCAGATATTTATACAACAGACGCAAGGGGACTAATTCAATGGGCACAGACGAACATTTTGGAAAAACAGATATGACAGACGAGCAGTTCTATCTGGAAGAGATGCAGAAGATGAATAATCAGATGATCAATATGCAGAGAGAGCTGAACCGTGCGCTGATGGAATCCAGAAGAATGCAGGAAGAACTAAAGCAAAATGAAGAATTGAGGATTGCATTGGAGGTATCAGAAAAAGCCGGAAAGGCAAAAATGGATTTTATGTCACGGATGAGTCATGATCTGCGGACACCGATGAATGTTATCATGGGATTGACAGCTGCCACACTGGATGAAGCTGATCACCCGGAAGCGGTTCGGGAAAACATGGCTCATATTCGTTCTGCCAGTGATTATATGCTGGGGCTTATCAACGATATTCTGGATATGGACAATACGGAAAAGGATGCAGTTATATTGAAGTCAGAGCCGTATAGTTACAATGAATTTCTGTAACTGTTCAGAACCCCCTTGGGGAACTAATTAATTTTTGTACAAAACAGAGAATTTTTAAAACCTGTTTTGCGATATTATTTCGG
>NZ_FQZY01000135.1 GCF_900142165.1 Hespellia stercorisuis DSM 15480
AAATTAAAAATACGTTTGAAAATACGATCGTAGATTTGATAGATTTGTTCCATAAGATTTGATTCCTTTCAGATATGATAATAGATGTGCATGTGGCTTAAAATAATAATGAGATTACTGTGGCTGAAAGCGCCGGATAAAAATAATAAAAGATTATGTAATAGAATGGATTTACTATAGCACATATAGCACGCGAAGACAATCCTGTTTTCAAATCCCGTTTTCCTCCGGGCTCTTTCATTCTTGTCTTCTGATTGGACAGATGATAGACTATGCAGTAAATGTAATGTCAAGATGGAAAGGATCTTTTTCGCCTTACTTCCCAATTTTCAACATAAAAATAGATGTTTGTTATAAAAACAATGATTCATGAGACACTTTTCTGGATTTTACCGTCTAATGTATAGAAGCATGAAAATACATACTTCCTGTACGTACAAAAAAAGAAAGGATTACATATGGAAAAACTGATAATACAAGCAAAGCGCAGAAATCCAGATGCTTTCACAGAACTGATGCAATCACAGATGCAGAATATGTATAAAACTGCAAGAGCAATTCTCTATAATGATGAGGATGTCGCAGATGCTATCTCGGAGACAATTCTGACTTGTTGGGAAAAAATCGGGCAATTAAATGACAATCGTTACTTTCGTACTTGGATGACACGGATTCTTGTTAACAAATGTAATGATTTAATTCGAAAGAAAGAAACACTATTGCGAAATGAAGCTCCCTCGGAACAGGCAGACACTGACAAAGGATTTGAAAATGCTGAGTGGAAAGCCGTTTTAGGGACATTGTCAGAAACATATCGGCTTGTTATGATGCTGTACTATATTGAAGGATTTAAAACCTGCGAAATCAGTCAGATATTAGAAATTCCAGAGAGCACAATCAGAACGAAGCTTGCAAGAGGTAGAGTGCAGCTCGCAGATATTTGTGAATTGAGGAGGACAGTATGATGGAAAAAGAAAAGCTGGATTTATTACGGAAAGAAGTTGTCATTCCCGATATCGTTAATAAAAAAACGAACGATGCATTTGCGAAAATCCAAAGAATGGCAAAAGATCATCCACCTGTGTTATTGGCTGATATGAAAACAAAGAAAAAAATTCCGCGCAAGAGAACTGCACTGATTATAATAGCTGCAACACTTGCATTGGCAACCATGTCCGCTGCAGCGGCTGCCTATATGAAGTGGAGCAACAGCTTTTCGGAAGGATTGGGCATATCTGAGGGGCAACAGCAAAAACTCACAGAAAGTAAATTAAATACATTTGTGGAACAGTCGTGTACAAATGCCGGGATTACGGTGACAGCAGTTCAAAGTATAACCAATGAATATTACACATATATTGCATTTCGTGTGGAAGGGTATTCGGTGGAAGATGGCGTTCAGCCTGACTTTCAAAATCTTTCTGTCACAGTAGATGGAATGAATGACTTTTTTACATCTGGAATCTTTTATGATGGGTTGATATGCGGGGAAGATGGAAGTCCAGTTCATGCGGAAGATGGAAGTCCGCTTGAAGTAGATGGGGACGGTAGGATTGTAAATAGTTACACAATGGATGACGAATCTTTAGAATATCAGATCTACTTGAAGAAAACAAACGAAAAAGGATTTTTTATAAATAAAGCAATTCATGTAGAGTTGCAAAATCTTGGAACAGTTGCGAAAGCTGACTTCACTCCAGAAGTCGAGGGGACGTGGACATTCGACTGGAAACTGGAAGGTTCCTGTGAAACGAGAGTTTATGAAGGCACGATGGCTCTCGGTGACAGCGGAGCCACTGTGACGCGAGTTGAAATTTCTCCAATTTCAATGAAAGCAGAATATGAATTTCCGAGGCAGCAAACGACAGAAAATGTAACAGCGGAGGATGAGAATGGAGATGAACAGGAAATAGAAATAACTCGTTATTCCGAGCCACCACAATTGGTTGGAGTAAAATTAAAAGATGGAACGTTATTGCCATGGATCAGCATGGGTGCTGAAACAATGGGCTATGTGGATGATACAAGCAACACGTATATCTGTTCCTTTTCAACGAACCGAATCTTAGACATCAGTCAGATGGACAGCGTATTGTTCCGAAAGACAGAACCTGATGGAACTGCCGTTACGGAAGACGATTTGTATGTTGTCCCGATGGAATAAGAGTGGGCTTGGCAAACGGAAACAAAGGTCAAAAGCTATTATGCCTCTGACCTTTTTTCCCTTAGTTCTTTGTTTTCCTTCTCAAGTCTGAGCTTTTCTGCTTCAATTGCCTCTTTTTCCGCTTCAGCCTGTGCTTTTTCCACTTCTAAACTGATCGATTTGGATCCGGTATTTATCCAATGGAAGTTCCATGGCTCCGTCCAATAATGGCCGAATCCTTGTACATCTGTTATTCTGTGAACCCTCACATGACTGAAGTCACATGCTTCCTGTTTCGGCGTAAATCGCCACAATAAATGCTGGTCTTATGCTTACTCCACAGGCGTAGATT
>NZ_FQZY01000131.1 GCF_900142165.1 Hespellia stercorisuis DSM 15480
TCATCAAGCGCCAGAGATACTATCAATCTTTGGACCTGGCTGCATAGTCAGTGATATCTTTGAGATAAATGTGTCAACCAATATTGACAATATCATAGCTGTCAATGGTATTCGGCGCATTGAACAGCACCGCTTTAAGGTACTGTTTGATGTTGCGGATTTTGGTGGTATTCTCTTTCATGCAGTCAAAGACAAATTCAATGTGACTGCTGTTGAGCTTCATAAACTTTGCCTTGACAAGCTCTGCCGGGTAATCGTCCCCGGCGATACGGATTGTCTTTCTCTTGCTGCATACCGTTTCAAGGATAATCGAAACAATTTCGTCCAGACGGTCTTTGTCTACCTGCCCGTAGCGTACAAAATGGTCGTACTCGATATTGTCCTTGATGATTTCCTCATAAACGCTGTATGCGTCTGTCGCTTCCTTTCGTTTCCGTTCCGGCGGCTCTGCCGCTTCCCCGTCGTAAGGCAAGGGATTTAGGGAATGGATAGGAATGGAATCGGTACTTGATAAATCTATATTTGATTTTTCTTTTTTGGGTAAGTTAGTCTTTTGTATATCTTTATTTAATTGCGTTGGATTTTCCAACGTAGGTTTTTTCTGCGTAGGTTTTTCCAACGTTGGATTATCCAATGTTGGATTTTCCAATGTAGGTAAATCCGATACAGGCGGGGTCTGCGGCTGCTCAAAAATCACATAATCTGCGCCGCGCAAGCGTCCTTTCTCGTCGCGTTCCCTTGAACGCACGATATACCCGGCGCGTTCCAGTTCCTTAACGGCTTCCCGGATAGCGTCGATTTTCTCCCGGTTGATAAAGGACAGCCCCGCAAGGGTGTAGTCCCAATCCTCTGGCAAGGACAGCATTTGCGATAACAGCCCTTTTGCCTTTAGGGATAGCTCCTTATTGCGTAAGTGGTGGTTGCTCATAACCGTATAGCCCTTGTTGCGCTCCACTCTGAAAACTGCCATAGCTTCATCACTCCTTTGCTGCATACCTGTTACGCAATAGAAACGCGATTTTGAGGGTTTAGGTATCAATCCCTTATCCGCTGAAAACCGCGTCCGCAAAGCCGCGTAAATCAAGGGCTTTTTCATGCCTACTGCGTAACAAAGGGCATGAAAAAAGCGGCGTTCCTGTTCTTCCTTGTGGGAAGTGAGAAACGCCGCCTGTGCGGTGCGTTATTCTGCTTCTTCGGCTATGAGGTCTTGTATGACTTCGCCAAAGTCTGCCGTAAAGGAAAAAATGAAGTATTCCAAAACGGCGGGGTCTGCGTCCATAGGCTCGGCTTCCTCGGAAAAGGGCAAGCCCATAAGCCCATAGAGCATTTTTATGATTTTGAACAGCTTCCCCCGGTCGGCGGGGGTGTTCATGGTAACAAGTACGTCGGTCAAGCGGTTTACGGTTTCCATGTCGCCGCCTGTCGTTACCCATACCATTTCTGCGAATGGCTGCGTGATTGCTCCGGTTACAAGGTTTACCTTATCCTTGCTGATTTCGCCGGACGGGAGTATAATACCCTTGTCTAAAAGTACGTTTTTCATGTCGTCCTCCTATAATTTGTGGTGCCAAAATGGTGCCCGGTCTTACAAAATCATCTTATACGGAGATATGGCAAGATAAATGACGATATGCAGAAAACCTTGATTTTAAGCCATTTTCGCGAGGTTTTATAAACACTTGCGCGGGCTTATAAGAAGATTTCCGTCTATCAAATCAATAAAAAAAAGATGCCAGGATTTCTCCTGACACCATAGTGACTATGCCAACTTCGTGCCCACTGGGCACAAGGTTGATTGTATTATTCTTCATTTCCTAATGATATTGGTTCTTTCTTTGTTTTCTTGTTTTTAGATATCATCTTATGACCTGTGTAAATAGCCATAATCATACAAAGCAAAGAACTTGCCGCAAAATATTTATGGCTTGATTTTGAACCTTTATATCCGCTATAAAAAGTTCCTAGCATCGTTATCAATGCTCCGACAGACCAATATTCATGAGCTTTCATTCTAACATCTCCCTTTGTGTTAATTTTAATATGTACCGTTTGATGAAATATGCAAACAGGAATTTGGAACGTGCTTTATAAATTTTTTCCGATCCCCTCAAGTTCGTTCATGGAATCCTTGTTTTTTTCAAGTTCATCTCTGGCTGTTGCATAATATGATTTTTTGAAAAGCATATCCCATGAAAGATATTTTGCCATACAGTCAAACTGCTTATCAATCAGCTCATACTGGATACTGTCTACGGGAGAACCGCCTACAACAATCGTGCCAACTTTTTTATTTTTTAACTGCAATCCACGGCAGTAGCACTTATCAATGATAAGTTTCAATTGTGCTGACATTCCCCACCAATAAACTGGTGTAGCAAAAAGGATCATATCTGCGGCAGCAATTTTATCAATTGTAGGATTTGTATCATCCTTATCGACGCATCCCTTAGAGCATTGACAGACACCACATCCCTTGCATGGTGCAATGTTGAGTTTGTCAGGTTCAATGATTTCAATTTCATTCTTTTCTGATGCTCCTTTTATAAATGCATTGATTGCTGTCAGCGTGTTTCCTTTTCTGGCACTTCCATTAATGATTACAATTTTCATGCGTGTATCCTCCAACTTCCGATTTCATGATATCATTTCTAATACAGATTTTACCGTATTTTTCAGATTCAGTCCATCTTTTAATCCCAGTCGATAGAAAAATTCTTCTGTTTCTGCTCCACTGCTAAAAATTGCATTACAGTATTCCGTAATCACTTCTTCCTGTTCTTGGGATAACGTTTCCAGTAATTTCTGGTATTTCTTATCAATCTCACTTACTGGCTCTTTATCCTGCTTTAACTTCCATTCTGAATATGCTTTCCCCATATGCTCTGTAATTGTCAGATTCACAAATTCCTGCACTTCCTCGGATATGGTGCTCGCAGATTCCTGTTTATCTTTCTTTTGTAACTGTTCAGAACTCCATTAGTTAAAGATGATATCGGAATTCCCTAAAAGGGCTTCTCTGATTGCTGTAAAAGCATTTATTCCATGC
>NZ_FQZY01000130.1 GCF_900142165.1 Hespellia stercorisuis DSM 15480
AAGCATGGAATAAATGCTTTTACAGCAATCAGAGAAGCCCTTTTAGGGAATTCCGATATCATCTTTAACTAATGGAGTTCTGAACAGTTACGAATATTTATACATTATGAAAAATGCTTCAAGTGTAAGTTTTACAAATATTTAATAAAACGAATACTCAAATTGAGGGGGCATACTACTATGCAAGTAAAACGTTATTCAGCAATGGAACAATCGTGGCGATTTTCAAAACAAAGAGAAGATAATGAACGTCAACTTGCTCAAGGATTTCATGTTGCAGATGTTTATTTAAATAGAACATATCTGGATGGTTTTTCAACAGCACCAATCTTACCGGCAGCGAGAGGTATTTTGGATGTTTCTAAAATAAGAATAATTGAAATATCTAAGATTGTATTTGATGCAGAAGAAAAGTTTAAGAATAAGCTAATGAGTGTCTACTCAGCATTACATAGTTTACGAAGTTCAGTTGCACTTATTCTAGATAGTAACGGTGATACTGTTCATTTTTACATAGGTGTTAGAGCGGATAATAACACAGCTGTTGCTGGCGATGTGTTGGAATCAACATTAAAAGGAAACTTTCCTGGGATTGTATTTGATTCTTTGGATGTACAAAACACAACTAGTTTTATACAAAGAATAGAAAATGAGAATATAAAGAGTGTCTCCTCTGTTTCTATTGTTCCGTCTACACGTGAAGAGGAGAATGAAACAGAGAATTTTGTACAAGGAATCGAAAAGTTTATTGACACAATGAGTGGGAAAAAATATACCATGATATGTCTAGCAACCCCGCTCGATTCACTGACAATAGAAAAGCGCAAGCATGGTTATGAGGAATTGTGTTCTTCATTATCTCCCCATGCAAAATTATCGATTGCATATGGGCAAAATGAAAGTATGGCTGTTAATAAAAGTATTTCATCCAGTTTTTCAAAATCCATAAATAGGAGTGTGAGTAATTCGAACACAACAAGTAAATCACGTTCGAGTGGAACAAATAGTAGTGCCAGTAGTGGAAATAGTTTTAGTGGTGGCTTTTCAGATAATGGAAGCAGTATAAATTGGGGGAGTAATAATAGTTATTCAAATGGTTCGTTTGACTCTTATACTTCAGGTAATTCTTTTACACAGTCTGTATCGGAAAGCGAGGGGGCATCATCAACAGATGGTACTTCTGAGGGAGAAACGGAGACAAAAGGAACATCTAATACAGTTACTTTAAATTTTGAAAACAAAGGAGTAGAAAATTTAGTTGAACGTGCTCAAGCACAGTTGGAGCGATTTAAAAAATGTGAATCATTTGGAATGTGGGAGTTTTGCAGTTATTTTATGTCTAAAGATATTCATACAACTGTGCTAGGTGGAAATGCATATAAAGCGCTTATGACTGGAAATGAATCAAATGTTGAAAGTGCACATTTTAATGTATGGTCTTTGAATCAAGAAGACTCTATAAAGAAGATGATGGACAATATTCTACATCTGACGCACCCAAGTGCTGAGATGCCTGCACTTGAAGGGGGATATGAAAAACAATTAGTAACACCTACAAATCTGGTGAGTGGCAATGAGTTACCTTTAGTTATGGGATTGCCAAAGAAATCCGTATCTGGACTTGCTGTTGTCGAGATGGCAGAATTTGGTCGTGCTGTTGTATACGAGAATAAAATGCCTAAACGTCAAATGGAGTTTGGAAATATTTATCATATGGGGGTAAAGGAACAACCCAGAGTAGTGATGGATTTAGATTTGTTGTCGTCTCACTGTTTTATAACAGGTTCATCTGGTTCTGGAAAATCCTATGCAACATATCAACTGTTAGAGCAAGTTTTAAATCATGATGTGAAAATAATGATTATCGAACCGGCAAAGGGCGAATATAAACAGATATTTGGTGGATTGAAAGGAATAAAAATTTTTACAACAGATCCTAATGCATATCGACTTTTAAGAATAAATCCATTTCAATTTCCGGAAGATATTCATTTATTGGCTCATATTGAACAATTGTTGCAAATATTTAATGCATCATGGCCGTTATATGCGGCAATGCCTGCTATTTTAAAACAGGCTGTGGTGGAGAGTTATATTCGGTGTGGTTGGGATGTACAGAATTCTATATGGATTCCTGGAATCAGTGATCATAAATATCCGGTATTTGCAGATGTTTTAAAGATTTTACCAGATATTATTAATCATTCAGATTATTCAGCAGATTCTAAAGGGGATTACAAAGGGGCACTTCTAACAAGAGTACAATCTATGACTGTTGGAATTAATGGAGTGATTTTCAAAAACAGTGAAGGCATCGAGGATTCCTTAATATTTGATTCCAATGTTGTAATTGATTTGAGTGAACTAGGTTCAGACGAGGCTATTGCATTAATTATGGGCGTTCTTATTATGAAATTAAATGAATACCGAAAAGCCCAGCGAAAACGTAATCCGGAGCTACAATTGAATTCAAATTTGAGGCATCTTACTGTTTTAGAAGAAGCACATAACATTTTAAAACGAACGTCCAAAGATCAAAATCAAGAAGGCGCAAATATGATTGGAAAGTCTGTTGAGATGATTAGTAATTCTATTAAGGAAATGCGCACGTACGGGGAAGGTTTTGTTATTATTGATCAATCGCCTATGGCGGTAGATACATCAGCAATTGAAAATACAGCAACAAAGATTATCATGAATACGCCTGCAAAAGATGCTTGTGAAGAGTTAGGAAGTGCGTTGTCACTGAGTGATGAACAGACGCGGGAATTGTCAAGATTAAATGTGGGAGTTGCAGCTGTTTATCAAAAAGGATGGTTGTCCCCTGTTTTAATGAAAGTAGATAAATGGGACGATCGATATAATACAAAAATAGAAATGACAAATCAAGCAGAGCTTAGATTGATAAAAGGCAAGTTGATAACGGCACTAGTTGAACAGAAGCAGAGCAAAAAATTTTCACCAATGCGTTTACGCTCAATTACACGAGCATCATCATTGCCAATTGATAAAAAAAGAGAGATTGATGATATTATTCTTTCGTAACTGTTCAGAACCCCCTTGGGGAACTAATTAATTTTTGTACAAAACAGAGAATTTTTAAAACCTGTTTTGCGATATTATTTCGGTAAT
>NZ_FQZY01000129.1 GCF_900142165.1 Hespellia stercorisuis DSM 15480
GCATGGAATAAATGCTTTTACAGCAATCAGAGAAGCCCTTTTAGGGAATTCCGATATCATCTTTAACTAATGGAGTTCTGAACAGTTACGAAAAAGTAATGAATGACGGTTCGATTGGTTCAACATTCAATGAGGGTATGATGAAAGTCGAGGGCGACACCGCCTATTGCGTTGACATCAACACCAGTTTTCAAAATGGCTACAAAACCCGTTCAGACGCAAGCTCACGCATGAGTGCAGACCAGATAGCGGACGTTGCCCTATCTCTGGAATACATCAAGCAATATGCGGATAGCCACAAAGGGCTGAACCATAAACAGGTATACTTGTTAGAACAATGTACCGTATGGCAACGATTAAGCGTTCATCTAGGTTGGAGCTGTGATAACGTCCGAGCTTCTTATGATGAAATCTCCAAAGCAACACAGGAAGAAGTTTTCGCTGGTGCTAGGGAATTTGTCAAAGCCAATAAAGGACGCTATGAATGTGGCGGTTATATCTACACAGGAAACGGACAGGACTTAGGGCAATTCTGGGCGAAACTTGCGGTAGGAAATGCGAACCTACAGAAAACCTCGTCCAATCCCACCGTTACCAGCGACAATGACTGTTATTCCATTGCTGGTGCGACCTATGGTGTCTATTCTGATAAGGTCTGCTCCCATGCTCTTGCCACCCTTACGACTGATAGTGACGGGAACACCGACACTGTAGAAGTAAAGGCTGGTACAGTCTACATCAAGGAAACGAAAGCCCCAGCAGGATTTAAGCTGGACACAAAGGTTTATTCCCTTGCAATTAAAGCTGGAGAAACTACCACACTGAAAGTCAGTGATACCCCAAAAGTCACAACGACTTTGATTGACCTGTTTAAAATCGACATGGAAACAGGAAAAGCAACGGCACAGGGTAACGCTTCCTTAGAGGGTGCGGAGTTCACTTGGAAATACTATGACGGATTCTATAACAAAGAGAATCTTCCAGCCGAAGCAACACGCACATGGACTACAAAGACGGTAGCCGAAAAGAACAGTGACGGGACGATTCACTATATTGCAAAGCTGGCTGACAGCTACAAAGTATCTGGGGACAGCTTCTATTCACAAGACAGTACAAATTGTCTGCCACTTGGGACTATCACGGTAGCAGAAACCAAAGCTCCAACAGGCTACCTGCTTGACGGTGCATATATGCAGGCGAACGGCAGTGAAGAACAGATAAAAGGCGTGTATGTAGCACAGATTACCGAAGATGGCGACCTTGCCGTCTTATCTGGAAGCAATCAGTATTCCGTATCGGACAAGGTTATCCGTGGCGGTGTAAAAATCCAGAAACGTGACCTAGAAACAAAAGATACAAAAGCACAAGGAAGTGCGACCTTGAAAGATACCGCATTTACTATCACTTCCTTAAATGAAAATCCTGTCTTGGTTAATGGGAAGTTACACGGCAAAAATGAAGTCGTAAAGACCATTCATACAGGGGTTGACGGTATTGCAACAACCGAAGCAGACACACTTCCCTATGGTTCATACCGTCTGGACGAATCCAAAGCCCCAGAGGGATATTTAACAGAGGGTGCAAAACCGATAGAGTTCGCCATTACAGAACAAGGGAAAATCGTTGATTTGACAGATGAACAGCACTCTATCTACAACCAGATTAAACGTGGAGATATTGAGGGTGTGAAAATCGGTGCTGGCACTCACAAGCGATTAGCCAATGTACCGTTTAAGATTACCAGTGTAACCACAGGGGAAAGCCACATTGTCGTCACTGACAAAAACGGGCAATTCTCCACTGCTTCTGAATGGGCTTCTCATAAGAACAACACCAACGCAGGAAAGACCAGCGAGGACGGTGTATGGTTCGGAACATCAGAACCAGACGACAGCAAGGGTGCATTACTTTACGATACCTACGAAATCGAAGAATTACGCTGTACTTCCAATAAGAATTACAAACTGATTCCAGCATTTGATGTGGTAGTGTCAAAAAATAAAACGGTCATTCATTTAGGTACATTGACCGATGAATACGAAAAAGGAATCACTATCCACACCACAGCTACCGACAAGACAACAGGAGAAAAGACAATCATTGCTGGAAAGAATGTAACGATTGTTGATACGGTTACTTTAGATGGATTGGAGAAAGGCACAAAGTATCAGTTAAAGGGCTGGGAAATGGTAAAGGCTGAAAATGCGGAGCTTGTCATTGATGGGAAGCGAATTGAGAACGACTACACCTTTACTGCCAAAGCTGAAAAAATGGAAGTCCAGATTGAATTTACGTTTAATGCTTCTGAACTGGCAGGAAAAGACCTTGTAACATTCGAGGAATTATACGACCTGTCCAATCCAGACGAACCTGTCAAAGTGGCTGAACATAAGGACATTGAGGACGATGGACAGACGGTGCTTATTACTGACCGTGTAATCAAAATCCACACCACTGCTACAGATAAGAATGGTAAGAAAGAAATCGAAGCAGGAAAAGACGTAACTATTATTGATACGGTCACATTAGAGGGCTTGGAAGTTGGCACAGAGTATCAGCTTAAAGGCTGGCAGATGATACAGAAAGAAAAAGCTGAATTACTGATTGATGGAAAACGTGTGGAAAATGACTACACCTTTACTGCTGACAGTGAAAAGATGGAAGTGCAGATTGCTTTTACTTTTAACGCTTCCGAGCTTGGAGGAAAGAGCCTTGTAACCTTTGAGGAATTGTACGATTTATCCAACCCAGACGAACCGAAAAAGGTTACGGAGCATAAGGATATTGAGGACAAGGAACAAACGGTAACCATCAAGGAAGTTCCCGAAACTCCCACACCAGAAAAGCCAGATACACCAGAATCCAGCACACCAACAAAAACCAGTAACGCCCCAAAAACAGGCGACACTACAAATATCTTAGGGCTTCTTGCCCTGCTTGCAACGTCTGGTGGTGACTTGGGACTTGCGTATTTCTTAAAGAAACATAAATCTAAAAACGTATAGGACGGTTTGATACAATGAAGCAAAAATGCCGTTCCCCGACAAAAAACGTGTCGGCAGACTACCTTTATTCGGGCTTGTCTGCCAACGACCTGCAAGAGAGCGGATTGTCAAGGGTGCTGAAAGCACAAGGCTTGCCCTTGGTAATCTGGGAGCTTGCTGGTATCAATCTATCTGCCCGAAT
>NZ_FQZY01000125.1 GCF_900142165.1 Hespellia stercorisuis DSM 15480
GATTGGCATTCAGACCACCTTCTTCCTTGTGTTTTATGTCTCCATTGTACTAAAAACTCAGGAAAAAAGCGAATTCACATAGATTCACCTATGGTGAAAATGACTGTGGATAAGTAATGTTTTTCAATGTTCAGTTGTTGTTAAATATATTCAAAAGCCATAGAATTTGGCTTTGAATCAGAGTTATTTGAAAGATTGAAAGAGTAATCCACAATGAATTAAATTATTCAATCACAAACAATTGGTTATCCACCAATTACCGAAATAATATCGCAAAACAGGTTTTAAAAATTCTCTGTTTTGTACAAAAATTAATTAGTTCCCCAAGGGGGTTCTGAACAGTTACAAATATTTTTATTATATTTTCTATTTCTTTTTCTAACCCTTGTGTATTCACATTATCAATAATAATTATTATTTTTTTATGCAATACAAAAGCTTTTTTTAACTTTTCAGCAATCTCAATATTAGAGAATCCTGATTTACCAGTGACAATTTCGCTGATTTGGTTGTTGAGATTACTTCTATTTTGATAACCAGAGATTTCTAAATAAAATGCTTTACATCCGCAAAAACGTAATGATTTATATTCGGACCTCTTTTTAAATTGTTTTTTCAGAATTTTCCTATCTTTTCTTTTTAATTTATGATTAACTAAATCACAGTAAAATTGAAGAAATTTACTCTTTCCTACTCCTTTTTTTCCATATATATTAATTAGTACATGTTTTTTCTTTATGGCATTGCTAATTTCACAGAGTGCAGTCTTTCTATCTATAAAAATATTATCTAAAATGTATTGAGTATATACCTTTAATTTACTTTGTCTTAGTTTATGAATTACGCTTAAAATAGTAATGGTTGATGTAATAATGGTCAATATACTTATTATGTTATGTATATCCAAAAGTTTACTAATATTATTAGTAAACTCTTGGATTATTATTTGATAATCAAAATTCATTTTATCACCCACAATAGATAGAATACATTTTCTTTGCAAATAAAACAACAATACTTAAACTATCTATCACCTTAGAATACAGGATAATTACTTATTATCTTCTTTTACTAGCCGAGGATAATCATATATTATCCTCGGTTAATTAGTTTCTATTTTTATATTTGCTAAGATAATGCTATTATATTCCATTTCATATTAACTAGCAACATCTTTCGCCCTGAGTTTCCGCCGATTTATCGTAAACGCTTAATAAGTTAGTGCCTTATATCTTATTTAGATTCATGCGATAATTATCCCAAACAACTGTATAGTATAAAGCTAGTTATAGTTGTGTACAGTAAATTTAGTTGAGGCACTCATGGATCGAGTTACTAAAGTAAAAAAAATTTTAAACGCGAGCAATGGAAATCGCTCATTAAAGAATGACAGTCAAGCGGTATGACTGTTACAACTTGGTGCAAGCAAAACGGTATCTGCGAACAGACTTATTACCTGAATATATACTTTCTCCCCACTACGATTTGCAATAAAATCAATTTCATAATTATCTAATTTACCAACAGATACTTCATAGCCTCTGCGCGGAAGTTCCAAATATACAATACTTTTCAGCATGGCATCTGCACTATTTTGCAATTGATGCTGCCGAGAAAATATTCCCCACGTTATCAAATACGTATTTAACAACTCGTTCTAATTGATCTACTTTTTTAATTTGATTTCTCTTCACAATATCTGCAAAAATCTTGGAACTGTAAATGTCCTTTACGATTGGATATGCTTCATTGGTCGTATATTCACGCAAATGAATTGCAGGAAATCCTCCCAACTATAAATATCGTTTTAATTCCGTCTTCGAATCTGAGATTGTTGTATATTTGCTTCGAAATTCCAGATACTCCTAAAACTATATATGTTCCTATAATATTTACGGTTATAGTACCAATTACGGTTCGCTGTTTTTCGGATGAATCTTTAGACATAATAGCAATGGCTGATGAATAATACCTTTACAGCGTAGTGAAATAAAGATATTATTATATCAAAAGAATCTAAAGAACCAATTTATATAATAAAGATGGTGAAGGCGACATGGTTTTGATGATGAACTATGGCTAATTATTAGTATAATTCGCAAATGCATCGGAAACAGAAACCGTTGGAATAGAATTTTCTGAAAGGAGATGCTTTATGGCTGATAATAAAAACTGGCAAGTTGAACTGGAAGAGTATATTCGTCAGGGAGAACCCGATGAAATAGAAAAGAGTAATTCCTGGAAAACAGCGATTGGTCTTCAGGATGTGGATGGATTAAAAACCTCTGAATACCTTTTGGATACAGCGAAGGAACATATTGAAGGTAAAATTAGCATTACTGATGCAGATAAAAGAATTCAAAGTTACTACGAAGAGAGAACGGATCGAAACGAAGTTGACGCAGATACAAAGGAAGCGGACATCGTTTCTGTGAGAATAGCAAGACTTTTGAGTGAGAAGACATTTCAATTTTCACCGGCAGAGCTTAGAAATATTCATGAAAAATTGTTTTCTGGTGTTTTCAAGCACGCAGGGAGAATTAGAAATTATAATATAACAAAGAAGGAATGTGTGCTTAAGGGTGATACCGTTGTGTATGCACCTTTTGATAGTATCCAGGATACATTAGTGTATGATTTCCAGCAAGAGAAGGAATATTCTTATGAGGGATTATCGCTGGAAAAATCAGTGAAACACATCTCGAAATTCACTTCTGGAATTTGGCAGATTCATCCATTTTGCGAAGGGAATACCAGAACAACCGCAGTATTTATTATCAAGTATTTAAAAACCTTCGGATTCGACATAAGTAATGAAACATTTGCTGCTAATTCCTGGTTCTTTAGAAATGCACTGGTAAGAGCGAATTATAATGACTGGCAGAATAATGTGCATGAGACAACAAAGTTTTTGGATATGTTTTTTGAAAACCTGTTAATGGACACGCATTATGATTTGAAAAACAGATATATGCACGTTGATTATAAGGATGAAAGTGCCACTCAAAGTGCCACGGAAAATATTCCAAAGTGCCAAAATGGCACTTTGGAGTTGACGTTAGAAGAATTGGCACTTTTGAATATTCTTAAGACAGAACCAACAGCAACACAAAAAAGAATTGCAGAGTTATCCGGAAAGTCAGAGCGAACGATCAAACGTAGAACAGTGGAGTTACAGGAGAAAGGTTACATTTACAGAGAGAATGGAAAACGTAATGGCAAGTGGAATGTTTTGATTGAGATATAAGGGGGAGGAATAGCACCAAAAGAAAAAGTTGAGGCTTACTATTTATCCAGCAGAAAAAATGTTGATTGTATAAAGCTGGTATAGATGATAAGATAGCTATATCAGCTTTATCGATATTAATGGAGGTCAGATACTGAATAATGAATGAAATAATAATATATCACGGCAGTCAAGATGTTGTTGAATATCCCGAAATAAGAACGGCGAGATTTCATAAAGATTTTTATTATGGCTTTTATTGTACGTTATATCAGGAACAGGCAAAACGTTGGGCAGTGCGATATAATGGCCGGGGAATTTTGAATGAGTATAAATACAAACCAGATAACGACTTGTTTGTTTTAAAGTTTGACCATATGACAGAAGAATGGCTTGATTTCATAGTTGATTGTCGAATGGGCAAGTCTCATAATTATGATATTGTGGAAGGCCCGATGGCCAATGATACCATTTTTAATTATGTTCAAAACTATGTAGATGGAAAAATCTCAAGAAAAGCATTTTGGGAACTTGCAAAATTCAAGAAACCGACGCATCAGATTAGCTTTCATACGGCAAGGGCACTAATGACTCTTGAATTTGTGAAGGGATGTGAAGTCTATGATGAAGAATGACAATGATCTCTTTTTTACATGCAGTTTAATAGAGTATATTGGTCGAGAATGTAAGTTAAAGCGCGGTGATGTGGTAGACTCGCTTGGAACGAAGACAATAGCAAGAATATATAAATATGCCGCTACACTTCATTGCGAACCGATGGAGAAGGTGGCTAATGATTATATCCAAATGAATCATATTGTGAGCGGCAAATTTGATAACATTAGTTCCTGCAGATATGAAGTTCCAGACTATTGGACTATTGGGGAGGTTTATGAAAGACTTATCGAAGATGTTGCGGAAGGTCATACTATAGATACATTATTGATAGTTTATAAGTCATGGATTAATGATGCGATTTCTAACTATAATTCAGACTTTTATTATCAGCCGAGGGATTACATCGCAGAATGTTTTAGACAGGAGAAAATATTATAATTATTCTTTTTATAAGGTAACTGTTCAGAACCCCCTTGGGGAACTAATTAATTTTTGTACAAAACAGAGAATTTTTAAAACCTGTTTTGCGATATTATTTCGGTAATTGG
>NZ_FQZY01000124.1 GCF_900142165.1 Hespellia stercorisuis DSM 15480
GTTTTATGTCTCCATTGTACTAAAAACTCAGGAAAAAAGCGAATTCACATAGATTCACCTATGGTGAAAATGACTGTGGATAAGTAATGTTTTTCAATGTTCAGTTGTTGTTAAATATATTCAAAAGCCATAGAATTTGGCTTTGAATCAGAGTTATTTGAAAGATTGAAAGAGTAATCCACAATGAATTAAATTATTCAATCACAAACAATTGGTTATCCACCAATTACCGAAATAATATCGCAAAACAGGTTTTAAAAATTCTCTGTTTTGTACAAAAATTAATTAGTTCCCCAAGGGGGTTCTGAACAGTTACAATCTATTGTTATATTCATCTTCCCCCCCTATTCTCCGCTAATATTCAGCTGGCTAATCCTCTGCTGATTTTCTTTTATCTCTTCTTCACTCAAATTAGAAATTCTATCAATATTCATTTCCCCCAGATCCTTCTGCAAATCCAAATCATAAACTCTAACATGAATGATAGAATTTTCATCACACGATATCGTAACTTCTATTTCAACAATTTTTTCTCGTGGCGGAATTTCTATTTCGGCGGTACCAATAACAGTGACATAGCGAATATCTTCTTCTTCCCCTTGTGTTACTTGTATATAAAGTTTCTCTTGGAATGCAACTGTGGTCGCATACTGATTTTTGCATGACGCTGGAACTTGAATGTTTTTTGGTAAAATAACAGAATTTATTTCCTGATTATTTCTCGTTGAACAGATGATTCCTATTCCATGAGAAGTAACATCTGTAAAGGAATACTGCTTAACTGGCTCTGGAATATCATATTCATTCATCGCATTAGTAAAATCTTCTTTTCCATCCTCCTGTTTATTTTTTTGCTGATTTTTCAGTGCATTAAGCACATGATATGCCGCACCAATTGCAACTGCCTCATCTGGATGTACTTCGGATGATGGTATAATTCCTGTCTCTTCTTCTATAGAATCTTTTACAAGAGGCATCTTTGTAGAACCTCCAACCAACAATATTTTGTCTAGATCAGAATACTCCAATCCAGCTTCATCACAAGCTGTTTCCATACTACCTACAGCTTTAAATAACAGTGGTTCTACCATATCCACAAAGCCATCTCTCGTCAAAGTATACTTAAATGGTCTTCCACCAACATTCAGCATAATATTTGTTTTTTCTTTTGATGATAATGCTTTTTTTGCTTCTTCTGCTTTTAATTGCAAATCCTGTTTTGCTACTGGATCAGAACTAACATCAATTCCTTTCTCTTTTGCCTCTGCAATCACAGCTTCTATAATCTTATTGTCAAAATCATAGCCTCCTAATTTTCGATCACCGGCAGTGCCTAACACTGTAATATTGTCTTTGTCAAAGCGCATTACTGTAACATCAAAGGTTCCTCCCCCTAAGTCGTATACCATTATTGTTTGTTGTTTGTCTCCTCCCTTGGAAATTCCAAAAGAAAGTGCTGCTGCAGTAGGTTCATTGATAATTCCAATCACATTCAAGTTAGCCATTTTCCCGGCATCTATTGTAGACATCCTCTGCGCCTCATTGAAATATGCTGGAACCGTTATAACAGCGCCATCAACAGTATCCCCTAGATACTTTTCCGCATCGGCCTTCATTTTTGCTAACACAATACCTGAAACTGCCTCTGACGAATACTTTTCCCCAGAATTTGTGGCAAATATATAGTCTCTTTCACCCATATGCCGTTTTACAAATTGTTCATAATTTTCAGGCTCCATAATACTTTGATTTTTTGCTTCTTTCCCCACAACGGTTGTCCCATCTTCAAACAGGACACTAGAAGGTGTCGTATTGTCTCCCTCACTATTTGGAATAATTACTGGTTGTCCATTTTCTTCAATATATGCCATACATGAAAATGTTGTTCCCAAATCAATACCTATGTACTTTCCCATACTCTCTTTTCTCCTTTTCTGCAGGTTCAATAATCGATCCCGCTACCAATATGAAACAAACTTTTATAACTAGCCATTTTTCAACTAGCCAAAGAGTGCCTTGAAAAACCCTTTTTTCTTTTTGCCAACTTGTACAGTTAATTTAACTTCCTTTCTTTTTGGAAAATTTTGTATATTAACAATTGCTGTTCCTTTATTTTTAGCTATTAGCCTGTTATTAACAACATTCACAATGTCATAATCTGAACTACCTATTTTTAATGTTTTATCTATGCAGTCCTCAGGAACTAATTTAATATTTAGCAGTATTTCCTGTGTTGGTTCCATTTCCAATTCGCCATCTTGATTAGTTGGCATATCAATTTTTATCTCCTGTAAATAAGGTTTTACTGTACAAATACATGTTGAAGACACATTTTCAGCTGTACATATTATCTTACAAGTTCCACTTTCCCGCCCCATAACACGTCCCATTTTATCTACTGTTGCAACCCTAGAATCAGATGATGTCCAAGTAAGTTGTTTCACATTATCTGCATCCACTGGTGAATAATCTACCTTCATGCATTTGCAATCAGTAATTCCAATTGCCAATTCATTGTCTTCTAGTATCAACTTTTTAATACGATTTCTTTTTACAACATGGATATTGAATGTTTTAAACGGTTTTTTTTCTCCATATTGATATGCTTCTAATACTGTATTTCCAGATTGCTTACCGAATACACATATTCCATCGGTTGTTGCAATCCCCAAGTCTAATACTCGAAAATCCACTTTAGGTAGTGGAGATATTGGGGGCTCTGCATTAATCACTATTTCATTACTTTTTCCAACTTCAAGTTCCTCATTGAATTTGATATTAATGAGCGGATCTATTAATATTGCTTTTCTTGTCTCCTCTTTATTTCTTAACCGTACCGAGATATTGTCTAAACAGTACCTCATTGCCTTTAGAAGTGGTTGTCCTAAGAAACACTCAAATACTGAACTAATCAAATCTTGTGGTATGCTTTCATAAAAATATCCGTGATTATCGACTTCTCTCAGTCTCGTTTTTTCTCCCATGCAAATAATATACATAGGATTTTTACAATAATAACTATCTGCTAATTTTTTTGCACTTTCCATACTTTCTACTATAAAAAACAAAAAGGAATTTTCATCATTTTTAAATTGACTCTTTTCTATAATAGGAATAATATCTATCACACAAAAAAGATTTCTCACATTCACTTTTCGTATTTCCTCTATATATTTTTGTGTACTTGACTGCGTCAAAAAATATGCCCGAATATTAATTGGTGTTATGCTTTCCCTGTTTTTTTTAATTATTTGGTTTAATTCTCCCAATCGTTTCTGTGTAGATGTTCTTACTTTTGGTTCCTGCATTTTAAAGCCAATACAATGATAGTTTTTTGTACATTGAATTTTTAAAAGCTCTGCATCCTCCCTGGTGCCAGTAAAGATGATGGCAAACTCCGCTCTTAGCTCTGAATAAATCACATCACATATATTGGGGCTCCATTCCCAAATATCCTCGTCTGTATATTGAATTAATCCACTGAAATCCTGCGGTTGCTTTCCATCTATCAAAATACTTAATTGAGGAAGAAATGGGTTATATTTTAGTTCTACAATTTTTGTCATTCATTTTCCCTTTATCTTTCTAGTTCATCTGATAATTCCCGTTGCCCCCTATTAGGATCTTCATCATTTGCATCTGACTCACTGTTTGCTTCTGCTTTTTTTTCAGCTGATTCTTTTGCTTCAGTTTCAATATGATTATCTGAATTTTCTACCTTATATTTATCTTTAAAGCTATTACTCTCTGTACTCTGCGAATCTTTCGCATCCAATTTCTTGTCTACATCATCGTCATAATCTTCAGGAACTGCGAGAATTTGATTCTTAGGTTTCTCTGTTTTCTCTTCCTGTGTTTCTTTTCCTTCATTTGTCTCATTCTCTTCATTTGTTTCTTTAAAATTTCCTAAACTCATATTCTTCTCTCCAATTTAAAATAATGAAATTTCTAATTTTCTGTATATCATTCTACACAACATTGCAACCTTATCATCTTTATGATATTTAACCATGCCTCCATGTCCGGCCGCATAGAGTAATTCAATAATTGTTTGTACTTTATTCCTATCATCATCTAAAATCACATAAAGAGATAACGCTTCAAAACATTTTTCAAACCAGTTCTCGGCACTCTCTTCATACCGATTTACTACTTTCACAAACTCATCTGACTTATCGTCCACACTCATAAACTCTCTATATGTTGGAATCCCATCCAACGGAATTACTTCAAACAAGTATTCACACCCTAACAATTCCAAAATCAAATTGCTGAAATAATGTCTGTTAAAACTTTGTCCCGTCGTAAACTTATCATTATAAGAAAGAATGTAACTGTTCAGAACTCCATTAGTTAAAGATGATATCGGAATTCCCTAAAAGGGCTTCTCTGATTGCTGTAAAAGCATTTATTCCATGCTTATGAGCAGTCCCAATATAGCTCATGATTGTAAGATATTCCTGTGCGCCTTCCTCACTGCGAAAACATCCTGAGACCTTGGTTTTAACCTTAATCATGCGCAAATCACGTTCCGCAAGGTTATTATCAAACGGAACACAGAGATTCTTTATAAATAAGCAGACTGATGCCTTGTAATTCACAAGTCTGTCAATTAGATTTAGTACCTTGGTCTTTTTCTTT
>NZ_FQZY01000123.1 GCF_900142165.1 Hespellia stercorisuis DSM 15480
AGGGCGCAGGTTGTACACAGACCATTTTTGAAGATGGCGCCATTGAAGCTATACTAAATGCTGCAGATGGAACTCCGCGCCTTATCAATAAGTATTGTAATGTAAGCCTACTTCTTGCCGATAGCAGCAAAGCAAATCTCATCACACCAGATATCGCTATGCAGGCAATCAATGACTGTGAATTAGGGTAATCTCTTTTTCCTCATGCAATTAATTTGCATGAGGAATTTTAAGGTTAAAACAACGTGCAGAATCAACTGCAAAGAATCCGCTTTGTATCTTCCAACCTAAGCAAGAACACCCTCATTTAATTTGACAGAAGAAGCTTCATCTAATGTGCAAAACAACATCATCTATTAATTCCTTCTTTAATTTCTCAGCAAAGCTATTAAAGATATCAGAATATTCCCTAATATAAGCTTTTGCTGCTGTATGTGTCATTATTTCATTTTTAATATCTGTAACATTAATTTCAGCATATTCTTCTGAGACTTCTTTAAATAATATTTCTTTGATTCCTGGCATTGCATCCCAATAATCTGATAATTGCTCTACTTCAGACTTTGGTATACCCCCAAACATAGTTGCACGAATATCCCATTTTTCTGGTTCTTCAGACGAATCTACATATCTAGCAATATTCAAATTATATTCATTTTCTTTTACTATTGTTTTTTTCTTAACCAATGTTGCATATTTGGGTACAGTTTTTCTATTTTTTATGGTATCTACAATCTTCTTAATATCACATGCTCTTAGCTTATTATTTTCCCAACTTTTTCAAAGCCCTTAGACGCATCAATGATTAACACATCATTATTAGTTCTTTTCTTTTTTAACACTAGAATAATTGTAGGAATACCTGTACCAAAAAAAATATTTGCTGGAAGTCCAATTATTGTATCTATACGATTTTTCTCGATTAAGTTTTTTCTAATTGTACCCTCGTCTCCACCTCTAAAAAGAACTCCGTGTGGAAGTACAATTGTCATTATACCATCCTCCTCTAGATGATATAAGTCATGTAATAAAAATGCTAAGTCTGCTTTTCCTTTTGGCGCTACTCCATAGTCCTTATATCTTGGATCAAACTCTTTATCTGTAATATCCCATTTCTGTGAATATGGCGGATTTGATACCACCGCATCTACGCTTACTAATCTATATGTTTTATCTCTATCTCCTTCTTCAAAAAATGGCCAATCTTCTTCTAATGTATCTCCATTTCGAACAAAAATATTAGATGGTTTTATTCCACGCATGACAAGATTCATTCTTGTAAGATTATAGGTATTTTCCTTCCACTCCTGTGCATAATATTCTATCTTACCGTTACCATCTAAATATTTAGCTATGGAATGTCCAATGTTTATTAGCAATGATCCCGACCCCGATGTTGGATCATATATTTTTATTTCTTTCCTATCCTTCAAATGTTCCGCAACAATTTCAGACATTAAAACAGACACCTCATGAGGTGTATAAAATTCTCCTGCTTTTTTTCCTGCATTAGCCGCAAACATACTAATCAAATACTCATATATAAATCCAAGTACATCATAGTCCTGTTTTCCATCCATTGGAATTCGTCTAATTAATTTTAACAATCCTCTAATAGACTTTGTTTGTGTCTGAGCTGTATCGCCAAGCTTTGACAAACCTGTTTGTAATGTATTAAATATATTTTGATATACGTTTTTATACACATCATCAATATTTCTCTCAAACGCTGACAACGCATCTCTTACATTTGACACATTAAAATCATTTTTCATTTCTAGCCAAGTAGAAAAAAGATTCTCGTATGAAATAAAATATCCCAGCGTATTTTTAACATGTTCCACGTATTTAACATCTTTTTCATTCATCTTCTTAATCTCTTCATCTGTAAAGCCTTCCTTTTTCATAAGGTTTACTTCACTTTCAGAGAGATATTTATAAAAGATAAATCCAAGGATAAAGTCCTTATAATCATTTGCATCAATTTTAGATCTCATCTGATTTGCGGATTCCCATATAGTAGACGCAAGCTGCTGTTTGTTCATGTTATTGTTCCTCTCTTTTCACATATGTTAATTCGACGTCATATCCTAAGCCTTCCATCATTTGAATGAAAGTATTATTTACAATGCCATTATTCTTCTTAACAATTCTATTTATATATTGTCCAGTCTTCCCTATTTTCTTTGCAAGCGATTGTTGTGTCATATCGCTTTCCAAGCATTTAATTTTTATATCCTTTTCAACATTATTAAGTACCATTCCTATCCTCCACTTTGCTAGGCAGCCTCTCTAATATGTAGTTAACTATATTGCACCATTCACGATATATAATAGCACTTTTTAGATTATTTTACAAATAAAATATATTTATATTGTTGATTGCATATAGATGGTTCTCGTATGGCTTCATATGGTTTCTCATATGTGAAAAATCTACATAAAATTGCATAAAAAAAGAAACCAAATTTTCACATTCAGTTTCTTCCTTCTCTGCCAATCATATTTGAGCATCATTCCAAAAATCATCCGATTGCAAATACTTAACATCATAATTACCAGTGATTTTCAATTTTTCAAACGCATCCTGTAAAGATTTCAATGCCTTGTGATCAAACCAATATATATACCACTTTGTCTTGTTCTGTATGTGTTCCTTTACAGTTTTCAAATATGGTAAATCCACTTCACCAGCTGACCAGCCAATAATTATAACAGCATCTACCTTATCAAGTTTTCTAAAAAAATTCATATTGTCATCTATAAAACGTTTTGTGTCTTTGTATATCTCTTCTAAATAATCAGCAATAGCGTTTTGAATGCTAGTTTCGCCTTCATCAAATTCTTCATCCGCTTCTTTCGCCCAATTTCTATGCCTAAATATTTCATTTTGGTTGCAATGTCCCATAACCGGAGCTATATCGGTAACTTTTTCTACCCCACCATGAATATGTACTACATCATCTATTCTGTACACGTTTTCTAAAGTATCTGTATAATTAAAGCTCAGATATAGGTCATCATTGGCATCAATCAAAGATTTACGAATTGGCTTAATATTATCGGTATTTACATTTTTAATCCATTCTTTTACATACATCTGCAATTTATCAATAAAGCCAAATTCATCTCTCCAATATTGATTCATGGTATCCAATATTCCTATATTACCACCATCAAGATCCATATCATCTAAAACAGATGTAGATGAATCCAACATGCCTGTTGTATCTGGATATCCCATTGTATTTTCAAATTCACTCCATAGCTCATCATAAATCTTTTTATTCCATCTTTCCTGAGCCGCTTTGGTATACCAAGGCTCAGAATCATCTAGTGTTTGTATATTATACAGGCTTTCAAATCCAGACAAAAATTCTGGGTGGTTTTCTTCTAAAAACTTTCTAAAATTCCAGTAACTAGTATCTAATTTATGCGCCATATCAAAACCATTTCCAATTATGTATAAGTTGCTCATTGAGTTTCACCTCACTCTCATTCTATTCGTTTTTTCTTCAACCATGGAAGACTATATTACTCGTCCCTTCAAGTGATCCACCTCATGTTGAATAATCTGTGCTGTCCATCCAGCAAACTCCTGCCTCTGCTTCTTAAAATCCTTGTCCTGATACTCTACCTCTATCTTTTCAAATCTTGTAGTCTTCCTTACTCCATTCAGAGATAGACAGCCTTCTTCTGTTTCATACGGACCACTTTTCTTAACAATAACAGGATTCACCATTGGAACTATTGCAATGCCTACGCTAAATACAATAATTCTTTTCTTTACACCAATCATATTCGCTGCCATTCCCACACAGTGTTCTGAGTTCACTTTTAATGTGTCTATTAGATCTGTGATGATTGCAGCATCCGCTTTTGTTGCAAGCTCTGATTTTTGTGCTAAAAACAGTTCATCTTTTACTATCTGCCGTACCATACTGTTCATTTTCCTTCCTGCAATATTTTCTTTCTATCTATATAATCTTCTGTACTCTTCCTACAATTCCACCTTCCAGCATCACTTTAATCCCTCTTGGATGATTACTGGAATTGGTCAAAATTCTCATGACGACACCTTCTGTTAATTTACCTGTTCGTTGATCCTGTTTCTGTACAACCTGTACTTTGATTCCGATTTTTATATTGTTTCTTACTGTACCATCCATATTTTAATTCAATCCTCTATTTCTTTATTCTCTTTTCCTTTGGCTTTGTCAGTTCATAACTTTCTGCAACCATTCGTTCAATATTGGTCCTAGAAATTGTTCCATCAAGGATAATTGAATTTCAGTGTTCCTTATTTATGTGATACGCTGGAACAATCGCTTCAAATGCACTACGCCAGAAATCTCTCCACTCTGGATCACATTTCACATTAATCCAGATGTTGTTCTGATGCTCATAAATACATGCAAAAGTCTTTTTATTCTCTCTATGACTCATCAAAGTCCAGTTATTATCATGGAACGGATAATCCTCTATTACATTCTCAAACGATTTACAATATGTAATTGTTTCTTCTCTTGTAAGCATTTTTTCCTTCCTATTCTGTCAAGCCTAAATCTATTGATTTTACTAGCTTTGACGATTTTTATTTACCTCTAAAACAGAGCCGATAGTGATGAATATCGTAGTATCAAGTACTGAATAGTTGAAAAATAGGTATAACTTTAAAAGCATCCATTTCGTTTGCTATATAAAGGCTATTTTCCCTCTGATCAACTATGATGATGAACCTTCCGTGTCTAAGGGGATCGTGTCCCAACTTCCTTCGTACCATCTATTCATACACTGAGTGCCAGCCAAGCTCCTAGACGGGGTCTCGCCCCATGGTGAAAACCGATGCCAGCTACAGCTCTTG
>NZ_FQZY01000120.1 GCF_900142165.1 Hespellia stercorisuis DSM 15480
GGTACTCATCCCATTTCAACTGCTCAAACTGAAAAAAATGGTGAAAAACGGTATCACAAAAGATACGCTGAAAGCGTTGCAGAATCTGATTGAGAATGATATACTCGGAAGTATCAAAGCAAACTTTCAGGTAGGGAATATCACAAGGGACGATGCAGACCAGTTGATTGAAATGACGAATCTTCTGTATCAGCATATCTGTGATCACTATGAAGAGTTAAAGGGGGCCGGGGAAATGAAACCATTATTGGACGGAGCCATGGAACTTCCACTGGATAAATACCGGATCCAAATCGATCAGTTAGAAGCGGAAAAGGCAGTAATCGGAGCGGAAAAAGCGGCGATTGAAGCAGAAAAGCTCAGACTTGAGAAGGAAAACGAAGAACTAAGGGAACAAATTAAGAGGCTGAAAAAGTAAATTAGTGATTATGTAATAGAATAGAAAACAGAAAACAAAGGCCAGAGGCATAATAGCTTTTGGTCTTTATTTTGTTGCGGACTGCAGGGGAAGGGGATATAATTGTCTCGAATACAAATACGAAGCTGGAGGTTTTATATCGATTATGGTTATTGAAGGAAATAAAAAAGAAATTGAGGCGATGATGGAATTTCATAAAGGAAATCGTCAGGAAGGATTAAGAATGCAGGAAGAATTTGCATCTGACTTTAGAACAGAATATAAAGAAAAAGACCATTGTTCCTGTCAAAAAGCATGCAGATATCACGGAAACTGCAAAGAATGTGTTGCAATTCATCGGGCACATCAAGAGCATGTCCCAAATTGCATGCGGCCCATAATAAACAAAAAAATAAAGATGTTGTCGGAACTAACAGAGCATACGATTGCAAATGAAATAGAAGCGCCGAAGGAGATTCTTAGAAAGGGTTGAACCCATGAGGATATTACTTGTTGAAGACGATATGGAAATCAGCGGGATGTTAAAGGAATATTTAACATCAGAAAATTATGAAGTGATTCCGGCTTATGACGGTGAAAGTGCATGCCGCAAATTTGGAGAAGGTATATATGATCTTGTCATCCTGGATCTGATGATACCAAAAATCAGCGGAATGGACGTCCTGGAATATATTCGGAAAAATAGTGTCGTGCCTGTCATCATCGTGTCTGCCAAGGATACAGAAACAGATAAAACATTAGGGCTGGGATTGGGGGCCGACGATTATATTACAAAGCCGTTTTCCGTTGTCGAGGTTTTGGCCCGCATAAAATCCATCATACGGCGGACCACGCAATATGATACGGTTCCGGTTGCTGTCCCGGCAGTATTGACGGCTGGAGATTTAGAAATGAATTTATCCGATTATACGCTCACGAAGAAAGGTGAGGCTGTTGAACTGACCGCAAAGGAATTTGACATTTTGAAACTTCTTCTGCAAAATCCAAAAAAGGTCTATACAAAAGAACAGATGTATTCCCTTGTTTGGAATGACGCCTACTGCGGAGATGAAAATGCTGTAAATGTTCACATCAGCAGACTTCGGAATAAGATTGAGGATGACACCCGTAAGCCCAGGTATGTGCTTACGGTCTGGGGGATTGGCTATAAATTAGGAGAAGTGTTATGAGCGAAGCGACAATTCTGTTTTTTCTGATTCTTTGTATCGTGATTTTAATCGGGATCATCCTCTATCAGCAGTTCATTTTTCGCACTGGCATACAGACAAAATTGCAAAAGATCAGTGGAAAGCTCAAAGAGATAACGGATACGGACAGTGATGAGCGAGTTATGATTTTCACCGAAAATCAAGAACTGATGGAACTTGCGGCACAGATAAACCGCCTGTTGGAGCATCATCTGAAAGTAAAAGCAAAATACCGCTGTTCTGAAATTGCTTCTAAAAAAATGCTCTCCAATATCTCCCATGATATTAAAACGCCTATGACAGTCATCTTGGGATATTTGGAAATCATGCGGGTAAATGGGACGTGTACAGATGAAATGCTTGGAAAGATTGAGCAAAAAGGTCAAAATGTGATGGAATTAATCAACCAGTTTTTCACTCTGGCAAAATTAGAGTCCGGAGATATGGATCTGGAGCTTTCTAAAATTGATGTGTGTGAGATCTGTCGGGAAAGCATTCTGGATTTCTATGAAATACTGACAAACAATGATTTTCAAGTGGATATTGATGTCCCGGAAACATCGGTCTATGTGCAGGGAAATAAGGAGGCACTGCAGCGTATTTTATTCAATCTCATTTCGAATGTGATTCGCTATGGAGCCGAAGGAAAATATTTGGGAATGGTTTTACGAACGGATGAAAGAAATGTATATATCGATGTGACTGATAAAGGGAAAGGAATTGACAAGCTCTTTGCGGACAGCGTATTTGACCGGCTGTTCACGATGGAAGATTCCCGCAACCGCAACATACAGGGAAACGGATTGGGACTGACGATTGCTAAAAACTTAGCTTTGCAACTTGGCGGAACGATTACGCTGGAGAGTACCCCTTATATAAAAACAACATTTACGGTGCAACTCAAGAAAATGTCTTATTAATCATATTTGAACACAGCGAAAGAAATTTGTAAGATTTATTCAAGAGTTTTGAAAATCAAAGTCGCTACAATGGTATTTAGAAAGGAGGCACGAAAAATGCCATATATTTTACAAACAAACCACCTTACGAAAACCATTGGCGGCAAAGATCTCGTAAATGACGTTAATCTTCATGTGAAAAAAGGTGAAATCTACGGTTTTCTTGGTCCCAATGGGGCTGGAAAAACTACCATAATGAAAATGATAACAAATCTCTGGAAACCCTCTGGTGGAAACATCGAGATCTTTGGAGAAAAACTCACCCCACAATCTTATGAGGTCTTGAAGCGAATAGGGAGTATCATTGAGTTTCCTACTTTTTATGACCATATGACGGGAGATGAGAACTTAAGACTTCATTGTGAGTACATGGGGTACTACAATCACGGCAGTGTCGAAAATGCTCTTGATCTGTTGAATCTGACGGATGCAGTAAACAAACCTGTCAAGAATTATTCCCTTGGTATGAAAGAGCGTCTCGGAATTGCCCGCGCAATCCTCTGCAAACCGGAGCTGCTTATTCTGGATGAACCAACGAACGGACTCGATCCCGCAGGGATGAAGCAGATTCGTGATCTGCTAAAAACGCTCTGCACTGAGTATGGCATCACAATTATGATCTCTAGCCATATTCTTTCAGAAATCGAAAGTATTGCGGATACGGTCGGAGTCATCCATCATGGGAAAATGATGAATGAAATCAGCATGAACGAAATCGAGGAAATGAGTCTGGCCTATGTCGAATTGTCTGTAGTGAACACGAAAACAGCGGCTTATGTATTAAGCGAAAAACTCGGGCTCACCAATTTTAAGATTGTTGCGGATGGGGAGATCCGCATCTATGACAACCGTGTATCCACGCAGAAATTATCTAAAGCTTTAGCACTGAATGATGTCGAGGTCATTGCTTTCGGCAAAAAGGCTGAAACGCTGGAAGATTATTTCTTGAAAATGACTGCGGAGGTGAACAGATAATGTGGAAATTGATTAAACTGGAATGGAAGAAAAACAATATCGGTAAATACGTGAGAAATGCCGTAATACTGGCGGCGATCCTCTGTCTGTTCATGTTCGTACTTGCTTATCTGGGCATCGCAAATGATCCGGATACAGGCGTACCAGATGCGGCTCCCGGAAATAATACAATATCAGCACCGATTGAACTGTTCACAAGTATGTCATTTCTTGTCTTTACCAGTGTGATGCTTTCGTCATTCATCGTGAGCGCATACAAAAACAAAACGATGACTTTGATGTTCTCATATCCCATTAAACGAAAAAAAATTCTTGTTTCACAAATGCTGGCTGTGTGGATTTTTAACTTTGCGGCATTGGTACTTACAAAGCTGCTGCTTTATGGCGGTATTTTGTTAGGATCATGCTTTATGGTATCGTCATTTCCACTTGACTATAACATGGCAGACCTGGGCTTCTACATCCAGCTGCTTGTAAAATCCACTGTTATCGTTACGATGAGCTTTATAGCTCTGTTTATCGGAATAGCAATGAAATCCTCAAAGGCAACGATTATTTCCTCGTTTCTGCTGATTATTTTAACGCAGGCAAATATAGGTGATCTTACAATGGCAGATAACGCTGTATTTCCTGTTATTTTAACTTTTATTTCAGCGGTTTTTGCATTCTTTTCCATTAGCGGGGCGGAAACCAAAGATCTGATGTAGCCAGAAAACTCAGGTGGTCGAAAACGAGCATGCAAATATGAGCGAAGGGCAGCTATAAAAAATGAAGATATTTTACAAGCCATACATAAAAGGGAATGGTAAACTGTTTTTAGACCGGCGAGGAGGAGCATACATGAAAAAAGAAACAAGAACAGTGGTCTTTGATGATGAGCTGCGAATAGAAGCTTACCGTTTTGAAGGAATCGTACAACCATTTCCCAATCATTTCCACGAATATTATGTCATTGGCTTTGTAGAAGATGGGCAGCGCATGCTTTCCTGCAGGAATCAGGAATATTTAATAAAAAAAGGGGATACGGTATTATTTAATCCGGGTGATAACCATGCCTGTGTGCAGAACGACGGAAGTACACTGGATTATAGAGGATTTAATATTTCGAAAGAGGTCATGTTAGATTTGTCGGAAGAAGTGACCGGAAAGCGGGAATTACCGGGTTTTTCAGAAAATGTTATTCAGGATGAAGAAGTAACCTGTTATCTTCAGCCACTGCATGAACTGGTGATGGAGGGGGCCTGCGAATTTGGTAAGGAAGAAAATCTGTTATTGCTGATTTCCATGCTGATTCAGCAGTATGGTCAGCCTTTTGAAAACTGCGTCCCGGAATGTCGGGAGGAAATTGAGCAGGCATGTACTTTTATTAAGCAGCACTACACAGAGCATATCGATCTGGATCTGATCTGCCGTCATGCCGGACTGAGCAGGTCTACGCTGCTGCGGGCATTTACAAAGGATAAAGGCGTTACCCCATACAGCTATCTGGAAAATGTCCGTATCAGCGAGGCAAAGAAACTATTGGAGCAGGGAATGGCACCGGTGGAAACTGCTCTGCAGACAGGCTTTACGGATCAGAGCCATTTTACAAATTATTTTAACCGATTTATTGGTCTCACACCAGGCATTTATCGGGACATTTTTCTTGAACGTCCGCTTTCCCAGAATACGGAGGACCAGATAGATGAAAACTAAAAATACGATAGGACATCTATCTGCATTGCTTACGATTATCATCTGGGGCACTACCTTTATATCGACCAAGATATTGTTAAACGATTTTCAGCCGGTGGAGATCTTGTTCCTTCGGTTTCTTATAGGACTGTTGGCGCTGTTCGTAGTGTACCCTCACAGACTGAAGGGGACTACACCAAAGCAGGAAGGAATCCTTGCGGCGGCCGGGTTGTGCGGCATCTGTATGTATTATTTGCTGGAAAATATCGCATTGACATATACGATGGCATCGAATGTGGGTGTCATTATATCCGCAGCGCCCTTTTTCACCGCCATTTTATGTCACTTATTTCTGAAAGAAGAGGAAAGGCTGGGAGCAAATTTTCTTATTGGTTTCGTGGTGGCGATGGCGGGTATCATTCTTATCAGTTTTAATGGCTCCAGGATGGAACTGAATCCAATGGGGGATGTATTAGCGGTACTGGCGGCTTTTGTCTGGGCCTGTTATTCGATTTTGACAAGGAAAATAAGCAGTTTTGGATATCATACGATTCTGACTACGAGACGGGTGTTCTTTTATGGACTTTTATTTATGATACCGATGCTGTTTCTGCTCGATTTCAAACTGGATATTTCCCGTCTTTTAAGACCAGTGCCACTGATGAACATGATCTACCTGGGACTGGGCGCGTCGGCTCTGTGTTTTGTGACCTGGAACTTCGCGGTCAGGACACTGGGGGCAGTTAAGACCAGTGTGTATATTTACATGGTGCCGGTCATTACGGTGGTGACATCCGTATTGGTACTTCGTGAAACGATTACGTTTATGGCGGTAGTTGGAATCGTATTTACACTGGCGGGCCTGTTCCTGTCGGAGCGTAAATTATTTGTAACTGTTCAGAACTCCATTAGTTAAAGATGATATCGGAATTCCCTAAAAGGGCTTCTCTGATTGCTGTAAAAGCATTTATTCCATGCTTATGAGCAGTCCCAATATAGCTCATGATTGTAAGATATTCCTGTGCGCCTTCCT
>NZ_FQZY01000118.1 GCF_900142165.1 Hespellia stercorisuis DSM 15480
TGAAGAAAATCCTTTACCAGAAGTCACAACCAAAAAGCGTGGTCGAAAGAAAAAGACCAAGGTACTAAATCTAATTGACAGACTTGTGAATTACAAGGCATCAGTCTGCTTATTTATAAAGAATCTCTGTGTTCCGTTTGATAATAACCTTGCGGAACGTGATTTGCGCATGATTAAGGTTAAAACCAAGGTCTCAGGATGTTTTCGCAGTGAGGAAGGCGCACAGGAATATCTTACAATCATGAGCTATATTGGGACTGCTCATAAGCATGGAATAAATGCTTTTACAGCAATCAGAGAAGCCCTTTTAGGGAATTCCGATATCATCTTTAACTAATGGAGTTCTGAACAGTTACGATATTGCAAAAAAATCTAAAGAGTTGGGGTTGGATGCTCAGGAGATTGCATTACTATTCCAAGCACCTGAGGGTTCATCAAAATTAGAAGAATTAATATCTGAAAAGCAGAGAGAACAAAATTTGATTAAACAGATAATTTCAACTTTTAGAAAAGAACAGGAAATGTTACAAAGCATTTCTCCAAGAGATATGTTCTTACTATTGAGAATGACAGATAATTCTCCTTCAATGGAAGAAATATTACAGGTGTTCGCACTTTTATCAAAAGATGAGATTAATGTTTTGAAGATATACAAAAAGGCACCAGCAGAAGAAAACACAACATATACTATGAAGAACGTTAAATCAACGATAAATAGATTAAAAATGATAGCAAATGCTATAGAAGAGGGATTAGAATAATCTGGAGAATGAGGAGGTAATACCTGTTGTTGAAGTGAGTAGAGTAAGCGTTAACGAGGCGATTACAGGTTGGGGAAATAACCCATTTGTAACACTGTAATAAAAATATTATTCATCTGCCACGGCAGGATATTCGGGGCATGACGAAATCCTTGTAATTCCAACGTTTTCTGTACTTCAAGCTCGATTTCACCAACGATTTACCAATAAAGCGAATATAAGTGAGCGCTGCTTCTTGAGCGAATTGAAGAAAAGAATACATGATGAAAAAAATGGTCTTGATTATGTGCTGGTTGGGGACGGATCCACAAGCACTATTTGGACGAAAACAAGCCCGCCATGTACCAAAGTATGTATTGCCCTGTACATTCTGGACGCTGCTTGCAGACCTTGATGAACAGGCATCAGAACGATATGAGTGTATTGTACGGCAGATGAAAGTGAGTATTCCGGGGCCACCCCGGACAGGCGGCTCCGCCGCAACGTAATATTCATGAAAGCTACTGAAGGTGAGGTAGAGGAGATGAAAACTAGCCAACAACTTATTTGGGTGCAACGAATGAATAGCATTCGTAATCAGGTGGGAGAAATTTTTCTTGTGGAAATTATATATAGTTAATATATATGTAATACAGATATGACCTCGTTGGGTATTTTACCTGATGAGGTTTTTACTTTGTGATAAATATTGAAAATAAAAAGCAAATAAATATCGCGTTATGAATAATAATACGAGTTGTAGCATATAGTAATTGAAAAGATATGCAAAAAACTATTGCGTATTATAAAAAGAGGTGGTATAGTATGTATACGAACAAAGAGAAAGGGTGTGTCATTATGAAAATACAGGCCGTAGTAATAGATGGATTTAAGAATTTATCAAATGTGAAAATTACGTTTGATAATATAACAGCACTTGTTGCACTTAATAATTTTGGAAAATCAAACGTACTTTCTGGTATTGATTTTGGATTAGCGTTTATTAAAGCATCAGATGAAGACAAGAAAGAAATGATGGCTAATACGAATCTTATTCCGATTAATCAGTGCATGCAGGGAAGAAATTATAAGTTTGAGGTTGAGGTCTTAACAGAAGATGCAGGGCAGGAGTATCGTGTACAGTACGGATATGAGTTTGCTTGGCAGTGCGATGAGGACGAGGTTCCTGAAATAATACAGGAGTATTTGAAAATAAAGTTAGATGAAAAGGGACAGAAATATACACAGCTTATTAATAGAACCAAAGACTCTGCATTATATAAGAGCTCTGAGACTGGAAGATGTTCTTCAAAAATTAAGGTTGAGTCATCTGAATTGGTTGTAAATAAATTAAGAGCTTATGATGAACTCTATTTTGCAACTGTTGTTAAGAAGTTGAATAGCATGAAAATGTACATGGAAAATAATTTAGATGCAAAAAGTTTTTATCAGCCAGACCCTATTATTCGCAAGGGCTTTGAAAATGAGATGATTAATGCTGATAATCTTCCAAGAATTATTTTCAATTTGAAGAAACAGAATCCAGATAAGTTTGAGTTACTAAAGAATGTGTATTTTCAGCTTTTCCCTGATATTGAAGATGTAATTGTGAAAGATTTTAAAATTAATGCAGGTGAAAGGGACCAATTCCCTGATGATGCCCCGTTTATATTTACTAATTCTTTACATGTTCTTTTTGTTAAAGATAAAAATTTGGCAAATCCTGTGAATTTTTCGATGATGTCAGATGGAGCAAAGAGAGTATTTATGATATTGACGAAAATAATTGTTTCTAGTGTTAGTAACATTTCGTTGATTGCTATTGAAGAGCCTGAGAACTCCGTACATCCTGGTTTGTTTCAGGCTTATATACAGATTATCAGCCAATTACTAGATGATTGTAAAGTGATTATTACTAGTCATTCTCCATATATTATTAGCTATTTAGAACCTTCATGGATACATGTAGGTATGAATAGACAGCCTGGTGTTGCAGAGTTTTTTGCATTTAAGAAATCAGGTCAGAAGCAATTAGAGAATGATGCTGCTGGATTTAATATGAGTATGGGAGATTATCTGTTTTCGATGCTTGCTGATTCAGATAGCAATATAGGTGACTATTTGGAGGGTGATGCCGATGAATAAATGCCTTGTTCTTTTTGTAGAGGGCGATACTGAGGTTGAATTCTATAAACAAGTGGTTGCAAACGCCAGAAAAATAAATCCTATGGGGCGATTCGACACTAACATTGAATATAGAAATGTCAAAGGTGTAGGCGGATTCAAAAATATTGCTCTTAGAAAATTTGTAAAAGAAATAAAACCTAAATATCTAGATGATTGCGAATTTACAATCGTATTATGCAGTGATACAGATGTTTTTGAATTTGCATCTAAGCCACCAATAAAGTGGAATGACGTAAAGAATGAGCTTGAAAATAATGGTGCATCGAAGATTATTCATGTACAGGCGAAGAGGTCAATTGAAGATTGGTTTTTAAACGATATAGAAGGAATTCTGAAATTCCTAAGACTGAATAAGAAGACAAAGGTATCTGGAAAAAACGGATATGATAAACTTCAACGATTATACAAACAAGCCAATAAAGTTTATTTTAAAGGGATACAGAGCGATGGTATGATTGCACGTTTGAATATCGAAAAGATAGCAGGTGCTGTTAAAGACCAGTTGAATCCTTTATATAAGGCTCTTGGTAGTGATAAAAACTAAATATTTATGTTATGTAGGAGCTTGCTCTTTACATAGAAATAGCCAGAGATAAACTCTGACTGATTCCCTTGCCCAAGAAGATCTTTGGACGTTATTATTCTCGCAAACTAATAATACCAAAGAAAACCTTCTTCTGCAAGGAGATTTTGCAAAGGAGGTAGTGTGATATGGCAGTACATCATGGCGGTAAAGTCGGCAGTGCAGCTAAGAAATTAGCCAGTAATTCGACCAGCAAGAGCACAAAGAGCAAGGCTGGAAGGACATTGGCTAATCACAAAGCAACGCAGCACTGAATAGAAAGCTATTAATCACAGACCTGAGCATGTCTTAAAACGGCTCTACTATTTTATAAATTTAATGGTATTTATTAGGGAGGAAACGATATGAAATCATATTGTATTAAAGGAAAAAGAATTAGAAAAGTTAATATTCCAAATGAGTTTGATATCAGTAAAATTCAAATAGGAATTCCAGTATTGTTGTAGCCAACTTATTTTAACGCAATCTTGCTCTGCTTGAATGTCAGGGACTTGATCATTATAATGTCATTATCATTATAGAAAGAAAGTCCCAGAGAACACTCTCCTGCAAGATTGCTGTCCTCTGAGACTTTGGTATAACCATGGTCAGTATATCAGATTTTGAGTTAACTCTCAATGAGGACACGAATATTTTTTGTTAAGAGCAAGGAGACAAGTTATTGCCCCTACTGTGGGAACATTCTTCACCACCGTGATTGGAAAAGTCGCATCCGTATAAAGGAAGGTGGAGAAAAAAGCTTCATTCAAATAGAACGAATGAAATGTGACCATTGTGATTGCCTGCATACAGCATTGCCTGATATCCTTACACCCAACAAACACTATGAGACAGAAGTGATCTCTGGTGTCCTGGATGACGTTATTACTGCAGATGATCTGGATTCAGAAAACTATCCATGTAAGAAAACAATGGACCGCTGGCATCACTGGTTTATGGTAAACATCCTTTATATCAATGGAAAACTCAAAGCCGAGGGATACAGTAGATTTGGATTCTCAGAAGCACTGCTATTATCGGAAGTTTCCCTGCTCGATGAATTACGATTGATCCGTTCGGACTGGTTAGAAAACATCATGCGTTTCATATATAACTTAGGTGGATTTTTGGTTCCATCCTGAGTAGTTATTTTTGCACCTACTTTGTTTTTACTGTCAAAGTGATGTGGTGTATTCTTCCATATATAAAGAAGGAAAATCCTTCGTATATCATAGGAGGAATGAACATGCAGTCAAAAGAGGTACAAAGCTGGCAGGATCAGACAGCACTCACCCGATATGGGCTAATAGCTCCACTTCTGGATGAAACGCTGGATACTGCAGCAAAAACAAAACTCCGTGGAGAAATCAGTGAAAGAACAGGTGTCTCCACACGAACCATCTATCGGTACGAAAAGCAGTTTGCGTCCAATGGGTTTCAGGGATTAAAGCCCCAATCAAAACAACACAATTATTCCAAACAGTTGCCGGAGAACTTTCCGGAGCTGTTAGCGCAGGCCATCCAGTTAAAAAAAGAGGTTCCCAAGCGTTCCGTAGCAAAGATTATCTGGATACTGGAGCTGGAGGGGCGCGTTGCCCCAGGTGTGCTCAAACGTTCCACAATGGAACGTCATCTGTACAAAGCCGGTTTCGGTGTACGTCAGATGCAGATGTACAATGATGCAAGGGAAAGCTCCTCCAAGCGTTTCTGCAAGCCACATCGGATGATGCTGGTGCAGGGCGATATTAAGTATGGATGCAAGCTCCCAATCGGTAAGAACGGAGCCATGGTACAGACCTATCTATCCTCTGCTATTGATGACCATTCCAGAATGATACTGGCATCTGAGTTCTACGAGAATCAGGAAGAGCTGATTGTGGAAGATACTTTCCGCAAGGTAATCCTGCTTCATGGAAAATTTGATGCCTGCTATTTCGACAATGGAAGCCAGTATGTTGCAAAACAGCTAAAGCTGTCCCTTGGAAAACTGGGGATTCCTATCCGATATGCACGTCCAAGAAGTGGAAAATCCAAGGGAAAGGTGGAAAAATTCCATCAGGTAGTGGATTCTTTTCTCCGTGAAGTAAAGCTTCAAAAGGTGCAGACGCTGGATGAGCTCAACCGTTACTGGAAGATATATTTGGAAGAAGCTTACCAGAATTACCCGAATGATGGCATCGCTGAGTATTACAGAAGCCTGAATAGCAGTGTCCCCGAGGAGGGGATTACTCCGGTTCAGGAATGGAACCGTGATACACGCAGCCTGACCTATCTGGATACTTCCGTAGTTACCGAGGCATTTTTGCATCATGAATATCGTAACGTCGATAAGGGTGCCTGCATCAGCTTCCGCGGCAAAAGATATGAAACAAAACCATCACTGATTGGATACAAGGTTGAAATTTCCTATGATCCGAAATCACCGGAGCTAATTACTGTCCACCATAAGGGCATTGTCCCATTTACTGCCAGTCCTGTAAAAATCGGTGCATTCTGTGATAAAAATCCAACACTTCCTGTATCCATGCAGACACAGGTTTCGGAAGAATCCCGTTTTTTAAATGCTCTGGAGAAAAAGCATGAGCAGACAAAGAAACAGGTGGCAAATGCCATCTCCTTTACCGGATATGGAAAGGGGGATGACGCCAATGTATGAAACATTTTTCGAAATGGAGCATACTCCTTTTTCAAGGGATGTTCCATCGGAACAGCTGTATGAGTCTCCCTATGTTGCAGATTCCTTGGGTCGGCTCGCCTATGCAGCTGACCATCAGCTCTTTGCAGTTGTGACATCGGACGCTGGCTGCGGAAAATCCACCCTGATCCGTAAGTTTACCGGAATGCTGCCAAAGGATGAATATATCTTTTTGTATATCTCGGATTCTAAACTAACTCCAAGATGGCTGTATAAAGGACTTCTCGATCAGCTGGGCATTGAATCCAGGTTCTATCGTGGCGATGCAAAGAGACAGCTCCAAAAAGAAGTGGAAATCATCCGCGGTGTACAGAAGAAAAAAGTAGTTATCATTTTGGATGAAGCACACCTTCTGGAAAAGGAAACCATTGAAGATTATTCCTTGGATTAGATTATTTTAGGAGATTTACAAACTGTGCTTATTTACCGGTTTTTGCGAGGAAACTCCTCGAATAATCAATTTGCAAGAACCACACTCTTACTTGTATCATTTAAGGAAACTTAATGACAAGGAGGTATGCTTATGCAACAAGTAGCCCAGCCAATGCTCTGTGAATTAAAAGACCAGCTATTCCTGCAGCTTGACGCAAACCAGTACTCTGAATTTTACAAATATTATTTTAGAATTAGGTTCGTCGCACTGGAGAAGTTCATGTCCCAAAACGGGTTAACTGACTACTCAGACGAGGTCGGTAAAT
>NZ_FQZY01000116.1 GCF_900142165.1 Hespellia stercorisuis DSM 15480
GCATAATCTTCAGCATCTGTTTTGGCGTTGCAGTATTTTTCCGAATCCGGAAATAAGTCCCTAATAAATCTGAAATATTCATCTCCTCCACGAATTGACTTAGCAAACGCACCGAATCATTATCTGGGATTATGTAATCGATATTTAGTGGCAGTTTTAGTTGATAAAAATCTTCTGCCAGAGTATAATTCTTTTGTAAGATTTTATTTATTAGCATAAGTATATTTTACACCTTTTGCCAGGCTTTTCGAAGCCTGGCATTTGTGTTTTTGCATAAAAAAGGAGCTGCGCACTAATTACTTAGTGCGACAGCCCCTTCTTCGTTCTCTCCGTATGCCCGCTCCGCCACAATGCGGCTGTTTTTATTTAGTCTTTTCGATAGCCGGGTGTAATCCCGATTCAGCAGTCCCGCATACAGCATGTCCACCAGCGCGATCTGTGAAATGCGTGAGAATATCGTATTTCCATACAGAAACTGTTGATTACTGGCACAGATCAAAATATCGGCATAGTTGGCGATGACCGCATTTTCAAAATTGGTGACCACCATCGTCCTCGCCCCTGCTTTTTTCGCTTTCCGCATCATCTCCACCGTATGCTTCGAATAGCCTGAGTAGGAGATCCCAATAGCCAGATCTTTTTTTGACAGGTTGCCGGCACTTACATTCTGCAGGTAATAGTCTCCGTACATCCTACAGTTCAGTCCCAGATATGTCAGCTTCGTCATCAGATCAGTGGCTGTGCAGATGGAGTTCTCCACACTGTATATCACAATGTTTTCCGCTTCAAGGATCGCATCTATGGCCCGCTTATACTCTTTAATCTGAATACTTTTCAAGGTCTCCTCCAGCATTTGCACCGATGTATTGATGATTTTTCCCGGAATCTCCTCCAGCTTATCTCTGCCGGAAAGCTTGAATCCATAGAGTTCAATTCTGTCCTCCACTGATGCAGGAGCATCCTTTCTTGCATGCTCCTGCATCAGACTGTATTTAAAATCCCGAAACCCTTTGTACCCCAATGCCTTTACAAACCGGACGATCGTCGGCTGACTCACCTGCGTCTGCCCCGCCAGTTCTTCCATGAGGAGTTCTTCTCCAGTGCCTTTGTATTTCAGTACCCAGTCCGCCACTTTCTGCTCTGATGGGCGAAGTGTCGCATACACTTCTTTTATCCGTATTTGGATTGCCTTCTCCATCTCACGTTCCCTCCCGTAGAAAATCTACAAAGAATCTTATTTTTGACTTTCCACTTCTTTTCTGTCTGCCTGTTTTTTCAAACTTTTGAATTGATTTTTGAAATATTGTATCTCAAAAAATACAATTCCACGCTTCTATTTCCTCAACATCTTTTTCATTTTGCGTCCTTCCTTTTTGTCACTTTCCCGTTTGATTCTGAATAATTCTATTTTATCATACAACATTTTTAATTGCCATGCGCAGTGCAGCAATTGCTGAAATAATATCTGCAATCGGCTGTGCATAAGATCATTTACTGGCAATTACCGCGACCGGGCTTACACCGACGCGGAGCTGTCGCACACTCAGTGTGCGACAGCTCCGCGTATATGTGTCATCAATATCATCATAACTATGCCTCAGAATAAATCATTTCCATCGCATCCATGTTATATACAACCGCTGAACCTTCTCCTCTAAACGCAATCGTATCTGCATGGTCCGGATACCAGCGGGAGGTCATTACCTGCTGGCCATCATTGATGAAAAGCTCCAGGGCGGAAGTATCCATCAATATGCGAAGCTTCTGAAGCGCCTTCACTTCTGCAACACGTTCTGTACGTCCATATCCACTCTTATCTGTCAGCTTCAATATGAGAAGATTGTTTTCATATACAATCTCTGCCCCATCGCCTAATTGAACATGCAGCTGATTCGATTTATTCTCTATACAGATATCAGCACCTTCTTCCAGTGCACATTTCTCTTCTCCTGAAAATGTGACCTGATGCATTCCACTGCGCAGTGCCTCCAGCTCTTTGATCGGCGTCGCAAGAATCTGCTCCCCATTCCAATGCAATTCACGTGGTACACTCATTCCATGCTGCCATCCATTTTTTTCTGTTGGATTGGTATAATCTGCATCTGGCATTCCCATCCAGCCAATCACAATTCTTCTTCCATCCGGTGCTTCAAATGTCTGTGGCGCATAATAGTCAAACCCAAGATCCGATTCTGTAAACGCTCCAAGCGTATACTCGCCTCTGAAATCTCCATAAAGTGGAAAATATCCACAAGAATATACATTCTGATAGTGATTTCCATCTTGACTTACCCCTTGTGGAGACAGAGCAACAATACACTGACCATCCAATACAAATAAATCCGGGCATTCCCACATATATCCAAACACATGAGGCGTTGTGATCGTATTGATATGATTCCAGTTCACTTTGTCCTCAGATTCATATACGAGAATCTCTCCGCGGTCTTCTTTTGTCCGAGCCCCAAGAACCATATAGAACCGGCCATCTTCTTCCCAGACTTTTGGGTCACGCACATGGCAGGTCAGATTGTCTGGATAATCTTTATTTTCAAGGAGCAGCTGATTAGAGTCTGCCTTTATTCCATCTTTTGAAATCGCAAGTGCCGTATTATGTCCACGCCCTGTATGAATATAATCATGATCCCCCTGATATTTTACATTTCCCGTATAATAAAGGTACAAGCCTTCCTCTGTGACAAGCGCGGATCCAGAATACACCCCGTGAAGATCCCAGGTGTCACTGGGGCACAAAAATACTGGCTGCTGTGTCCAATTCAGAAAATCAGGACTCGTCCAATGTCCCCAGAATACATTGCCTGAACCATCTGGACTAAATGGCCGATATTGAAAATATACATGATAATTTCCATGATACCAGCATAATCCATTTGGGTCATTCATCCAACCTACTGGAGGCATCAAATGAAATTTTAAACGATATGGATCTGAATTTATTTTTGAAAGGTCAGCCGCTTCTACACGGCCGACTAATTTGCATAAATCTCTATTCAATGCATTCATACTTGTTCTTCCTTATTTTTTAATCGTCATTAATGGTTCCATTGCTGTAATCTCGCCTTGTGCACCGGTAATTTCTGAATAATCATCTGTGTTTGCGATAATCACTGGTGTCACAGTGCGATATCCCTCTTCATTGATTGCGGCAATATCAAATTCCATTAATAAATCTCCAGCATTTACGTGCTGACCATCTTTCACGTGTGCAGTATAATGCTTGCCTTCCAAGTTCACCGTATCCACTCCAATGTGAATTAGAATTTCCACTCCGTTATCACAAGTAAGACCTACTGCGTGTCCCATAAGCGCTGATACTGTCCCTGCACATGGCGCAAATGCTTTTCCCTCCGAAGGCTCAATTGCAAAGCCTTTTCCAAGTACTTCTGCTGCAAATGTTGCATCGCCTGTATCTTGCATAGAAACTATTTTACCAGTCATCGGAGCGCATACTACGATTTCCTTTTCAGAATCATCTGCCGTTTCAATGCTATCTGCTGATTTTGAAGTTTCTGTCGTTTTCTCAACAACAGACTGTGTATCACCAGCCACATCTGCTGCTTCCACTGTATTTTTATATCCGAACATCCAGGTAAGAATAAATGCTACTGCCGCTGCAATGATAAACATTAAGATATATTTCACTGGTGCGTTCAGGCAAAGTAGGATTCCAAAGATACCCGTCACACCTGTTCCGGTTGCTCCTAGTCCAGTAATAGATGCGAACATCGCTCCGGCACCACCACCGATACAAGCGCAAATGAATGGGCGTAAGAATCGAAGGTTTACACCAAAGATCGCTGGTTCTGTAATTCCCATGAATGCAGAAAGGGAAGATGGAAGAGCCATTGCTTTCAATTTCTTATCTTTTGTCTTAAGCGCGACTGCAAGAGCTGCGGCACCCTGAGCGATATTGGCTGCTGATGCAAGTGGCAGCCAGTATGTTACGCCAAATTCCTGAATCTGCCCAAGGTCAATGATCGAATACATATGATGAATCCCTGTTACGACTGTCGGTGCATAAAATGCTCCCATAAGAAGAGATCCAATTCCAAACGGGATAGAGATCAGTGCCTGCACTCCGTTGATAATACTTGACTCAACCCAGTTAAATATAGGACCGACTACTGTCATTGTCAAAAAACCTGTTATAAATACTGATACAAGAGGTGTGACAAATAAGTCAAACATCGCTGGTACTTTTTTGTGAAGTCTCTTCTCAATAGCAGCCATGATAAATACTGCAACAATGACAGAAATTACGTGTCCCTGATATCCAAGAAGCGGTACTTTATAAATGCCAAACACATCTAAATAACTTTCAATACCTGCAGTCTTGCCCCAGGCATTTTGGAGGTTTGGATGAACCATGATCATACCGATAACAGCACCAAGATATGGATTTCCACCAAATACTTTTGCAGCAGAGAAACCGATCAGCACTGGCAGGAATACATAAGCTGTATTAGAAAATAAGTTTGCTAAAAAGAAAAGTGCGTTGTCTGGATTCAAATTCAAATATCCTGCATTGATCATGAAGTTCAATGACTCCATAATTCCCATTAAAAATCCAGAAGCAACGATTGCCGGGATAATTGGTACAAAGATATCTCCAAGTGTTTTAATAAAACGCTGGAAAAGATTTCCCTTCTGAGCAGCTGCTGCTTTTACATCTTCTTTGGATGCTGCCGATGCTCCTGAAAGTGAAATAAATTCATCGTATACTTTGTTTACGACTCCTGTACCAAAGATGATCTGTAACTGTCCTTGTGCCTCAAATACACCCTTTACTCCATCCACATTTTCCAGTTCTGTTTTGTTACACTTACCGTTGTCTGCAACCACAAGACGCAGGCGTGTTGCACAGTGCGCTGCTGATACAATGTTGTCTTTTCCGCCGATACATTCGAGAACGCCGGCTGCTGATTTTTTGTAATCCATAATCACTCTTCCTTTCTTATATCCCTCTTATCAATCCTACTATGTCTGATCAATTGTTTGATTCTTGTGTGAAATCGTTCTCATATTATGTTTTAAAAAAAGCCATATTTGTTCAAAATATAGGCTTTTTATATCATGAGAACGTTCTCACGTTTCTTTAAATACATGATAACCGATTATAAAGTTTTTGTAAAGTCGGGATTATGCACAATAATTCACTCGCCAATTTGTGCATTTCATCCAAACTTGCTTGTTTCTCACATTTCGAATTCTAATAGGACCTGGTCCATGGAATGCTCTGCCATTTATGGAACAAAGAGTTTCGCTTGCGAACTCTCGCGCCGAAGCACGGTCACCTCAGTGACCATATTCCATTTGTGTGTACTGCGCATCCCCCTTACCCACCACTTAGTGCTCTACGCACTTGAAGTGGGGGAATGCTTACAGATGTTCCTATGACAGCTTTCTTTTATTCTTCCTCTACGAGCATAAAACAGGAATCGGCAAGTTCACTTCCATCCGTTGTTTCAGCCGTAATCTTTACACAGCCTGGTCGTTTCGCAGTAACTATGCCATTATAGTTAACTGAGGCGATAGACTCATCTGAAGATGTCCAGCGAAATTCTTTATTTGTCGCATATTTGGGACAGATATTCAGAGAAAGTGTTCTGTGCTCGCCGGATGTAATTGTCGGAAATAAATCTGTGAACCCGATTGCTTCAACAGGCACCTCTCCCTCTACTGTCACTCTGCAAAAAGCAGTCGCTTTCGTTCCATCTGCGGTTTTAGCTTTGATATGAACAATTCCCGGTCTTTTCGCCGTAATCACACCATTTTCATCAACCGAGGCAATCTCTTTGTCAGAAGAAGACCATTCTACCGTTTTATTTGTACAGTCAGCTGGTGATACTTTGGCGGTAAGCTCAATGACTTTTTTTTCTTCAAGCGAGAGCTCTTTTTTAGAAATCTCAACCGAAGTTGACTTCACCTCTGGATAAGAATACTCGGCACCTTTTCCATAAGAAATTCCATTCGGCCAAACCCATCCTATCAAGCCCGTTTCCCCCTGGAGTGTAGCTGTCTGCATATTCTCCCAGTCTTCTATCGAAATCACAAAGAACTTTTCATGATAGCCTGCAACTGTACCATCTCCCAGATAGATAACCGCATCACCTTGTTCTTTATTATCTACTCCACTTCCTATCAGAACAGCGCCGACAGGAATATCATCATTTCCAGTCATACCAGAATATTCCCAATACTTCCAGAATTCATAAGCCTGTCTGCAAGTAAATGTATTCTCGACCGTAGAATATATACCGGAAATCCATTCCCCTGATGTAGCTGGAAGGGACTCCACAGAATTTTTCTTTGCTGCGGTCGCAATCGCAACCTGGTCATCGGTCACTGAGAAATCAAAATCATTTTCTCCCCAGTAATTTCCTCTGTTGACTGCCTTTACGATAGGCTGCCCCCACTCCGAATGACAGCCGGATGTTCCTGGATTCGGATGTGCTGTTCCGTACCAGCTGTCTTTGTCGACAACACTTTCTATGATACAATTTCCATCCAAATGTCCCCATTCATTGCATCCCGGATCACCAAAACTCTTTATGTCACCAATCACGCACTCCCAGATCGATCCATCCTCTAAATAAAAATCAACATAATCACCAATCACACCGTAGGTGTTCGTGCAGGCAATGACATAGCGGCAGCCGATCCGTCCGAAACCTTCTTCATCGAATTTCATGCCAGCCGCTTCCCTTAATTTGTATTGCGAACTGCCCACTGAGGTAATACACTGCCAACCCATATAGGAATGGATTCTTCCCAGTCCCTCCGGAATATCAAGGGATTCTCCCATTACCATTGGTACGACCGATTCTATCTCCTCTTCTTCCTCTTCAGTCTCTTCCTCTTCTTCCTCAGAATTTTCCTCTTCTGATTCTTCTGTCTTCTCTTTGTCCGCATCCTCCTGCTCAGATGAATCAGACGTTTTCTCTTCTTCGGAATCGCCTGGTGTTTCCTCTTTTTTATCCTCTTGTGTCTCTTCGTGTTTTTCCGTTTCCTCCGATGTATCCGGCTTCACAGTTTCTTCCGAGACCGTTGTATCGCCTCCTGCCGGGGATGTCTCTTCCGCAAAAACCAACGTCGAAGAACTAAGCGTAAGGACAACAGACAACGCCAAGGCTATGTATTTCTTTTTCATATTAACTCTCCTGTAAATATGTGCTTCTCTCTTCCTATCATTTAGATCCATCAGCCTATAGCAGGCTGTGAGTCAGGAAGGGTATCGTCTTTTATTATACAGCTTGTTTTTCCCCTTGGCAACTGTTTATCTTCTTGAGTTCCCGCAGCATTTTTTGCAAATTCTATTTTATTTTTTCAATGCTGGATTTTGGTGAATAGAACCATCAAAAACTTATTTCTCAATCAAAAAAGACACCAGAAAATCTAGTGTCTTCATCTATATACCTTCAAAACTTCACACAAAGAGTTAAATACTATCCAATCCATCCTATTACCTATTCCGTTTGGTTATGCCCTCGACCTATTAGTAACAGTCAGCTCCATACATTACTGCACTTCCACCTCTGTCCTATCTACCTTGTCGTCTTCAAGGGGTCTTACTAACTTGACGTTATGGGATATCTCATCTTGAGGGGGGCTTCACGCTTAGATGCCTTCAGCGTTTATCCCTTCCCGGCTTGGCTACTCTGCTATGCTCTTGGTAGAACAACAGATACACCAGCGGCCAGTCCAACCCGGTCCTCTCGTACTAAGGTC
>NZ_FQZY01000111.1 GCF_900142165.1 Hespellia stercorisuis DSM 15480
TAAGCATGGAATAAATGCTTTTACAGCAATCAGAGAAGCCCTTTTAGGGAATTCCGATATCATCTTTAACTAATGGAGTTCTGAACAGTTACGACTTTTTCAAAATGCCGTTTGGCAGAAGAGATTTTGGACTTGCAAACTCTTCTATCACAGGTGGAATGAGCACAGATGTGCAGGAGTTTGACGACAAGTACCAACTCGATTTGGAACTTCCGGGATTTAAGAAGGAAGACATTCAGGCAGAACTGAAGGACGGATATCTGACCATCAACGCAAAGCATGAAGAGAACAAAGACGAGAAGGATGAGAAAGGTAAATTCATTCGGAGAGAGCGCTACAGTGGCCAGTGCCAGAGAAGCTTCTATGTGGGCGATGCAATCACCCAGGAGGATATTAAGGCGAACTTTGAGAACGGAGTTCTGAAAGTCGAGGTTCCGAAGAAAGAGGCGAAGCCGAGGGTGGAGGAGAAAAAACTGATTGCAATTGAAGGCTAGACCGAACAATGAATATAGACAGTAAGAATGCCCGCGGGGAATCGGGGGATGGACGGAAGTTGACAGGACTTCTTGTCCGTCCCTCTTTTTTATCGCCTGTAAGGTAAACGCACTCACTATGGTGCGTTTACTCTATATCTGCTTTACCTGATATTTGCGAAAACTGGAAAAGAGAAGCGATTAGTGTTAAAATAAAGAATCAGGAAAGAGGAAACTGTGGGTTTGCCAGATAAGAGAAGGACTTTATAAGATGAAAAAAATATTTTGTTTTGATGTGGATATGACCCTTCTGGTGCATCCGGAGATGACGGTGCCGGAGAGTGCGGTGGAGTCAATCTGGAATCTGCGAAAGAGGGAACACAAGATTGTGATCGCGACGGGCCGGATGCTGTCGGAGGAGGATACCACCGGAGTGCGGAGACTCCTGGAGCCGGATGCGATCATACACAGCAATGGGCAGAAGGTGGATGCGGAGGGAACACCGATTTACGAGGATCCGATTCCGCGGGAATTGATTCGTGAGCTGCTGGGTTTTGCGGAGGAGAAGTGTGTGAACATCGGATGCACGATCATGGGAGAGGCATATTATCTCAGCAATGGAAAAGCGGATAAGATGCTGAATACCGATCTGTACTCCATAGCAGTCAGGGGCGGTGCGAAAGAGCAGAAGGTTCTGGCGGACCGTTTTCCAAATCTCGCCATCATACCATTTTCCAGCGGAATGGGCGCGGATATTGTGCGCGTCGGCTTCTCTAAAGCGTCCGGCATGGATCACCTCCTGCGGCACTGGGATAAAACGTGGAGGGATGTGGTGATGTTCGGTGACAGTAAAAACGACATCCAGATCGTGGAGCGTGCCGGGCTTGGAATCGCAATGGGCAACGCGGTGCCGGAGCTGCTGCAGGTGGCAGATTACGTGACAGATGACATCCGCAGAGACGGAATAAAAAATGGAATCGAATTTGCACTGCACAGTTATGACAGGTAGTGTAAAAAAGATATCTCAGAGAAAAGGATGATGCAATGAACAGACAGACAGTGACAGAGGTGTTTCAGAGCTACGTAGAGAACTATGATCTGGAAGGCACAAAAATCAAAATAAAGGTGAACCATACATATCGGGTGGCGGGGCTGTCGGAGGTGATTGCGCAGTCTCTGCAGCTGGAGCAGGAAGATGTCGATCTGGCATGGCTGATCGGAATGCTGCATGACATCGGCAGATTTGAACAGCTCCGAAGATTCGACACCTTTCACGATGCAGAGTCTGTTGACCATGCAAAACTGGCGGTGAAAATTTTATTTGAAGACGGGCTGATCAGGCATTTTCTTTCGGAGGTGAAGTATGATGCGATTATTCAGGATGCTGTGCAATATCACAGTGCATATCGGATCCCGGAGGAGATGGACGCAAGGACAAGACAGTTCTGTGACATCATCCGGGATGCGGATAAGGTCGACATTTTCCGTGTAAATGCGGAGACACCTTTGGAAGAAATCTACAATATTCCCGCGGAGGAGTTCTATACCTCCACAATCACACCGGAGGTGCTGGAGGCGTATGAGCAGGGAGATACGGTGCTGAGATCTCTGAAGAAAACGGCCATGGATTATGTGGTCGGACATATCTCGCTGCGAAACGGTCTGGTTTACCAAAAGAGCAGAGAACTGGTATCCGAACAGGGATATCTGCAGAAAATGTTGGATTTTCCGACTCGTAATCCGGAGACGAAGAAGCAGCTGGAGCAGATCAGACAGCAGATACATTAAAAGAACTCCCCTATTACATAAAAAACAGTCAGGCGCGAACCTGACTGGGATTTTTGAGGAAGGGTGTGTGCGAAGCGGAAGGCTGTTTATGGGGGTGCCGCCGGTTCACACACACTACTTATGAAAAAGATTTTATTTGTATCAACAAATTGTTTTTTTGTTCTTTGCTGATAGGTACAGTATAGAGTGGAAATGTGTTTATATTGTGGCGAACTGATTAAAGAAATGTGAAGGTTTTCTAACAAAAAACGAAATTGTTCAATCAGCATCCGATAAGGACAGCGGGGGCTGAGCCGGGAAAATATGTGGCGGAACGGCATCTGACCATGCTGTCACCAGTCTGTCCAATGTAAAAACGGCGTTTGCCGGACTGGTCGAGGGAAGTTGGATAGCAGGCATTCTGGTGGATTCCAGAACATATTTGTCATAGAGCTTTTTGGCGGTTCCACCATTGGCAAAGATCATCTCGACCTGAGTCTGGGCCAGCAGACCGGCGATGTCGTTGGGAACGACATTTCGGATGCTGCTGTCGCTGGAGCCGGCAATCTCACAGCTCTCGATGACATCCCACAGGGCGATATGATTGGTGTGGAGAAAGGCGGTCTTCTCCTCGATCGTCTGTGGGAGGGGAGTTCCCGCAAGGCAGGCGAGCACCCTCCAGAAGCGGTTCTGTGGATGTCCGTAGTAAAAGTGCTGCTCGCGTGATTTTACAGACGGAAATGATCCTAAAATTAGAATTTGTGATTCTTTATCGTAGACCGATGCAAATTCATGCACCTGCTTTTTTCGTTCCATGAATAATCCTCCTGTGGTCTTCGGGCTGCTTCTCGTCACCTCCGGAAAAACGACTGCTCTGTGCCCGTTTTTTTGTGTTCCTGCCGTTCACGAACAGTCAGCGAAGCAGATTGTGGGTGCCTGCTTTAACGGAAACGATGTGAGCGGTGATTTTAGTATACATATATTTGGTATTGTTTCCTAAATTTTACAGACATTTCTACCAGTTGATGGTATTATAATAAAAAGTAATTGTCAATGATTACCTTGAGATAGGAGAGACTGGAGATGAATGAAAAGAAAGAGTGCGGCTGCAAGCAAAAGCACCGCGACAGCGATGAGTACACAAAACTGATCCACCGGCTGAACCGCATTGAAGGGCAGGTGCGTGGAATTAAAGCTATGGTCGAGGATGAACGATACTGCGTGGATATTCTTACCCAGGTGTCTGCAGTCCAGTCAGCGCTGAATGCATTTAACAGAGAGCTGTTGTCCAATCATATCAAGACGTGCGTGGTGGATGACATCAAGGCGGGCAGTGAGGAGGCGGTAGATGAATTGTGTGCAACGATGCAGAAGCTTATGAAGTAAACACACAGCGATACTTAACCCGCATTTAACTTAGATTTCTCCTGGATTATTTTGAGTTTCGATACAGGACATCGTATAATGAAACTAAAATAAATACGGATCATGCAATGACTGCTGAAAATATAATCGGCGGGCATGATCGGTAGACATATGGGAGGACATCTATGAAGAAAACTTACATTTTAGATACCAATATCCTGATTCATTCGCCGCGCTCTGTCCTGGCATTTGAGGACAACGATGTCGCAATCAGTCCAGTTACGTTGGAAGAACTGGATAATCTGAAAAACGCATCGGGAGAGCTCGGGTACAATGTAAGGGAGTGTTACCGCACACTGAACGATCTTCGCAAGCATGGGAATATCTACGACGGGATTCAGGTTCCGGACGGTGGGATATTCCGCGTGGAAACAGGACTGTCTTATGAGGATTTTCCGGTTGGGTTTGTGGAGAAGAAGCCGGACAATATTATCCTCGCGACGGCGAAGTATCTGGCCGCAAACTGTGGAGATCCGGTGATTCTGGTCACAAATGACATTGCCATGCATTTTAAGGCAGACGTGATTGGGGTGGATACGCAGGTGTTTAAAAATGAGCAGGTGTCCGACGAGTCGATCAGCTATACCGGACGTCAGTCGCTCTGGGTGCTCGGTGGTGTGATCGATCAGATTTATCGGCAGAAGGAACTGGGGCAGGATGTGGTACAGGAGATTCTCGGAAAAAACAAAGATGTCCGCGGGCTGGAAGTCAATGAATTTGTAGTGCTGACAGACTGCGAGAATCCCAAGCGCAGAGCTTATGCTTTCTATAATGGGAAAAAGCTGCATCTTCTGCAGCATAAGGACGAAGAACCTTTCGGAGTTGTGCCGAGAAATGAGGGACAAAAGTTTCTGCAGGAGGCTCTGCTCAGAGATTCGCAGGAGGCGCCCCTTGTGATCGCCAAGGGACCGGCTGGAACAGCCAAGACATTCTATGCGCTGGCTGCCGGGTTGGAAGCGGTTGTGGAGGAACACAAGTATAGACGAATCCTTCTGGTACGTCCAAATGTGAAGTTTGACGAGACAGTGGGGTACCTGAAAGGTGACGAGTACGACAAGGTGAAGCCACTGATCCGTCCAAGCCTGGATAATCTGGAGCTGCTTGTCGGCAAGGACTGGACGAACGGAAATCATGATCTGGAGGACAGCAAAATAGACTATCTCTTCGAGACCGGAGTGATCGTGGCAGAGAGTTTGGAGTACCTGCGGGGAAGGAGCATCACCGATACCTACGTGATCGTGGATGAGGCGCAAAATTCTTCGGTGACCCAGATGCTGGGAATCATCACCCGTGCAGGAATCGGCTCCAAGATCGTGGTGCTGGGAGATCCGGATCAGATCGACAATCCACATTTGGATAAGCACAATAACGGGCTGGCGTATGCATCTGAAAAGATGAAGGGAAGTCCACTGTGCTGGCAGATCACCATGCAGAACAGCGAGTGTACCAGAAGCGAGCTGTCCATGGAGGCAGCGAGACTGCTGCAGTAATGCTCTGCTTTATGGTTTCAGCGACAGTGTAGATTTCGCACGTGAACCAAGCGTGATAATGTTGCAATTGTTAGAAAGGCACGCCTTCCTGAAAAAATTAGAAAAAAGAAAAGGATGAAATATGAAGATAAATCAACAGACAATCGATCAGATGATCATTAAATTAGATGGAACAAACAACACCCGTGATGTATCCGGGTACCAGGGGAAAGACGGAAGAGGAATCAGACCCGGACGTCTGCTTCGCAGTGACACATTATCGAAGCTGACGGATCAGGATATTCAGAAGCTCACAGGAGAGTATCAGCTGCGTGCGGACATTGATCTGAGAACCGATGTTGAGAGTACCTACAGTCCGGACATCCGCATGCCCCAGGTGGAGTATCATGAGGTTCCGGTCTTAAAGGGCTCCGCGCTCGGAGTTACCAAAGAAGCAGTGACCGGAGTGGGCGATGTAGCGCAGGGCATGATCCGGAGCGTAAAAGATATGAATGGAGAGAGCGGGGAATATACCAGAAATATCTATGAGATGCTGGTGAAGGACGATCATGCAATACAGCAGTACCGGAAGTTTTTTGAGATCTTGCTGAATCAGGAAGATGGGGCGGCGCTCTGGCACTGTTCCGCTGGAAAAGACAGAACCGGAATGGGGGCCGCATACATACTGAGCGCACTGGGCGTGGAGGAAGAGACCGTCATCGAGGACTATCTGCTCTCAAATCTCTACCTGCGTCCGCAGATCGAAGCGGTGGTATCCGCCGTTGCAGAACTCGATGATGATCCGCATATGCTGGAGCAGGTACGTATCATCAACGGGGTGAAGCGAGAGTTTATTGAAAACAATTTTTCACTTATGAAAAAAATGTCCGGAAGCATAGAAGGATATCTGCGAGAATATCTTGGACTTACGAATGGGGATTTCAGTCAGCTGTATGATCTTTATCTGAATCATTAGTATTAGAATGTCCGATTTACTGTTCACTTTACGTGCAAGAGGTTTCTATCACAACCATTTTGGTTGTGATAGAAACCTCTTTTTTTCTGGCCGAATCGGTCAGTTACTTTCTTTGAAATTTTCCATTAATGAAAACAGGGTCAATTAATTTCATACCCTGGGTACATGCAGCAAAGCTATGCTTACGGACGATCAAACGCCGGGTTAAAGGCATAGAAATTCTTGCTGTCCAGCTGGTCCTGTGTAATTCGCAGCGCTTCACCAAAACGCTGGAAATGAACGATTTCCCGTGCTCTCAGGAATTTGAGCGGATCGGCGACATCCGCGTGACCGGCACACAGACGCAGGAGATTGTCGTAGGTAGTGCGTGCCTTCTGTTCTGCAGCAAGGTCCTCAGTGAGGTCGGTGATCGGATCACCGGTGGACTGGAAGGTCATGGCGTCAAATGGAACACCGCTGCCGTTGACCGGGTAGATGCCCAGTGTATGATCGACGTAGTATTTATCAAATCCGGATTCCTTTATTTCAGCGACGGAAAGATTCCGCGTCAGCTGCCGGACGATGGAGCAGACGATTTCAGCATGCCCCAGTTCTTCGGTCCCCAGAGAAGCATCGGAAATGTTCATGGCGAGTTATTACGAGAACGCTGTACTAGGAACTGAGATTTTCTGCCAGAGCAGCATACAGGGTCTCCGGGCGAATGGGTTTGGCGAGATGGGCCTGCATACCTGCCTCCTTCGATTTCTCCAGATCTTCCGCGAAGGCATTTGCAGTCATAGCGATAATCGGAATGTTTTTGGCCTGGGGATGGTGCAAGCCTCTGATTTCTTTTGTTGCTGTCAGGCCATCCATGACCGGCATACGGATATCCATCAAAATGGCATCAAAGTAGCCGGGCTTTGAGCTCTTAAAGAGGTTCAATCCCTCTTTTCCGTTCTGTGCATTCTCTACTTGCATTCCTTTTTGTTCAAGAAGTCTGCAGGCAATCATGGCATTCATTGGGTGGTCCTCCACCAGAAGTATTCTGCGGCCTGCCAGTGATGTGGCGGTACGGGATGTCTTTGAAGAGACCGCCTTTACCGGCCGCTCAATATAGCGTGGCAAAGAAAAACGCACAGTAAAGGTACTGCCTTTACCGAGTTGACTGTCCACTTCAATTGTGCCGCCCATCATTGTGACAAGCTGATGGGAGATGCTGAGACCCAGGCCACTGCCTGCGTAGTGAGAGGTTGTAGAGCTGTGTTCTTGTGCAAAAGCGTCAAAAAGATGAGGGATAAAGGAAGGCGAAATACCAATCCCGCTGTCTCTTACAATAAAAGTCAGCAGATCTTGTCCGGATGCAGGAGAAATACTTGCTTCCAGTTCAACTGTTCCTGACCTTGGAGTGAATTTGATTGCGTTATTGAGCAAATTAACCAATATCTGCTGCACTCTGATCTTATCACCATAGTATTCAGCATCAAGCTTCCCAAGGCTTTTAAAGCTGTATGTAATATCATTTTTCTCGGCTGCAGGCAGCATCATGGTGTTAATATCATCAATCAATTGAGAAAGAGGAAAGTGCTGCTTTACAAGGCTTAACTTGCCGGCTTCTATACTTGACATATCCAGCACATCGTTAAGAAGAGAGAGCAGATACTCGGAAGAAGACTGGGATTTCTGGATACAGTCAGAGAGGAATGCCTGATCATTCAGATTCGTCTTCATAATCTCGTTCAGTCCAAGAATAGCATTCATAGGTGTGCGGAGTTCATGGCTCATTTGTGCAAGAAATTGAGATTTAGAATGGCTTGCCTCTTTTGCAATCATTAAGGCATCGGAGATGCTCTTTTGTTTTTCCTGCTCTTTGAGATAGAGATCCGTAACATCTGTGCGTATCAGCAGTACCATTTGGTTTTCCTTGTCATAGTAAACATACTTCAGACACTTACGGGTATAGCCGCGAACCGGATCAGTCACACCAACATAAAAGACATGCTCCCCATGGGCATTCAGCTGCGCTGATACTTGTTCTAAACTCATTTGGTAGATGGTGTAATCTCTATCTTCAGGAACGACAAAGTCATTGGCATACGTTACGATTTCGGTGGAATACGAATCACAGATAACAGGAGGTAAAGGGGTGCCACTGTCACTGTGGCTAAACATCGTATAGCTGTCCTTTTTTACATCGAGGGTAACTGTTCAGAACCCCCTTGGGGAACTAATTAATTTTTGTACAAAACAGAGAATTTTTAAAACCTGTTTTGCGATATTATTTCGGTAATTGGTGGATAACCAATTGTTTGTGATTGAATAATTTAATTCATTGTGGATTACTCTTTCAATCTTTCAAATAACTCTGATTCAAAGCCAAATTCTATGGCTTTTGAATATATTTAACAACAACTGAACATTGAAAAACATTACTTATCCACAGTCATTTTCACCATAGGTGAATCTATGTGAATTCGCTTTTTTCCTGAGTTTTTAGTACAATGGAGACATAAAACACAAGGAAGAAGGTGGTCTGAATG
>NZ_FQZY01000146.1 GCF_900142165.1 Hespellia stercorisuis DSM 15480
TGAAGATTATTCCTTGGATTAGATTATTTTAGGAGATTTACAAACTGTGCTTATTTACCGGTTTTTGCGAGGAAACTCCTCGAATAATCAATTTGCAAGAACCACACTCTTACTTGTATCATTTAAGGAAACTTAATGACAAGGAGGTATGCTTATGCAACAAGTAGCCCAGCCAATGCTCTGTGAATTAAAAGACCAGCTATTCCTGCAGCTTGACGCAAACCAGTACTCTGAATTTTACAAATATTATTTTAGAATTAGGTTCGTCGCACTGGAGAAGTTCATGTCCCAAAACGGGTTAACTGACTACTCAGACGAGGTCGGTAAATCTTTCCTGGAGAATTACCGCCGCACCAAGAATGTCAGTCAGTCCACGATGTATGCTCTGAACTCTTTTATAAACAGACTCAACGACATCAATGATGGCCATGGTTTTATTCCCCGTCATTTCAAGGGTGACCAGATATCGCTGTCCACAGATTTCAATGAGGCAACCGGCAACTATATTTCCTCTTGCCAGGAGAGGGGGAACGTCCAGACAACCTTAAACTGGAAAACAGGTAAATGCACTTATTTCTGTTTCCTGGTTCAACAACTCGGTTGTGAAAGCCTTGGTCAGTTAACCGCTTCCCTAGCCACTAAAGCCTGCCTGCAAATCAAAAACAAGGATGCATGGAGATGCGTCCGCGAGTTCCTGCAGTTCCTTTGTGAAAAGGGCTACACGAACAGGGATTTTTCCTATGTTGTGCCAAAGGCTCCCAAAAAGGTCGTACTCCCTTCAGTTTACAGTACTGAAGAAATCCGGAAAATCGAAAGCTCCGTGGATACATCTTCTGTTGCCGGGAAAAGAAACCTTTGCATTCTGCTCCTGGCCTCCAGGCTGGCCATGAGATCCGGCGACATTGTGAAACTATCCTTCAGCGAAGTGGATTTCTGCAACGGCCGCATCAACTACATGCAAGAAAAAACCGGCAGACTGCAGAGCCTCCCAATTCTGCCAGAGGTGAGAAACGCTCTCAAAAACTACATCAATAACGGACGTCCCGATTCCGTTGAAGACAGGATATTCCTCCGCTTGGAGGCTCCATACAGATCCCTGACAACGGCCGCTGTCAGGGATGTCGTTAACGTCTGTATGAAGAAAGGTGGCGTTGAACCAAACGGGAGGCGGCATGGTCCCCATATATTCCGCTCATCGGTAGCCACATCAATGGTAAATGAAGGCGTTTCCTATGAAGTTGTGCGGCGGATTCTGGGACATAAAGATCCGAACGTGGTTCAGCATTATGCTGCACTGGATGTAAATAATTTAAGGAACTGCGCCCTTCAGGCACCTGAGCCGACTGGTTACCTCAAGGATTTGCTGGAAGGGAGGGCTGTCTTATGAATGATATCCAATTCAACTCCCCCTATGCCAGTCTAATTGAGCAGTTCCTCCGTATAAGGGCTGCATCTTACTGTGAGAAAACAATCATTACGTACCAGCGGGTGCTGAAGGATTTTGATTCTTACTTGGAAACCAACGGATCATGTTCCATTTCCAAGGATACAATCGATGGATGGATTCAAACGCTCCATGGCGCTGATAACACCGTTTCCCATGCGGTGGGAACGATACGCCAATTTACGGAATTCCTTGTGCAGTCCGGGACCCATGCCTATATCCCCGATGTCCCGAAAGTCCGTGACAGCTACATGCCGCATATTTTTAC
>NZ_FQZY01000110.1 GCF_900142165.1 Hespellia stercorisuis DSM 15480
ATCCTTTACCAGAAGTCACAACCAAAAAGCGTGGTCGAAAGAAAAAGACCAAGGTACTAAATCTAATTGACAGACTTGTGAATTACAAGGCATCAGTCTGCTTATTTATAAAGAATCTCTGTGTTCCGTTTGATAATAACCTTGCGGAACGTGATTTGCGCATGATTAAGGTTAAAACCAAGGTCTCAGGATGTTTTCGCAGTGAGGAAGGCGCACAGGAATATCTTACAATCATGAGCTATATTGGGACTGCTCATAAGCATGGAATAAATGCTTTTACAGCAATCAGAGAAGCCCTTTTAGGGAATTCCGATATCATCTTTAACTAATGGAGTTCTGAACAGTTACTATTAAATAATACAAATATAGTACTTGCTCTTTTAGGTGCAGTGCCTTCTCTTGGGATAACATATTTTTTTGTGTTCGTAAACAATGGACTTACAGGTGATATGTCATTGAAACAAAATGAGTCGAATACAACTAATTCATCTAATACATCAACGGAATCGGCAACAAATAATTCTTGGAACAACAATACTTCAACCAGTTCAGAACAAAGTAAAGCAGAAGATACAACATATGACGCATCTAATACCACGACTTATACGTCTGAATCAAGTTCATTTACTGGCGCAGCCAATTCTAATGTAAAAGATCCAGTTTTAGGTTCAACAAAAAATATGAATCTTAAGACTGATCTTTACAAAGAACTTGAAATAGATAGGGCCTGGGATGAAAAATCTATTCGTAATCATTTAAAAAGCTTGCAAAAACTATGGACTCAACGACAAGGAGCTACAAACGACAAAGAGCAATTACTTTTAATTGATAAGATTCTTGGATTTATTGAAGATGGCTATCGCTATTTGACAAAGGAATTAAAACGACAACAATATGATAAGGCACTTAAAATCGCATATAAGGATGGTCAAATAGTAGATGAAGCGGAAGAAAAAATTCAAAATCTTCTTGAACAGGCTAGAGTGTATTATCGAAAAGGTAAAGTTCAAATGGCAGCAAAACTGGCACAGGAAGCTGTTGATAATAAGGGGAACGATGCATTAGCATATGATTTACTTGCAAGGTGTTATTTTGATACCAATGCATATGAAAAGGCGATAAACATTATTGATCAGGGAATCTGCATTTTTAAAGATAATGCTGATTTGCATTGGCTTGGTGCTCGAATAGCAACAATTGGAACAAAGAATTATAATGATGCACAGCGAAGAATAAATGAACTTATTGAATTGGTTCCTGAAAAATCTATTGGTCATTCGGAACAGGTGTATTTGCATTTGCGCAAGGGAGATGAAACGTTAGCATTTCAGGAAATTGACAGTTATATTGCGTCCAATCCGTCTGATGATACATTTAAACGCAATGTGGCATATGATTTGGATGCATATTCCAATACATGTTACGTTTATGATGCAGGACAGAATGCATCTTTTATTGCAGATAAAGTTTCTTACACGAAGTGTTTAAAATTACGTGCGAAGGCGGTAGAAATTTTTAATGATGAACATACTCAGGATCGTTTAGAAAATGCAAAATATTATGGAAAAAAAGAATGGAACGATTGGAATATGCCTGCAATCAAATCACTTGCTCTTTATGGAACGGTTTTTGTGGGATTAGGGTTGTTTAGTAATTCTGAGGCATTTTCTGGATTGGGAATTATATTATATATCATAATGGGAATACTGATTGCTTTTAGTTTTAGACCTTATTGGCAAATTAATAAAACCTATGTTACCGGGAACATGGGAACTGCTGAGCAAATTATAAATCAAATCGGAGATTTAGCTGCCAAGACAGCGATTTGGATGTTGAAGTTTCTTATCAAACTTATTGGTTGGATTTTCAAATTTGTTATTGGGTTAGCATCTGGAAAATGGTTCTAAAACTAGAAATGAGAACACTAGAAAACACGAAATAAATGTAAACAGTTCAAATGGTTAATGCGGTGTCGAACAGTAGCCGCAAGGACATTGATAAATTTAATGGATCTGAACTACAAGAATATCCATTGTCAGCATCGAATAAAAAGCTTAAAAAGCTTAAAAAGCTACTTAAATGAAATGTTAAATTCTATTTTGCATCTTAACAATTACATACATTTGCCGTGTATTGTGCAAATGGCGGCATTTAACGGTCACTTTTGTGGAGCTAATCGGCCGCCTTACGGTAATGAACGGCCACTGTAAAATGATTGTGCTGCGTAGCAGACCTTCTTATAGGTCTGCTTGACTATTCTTGATAATAAAGGGATTGGGGAGTCAATAGGACGCCCTGCGTCGGCTTCAGCCCTTGCTATTGACGCCGCAAATTCTTTATTATATCCGGCCGCTGACATCGCATCACTGACCACCAGTCACCACAAATTGTATTGTATTGAAGCAGAAATACCCCAAATGTTAGTTTTGCCGTATGCTAAGTGGGTATCTGAAAATAGTATGCGAGACTAAATTCCACATATTCAGTTGAAAGGGGTTGGTCATGATGAATATTCTTGCTGGTCGAAATCATAATTTCTGTCCATTGGAAATCAGTATTCCGGAATACGAAAATCACCTTTGTTGTGCTTGATTACGGTTACTCTGAATTGTTGTAATTAGTCAAGCCCTTGCCGCCCCTGCGGTGCGAAGCAGGCTTGATGAATTAGAAAAATCCAGATAGCATTACATCAGCAAAACAAGGCGAATAAATTTGATTTCCATTTTACCGGACAGTTGATGGATTTCGCCCCGGATTATTCACATGAAAAAGTAAAGGCGGTAGTCTATATGCAGAGTGAGTTAATAACGCAACTTGAGAGATTACGTGGCGATGTACAGAAAGAAAAAGAGAATGGATTAAGTCAATTAATTATGTCGGTAGCGGCTCTTTTAGATGATGATATAGCAAATGAGAATCAAAGAAAGGATAATTCTAATAAAAGAGACGAACATAATCTGAGGATTCTATCATTGACTTGTCTTATTGTGGAGATAGAAGGTCAATTGCTTCAATCAGGATACGATGAGCATGCTTTGTCATTGAAAGAAGATTTAACAACGGTGGTGGAACTGGTCCAAAAATGTGAATATAAGTGGGAAATGTCGAAGAATGTTATTTCAGATACAATTGATTTGCTATGTGCGGTTGGTTGGAAAAACGAAAGAATATTAATGGGTTATTTACCAAAATACATCTCGAAATCCAAGCGAGATCAAAGCAAGATTACGCCTGGAATGTATTTTCTATTCACAAATGTTGCAACAACGCTTATTGAAATCAATGAGAATGAAAAAGCATGTCAGGTATTGGAAAATTTATGTACATTCAGTCGTAGGCGGAACAATATAAATCTGCATAGAGAATTGATAGTAAAAGTTTTTTCAATTCTTGGAGACAGTGAACCGGATATTATCTGCAAGATTGGTGGTATTGATTCGCATATATTTGATGGAGAATATACGGAATATGCTGGTGATTTTTATTGGCTTTACGCTTGCTGCTTAGAGGAAAACCTGAATAGGAGCATGGCGGGCATATTTTTTTATAAGTGTTACCTTGTACGAAAATATCTATATGGAGAGAAAAACTGGTATACAGCGATTGCTCAGAGGGAAAACGCATTTCTTGATTTCTCTGCCACGGATAACCAGGTGTCTAGGCAGAACCTGTTAGAATTTATCGAAAAGGTTGAACATAATGGGTATGAAGCTGCCCCAAGTCATGACTTGACCGATATCATTATGGCAAAGACAATTTACATAGTATTATCTGGAAAAACAGGTCAGTTTAATGTAATCAGAAATATGTCTGAATATAAATCGATGATGGAAACCTTTGAGCGTTGCTGTGAAACGTATCAAAGTAGCGGTGAACCGTTACTGAGTTTACGTTTGGCATGGAATTTAAGGGGTAATTATTATCTACAATGCAATGATTATATTCAGGCAGAAGCAGCATTTCAGAATGCGTTAGGTGTAGAGGCAGACAGTGAGACAAAAGCAGTTCTTTCGGATGTACAGCTTAAGAGTAATCTATTAATGATTTATCATATTCAGAATGATACAGATAAGTCATTGCCGTTGCTAATCGAATTGTTGGATTGTTTAGATGATACAGAAGATAATTCTATGAGTAAAAAAGATGAGATGCGTCTACGTATTTTGTTGGTTAGCACATATATACAGTCTGGCATAGAGGTGGATTCAGAAGAGTTAGAAGACTTAAAGTCGCTGTTGCACTCACTTTGTGAGTTGGTTGTTTGTTCGGATGAATCTATTTTTGAATATGCAGTTGAGGTTGCAATGTTTATCTATACGGCCACCATTTATTTGGTGCAAATTGAAAAGGCAGATTGTAATGAACAACAGATGTATTTGGAAACATTGCAGTTTATCGAACGCAATAGTGCGATTTACAAATTAACAACAGTCCAACAGACCATGCTTTATCAAGGGGAAGCCCTTATGCTATGGAATCTAGGACTCCCAGAGTGCGAAAGATATATCCAAAAGAATCTGCAATATCTGGAGGAAAGCGGAGTATCTGTCTTTGTAAAAGCATCGATGTATCAGTTTGCTGCATCTTTTTACGGTAAGCACAATAATTATAATTCTGCAATTTTTTATATAGGGAAAGCATTGGACAAGTTGACAGAAACATGGCATGGTTATGTGAGGTATTCAAATGATACCAGGCTTTTGAATATTCTTACTCCGGTCCAACTACTTTTTGGGGAATGTTATGCAATTTTGAGAAAGCATCTGGATGTTGAATCCGTCTATGAGCGATTGCTTCAATTTAAGGCAGTAGCATCATTAGCAGGGCGAGAGCGCAATAGCGTGATTCAAGGGTCAACGGTTGATTCGGAACTGATTAAACAGATGAATCAAGTGCAAAATCAGCTGGCATGCATGGAAGCGGATACTATCTTTCAGGATATTACACATCAAAGTGCTAAATTGGAGGAGAAACTTAGAGAACTCGAAAAAGAATTTGCAATACAATTTCCCCAAAAGATGCATTTTGTAGACATTACTTGGGATAGGGTAAAAGATGCAATACCAGATAATGCAGTTATACTGGAATATTATGTGTCAGTGAATGATTATGGGCGCACGCAATTTGACATAAAGGGGAATGATAAAGTTGCTGAGATTATAGATCTTTATGTTACAATAAAAGAAAACGGAAAAGTCATGCAGAAGCGATATTTGATTGATCAGGCTGTTGTAGTGATTGAAAAGGCAGAGCGATTTATTTCTATTTTTCAAGAGATGTCGTGTAATGGTGGAGTGAGTGAGAAGGAGCGCGATCTGGAGGATTTGCGTAATGAGTTATATTGTACATTGATTAAGCCTGCGATTTTAGATATTGGGGACAATCAACAAATATACATTGCTCCGGACAATGAACTTGTCAATTTGCCATTTGAGTTATTATACGAGGAAGAGTGTCTTGAGAAAAACCATCAGATTATCAAAATCGAGAGTGCTCGAGACTTCTTATTTTCAACGTCTGACGCACCTGCTGCAAAGGGAAGTCTGGTCATTGGAAATCCACAATATGAAATTAGAGAGCAGCAGAGGGCATACGAACAGGAAACTTCGTCCGATCTGAGCAGAGCAGTTGATATTGATTTGGCTGGAATAGAACAATTGCCTTTTGCAGAAATTGAGTCAGAAAGGGTCTCTGAATATCTACATACAGTACCATTTATAGGAGATGCAGCGACGAAGCATAAAGTTTTAGAAACAGAAGGATACCAGAATTTACATATAGCAACACACGGCTTTTTTGATCTTTCCAGAGAAACGGATGTGATTTATTCTTCGTGTCTATTATTTGCTGGAGTAAAGAATTGGATTGGCAATGGCCAAAGTGTAGATATGTATGGAAATGGGATAGTTACTGCAGATGAAATTAGCCGTCTAAATTTGAAATCTATGAAGTTAGTGGTGCTCTCTTCATGCATGAACGGAAGAAATGATAGTTTTATCAATAAGGGATTTCAAGGAATGGTAGGTGCATTTGCAGCGGCTGGCGTGGATTATGTAATCGCACATTTGTGGAATGTGCCTGACTGCATTAGTACTGTTATTTTGATGGATACATTCTATTATTACTATGTTGAGGAAAATATTTCACCGCCGCTTGCATTGGCAAAGGCCAAAGATTATCTAAAGACATTGAGTATAGATAAGATGCGCAGGCAAGGTTGGTTTAACTGTGTTAGAAACAGCAGCTTAAATTCTGAATGTAAAGAAAGTGTATCTTCAATGGAAAAGTATGATGATAAGTTTCGACCATTTAAGAATGAAATGTTTTGGGGAGGCTTTTCGTGTTATCAGTGCAATTAATACTTTGAGCCGAAGAAAATAAAGAGATAGGAGATAAACAAAAGATGAGTTATAGTCAGAAAGAACATATTGAAATGCTTCAACAACGTAAGAAATCTGATGTTCAGAGAGCAGCAGAAGTGATTAATAGTGCATATAGTAGCTGTGTTGACGGTTCTGAGAGTGCATTCCCAAAGATGATAGAAGAACTTGATAAAATGTATGGAGGTATGGTTCGACGTCATTTGAGTATTGCAGGATGCAATAATGATGAAAATCAGCACACTGCTATGCAGGAAGCCCGAATTGCAGTATGGGAGCTTATAAAAAAGTCGCGTGACGAGAATATGAAGATATCATCCTTCGCAAGTTATTGTAAAGGTATTTATTATCACAAAGTGGGAGATGTTATTCGGGTGGCCTCAACAGTTCGTTCTCGTTTTGGTGAAAATATGCCTTCTATTGATGAAACAGTACCGAGTGAGAATGGCACTGTGGGAGATTTTATTGCACATCCAATAGATAATGGCAATCAACCGGATGTCACAATCGCAAATGTAGAAAAGAGAAAACTGTACGATGGCATTTTTAAGCTGTACTGTCAGATTCTTACCGAACTAGACTCAGAACCACCAAGAAAACTAGCATTGTATTATGCGCGTATCCTGCCGCATGTTCTATATGTTTCATTTAATGTTGAAGCGATTCCGGACAACAAGGTTGCTTCGCCAAAATGGGCAATAAAACGGATGGGAAATAAGACGATAGGTATGTTGGGCATAGAATCAGAGAAGGAAATGCAACAATACATATCCTCTCAATTGATATGGTGCGATGGTTTCTGGAAACGGCTAGATGAAATGGTGAATACATCCGTTGGACAGGATTTTATGAAAAATGTAATCTTTACAAATGAATATGATGAAAAACAAATTGGTCATATGACTGATTATATGCACAAAATTGTAGCAAAAGAGTGGCTGCAGCAAGTAAAGAAGGATTCAAAAACACTGGAAGATATTGTCGAATACTGTAAAGAAATGGACAAAATATCGGGTATGGTTAAAGGAGGCGAGAGCAGATGATGCATTTGAATGATGATCAGTTATTAAATTTGGCTGAAATAGCCACAGCAGAGGAGGAATTTGATGATGAGCAAATTCAACAGTTGGAACATTTAAAAACATGTAGGGAGTGTTATGAATCATTTTGCTTGCTTTCTGCCATGTCTGACGCTATGAGTGTTAGTGCAAGTCCACTGTTTGTTCCAAATTCTGAAAAAATAATGCTTCAAGAATCTGCAATGAAGATAAAAAGAAAAGTTTTGGCTACATTGAATTTTGTTCGAAAAGGTTCGGTAGAGGCTGTGAACGACGCAATATGTCAGATAAATCAGGCAGGTGCTTTTTTGAAATTTGGTCCTTCCTTAGCAATGGCAACGAGAGGCGTTAAGACGAATAGCGAGGCAACTGTACGATTGGAAGAATTTGAGGATGAAAAGACATACATTGTTTTCAAACAAGATAGGAATGAATTAGTGATTCAGATTAATTTGCACAAGATAGAAACGGAAACCGTTCATGTTTATCTGGACTTTGAGGGGGGAACAGTAATAGAAGTGCCACTTGAAAAGAACGGAAAATTGATGAGAGGCTCAATTGCAAATATTCCAGAAAATAGTTTTCAGATGCGCATAGAATCTGGTTCTTTAGAAAAATAAGTGAAATGGTGTGGATAGAATAAAAACGCATAGAGAAAAAAGAGAAGATTTCTGAAAAAGAGGTCTTCTCTTTTTCGGTATAATAAGAAAATGTACGACTATATAAGTGTATTCTCAATAACAAACAACATAAATGAAGGGAGTTTTGATGGTGAAAAAAGGTGCAGAAATTCTTCAAAATATCCAGAATATAGGAGAAAATAATCCTCTGCCTAATTTTTATTTGTCGGGTTCATCTATTAGCCAAATTGAAAAATTAGGTTTTCGGATTATAGAATGGATAGAATCGAAAAACAGGCTGTGTTTTCAAGGAATTGTCAAGCATTTTTGTATTAAAATGTCGTAACTGTTCAGAACTCCATTAGTTAAAGATGATATCGGAATTCCCTAAAAGGGCTTCTCTGATTGCTGTAAAAGCATTTATTCCATGCTTATGAGCAGTCCCAATATAGCTCATGATTGTAAGATATTCCTGTGCGCCTTCCTCACTGCGAAAACATCCTGAGACCTTGGTTTTAACCTTAATCATGCGCAAATCACGTTCCGCAAGGTTATTATCAAACGGAACACAGAGATTCTTTATAAAT
>NZ_FQZY01000107.1 GCF_900142165.1 Hespellia stercorisuis DSM 15480
TTATCGTTTTCTGCTGCAAGGTTCAGCACCCATGCCTTGGCATTCGCAAATCCCTCTGCGGTATTGCTGAATCCAAAGGCACCTTTGCTCAGTTCCCTTCCTCTGACATCGATTGCTCTTATATAATGAGTTTCACTGCCTATATCGCATCCAACTATAAGCATCTCATCTGAGATGAAAGAGAGTTTGTCATTCTTAGCAAATTTACCTTGTATTTCCAATTCTCTCCACGTTGATGCTTTGAGATTTTCTTCAATAGATTTAATCCGCTTAGCGATTTCATCCTTTGACAGAACATTCATTTCGAATTTCACTACACTTGCTTGCTTTTTTGTCTTTCTTGTTTTACTATTCATCTTAGATACCTCTCGTGATTTAGATTTTTTACCAACTTCCCGGTCAGTAATAATCTAAATTTACCTGAGGTATTCTTTTTGGTCAATTCCCTTTACTCTTTAAAGTATACAGGAAGCTCCTTCCCTTTTTCTCTGTTTTTTTGCTGATTTTCTTTTCTGTCTTTTTTCGTCTTGCCTCTATGATCTGACTTCCATCTGATCTGCTCTGTTTGCCTGCTTCGATACATTCCTGCAGGCAGGCATAATACAGATTCTCAGAGTGGAAGGTTAGCTTCTTTGGATAGAGCAGTTCTGACTTAATGACCGTCCATAGAAATTGCTCGGCTGTCATTCCGTGGTACTTAAAGAATCCGCAGGCCGCAAAAGGCGCCGCCCCAAGCATACAAATCCACCCGGTCATTTCTTCTCCCAGCACATCATTCGTTCCAAAATAGATGCCCACTGCTATCGCGATTGCCAGCAGTGAGAACAGGAACTGTCTGAAATTCAGACCGAAGAACATGGACTCCTGGTAGTCCCGGATTTCTTTATTCATTTTTACTTCCATTCATTTTCAACTACAGCGAACGACTTGTCTCCGCTGCTTTTCCTTTCTTTGTATTTCCAGTGCTAATGCAAGGATGCCATTTCCCATTTGGTGTGCTACCTAGCATCATCACTTCGTGCTTTCTTCTTTTTGACCTGCTGGCTCTCTTCTTCGATACCATGCAGTTTTTCAAACTCTTTCATACCCTGTGGGTCAAGTTCTCTCAGCCTTTGCAAATCGAACGCTACCTTGGCATAGACGCCATAGCCGGAATACCCTTTATCCGGCAGTACCTTTCCCAACTTATGGGTACGAATGAATTTCAGTTTATCTTCACTTGCCAATGCATCGATATAAGCCTCGTTTTTCTCTGCTGGTTCATCCGGCAGATTAATGGTCAGGCTCCCATAGAATTCCTGTACACGCTCTTCCTGTAAGACCAGCCCTACATAAAGCCTGTCATTATTCGTATAAGCAGACACCTAAATGGACAATTCCTCATACCCGTACTCCCAGTCATATCCTAACTTTTTTCTTTCCTTTATTTCGCTCATCGAAATCCTCCTATAATCCCATGATCTCTTTTACGATACGGTCTGATGCTTTTACCGCACCTACCAGAACCAGCAGGTTAAAGATCAATTCTCCAATATAGTTCCAAACAATGGTTACCGCCGACAGCCCAGTATCTCCCACAGCGGGCGGACTCGCTGCAAATACTGCAAAGATGATGCAGGCCAGCGCGATGATGGCTCCTTCCAGGCACACCCCTGCATAAGAACGGATAAAGTTCTTTCCCACCGACTGGGTCGGCTCTCCTGCAAAGGTGGATATGGGAATCGGTGCAATAGCCGTATACATATACAGCTTGAACATCCTGCCATAGACGCTTAATATCATGATGAAACTCATGACGGTAATCAAAAGACTTCCAAGCAGTGTGACAATCCATAATGGTATGGACTCCAGCATCCCCACGGATTCTATCTTCCCCACGATTTCCGCCGGGAGCCGTGATACGCCCCCATTTATACTTCCATTTCCCATAATTTTGGAAATGACACCCTGCACAATGCTGAAAATGGCATTCATAAGTTCCATGCCATACATCACCGCTCCCTGTGCCAGTGCAAAGCGGATAAACGCTTTTGCTGCATGCTCCGGCTTTTTCATATCTGTAAAGCTTCCGCACGTCTTAACGATACCAACCGCAAAGAACAACACCAACAAGGCATAGCCGATGGCTTTTAATGCGCCATTGATATTCGTCATCACTGACCATATCTCGCCGCCCTTAAAAGTCTCCGGATTCTGTGTCAGAAGTGTCCATATCTCGCCCAGCTTGTCATTCCATGTTTCCAGTGCAGAGTTTAGATTCTGCACAATCCAGTTATCACTTTCCAATCATTTTCACCTCCCTGCATGCAAAGTTATGGCAGGTACTTGTATTTGTACCTGCCGCTGTTTCAGACTGACCATGGTAGCTTTACCCCATAATCAGATCTAAGATTTCCTTTGCAAAGGTGATGATGATACCGCCTGCCAATGTCAGAAAACCATTGGCTCTCTGGCTGGGGTCATGGCTCTTTAAGCTGAGTCCTACTTGTACTATGCCAAATCCAAGCAGAATCAGGCCGATGGCACGGATTAGGGAAAAGATAAACGTGGACAGGTTGTTGACCACCGATAACGGGTCCCCGGCTGCGTAGGCATAAATCGTTCCCACGCACAGATTCAATACCAGGATGACATAGCAGGCAAAGGCCTTTCTGGGTCCTGCCTTCATTGGCATGGGGGTTGTTTCTCTCTTCTCTTTTTTCTTCTTATCTTTCTTCTTGCATAATTCATTAAAACCAGTTACTCTCATTCGCATTCCTCCATTCAAAAAAGCTCCCCGGTAATCTCTTCCCCGGAGAGCAGTTCATAATCTTCATAGCGACTTTCGTCAAATTGAAATGTATCGTGTGCCAACGGTGCTTTTGCATAGTCAAAAGGCTTTGCACCGCCATCTTCTGTGTAGCGGATGTTCGGGTGCTGCATCAAATCATATTTGTCATCCAGCATGGGACGTTCTCCCCGGACAAACAGCAGTGCTTTCTGGTTATCCAGCATACGCACCTCATCCGGCTGGAGCAGCTCTCTTCCGCTCTGCTGATAATTCGTGGAATAACTACCGGAACGTCCTTTGGTCTGCCCATAGGTATTGGTGTCGATTGTCTCCTTCCCCAGCAGTTCCGAAACATATTTATGTGTCTCTTTCTCATTGCCGCCCAGGTATAAAAACTCATCACAGTTCCCAATCAGACTCTCCCAGGAATCCTTGAACAAGGCTTTCATCTGACTGATATTTTGAATAATGATGCTGCAAAAAATCGAACGTGACCGCATGGTGGAAAGCACTTTTTCAAAATCATTGGGCAGTGCCACATTTGCCCACTCATCCATGATGCAGTGCACTGGAATGGGCAGTCTTCCCCCATATTTACGGTCTGCCACATAATAAAGGGTCTGGAACAGGTTGCTGTAGATCATGCCTACCAGATAATTGAGGCTAGTATCTGCGTCTGGAATACAGCAGAAAAGCGCAACCTTCCTCTCTCCGATGCTTGCAAGGTCCAGTTCGTCCGTACTCGTTAAATCTGCGATTTGTTTTAAGTTGAAAGCGGCAAGGCGAACGCCTACCGATATCAGAATTGACTTGGCAGTCTTTCCGGCTGCCTGTTTGTATATGTGGTACTGCTTGACTGCAATGCTCTCCGAGTCTCGCATCTCCAAGCGCTCGAACAGGATGTCAAGAGGGGATTCATAGTCTTCGTCTTCCTCTTTGACCTGTGCGCTGGATAACATCTCCATGATCATCGGGAAGTTCTGTTCCTCCGGCGGGGCTTCATGGAGCAGGTACATCATCAGCGCCTGAAGCAGTGCGGTTTCCGACTTCTCCCAAAAGGGGTCGGAAGCCTGCGCCCCCTTGGGTGTGGTGTTCTGAATCAGGTTCGTGATCATTTTCAGCACATCCTTATCGTCCTGCACGTAGCGAAACGGATTATAGCAAAAGGATGTCTCCGGGTGGATCAGATCAAACACCCGCACCTCATAGCCCTTGGCTTTTAGGAGCCCTCCGGTCTTCCGAAGCAGTTCTGATTTGCAGTCTGTGATCACCATAGAGCAGTTGCACTGCATGATGTTTGGGATGGCATAGGTTCTGGATTTTCCTGCACCCGATCCACCAACCACCAGAAAATTCAGGTTTCTTTTATGCTTATAAGCATCTAAACCGATGCGGAAGTTCTGGGTGGCAAGCAAGTTCTGATCGTATTTTTTCTCCCTGTATTTCTTACAGATCTGCTGAACATCACCCCACTTGGCAGAGCCATGTTCTTCTCCCCTGCGATAGTTCTTCTGGCTGGCATAAAAAATGCCGATGCCCATTCCATACAGTAAGGTACAGATAAACACCGACTTAACTGTGTACTTTGTGATATGAAGTGAAAACGGATGATTTAGCTTCTCCGTCAGCACTTCCATGATCGCCAGCAGATTCATACCCGGCTTTATGGCATCTGCAATCAGCAGTGCCGCCCACCAGACGACTGGCAGTGCAAAAAGCCAGACCACCCATTCTGACCTTTTGCTACTCCCTACCGGGATGGCTCTCCCTTTTCTTTTTTCTTCTCCGGTTCATCCACTTTATGGAAACTGTCTACCTTCGGTTCAAGGGCAAGCGAGCTGCCATTTTCCCACTCCACATGGATTTGTCCGATATCATCGACACAAAATACTTTCCCTTTTAAGCCAGCGGGCATTTGTGGCTCTCCTTCCATCGAATTTAAACAAAGCATGGTTCCCACCGGATAGCGTTTCCGAAGTCCTTCAACACGCATTTTTTCTCTGTCCATTTTTACATTCCTCCTTCCATTGAAAGCATCTGATACAATATCGTACTTTTTGCTTTCCAAGCATAAAATAAGCCAGCCAAAAACTGAGAAATACTCTCTGTCCTTGGCTGGCTGTTACATCTGATGATTTTTGCTTCATCTGATTCACTTTTTCCTACTGTTTTTTTATGTATTCATCTTTCCGCATATCTTTTATACTTTGCCCGTATAATCTTTATCATGACACTGTCAATTCCATCTGGGTAGCGGCCTGCATGGATAAAGCTGTCACGAAGCTTGTTGAGTGCCTCTATCACTTTTTGGTATTCCGCATCGGTAAGGAACAGCTTCATTTCTTTCTGTTCTGCAATTCTAAGAATCAGATTTCCAGAAACTTCTTTAGGCAGGTCCTTCGCTTTTTCTTCCCGAAAGACTTCCAAAAGAGAATGAATCAGCATGTTTTTCATAATCTCGTCCATTTTCACGCATCGTCTTTTCTCCGTCATTTCGACACCTTCCTCCTGCTTTTTCTCTACCCACAACATACCACATACCCGGTCAGATATCTACTGCTTATTCAAAGAATAGGCACCTTTTTATTAGCGTTCTGTTTGTACTTTTGGCTTGCTGACTTTTGCCTTTTTTCCTGCACCATCCGGCACGGAAAATTCATCCGAGGCAAACTCCTGCTCCTGACTGCCCATGTTGCGGTCCATGCGTGTTCCGATGGCATAGGTGGCTGTCTTGATGTCACTAACAAAGGCACGCAGTTCCTTCGGGTCCTTCGCCCCATTTTCCTGCATCTGGCACACCTTATCAAAGGCAAAGCCGGATGTCTCCACGCCATATTTCTGTGCGATGACATAAGCGGTGCAGTATGCCTGTGCGGAAATCCCTGCCCGGCTGTAGCTTCCATCGTGCCTGTCCAGAGCAGCACAGGACAATTCCCGGCTGATGGCATGAAACGTGGTTTCCTCCCCCATCCCATTTCGCACATAGACAGTACGGTGCCCCGGAATATACTGTGCCTGCACGTTTTCCGGCAAATTGTCTGCAATCTGTACCTTCACCTCCGTTTCTGTCAAGAGTGCACCCAACAGTTCTTCCACTGGTTTCGGCTCCGGTTTCTCCGGCTGTGGCATACGGATCTGGCTCACATCATAGACCTTGCGGATAGCATATCCCTGCGCGGCCACGCCATCCTTTTCATAATCCTGACTGGCAATGAATCGGTAGCCCTGCACACCTGGTTTTAAGGTACGCTTCTCTTCCTTCCATTTTTCAAAGGTCTTTACCTGTCGGATTTCTGGATTCTGGCTGTAGAGCAGCAACAGGTTCGGAGTCCTCTGCGGTCTGACCTGTGCTACAAAATCAAGGAATCCTTTTAAGGAATCTCCGTCCTTAAAGATATCCTGTGCTTTTGCATCTACCTCTGCCCAGACTTCTTCCCTCTCCTGCTTTTTCATGGCAGCGTACTCTTCTTTTGAGAGACGGTTTTCTCCTGCTTCAGAACCCTCTGGCTCTGCTTTCATATATTTATTTAAGTCCATTCTATTACCTTCCTTTCCCATTTGCTTTCATCTTCTTTTTCTGTCTTCTGGTATTGCGGTTCTTATTTCTTTGACGCTTCTTGCGGTTGGATTCCTGCTTTTCCTTTTTGATCTGATTCAAATCTTTACGAACAGACGGTTTTTTAGGCTCATTCACCCTTTCCGGCCCGATAAAAGAATCGCTGTTGCGCAAGGAATGTTCGGACAGACTCTCTGCTGTCATTTCCTGCGCTTTCGTAAAATTTTCCACTTTACCACCCGCACCCTGAATATTAAATTCTTCATCCAGTTCGCTGATTTCAAACTGGATATCTCCGTCCGGCATAGACACCGTTTCTGTCTTTACCGGTTCTGGTACTGCCAGATCTTTACTTACATTCTGCACCACTTCATGTGCAGCCGACCCACTTTCTGATTTCACGAAGTCCAGATTCATCTGGTCCATAACACGATTGACTTTGGCTGCATCATCTGCAAACACCATCAGCTCACATTTTTCCGGATTTTTCCTGTCCCGGATGACTACATAGAGCAGACCTCTTTTTTTCCCTTCCTTACAAAATTCCCTGATTCTATCGGATGGGACCGTAAAAAATTTCAAAGGCCGGCTATCCTTTAGCATCCGCAGCATGTTGGTCCTGCCATGCGTTTTCTTCTGGTCCTTTAGGACTGCAGCAAAAAACACTGCCAGATTCTTCGCAATACTTCCAGACAAACGGAGCCCATGGTCGATTCCCTCTAAGGAATACCGTACCATCTGATCCGCCGCATCACCTCCTAGATTCATACCTGTCACCCCCTTTCCGGCTCCTGCCTGATTTCTTTGTCATGTAGGTTCTTTTCTTCTTTCTCCTGTTCCGCTTTTTGTGCGTATTCCTGCGCCCTTTGCATCCGCTGTTCCATCTCTTTGGACTGTACTTCAATACGGGTGCATAGCTTTAGCTCTTTTCGCAGCGGCTTCAGCTCCTCTGTAATCTGCCCTGTACGTTCTGGCTTTGGCTGAATGCCATACAGCGCATGGCGCTCCTTTACCAGTGCAAGGATCTGTTCTTCCAGCGGTTTCTTATATGCCCGCAGTTCCTCTCTGGTGGTAATCTCATGTTTCTGCAGGAATTCCATTTGCTGGATTCGTACATCCAGTTTTCGAATATCTTCCCGCACCAAATAGGATGCGCTCTTTGGTTTCTGCTTTAGCACACCCATCTGATACAGATAAGAATAATAAAGTGCCTGCAGCCCACGGAGTTTCTTTTTCGGCTGTTTGGAGTGCCTTCCTCCAGCCAGTGGTCTGCCCTTTGGTGCAAGCAGCCATTCCCGAATGGCTGCTTCAGAATACGTCTTTCCAAGACTCTTAAGCCTTACAAATCGTTCCATCCCAGGCGCACGAAGGGCAATATATTTTCGGTTCATTTTCCACACATAGCCCTTCTGTTCCATCTGGCCTACGAACTGTTTCCATGTAAAGCTCTCCGCAATGGCATCACGGATATCCATGCGGATTCCGGTACGCCACGTTGCCCGACCTTCCTGCTCTGCTTTCCATTCACTGTAATGCATGGATGTTGACTCTTTCGGTTCAATAACAGACAACCCATATTTTTGACATAATCCATCGGATATCTGCCCGACTTCCTCGTAGTAGCTCCTGCGATTGCTGTGATACTTTTTTCCATCCAACATGCTCACTGAATTGAATACCAGATGATTATGGTAATGGCTGGTATTAAGGTGCGTCGTAATGACCACCTCGAATCGCCCCTTTAGTAGCTGCTCTGCCAGCTCCTGCCCGATCAGATGGGCAAGCTCCGGTGTCACCTCCCCTTCGGCAAAGCTCTGGATGAGATGATATCCCTGTACCCCTTCCTGCTTATGAAATCGCCTTTTTGTAGCCAGCATATCTTCATAGGCACCTTCGCAGGTGCAGCCAATGGCATCTTCAAAGACTTCCGTGTCTGTCTTTTCCCGGTTCATGGCATAGTCGATGGCTTCTTCCAGACTGCCTGCATGGTCCCTGCTTGTTTTATTTTTATCCTTGATATAGTTAATGGAATTGTCCAGGCGGTGGACGGGGATGATACTGGTGTATGCCATAGGCCACTACCATTCCTCTTTCACAAGCTGCCACGTTTCTTTGGATATCCGAAGCATCTCCTGAACGCTTTCATTTCCTGCCATGCCTGTGGCATTGGCAGTATGGGCAAGCTGATTTGCATTGTTGCAGAGCCCTGCAATCTTTCTAAGCAGGTCTGCATGATGCTCACATGGCTTTGCCCGAACCTCCGCACCAATGATTAAGGTTCGAAGATACTCTTCCCTGCTTAGTCCACTTTCCGATACGGACTCGTCCAGATGACGCAGCTCCTTCGCATTGAGTCGGACAGGGATCACATGATTTCTTTTTCTCATTCTCCACCTACTTCCCGGTCACATACCGTTTTCTATTTTTCATCTCTGTTCAGAGGATAGTAGGAAATCCCCCGCTTTTCCATCTCCTCTGCAAATTCCTGTGTCTTCCATATCTTGTTATTGATTCTGAAATAATCGGGGCTTTGATATTTGCAAAGGCTTACCACCTTTTCTCCATTTTCATACACAAGCTGAATGGTCCCTTCATCTGGAATCAAAAACAGAAGGTGCCCCCGGCTGTCTGTAAAGCGGATCTGTTTTTTCTCTTTCTCATCCCTCGGCTTTCGACTATTCCACACATCTTCCATCTGTTCATCGTATTCTTTCCCTTTGATTACAAGACTCATAACAATGCCTCCTGCCATTACACCCATCACGAAGCTGATTAATAAACCTGTCATTTTGTCTCTCCTTTTCCATTTCGATATTGGGGGGTTGGGGTTCTCCCCAAAGTGCGTTTGGATATCCAAACGCTATGCTTGCAAAACCAGTCGCACCACTTCGTCTGCACCCGGCAGGGTCGATGCCACGGATTATTCTGCTTCTTTGATTTTGATAAGACCCTCAAGCGTGGTGCAGATGATATGTAATCTGTCTGCCATGCTGATTTCTGTATTCATGGTTCCTGTGATATTTTTTCCGCAGACTACCACCATCCGGCATCTGCGTAAGACCAGATGGGACATTCGGTTTAATGCCTGCTGATCCTCCGCTTCGCTCTCATCCAGAAATGGCGCAAAACCAAACTGCGGACAGATTGGGACATAGCCCAGTTCATAGATTTTCCGGCAGTATTTCTGTACCTTTGCTCTGCCATCCTCTGGCGAGCAGCACACATAAGCAAGTGCCTGTTCCATTTGTATTCCTCCTTCCCGTGCATCCACGTGGATGCCTGACCTTGTCCGAAAACAGATGGGGCTGTCGCACTAAGTAATTAGTGCGCAGCTCCTTTTTTATGCAAAAACACAAATGCCAGGCTTCGAAAAGCCTGGCAAAAGGTGTAAAATATACTTATGCTAATAAATAAAATCTTACAAAAGAATTATACTCTGGCAGAAGATTTTTATCAACTAAAACTGCCACTAAATATCGATTACATAATCCCAGATAATGATTCGGTGCGTTTGCTAAGTCAATTCGTGGAGGAGATGAATATTTCAGATTTATTAGGGACTTATTTCCGGATTCGGAAAAATACTGCAACGCCAAAACAGATGCTGAAGATTATGCTCTATGCTTA
>NZ_FQZY01000104.1 GCF_900142165.1 Hespellia stercorisuis DSM 15480
CCCCACAAACTTGATTTCAGTTCCGGGTGATCAAGAAAAAGTCTTCTTGCCAAATTCCCTTTCATGATCTTGATCATATCTGAAATCAAAAACTGTGGTCTACAATCTAGCAAAAGATGGATATAATCCGGCATGACCTCCATTGCCAATATCCGAAATGCATACTGCTCTGCAATAAGCTGAAGCAAGTCTTTACACTCCTGTGCTATTCCATCTTTAAGAATTTGTTTACGATATTTTGTACACCAGACAATATGGTATTGTAAGGAGTAGACATACCCACGACCATACGTAAGTTTTGAAATATTGTTTAAATCAAATGTTTTTTTCATATACATATAATACCATATGTAAGCATATAAATCAAGGTGTTTTCGAATGTACGTTCTGTTTCGTGCTGTATAAAATAGTTTGAAATCAATTCGTGAAAGATCGCGAATGAACAGCAATTCGAAGGCAGATAAAGTAAAATGAATAAAATCCTCAAGTGCCGAAAGGCACCTAATTATTTTATGCTGACTAACTCACAACTAAAGTAACGAAAATGCGTCAGCATTGTTTTCAAAAACACTTCTTAAGTCCTGTCTTGCTTGTGATGAATAAACAATCCTCCAACTCATACACCGAAGTCACTTTTCATTTCTTCCTCAATACTGTCTGCGGAATATACTCTGCCATCTTTTATATCCGATATTCCCTTATTAATCTCAGTATCAAACTGTTCTTTGGTAAGTGAGCCGAAAGCTGTAGGTACATTGGCAGGCAATTTCATGTCAAATGGAATACCTCGCTGCAATACTACTTGTCTTAAGAACATTCCGACCGCATTGGACATTGGTATACCAAGCTGAGCCAGAATTTCTTCTGCCTGCTCAAAAAATCAGGAAGTCGAATTACAGAGATAAAGTTAAAATCCTCTTTTCTTTTGTTTCGGTTCTGGCAATTCCTCATACATTACCTCAAATAACTGCTCCATAAACTGTCTGTCATCTATATCCTCAACCAAAATCATATCCTTTGCCCCTTCGTAGGGCGGCTCAAACGGTGCCTCTGGGAGCATATGTTTCGCACTGTCCACGGGCTTTACAAGAAAACGGTCATCACATACATAAGCCGCAATTTTTCCTCGATAATAAATGATGTATTCTCCCATCATCATTCGATATGTAATATCAGATAGTCCGGATAACTGATCCAATACAAAGTTTAAATATTCCTTCTTCGTTGCCATTTCGCCTATTCCTCCTTGAAAGAACCAATCTCAATCAGATTCCCCTCCGGGTCAGCAATGTAGCAGGTGCGTTGTCCCCAAGGCTCCGTTGTCGGCTGCATCACTGGCTGTGCACCCAGTTTCACTACGGATTCAAAGGTTCTGTCCACAGCATCATAATTTGCTCGATTATTCCAATAAATTTTTTCTCACTTGGTATTTCATTGGTCACATAATTACCATTATAAAACAGTGCGAAATTTGTCCATGCAAACGGCACATTCTGTGCCTTTTCTCTGCTGTCGATTTTAATGGTTGTAAGCGCTATACTATTTTCTGCCGCATATTGTTCCAACAGTGGCACATATTTAGCGGTGAAAGGACATCCATTTGTATAATAAATAGAAAAGCCTTTTAAATCATTTTTGGCCGCTTTTGCACATTCTTTCCACACAGGAATCGGTGCCTGCGGCGTAAAAGGTAAATACAGCAATTCATAAAATGGTGCGGCTGTATCTGCCAATTGAAATCCCCTATGTGTAAGATACTGTGGATCGGATAAAAATGACTTCTTTTTAGCCGAAGAAATCACTGTAATTCCTGTTTTTCCTTTTTGTCTGGCATCTTCAATGCACCGGTCCAGCAAATCATTTGCATATCCATGCCCTTTACAGGAACCGGACACCCAGAAACAATTGATGTGCATATAATTGTCTGCCTGTATGGGAACCCATGCATGCTCGGCAGGAATATATTCGATGAAACATTTTCCCCTGATGTCTGCCTTTAGGAATATAAGCCCTTCCCGCATCCTCTCCTTGAGCCATTCTTTTTTCGCAATCACCTGCGGGTCTTTGTTACTTGATATGGCGCAGCATATATGCTCCTTTTCTATATTTTCGCTCGTTAGCTGTATATATTCCATCACGAATACCTCGCTTTCATTTTCTCTATTATCTGCTGTATTTCATTTCTGATCTCCACAGGCTCCAAAAGTTCGGCCTGCTCCTGAAAGGTCAAGATCCATGTGATGAGATTTTCTTTGTCTGTATAATCTGCCTGAAAAAGTAAAGTCCCATTTTTCTGCTCTTCAAAGCAATGTGGACCAAACTCTTCCACTAAGCGCCATTTACAGCGTGGATCAAACAATACCTTTACACGAATCCCTCCTGGAAAAATTCGTTCCGTAGACAAATCAGGCAATGGTACGGATTCTTTTGTGAAAACAGTTTCAGACAGCATCAGATCATCTATTCGATTCAGCTTGAACAGACGGAACTCTTCTCTTGCATGGCACCATCCCCACACATACCAGCTTGACCAGCGAAATATGAGATAATAAGGCTTGATACGCCTCTCACTTTCTCCATGTGGAGCATAGTATCTGAATCTCACCTCTTTGCAGTGATCAATTGCATTTCTGAGTAATTCGATTTTAGGGGCAAGGGATTCTTTGTACCAGGAAGACAGATCAATTAGAATCGACTGATTTCCCGTCATAAAGTCAGATGTACCCGCTGCCAGCTTTTCCATTAACTGTCCATATCGATTCGTACCATTAATACTGTCAAGACTCCTGAGTCCCGCAAGTATATCCTCCATCTCTGTGTTGGTCAGAAGGGTATGCTCCAGTTTATAGTTGTCCATGATGGAAATGCCGCCATTTACTCCCTGTTTTGTGGCAATGGGGATTCCTGCTTTACATAAATTCTCGATATCACGATTGATGGTTCGTCTGGAAACCTCGAACTGTTCTGCTAAGTAGGGTGCTGTAACGATGTCCTTTTGTAGTAATATGGACAAAATTCCTATCAATCTGTCTATTTTCATATCTTTTCCTTTCGGCTAAAATAAATATATCACACAAAACACGACACCTGTATGTCGTGTTTATTATAATCTTTTTATGGATCGCTTTCAACATTGAAATCTTAGAGATCAGAACCGAAGTCTTGCCAATATACCAAATCCGAAACGGGCAGGTAGCAAAAATGCATACCTGCCCGTTTCCTTCCCTTTCCGCAAAGGTTATTTATTCCTGAATAATATGAATCTGATGGTCTTGTCCACCGAGAGGAATACTCGCAGATCCCTCCAAAAGTGGGGTACAGCTTAACCGAAAAAGGGAAATCTCTTATTCCAATATTAGATAGTATGTGTGAATGGAGAGATAATCATAGAAACTAAATTTGCTTCAGGACACGTCCAATGTCCTCGTTGATACAAATTGACTTTGCTTCAATTTCTTTCGGTGCGTACGCTTCCCCCATATTGATACAGGCATGGTTCGGGACATAGCATCCTGTCATTCCACTGTTGGCAGCATTGACAATTGCCCCGCACTCTATAGCAGTAATATCTCCCTGCCATAAGCAAATTCCTTCCTGCAGAGGTTCTAAATCTTCAATTTTTGTTATTCCTTTTGCTTTCACTCTGATTCATATTTCCCTCCGAAGACTATACGTTTCAATGTTGCTAAAATTCATAAGGAGCATTGCCCGAAAAATCCGCAATTACACCATAAGGATTTTCCAGATAGAACACCTCAAAAATCGGGTTGTCTGCTGTCCGGTACTGTCCCTTTACAATTGGATTATTCATGCAGCCTTCTTTTACAGCCATATTATTTTCAAATACAACTTTTCCTGCAAGACGAATCCATGCGTATTCTGGAGAGGAAACAGAAACTTCTACTTCTGGATTTTCTAACATATCTTTGTATACATCTTTTGTGTTGTTCGTGCAGAACCAAAGCTTACCATCCTGCTCAAAACAGAACATGAATGGACGGCACTTTGCCTTTCCGTCACGACCAACTGTTGCTAAATACTGAACCGGGTTTGCCTGTAAAAACTCTACTACTTTATTCATTTTAATATCCTCCAATTTTAATTTTTCTCCTGCTCTCTACAAGTTGGCCAGACCTGTAACGCTGTCAGTTTCTAGTGGTAACCACTCCCGTTGTAATTTCACATGTTACAACTATGTTATATCACTTGTTTGTTGTAATGTCAATGGTTACATCGTGTTTTCTCAAAAAATTTACCCGCACCTTTTTTAGGGTACGGGTAACATCATTATTCCTCTTGAATATATTTTTTTGTTTCCTCTACAATCTCTTGTATGGTTATACTTCTCATTTCGTTCTCCATTGCTGTTTGGATCTGGTTCAGTTTATCATCTAAGACATTGTGTATATTTCGTCCTACTGGACATTCTTTATTTGGATTTTCGTGGAAATGAAAGAGTGATCCATTTTCTATACTGTCTACTGCCTTGTATATGTCGAGCATCGTTATCTCTGATAATGGTTTTGCTATTTCTGCACCGCCGCTTCCTCTGATAACATTGACAATTCCAGCAGCTTTTAATTGCTGAAGCAGCCGTCTGATTACGACAGGATTCACATTTATGCTTCCAGCAAGAAAATCGCTGGTCACTTTATAATCATCCTTGAATGTATCAATACACGTTAAAATATGAATAGCTATTGTAAATCTACTTGATATTTGCACAAATGTACCTCCAAATTCTATATCTATTTTCTAAAGATCATACATCTGAGCGGGTGTAATGTCAATTATTACAACAAGTGCTTTCATTTCCACCACCTAACAGCCTGACCTATGCATGTAAAAACTTTAAGACCTGGAAATTGAAATCTTTTGCCTCTTCGTATGTACTATGTCCATATCCCTTATATATTTTTAGCCGACTCCCATTTATCAGCTCTACCATTTCTTCGGATGCATTTTCACCAACAACTTTGTCCTCATCCCCTCCTACAATGAGCACCGGACACTGTATTGTGTGAATTAACGCAGAACTATCATGGGTCATACAGGCAGTCGCTTGAATAATAAAATTATTTAAGCTTTTAGGTTTCATATATGCAGACAGAACATGGTTAAAGGGGCGCTGCATTTTTGCACGCTTTGGAGTGTATATTTTTTCGGCCATATCCACAAAAATATCCTTAAAATCATTTTGATCAGCAAGAGAAATCCAATTGGAAAGCACTCGTGATGAAATTTTATTTGGCCTGCATAACGTTACAGCAAGAACGAGTTTTTCTACCAACTCCGGATAATCTATTGCCAGATACTGCGCAATCATTCCTCCCTGAGATACGCCAAAAACACTGGCCTTTTGTATCCCGAGCTTCTTTATCACCGTTGCGAGATCTGCAGCCATATCCCTTGTAGTGTAGCCATTCTCAATCTGATTTTTTCTGCTGAATACATATACTTTATAGTCTTTTGCAAATATTCTATACATAAAAGAATAAGAAAATGCCGTACCTTTCACGCTCTTTAAGGCGTCACCCAATCCGGGAATCATAATAAGACTTTTTTCACCATATCCAAATTCTATGTAATCCATATCTGTTCTGCCGATTTTTATATTGCAATTTTTCGCATTGTAAAACATAGTCAAACTCCTTTGATCAAGTGAGATCACAAACCATCAAATACTCTGTTTCATCGGCACCATCTCCGATTATCTCGAACCCCACATTTTTATACATGCAAACAGCGTAATTTTCCTTATTCACCCCAAGCGACGCCCTCTTATAGCCCTTTTCTTTTAACAATTGAAGCATCTTTTTCATCAAAGCTGTACCAAACCGGAATAAAGATGGCCTCATAAAGGAAATCATCCAGCAACGAGACTTCTTCTTTACGCATTTCTCTGATAATATAGCTCATATCCAGTCCTCCCAAAGTCAACGCGGACATTCGCAATCCGCTCTGCTACTTGCTCATGAACATCCTGCAGTATTTCTACTGCCACTATTGCCAGCTAAATGGTACCTGATCATCTTGACATATTTCTATAAATATCAGTCAAGTTTTTTGATTTGATGGTTTTAATAAAAGTCGTTATTTCATGCGCAACACTCATATTTCCGATTTTGTGTATATTATTTGTAAACACCGGAAAACCAAATGCATTTCGATTTGTTTGGGTCGCCTTTTACAGTTCGGTATTATTTTGCTTAATACACAAATCCAAATCAGCTAAAATAATAATGTGTTGTCTAAATGGTGTTTTTGTCATTGGACTTACACTTATTTTTTTAATGGGAGGGACAGAAATTATTCCTGGTGTGTGCTGGAACACTGTTTCTCCGTTTCTTCCTAATCCATGGTACTAATAAAATTGGGGTTTTTCAAAGTACCTTCCATATTTATAAAAGCCCCTTAATTTCCGGTGCATGGAGCCTTTTTGCATTAGAAAGTGTAAAATTGCCTACCGAAAATTTCAGTTTTTCAGCCCTACAGGCTGGAATTTATTTACTTAACAATCCTTTTTCCGCAACCCTATCCGTTTTCATCCTGTTGTTATCCCGCATTTTATCCGGTGCCATACCATACGCTTTTTAGCCAAATCAAAAAGAGGTACCGCATAAATTATTACAATCATCAAGCAGCCGTTTCAGCGCTATGCTATCGTTACATAGAGGGTGAAAATTTTATATCTAAACCTATTATAATCTAGGGTAGCCTTTTTGAAAAGAGTCAAAAAAGCATATTTACAAGGATTGTGAAATCATGCCCTAAATTCGTCTGGACAATGAAATTGACTGTTTTGAATAACCGAGGATTACCGCTTTATTATCTTAAAAATAATATAAAAATCTATGAACTTTATTAAATCCTAATAAATGCTCACAAACCCATATATCATGCGGGTTGTGAGCGTTTCTGGCATTTGCACTACTTCACGTTTTCTATTAAAGTTGCTTAAATAGTGCACTTAAGAAGTAGTAAATTATGTAGTAGAAAGCTAGGCTATTATCCGTAGCATTTCAACTTGAGCTGTTTTACTACTACCATGTGAGTAATAGTTAAGCGTCATATTCACATTTTTATGTCCCATGACATACTGCAAGTTATTAGGGGTCATGCCTTTGTTAGCCATGTTGGTGCAGAAAGTATGCCGTAAGATATGAGGTGTGATATTGGGTAAAGCATCTTCACCATAATACTTACAATACTTTTTAACAAGGTTTTTAAATGTAGATGTATATAAAGTATTGTACATTGGATTCCCTTGTTTATTCAAGAAGATAAAATCACTGTAGCCGTCAATTATAATCGGTTGTGCCTGATTGCGGTTTTCTATGGCTTGTTGGAATGCTTTGCATACTGTTTCACTCATTGGTATTTGTCGAAAACCACTTTCACTTTTGGGTGGTTCAATATAATAACCATCCTTGTCCTTTAAAAGTTGGTGGTCGATGTTAATAAAGCGATTTTCAAAATCAATATCGGATACAGTCAATCCACACAATTCAGAAATACGTAGTCCAGTATTTAGAAGTATGATGATAGCATTGTAATGATACTTATAGATACTATCAATTTCGGCAAAGGAAAGTAGTTTTTCCTGCTGTTCTTCTGTTAAGGCTTCTTTTCGTTTGGTGTCGTCTGCGATTACATCTTTCAAGTTGAAATTGAACGGATTCTTTCTAACATAGTCATCATTGATGGCAATATGAAAGGAAGCTGTAAGCGAACGCTTGAAATTACTTATGCTAGAATATGCAAACCCCTTTTCTTTCATACGGATAGCCCATTCTTTAGCGTCAGATGGTTTAATACTATCAATCGCTCGATTACCTAGTTTATCATCTTGTAGGGCATCCATAAGGGCTTTTCTGCCGTTTACAGTGCTTTTCCTAACGTTTGCACGACTTCTATTCTGTTTTGCATAAAGCTCGCATAAAGTCATTTTCTTACCAAGCGTATCTATACCATCGGCAAGGTCACGTTGAATTTCCTTTATCTGTTCTCGAAGTGAGATACAATTTCGCTTACCTTTTGGAACTTTGTCAGTTGCAACAAGTTTCCATGAGTAAATGAACTTAGGCTCTCCATTTGCATCAATATATTTATAGGCATATCGCCCATCTTTTCTTTGTGATTCCCCACTATGAAGTAATCGTTTTCGATTATCAATTCTTTTTTTCATCTGTAATATGCTCCTTTCATTATGTAAAGAACCTTGATATGCAATGAAACACATCAAGGCTCAATAATTGCTATATAGTGTCTATTTCATCTAAGACACGCTCAAACATCTCACGTTTGATTAATAGACGTTTGCCGTTATAGAATAACCAGCTTGCGCCAGCGTTTTCGCTTACGATGCGGCGAAGCTTATTCTGTCCGATTCCGAAGTATTTGCTACATTCGGAAATTGAGAGCAAATATTTCTCGTGGATAGGTACGTTCTTCATCTTTTTCACGCTCCTTTATGTAATTGTTATTTGGTTCGTCGACTACCATGACACCATGATACTCTATTTAAAGCGACATCAAATGCGACAAATAGTGACGAAACAACGTGTTTATGATATAATCAAAACGACATTTACACTTTGAAACGTCAAACACAACAAAGGAGTTTGAAAATATGACAGAAATAAAGGATTTCATTAGTGACGAGTACCCTTTGACAATCACAGATATTTTAGAGCGTGCAAAAGAAGAATATGGAATTGTAACGGATTTTTATGACCCAGCTAATATCCGACATATCCAACGATATATGAGCGAGAATAACAAACCTTATGTTTTGGTCAAAGGTAAAGGAAAAACACGTTATTATCGCTGGTGTGATGTTGATGCTTATTTCAATGATTGCAAGGTAGAACGCTATTATAGGAAAGTTGCGGGAAAAGACTTAACCTATAAAACCAATAAGGAAATTCAATTTGAACAGGAACAAGAATTTGAAGCTTTTAGAGAAGAACGTCGCAAACTCTTAAAAAAAGCAGGACTTACAGAAGATGACGGCAACTTTCTTGATGTTGATAGATTCGGGTTGAAAGAATATGTAACAGCTGATGAATTAGTAATTCTTAAAAAGAAAGGAATGCATTTAAGGGCAGATTTATCTGATGAAGATAAAGAAACACTCACGTTATATGAAACCTTTTTACGTCAAAGCGAAAGCGAAGAACGAGAAATTGAACGTCTTTTTCAACAAACCAAATTAGAGATTATGGTAACAGCGTTATTCAATGAGCGTTTCTCTTTGAACGAAGAACGGCTGATGAAAGATATTAAGAATTATGTACGTGGTGGAGAATACAGTGCTATGCAATCAATTGATAAAAAACCAGTTGGTAGCCAAACAATGGAAGTGCGAAGAAGTTATTTGCGTCTGAAAAAGAAAAAAGGGTATGTTCAGAGAAACCAAAAACAGTAACAGCAGTTATTGAAATACATATTCCTACTGATACCATTACTATCCCTCGGCAGGCTTTCGTGCCTGCTTGTTTTTTTATTGCTGTATGCAGTACATTCGCTAGAATGGTAGCTTTTCGCTACGCTCAAAGCAGATAGTCAAATGATAATCACTGTACATAGAAAAAGTGGTAAACTGCTATTTCTTTTATTGGCTCACGTTTCAAAATACCGTTTCTCCTTATAAATCAAGGGAAAGAATACATCGTGGCTCATCTGGCTCATTTGATATTTTTTGAATTGAGCGAGAAAATTCCTTGGTGCACAAGGGGTTTAAGTGGATTGGCTCACTTGGCTCACTAATTTATGACTTATTAAGAAAAGATATAATACGTAAAACGATGTTCTTTGGTATTTGTTTTATAAGTAAAAGAACCTGAAAAACCTGAGCCACCTGAGCCATTTTCCCTGTACCCATTGATAGTCAACAAAAAATATGACCCAAACCTATTTTATGGGTTGAGCAAATATTTTTTGATTCTGCTTGTACCCCTTGATAGACAAGAAAAAACTGACTCGTATGAAATGAGCCAGATATGAACAATTGTCTTGTATTGTACGTATGATTTTTCGTATTAGATGAAAAAATCGAAAAAGGTACTTGTACGGTAAGAGAAGATATGATAAAATTATTTTCATAAATTAAATATTCACATCCAAAGGTTTGTTGGAAGGTATCGTGCTATAGCGTATAAATCCTCCTGAAAGTTGATGAGACTTAAAACCGACGCTGGTTATAATCGTATGTAAAGCGGTGAATCTTAATGGACAAAAGTCCATAGGTTCAACGCTTTTTTTGCGTTTTCCTATGACTAGAAAGGAGACAAAAATGAATCATTTAAAGCAAACAGGCTTTCTAATTATCAAAGAAGAATGTGTACATTTGACGTTTCGATGAACAAATATCGTTTTACTTATAGTGTAAATAAGCAAATTATTCAATATTTGTCGCATTTGATGTCGTTTGAAATATTTTATAATGGTGTCATGGTAGTCGACGAACCAAATAATAATTACATAAAGGAGAACAAATCATGGAACAAACATATAATTCATTGATTGAAACAACAACAGCAGATTATCTTGATGGTATTGATATGGATTTAATACCATCGCCTACAACAATCGAAGCAGAATTACTTGATATTGTTAATCGAGAAATTCGTATTTACAACATGGGTCCAGAAGACCCAAACGTACCAGCGAATGCGTCTTTAAAAGATAGTAACTGTTCAGAACCCCCTTGGGGAACTAATTAATTTTTGTACAAAACAGAGAATTTTTAAAACCTGTTTTGCGATATTATTTCGGTAAT
>NZ_FQZY01000103.1 GCF_900142165.1 Hespellia stercorisuis DSM 15480
TATCTGTCCAGGACACAATTCAATCTTATAGGAAGATCCTTTTTTATTCAATTGTAATGAAACAATATAAGATTGTTCTTAGGCTACTGAGCCAGAGGTATAAACCAGCCATCCCGAAGGGGATTGCCCTTGAGGGGATGGAAAAACAATGCTACACTATGTGGCTTGACGAAGAAAAAGAAGATTGTTCTTGAGTTCTTCGCCGTCGGTGATAAACGAACAGCATTGCTTTTCCATCCGGTCAAGGGTGGCGTAACAAATCAATACATTACGTGGTGTCAATCCCACGAAAAAAATGATTGACCCCAAATAAATAAGGATTGATGGATAGAGCTTTTCTTCCTGGTTAGCAGCCAGGAGGGAGAGCTCTTTTTGTAATCCAAGGATTCTGCAGAGCAGATTCCTCCTGAGAAAACAAATTTCGCAAGGAGGACAAAAGAATGCGAGCAGAATTTTTATTTAACAAAGAGGTAGAAGGTAAAGAGGTTTATTTCACAAAGGCAGCAACATGGGTAGATTCTACAAGAAATGGAAGTGCTTTATCGAACGGTAGATGTCTTAAGGTAGAGTTATCAGAGGCAGAGCAGCAGGAATTATTAGAATATATTATGGAACAGCTGATGCCGGAGATTAAAACTGTTGTAAAGTATAAGAAAAAAAGAACATCGCTTGATGAGTATAAGGCGGAGGAACTGGAAGCAATTCTTAGTATGATGGTATTTGAGGACTTTCATAAGTATAACAAAGCAAAGCACTTGGCAGATAAGCAGAAGAAATATACAATTTCTGCCTACCTTGAACACAAGGCTCGTGAAGCTATGAGAAAAATGCTAATCCAGGAAAGATCACTTCCGGTTAATGTTATCCGTAACCTAAAGTATCTCAATGATGCTGTACTTGCATTAGCAGAAGAGCAGGAGATAAGCTGTGATGAAGTATCTGCAGAAATGGTGTATGAAAAATTTTCGGACAAATCTATTTCATATAAGATGATCCTTTCACTGATGGAGCTATATCATGGAAACATTTCTATTGAAGAAATGGAAAATCCAGATGAGTGCCTGCAGAACAATATGGATAATCCGGAGAATATTATTAGTGATGAGATAGATGAGAAAACAAAGAATGCTCTGGATCAGGTGTTTATGGATTTTAGTAAAATGGAGCTATATATACTTATGAAGGAGTTCGGATTCTTTGGAGAGCAGATTAGAAGCATGACTGCAAAGGAATTATCCTATAAGGACTATTTTGTGAGCATGGCTCGTGAAGATAGGGATGGAGAAAAGAACATTGAATTTGGTAATGTTCATGTAAAACATCCGGGTAGAAATACGGCAGCTGATGATGAGATATTCGTAGAATCCGTATATTATGTGAAAGAGAAATTCTACAGCAATAAGGTAGCGAAGATTAAGAAGAAGTTGGCAGGATTAAAAGATAAGGTCTCTATGGCTGAAATGGAAGGCTGTTTGGAAGCGTATTGCATGAGATTATGGAAGGAAAAGTACTAAAGCGTGTTACAATTTTAGAGGGAAAGGCTACGTGTAATGAGCGTGGTCTTTCTTAGTTTATTGCGATTCTACTGCAATTTTACTATAATTTTTTTGATAAATTGGTTGAAAAATAGCAATTATCGTGGTAATATACTCATAGGCCGTAGGGAGGCATGGGTAGTGCCTTAATCCAAATATCCCATTAGCGGGATTAAGAATGGTAAATCCATTCTTTTTTTTTACCCAAAGGAGTGAAGCTATGGCAAGCATTGAGCCACCAATTACGCTTGAACAACAAGTTGTAATGATGAAAAAATATGTTTTGTTTCGACAGCGTAAGAGAATGCAGGATTTCTTATCTTATGCAGGTTATTTTCGTGCCAGCAGATACGGAAAGTACCTATTATCACAGGTGGGCGCTGTTGGAAGAAAATCAAAACAAGATGAGCTTTTTCAGCTATATGAATTTGATGTAAATCTTAGAAGAATACTGAACTTTTATTGCAATCGTGTGGAAGTAAAATTTAAGAGTGCAATGTCTAATGCTTGTGCGATAGATGTTAATGACGGTACATTTTATCTTGATAGGCAGTATTACACACCGTCAAAAGCTGAAAGAGATGCAAAGAAAAGAAAACATAATATCAGCTATTTCAATAATAGATTCTTTCCGGATATTGTTAAGAAAGAGTCGGATCTTAGGAGAAATATTGTTAAGTACCCTGAGTTGAAAGAATATAGAAGCGGTGGAAACAGGCATCACAATAATTTACCGGTCTGGGTTACATTTTCATATGTGGAAATGGGAACAGTAACGATGATGTATAGTTATCTTCGAGGTGATCTGAGAAAGAAAATTTTAGATTATTCGTTTGGAAAAGGAAGATATACAAAGAAGGATACGGAGCTGGTTGATACATGGCTGGATGCAGTTCGTAATCTTAGAAATTATTGTGCACATAATTCTATGGTAGTAGGTATGAATTCATCGGTAGTTCTTTTGGATTCACAGGATCAACAGTCGGTTTTAACCAAGGATAATGATTTGTTTTCAAGATTGTATGCTCTAAAAAAATTATTGCCAAAAGAGGATACAAAGCGATTAAAAAATGATATAATGAAGTTGGTAAAGAGAACACCAATAGATGTATACCTTTTGAACATTCTTCCACAAAATTGGGAAGCTTTATATGATAATATCCAAACGTTTTGAATATACTAATAGAGGCCGTTGGGAGGCAAGGGTAATGCCCTGAACCAAATATCCCATTAGCGGGTAGGCAGTTGCTTTGGCAGCTGCCTATTTTGATGAAAAGAAACGGTTGACAATTTGCGTGTTTACGATATGATAAAGTTGTACCCCAAAAATATGTGAAAGAGAGGTGCCAGATGAACGGTTTCATAACAGCAAAAGATGCAGCAGAAAAATGGAATATGTCAGTTCGTAATATACAGAATTTATGTGCTGCAGGTAAGCTTGATGGAGCAATGAAATTTGGAAATGCATGGGCGATACCCCAAGATGCAGAAAAGCCTCAGGACGGAAGGATTACTACCGGATCATATAAGAACTGGCGTAAGAAACCTAGTACTTAATATTATAACAGGAAGGAGCTTTACCCCGAAAGGCAGTTGAGATGTTTGGACTGTTGATTGCTCGTGATACAGATGAGTGTATCACACGGCGTGTAGGTGTATCACGAAAAATGATTCTGTGATACAGTTTTACCGTGAAAAGAGAGAGAATAGGGGATAAAAAAGTTAATAGATGACAAAAACAATACAGATACTGCAAGGATTTCACACCAAAGACAGGCATGAAATTATTGAGTTTGAATAGTGTATGTGTTCAGGAGCAAACCCGATTATCCTATTAGGGGCAAAAAGGGATATCTTGAGAAGTGAAAAAGAGACATAAAGAGAGAGACCTTATACGAGGCGAAAGCCTTCGTTAAGGTCTCTCTCTTTATGTTCTAGTATTCATCAGAAATGAATGAGAAGCCTTATAAACATTGGACAAGTAGTCGGTGTTATTATGGAAAATGATCGGAAAGGAAGTAGGGGAAATGTTTTTTCGGAGACTATATCGGAAAGAGTTTCGAAGATGTGCGAGATTGCCCTTCGGAGAATATTCGATTGTACCCCTGCACATAGTATTATTTAAAAACACTGTTTTTAGGGGGAAATATCTGATTCTTCACGTGATCTTCGGACCAATTGATGCGGATGTGCGCGCCCATGCTAATACATATCTGATGATTGTAACGGCATCTATTCCATTTATTGCATTTACAATGGCGGGGCTGCAATCTTCCGGGCACAAGGTAACTCTGAGATATCCATGTGTGTATCCATCATGATGAACATCATCAACGTGGGTGGAAATGCAATCCTGATTTACGGTGTCCACTGCGGAACCGAAGGTGTTGCGATTCCAACATTGGTTTCACGAGTTGCGGCTGCAGTTGCAGTCATCGTGTTATTGTTAAAGCCGAAATATCAGCTTCACATTGAACGGACATTCCGTTACAGACCGGATGGTAAGATGATCCGGCGCATTTTGCGAATTGGAATTTCGAACGGAATGGAAAACAGCATGTTTCAAGTCGGCAAAATTCTGGTGCTCAGTCTGGTCTCGTCATTCGGAACCTACGCAATTACAGCCAACGCCGTCGGAAATGTCTTAGCGATGTTCGAGATTCTTCCGGGTATGGCAATTGGTCTTGGAATGAAAACCATGATTTCAAGATGCATCGGAGCCGGAGAACAAGAGCAGGTCAAATATTATACAAGGAAACTGATGGTCGTTATCTATGTCGGAATCTGGGTATTCAATGTGCTGACAATTCTGGCGCTGCCGTTTATCCTGAAGGCGTATAATCTGTCTGATATTACGGCCAGTGAGACTACGAAGATTATTCTCTTCCACAGTATTTCCTGTATGACGATCTGGCCGTTTGCATTTGCACTTCCAAATACGCTGCGGGCAGCGGGACTCTGTGGATAACTCTTGTTTTTTGAGCAGCCAATTCTATTCGTTGCTTTTTATTATGATATTTATAAAGGTTAAAACCACAATCAGGAAGGGAAGATAAATTAATCAGGACTGCAGGAAAAATTGGAAAATGAAGCGCAAGATAATTGAAGAATTAGAGGAAGATAATTAAAATTATTATCATGAAAAAATGCTCTGAAATACCGATAATAGAGTCAAATGGGGAAGCCGTTGATTGGTGAGTCCGTTTTAAAGCCCAGGACATGAGTATAATGAGAGGCATAGAGAAAGATTTATTCATAAATCTTGCAACGCATGTGATTATTAATTCAAGTGGCATATTATCTTCAGAAAGTGCGGTATGTGTGGAGTTCGCAGAAAAACAATTTGAATTTTTCACAAATATAGAGCAGTATATTATCAATTTGAAATGCAAGAAAAAAGAACTGCACAGCAAAATCGAAGAAATCTTAGAATACATAGAAAGTACTCATTATAATGTGGCACAAGGATACGAAATTTATAAAATGCTTAGAGAATGTCGTATAAAAAGAAAAGAGAAAATGAAAAAAGCATGACATTAGAATCACTTGTAGAAAACTTTGATTGTGAGTCCATGAGGAAAAAATATCGAAGTGGAGTGGCAAAAATGCGTAATGCCATCAAAGAGGCAGAAAATTCAAAGGTATTAAAAGAGTTGCTGGAGATGGCAGTGTAAAATAATATGTTTCCCAGATAAAATAGTGTATATTGAGGTGATTATATATGAGAGAGTGGCGCCGGTGTACGATCAGTTATTGTAGCTGCCCGGAGTGCGGAAAACAATTTCCAATACCACGAAAGAAAAACCAAAGTAGAGAAAAAGGGCATATAAAAAATATATGGTGCCCCTTTTGTAAAAAAGTTGAAGCGATGAAAGAATATAGAAGTTTTGAAGCAGAAAAGAACGGATTAGGTGAACGGATTGATATTACCGAAACACAAGAGTCGGTGGAAGAAGACAAATGGGAAAAGCTTATGGAGTGGCTTCAAAAGCAGGATTAAGAATCTATGTAAAAGCAGGAACAAGGAGTTGTAAATACAATATGCAGCGACACTTTATTATGGTAAAATGTGATTAGAAAATCCAAGGATTCATTTCATAAAATCACAGAGGAAAATAGCATGAAAATAATCATTTCACCAGCGAAGAAAATCAATATTGATACCGATTCATTTGCCATAAAAGGCATGCCAATATTCATCGAAGACACGGCAAAGTTGATGCGTGCCATTCAGGCGTTATCGCGAGAAGAAGCGCAGTGTCTGTGGAAATGCAATGACAAACTGACAGATTTAAACTACGAGCGATTCCAGCATATGGACTTGGAGCGTGGGCTCACACCGGCAGCCATGGCATATGAAGGTCTGCAGTATCAACACATGTCACCAAGTGTATTTACAGAAGATGCACTTACATACATCGAACAGCATTTGCGCATCCTGTCCGGATTCTATGGAGTGCTAAAACCATTTGACGGCATCATGCCCTACCGATTGGAAATGCAGGCGAAGCTCGCCGTCGATGGCGCAAAAGATCTCTACGAACTGTGGGGCAGCAGGCTCTATGAAGAAGTCATGGATGAAGACCGCACGGTCGTGAATCTGGCATCCAAAGAATATTCGAAATGCATTGAAAAATATGTCACGGAGAAAGATCGATTCATCACGGTGGATTTCGTAGAATTAATTGACGGGAAGTTGAAACAAAAAGGAACACTTGCGAAGATGGCACGCGGCGAGATGGTGCGGTATATGGCAGAACGTGGAGTTGAGCAGGTGGAAGGAATGAAAGAGTTTGGAGAGATGGGGTTTTCTTTTGCAGAAGAGTACTCGAGTGCGGAGCGGTATGTGTTCGTGAAATAGCGAAAATGAAATAGAGAGAAAATGCAGGAGGAAATATTATGGCAGGGTTATTGGGTAATTTGTTTGATTTGAATCACGATGGGAAGATGAGTACGAGCGAAAAAGTTGCAGAAATAGACTTTATCATGCGTGCAGCGAAGAAAGCAGAAGCGGATAAAATAGCTGCATTTGGGAGAATGGATGAGACAGACGACGATTTGGAAGTGGACGATGAGGCAGAGTTGGGGATGAACACTTTCATTAGTTGTGATGTAGACGATTTGGATGATGAACAAGTGGAGGCACTTGCGGATGCAGGTGTGGATATGGATGATTGGGATTACATGGATGACGATGAGAAAATGGAAGCCATGGAAGATGCTGGGATAGATGGTGATTGGTGAGTTTTGAGAAAAGATGAATGAGAGTTTAAAAATCCTGTCAGCATTATTCTTAGGAAAATAAGCGGAAATATGGGATATATTCATAGTAAATAGCGCTTTAGTGTGGTAAAATTATAAATGAATATAGGCAAAGTTGTCGAAAGGCAATGACGCAAAACTAGTAGGGCCTAATCGAGGGAATGGCAGCCAGTTGTAATTTGATTGAGAAGCATTGTTTCCGGAGGGGGACGATGCTTTTTGTGAAAATAGTGTGCCTAAAGAGGGAGAAAAAGCTTGGAACAAATAACAAATGAAATGTCTAAATTTTTACAATATGCAGTAGTGATATTTTTTATTTTTATTGTGATTCAAATTGCAATTAAAAATCCAAAAGCAAAAATAAAAGGAATATTAGGAGAAAGTGCAATCTCTTCACTATTGAGGAACTTACCATCAGGCGAGTATAAAATAATTGATAATGTTATTTTAGCAAACCGTACTGGAACTGCGCAGATTGATCACATTGTTGTCTCTCTATATGGTGTATTTGTAATTGAAACAAAGAATTACAAGGGTTGGATTTTTGGATCGGATCGTTCGAATACATGGACACAAAATATATACGGTAAAAAGAGTAAATTCAAAAATCCAATTCATCAAAATTATGGACATATCAAAACACTTCATGAATATTTACCGAAAGACATTAATATTCCAGTGTATTCCATTGTTGCATTTCCGGGTAATTGTACATTGAAGACAAACACAACGGGGCATGTCGTGTATTGGAGCCAAGTGTGCTCCATTATAAAAATGTATACAGCGAAGGTATTGTCTCAAGCGGATGTTACGAGGATTGTTTCTCTGATTATGGAATTTAATGTTGATTCAAAAGAGTCGCGTAAAGAACATGTTGATAGAATACATCAGAAAATGCAAAGAGACATTGTAATGCAAAGTGCAGGTGTTTGCCCAAAATGTGGTGGGAAATTAATTCAGAGAAATGGAAAATACGGAGCATTTATCGGGTGTTCGAATTATCCGAAGTGTAGGTATACGGGAAAAACTAAGCTATAAGAATAGGAAAAGAAAATGAACACAACGATTGATTTCTATAATAAAAAAGCAAAGAGCTATTCAGATAATACGCTAGGTGTTAATTTTAGAAACATACAAGAGCAATTTTGCGGATTGCTTCCGGGACAGAAATATATCTTAGATTTCGGTTGTGGTTCTGGGCGAGATAGTAAATATTTTCTTTCTCAAGGATATGTCGTAGATGCAATTGATGGATCAGTTGAACTTTGTAAAATTGCCTCAGCAAATACGGGCATTGAAGTTCGACAGATGATGTTCCAAGAATTAGATGAAGCAGATAAGTATGATGGAATCTGGGCATGCGCATCGATTTTGCACCTGCCAAAAGGTACTCTTGTTGATGTTCTAAAAAGAATGCTACGAGCGTTAAAGTCGGATGGTATCATATATACCTCTTTCAAATATGGTGAATTCGAAGGAGAAAGAGACGGTCGTTATTTTACATGTTTTACAGAAGACTCTTTTGCAGAGTTCTTGAAAAGGTTTCCAGAACTTCGAGTGAAGGAACAGTGGCTTAGCGGTGATGTGAGAGAAAACCGAGGGGGAGAACAATGGCTGAATTTGATTCTGGGAAAATAGGCTATCAGTTAATAATTGATCAACAATATTATAATCAACTTGATATTGAGGGCTTCTCAAGGATGATGAAAGACCCGTCCTATTGCTACAAATTTTATTGGTTAGAGGCAATTGTACAATTGATTTCAGAAGGAAAAGATCGAGCAACATACGATGAGATCATCAATGAAATGATTGCAAATGCATGGTATTCGGTATTGGAATTTCACATTCATCTGAGTGGTGTATATGGTGATGGACAGGTGAAAGACAATCTGGAAAAAGCTGTATGCAGGCTTCATGAATTAAGTAATATTCCAATCAATGCCTCGAAGGTGGAAATTAAGAATCAAATAAATATTTTCGATAAAGAGTTACATTCCATGAAAATGAATTTGACAACAAATGTTCCGTATAAAGCGCTATCTGGATTTGCAAATCGTGTTGGGGAAAAGGTGGATCTGAATAGTAGCGCAGGAAGAATGATGGCTTATTATAATCGCTTAAGTCATAAAGACATCCTGCTGCCGTATACATTTGGAGAAGAGAATGGATTGAATCGACAGATTACATTTAACAATGCGTGGGTTTCGATGATACAAGATCAAACCGCCATGATTCTTGGTTGGATTCAATATGAAAAAGTAAAATGGCTACAGAATAATAATCCAGAGGTTCCTGGACTTATCTATAAATTAGCACCGCTTGATGAGAAGATGAGAAAGCTTTCACACGTGCGGAAATTGTGGGAAGGCATCTTAGATATTCAGCCGGTTATCGATGTATTCAAGGGAACAGAAATTGAGAAAAATGCATATGATGTGGATCACTTTATACCGTGGTCATTTGTCATGAATGATGAATTGTGGAATCTCATGCCAATGGATTCTTCTTTGAATTCTTCGAAGAGTGATAAGCTGCCAGAGTGGGACAAGTTTTTTGGAATGTTTGCTGGAAATCAATTCGTGATGTATGAATTGATTCAGGAGAAGGCTGGCATTCGGAAATTGTATGAGGCGTGTTATCGCGATAATCTGCATTCGATATGGGCAAATGTGGAACTGTATCAGAAGGGGAACTCGAAGGAAGAGTTCTGCGGGATATTGGAGAAGAATATGAGGCCGGTGTATGACTCGGCGAGACGGCAAGGGTATGAGGTGTGGAAGGTATAATGCATGGATCAAATATCAAATGAAATGACAATTTTTTAGAATATGCATTTATCATTTTTTTATAAGTGTTTTGTTCAAAATTATTCTTAATTATTCAAAGATAAAAGGGAAGAATTCACAGTTCAAGTAGAAAATTTCAGGGATATAGCCCCAATGTTACGTAGTTGTTTGAAAGAAAGGATTGGTGCAATGAATGCAACAATTGATTTCTATAACCAAAGTATGAAAAAGTATTCAGACAATACATTTACTGTTTATATCGGAAAACAAAGGCATTCAAGTCTGACAGACGGAATCCCAAGAATTAGATGTTATAGATAAGTATGATGGGTTTTTGGTGTGCATATCAATTCTACATATACCAAAACGATTCGATGAGACAGATGATTAAAGTTCTTACAAATATGTTGTAGATGTATGATAAAGAGCTAGTTGTGCAAGTAGATAAAAAAAGAACCGTGTAGAATGTGTCTTTGCAACAGCAGATAGTATGCATATACCTGGATATGCAAGCGCAGGAAGACAGAAATCATAGTAAAAAAATGAATTAGATTGAGATAAATCAGAGAAGGTTGATCTTGTGTTCAAGAAACAGTTTGAAGAAGAGAAGTTTACCCAATTAGTATCTGGAAGAGTTGAAATGATCGAAGATATAGAATTCAGATAAATGAAGTGTTAGATAAAAATAGATGGATAGTGTAAAGGCTCTAATTTTTAAATAAGTGGCATAAAGGAGATACGGAATATATTTTTTCTCAGCCCATATACGTGTGGAAAGATACCATAGATTGCTTTATAAGTTTTTTTTTGATACACTTTAAATTATAAAAAAGTAATTATGACATTGTTATTGTGTGCTTCAACATAAAGAAAAGAGGATAAATATTCATGATTAATAAAGAGGATATAGACTATATAATTTCGTGCTTGTCAAATGGGGAAACGATTCCAGAAGAGTATAAGAGTGTGTTATTTCCAACAAAAAATAAGGAATATGAACTTAATTATGCAGGGAAAATGCGTAAAGAAGATGTTTTGTCTGATACAGATGAGGTGTCTAAAGTACCGCTACAAATAGATCGTACTTTTGGAGAAGTAGAGGAAAATGAATGGCGCAATCTACTGATATTTGGTGACAATTTTCAAATATTAAAATCCTGTAACTGTTCAGAACCCCCTTGGGGAACTAATTAATTTTTGTACAAAACAGAGAATTTTTAAAACCTGTTTTGCGATATTATTTCGGTAATTGGT
>NZ_FQZY01000100.1 GCF_900142165.1 Hespellia stercorisuis DSM 15480
AGACCACCTTCTTCCTTGTGTTTTATGTCTCCATTGTACTAAAAACTCAGGAAAAAAGCGAATTCACATAGATTCACCTATGGTGAAAATGACTGTGGATAAGTAATGTTTTTCAATGTTCAGTTGTTGTTAAATATATTCAAAAGCCATAGAATTTGGCTTTGAATCAGAGTTATTTGAAAGATTGAAAGAGTAATCCACAATGAATTAAATTATTCAATCACAAACAATTGGTTATCCACCAATTACCGAAATAATATCGCAAAACAGGTTTTAAAAATTCTCTGTTTTGTACAAAAATTAATTAGTTCCCCAAGGGGGTTCTGAACAGTTACATCTAATTTTAAATCCCCTTTAAACGATTCTGCCTGCTTATAGTTTTCATTTACATCTTTTAACAAGCTTTCTGTGGTCACCTTTTCTCCGCATCCGGTTAAAATCCCCGCAACCAGCATGAATCCGGTCAATGCCATCCATAATCTGCTTTTTCTTTTCATCATCTCTTCCCTACTCCTTATTTTCTAATAATAGCGTTTAATTTGGCTAAGAGCTGTTGTCAGACACAGCCCTGTAGCCAAATTATAAAAGGTGTTTTCTATTTCTTTTTCATTGTCATTTTCATGCCGGATGTTGCCTCTTCAAGTACCAGTTTTCCGTCTGTAATTGACACTTCCTGATCCTCGCCATCCACTGTAAGCACAAATTTACCGTCTTTTTCTTTCCAGGTACCTTCTGTTTTCTGTCCTGCCATATCCATAGAAAAAGATTTATCCTCTTTGCATGTCAGATCCATCTTTATTGCATCCTCCCCTTGTCCCAGCTGCTTTGCATACTCTTCTACAGAGATACTTACACCGGATGCTTCCAGTTCGGATACACTCCAGGTTCCCACGATTTCCGGTGTGCTATCTTTTCCACCGCACCCTGCCAAAGCCGCCATCGCCATCATTGCCACCATCACTACCATTACTACTTTTCTGAATTTCTTCATTTCTTTTTCCTCCTTGGGATAATTTTTATTTATATATAACCCGCTGACCGCTCATACCATTTTTGATATATCTCCAGCGGATACATATATCATGTTTATATGCTTTTTACTGCTTGTGATTAAATTTCATTTATGCAAAAAACATCGGTTTATGCATTGTTCATATACAAAATTGTCGATTTTAGGGTATAAAAACAGCCGCCCCTAATCAGCGGCCATTTTTATGCATAACTATTGGAAATTATGCATTGCCTTTTTTCTTTCTCTTAACACCTGCCAGCATAATCACCACCAGAAATGAGCCAGCTAACAATGCTATAAAAAGGGCCAGCTTTGTCTCATCCCCAGTTTTTACCATTTTTCTGCTCTGGCTGGACGATGTTGTATAACTCGGTGATGTTGTATTTCCTCCAGGCGCTGCCGATACCTTTTTTCTGGTATAGGTATTTTCAAATATGCCTGTCTCTACTTTTTCTCCTGCTTCGTTTTTTAGGATCAAATCTGCAACGAAGCCTTTTTCCTCTTGGTTTCGAATACTTACTACTACCGTATAAGTCCTTTTGTCGTACTCATAACCTTCTTTTTCATCCAAAATCACCTGGCGGAGCTGATACTCATAATCACCTACTTTGGAGTAAGTGATTCCTTCCAATCCTGATTCCTGCGTATCCTTCATTGTAAAGGAGTAGATTCCATCTTTACTTCCTTCCGGCATAGGATACTCCTTCTGCTGTGGGATAAGTTCATAATAAAAAGTATTCCCCCCCTCAGGCACCGTACCCTGTTTTGCTGTGAAAATCTGTTTTACCGGAATCTGAACCGTTGCATAATCGGAAGAGGCATGGACTGTGGCTGCTGACATCATAAAAACCATTGTCGCCAGTATTGGAAGTATGAAGTATCTTCTACATACCGTTCTGCTCTTTCTTATCTCCATCTGTATCTCCCATCTTTCTTTGTTTCCTCTTATGATGCTTCCATAAAATAAGTGTTGCTATTAGCAATACGAAGCCTAGCACTGCCCATATCCATTTTGGCATCTGCCGAATCAAGTCACCAGCTGACTGTTGCTCTACTTTGTTGATCATAGAATTTCCCTCCTGTGTATCTGTCTCAAAGGCATTCTTCTTTACATCATCCGTTAGTTTGCCGACCAGGATATGCCGCCCACTCGTTGTCTGGGAATCACAAGTGCTTAAAAGCACGATTCGGTCATCTGTAGTAACCTGCATATGACGTTTCTGTACCGCTTTTGCCCATATCCCATCCAGATATTCCTGTTGCACTTCCTGACCCACTACCGCTGGTCTGTAAACCCCTGTATCATAAGCATCCACGGATAGCATTGCAAAAAAATCAATTCCATGATTCTTTCCCGCATAATAGATACTGCCATACTTGTGTTCCTCAAAATAATCCGGCTCCAAGAACTTTCCCACATCTCCGAACATGGCACTTTTCTCCATGTGATGCCCATAAATAAGGCTGTTAAAATCCGAAAAGTCTCTCTGGTTTTTGGCATCCAGGAAAATGCTCCCGGATAGGGCATATTCGCACATTACATTGGTGTTCAAATACGTATCATTGTCTGCTCCTTGTACCAGCGGATAATCAATACCTGTTCCATAAACGCACAGCCATCCTAAAACATCCGGGTTCCTGCTCTGCAGCTCTTCAAAAGAGGGTTGGTTCTGTGTAGGTTTATAAACTTCATACTGCAGCTTGTCTGCCGCCTCATAGACGATCTTGGAATCCCATAGTCCATAACATCCATACAAAAACAATAATAGGACAGCAGACAATAGCAACATATTCAGAAACTCATTTAGCAAACAAACAATTTTGCGTGCCATTAACGCATAGAGCGTCTTCTCTTAGCAACGATAAATAATGCAAACGCTCCCATGGCAAATCCAATCAAAAGAATGAAAGGCAGATTGTTGATGATGATTCCAGTAGGTGGTGTTACACTCTTATCATTGGTATACTTTGCATAGTTTTCATGATCTCCTACCAGCTTGTTCGTAACAGTCACATTATCAATAGTCGTTTCAGTTCCACCATTTTCTTTCACTTTTGCACTGGTAGTATACCCAGTCGCTGCGGTCTCTGCTACGGTATATCTGGTACCTGCTGGAAGACTATCTTTAAAAGATAGGTTATCTCCGTGTTTCAGTTTGAATGTAAATGCTGTTCCGGCAGGAACGGTAACGTTCTCTGTTGTTCCATCTGCTCTTGTAATCACTGCTGGATATTCTGTAACTGCAGCACTCTCTGTAGCAGCTTTTGTTAAAGTTAAGCTAAAGTCGAACTCTTTTGTTTTATCTCCTGCATCTCCCGTTACAGTCTTCGTGATTTCCAGTGGATTTTTCCCATCCAATAGACTGCCTTCTCTCGTAAATACGTTTGTAAATGTGAAGGCATTTGTTGTCACATCATCCCCTGGAGTTACCTTCGCTGCTTCTGCAGCACCTGCATCATTTAATACCCGGTCAACAACCACATATTTGACATAGACGCCGCTTCCATCTGCTTTATTATTTACAATCACACGCATCGTGTACTCTGCCTTAGAATACTGCATGGTCTCATTGTCCGGGTCTACTGTATAACCAGTCACGGACTGTACCTCTGTTACTTTGTATTCATACTCTCCTGCATGTGAAAAGGTGACTCCGTCTAATATTTTCCCGGAAATTTTCTTGTTCTTCATCAGACCAGATGCATCCGGTACTGCTGTATCAGTATTTGTGTATGCAATCGTCTTATCCGTGATTGCTGGCATCTGTGCAGTTGGTGCACCTCCGTCTTCTTTCACCTGTTCAAATTGGAAAGAAAATGTTGCACCTGGAACAGTTACTCCTTCTGCCACCTGCAGTTCCTTTGTCAGATAGGCATCCGCTGGTGCGTCCTCTGTGCCTTCCATTACCTCATTTGCTGCATGAACTGGAATACCAGTACCCATGCATAATCCCAATGCCATGGTCATTCCCAGTACGCTAGTTAAGATTCGTTTTATCTTATTGTTCTTCATTTTAAATCCTCCCATTTTTCTTTGTTTATTATAGTCTGTCATCAAGTTACATATCACGGCGCCGAATCAGCGTCATGACCTTACCCAGTGTGTCTTTTACCTGCACCGGTCCATAAATACGACTGTCTGTCGCTTGTTCCCGGCTGTCTCCTAGAAGGAATACTTCTCCCTCTTTTATGGTTACAGGGAAATCAATCCCCTGGGCATAGCGTTTTGTTTCTTCATAAATTCTCGGTTCATCCTGCAGGGAGCCATTGATCAGTAGACCTTCTTCCGTGATATCCACGGTATCTCCTGCCACAGCTACTACCCGCCGTACCTGCTTTTTTCCTTCGTATTCCACCACCAGGTTATCGGATGCTATGTATGCTTTGTCCAGGCGGTAGTACACAACTAAATCTCCCTCCCGAAATCCTGGTGCCATGGAATTGTCTCCATTTCTAAAAATCCCAAATAGAAACGTGAACAATAGCACCAGTAAGATCAGGATTGCCCCTATCTTTAAGAATAGGAATAAAATTTCCTGGAGCAGGGATGGGGGCTCCCGCTCTTGCTGTCGTACTTCCTGCCCCATCTTTAAGCCCGCCTCCTTCTGCGCGACCACAAAAGTCCTACACAGGTCAATATTAAGATCACCACACCTAAAATCATGGTTGGCAAGTGGCTCATTGGGCCGATACCTGTCGGTGGTGTCGTTGTCCTGGTGTTTGTAAAGGCTGCCACGGAATCCCCTGTTATGTTAGGATTGTTCTCTCCTGTGGCGGTAGTGATGTAACCGTTTTGGTTGGCTTCCTTTTCTACCACCGTATACTGTTTCTCTATATGTAGACCATTCAGAACAATACTCTGTCCATGCTTTAATGTAATCTCTGCCTTGCCCTCTGCATCCAGTGTCACGGTTCCATCTTCAGGCTTTTCTACTCCTGTAATCGCATCTCCCGTATAAGAATAGGTGCCGTTTAATGGTGTTCCATCCTTATCTTTCAGTGTAACGGTAAAATGGAAGTCCTGATTCTTATTTCCATGCTCTCCGTCCACTGTCTTGCTGATGGTCAGCTTATAATCTGTCAGTTCCCATACCCCATAATATGCAATATCTGCATCTGCAATCAGGGTATCCGGTGCGTACATCTTATCCGGGTCATTGGTTCCATCGGTACTCCAGCCTAAGAACTGGTATCCCGGCTTGGTCGGATCTGGATCTGGTTTTGCTCCTACTGGATTTCCGGTATACAGCCCATCATTGGTCTGCATAAGAGAACTCTGATCATCCTTATCCCGGAAAAACTCCACCTTATACTTCGTATCTTCTTCAAATACCACTGTAAATGCCAGTGATGTGTCAATATTGGATACATTTATAACACCGTTTCTTTCATCAATCGTAACATGTACCTTAGTAGCTGGTGTGCGATTTCCTACTTCGTAGTCTGGTCCTGCTGTTATTCCACTACCATCCTTTGTCCATATGGTATACTCATGTCCCAGCGTGTCTTTGAATGAAATAGTAGACAAATGATGGTGTATATCAGCTCCATACTTTAAGGAAACCGTGCCTTTGTTGTTTTCAATATCCTCCGCTGCTGTATACTGAATCAATGCGGTTGTTCCGGAGCTTCCCGATATTTCTTCCGGCGTAGTTCCCTTTATTGCGGTTACTTTACCGTTGGTCGCCCCAATGCTTACAAATGGCTTGAGTGCAAATTTCGCTGTGAAGGTAATATTGCCCAGGACAGGGATTGTTTTATAATCGTCTGTAAATCCTGTTACTGGTGTCGTGCTGCCATCTGGAATGTAAGAATAATCCCATCCGATGAATTCGGAATCATTGGATGCAGGTGTAGCCGTTACATCCTTTGTTGCATTTTGGTTATACGCAATCCCTTCTTCTGTCTGGTTTCCACCATCGATACTTCCCAACGTCTCTCCGTCTTTTGTTATCCAGGAAGCATTAAAGTGTTTCACATCCCATTTAGCGGTCAAGGTCACTTCCATGACGGTATCATCTACCACCAATGTGTTATAGGCGGTATCCGTACCGATTGTTGTGGCATCCTTTTCCCAACCCGCAAAGGTATAGCCATTCTTGGTTGGGTTGTCCGTCGGGATAAGCCCCGTATCGGTAAAATATACACCTGTTTTATCTGGCACTGTTGTTCCGCCATCCGTATTGTAATGAATGGTGTATTCCTTTGGTGTCCAGACTGCATAGTATAGTTCGTCCTTATCCTTGATTTGTGCATTCGGATCATACATTTTTTCTGGAGCATTACTTCCATCGCGGCTCCACCCATCAAAGGTATATCCCACCTTTGTAGGATTTGTGGCAGGTGCATTGCCCATCGTGTCTCCCGTATAAAGTCCGGTATTCTGCCCAAAGTTATCTGTGGAATTTTTTTCTTCTTTAAAGGAAACGGTATACTTGGTATCTTCTGCAAATATAAAATTGAATTTAAGGCTCTCTTCTATCCCTGTAATATCTAAGGTTTCATTTTCCTTATCTACGGTAATATTAACAGTTGATGTATGTCCATCTTCTCCTACGGTAAAACTCTGTTTTTGTGTACTATTTAAATCTAGTGTAAATTCATGGTTGTATGAATCATTTAATTTGATTTCATTAATATGGTAGTGTAGTGCCCCTTTAAATTTGAATCCAGCTTTGGCCGGAAGGGTATCTGTAAGGTCATATTCTATCTTCGTTACTGTAGTCGTTCCTACATCTGCCGGAGCTCCGCCTTTTTGAACGGACACATAACCGTTGGTACTAATACCAGATACAAAAGGAACTTTCGCAAAGTTAGCAATAAATGTTACGTTATTTTGGATTGGCACGGTAGTGTAATCCATCACCGTACCGGATATCAGTGTCGTGGAACCTACCGGAGTATAACTGTAGCTCCATCCGATAAAAGCAGAATCAACATTTGCAGTCGCCTGCGCACCTGCAGCGGCATACTGGTTATATTTTACACTCTGATCTGCCGTATCGCCTTCAAGGATTCCGCCTCGTTCTCCATCTTTGAGTGCAAATTTTACGGTATAGAGGTTTAACTTCCACTTAGCATATAAAGTAGTATCTTTTATAATTGGTGTATTAAAATCAAACTCGGTTCCATCCTGATAGTCTGATGTGGTGTACCATCCAACAAACTCATGGTCTGCAAGTGTTGGTTCACTTGGTTTTGTAATTGGCTGGTTTGCTGTAGTATAAAACTCCTGTTCCTCTCCTGGGGCAAAATCACCACTCTTGGTATCATAAGTCACTTTGGGAAAGCCAATGACTACTTTATGGTTGTCTCCGTCTGGTTCAAGCCGGGTAATATATGTTGGATCGTCTGAAAAGAAATTTGCTTGAGCTCCAGCTTTGTTTTCTGCCATACTGGCAGTCGGATCAAATCCATCTCCTACAACAACATCTTGAAAAGTTGGAAATGGAACAGATTTGTCAAGGCGTATTCCTATTTGACCTGTAAAATCACTTTCAAGGTAAATTAGTTCTCCATACGTCGCCTCCACATACATATCATCTGGAACCCCATCATTTAGAGACATATTATCCGCAATTTTTATATCTCCGCCTACGATTGGATCTGTAAGCAAAGTCCCTCCTGCATACCCTGCAGCATTACCGGTAATAGTTCCACCACGCAAATAAGTAACAACCCCGGGAGCATATATTCCTCCTCCGCAAATTCCAGCTTTGTTATTTTTAATCTCTCCACCGTTTATAAAGAGTTCACAATTTCTAACCATTTCAATGCCAATAGCGCCTCCACCAGATCCTATCTCGTTATTTTGTATAATAGTGCCTTCATTAATAGTAATTTTACAATTTTTTAGCTGACCAGAGCACCCAATAGCACTTCCCTTATACACATTGCCCGAGTAGCTACTGTAATTGTTTTGTAAAATTGTGGTTCCAGTTGTTACCAGTTGAGAAAAACTTCTCATTTCGACAAGTGGTACCAGTTCAGTTGTAAAAAATTCAATATTATCCCGATTTCCATCTAAAACAATATCCGTCAATTGTAATGAGTAATTGCTATTGACTCTAATTAACCCAAAATTTCCTTCTTTAATTAGTTTTCCTCCTTCTAAAGTGATGTTTTGACTTATTCTTATTGTCTCAGGTACCAGGATTGTACCACTGATTCTAATAACCTCTCCGTCTCCAGCATTTCCTATTGCCGTTTTCAATTCCTCAAATGTAGTTACTACACCACCACTTTTTGCGCTCTGCATCGGCAAAACATTAGCATTTAAACTTGTTACTTCATACTCGATTTCCATCGTCTTTTCCGCCAGTTGCGTATCCGTTTCCGCTGCCTGTACTTCCATCACAGGAAAAAGTGTATCGATTGCCTTGCCCAATAAACCTTGTTCTTGTTCCGATTGAGGTTCTGTTATTTCTAGGCTCTGCTCAGATTCAGGTGTTACCTCCTCCAGATTTTCTTCCGACTTATTCGGAACTTCTGTAATATTTTCTTCTCCCAAGTCATTTGCAACTGGAACGTTTGTGGGTTCTGTTTCCTCAGAATCAAAGATTTCTAATTGATTGGTGTCGGCAACTCCCTGTGTAACATATTTAAGATTGAAAGAAATCTTTCCATTCTCAGAAGCCGCATAGTGAATCACATTCCGTTCTACACCATCCGAGGACTGCTTAAAGCCGTCCTTCCCATCTTTTGACTCCGGATAAACCACGGTCCCATCTGGCGTGGTAACCTCTGTCAGGACATTTCCATTCTTTTCTATGACTTCTAATTGAATATCTGCTGTAGTTCCATCTTCTGAGGGGTTCTCTGTAAATGTATAGTCTAAATCCGACCCTTCATTCTTTACCTCTGTGATAATGGGGTTGGCTGCCAGTACGCTGATTGGCGATGAAAATGCCATTAGCATAGCCAGTAAAAAAGCCACTCCCCTTTCACTTCTCTGCAATATCTTTTTCATTGGTATTCCTCCTGTCCTGCCTTATTCTCCTCCAGCAGATTTGCTATCGTCATTGCTGAGAGCTGTTTCTCTATGGTGCTCTGTACGGTCATATAAAAACTACGCACAGGGCAGTCTTTTGTAGCCACTCGGCTACAGAAATGATCTTGTTCCATGCACCTGTTCAACTTGGTCGTGGATTCTGTGGCCTGGATAATATCCAGGAGTGTCAGTTCTTCTGCTTCTACTAGCATCCAGTACCCTCCGTTTACACCTGTGCTGGCATCTATGTATCCAGCTTTTCGCAGGGTATTTAAAGCCTTCATCAAATATGCTTTGGGTATGGACATACTTTGTGCTATCTCCCCTGCTGGTACAATTCCTCCCTTTTGGGTCAGATAGAGTACGGTGCGTATTGCATAATCCGTCATTAATGTCAGTTGCATGTTCTTTCCCTTTCCTGCCAATCCCAACCTATTCTAGGATTGGTTTCATTTCCCCCTAAAAAAATTAAGACTCCTCTCCAAATGCTCCAATGATATGTTCCTGTTCCATGTCCTGTTTTATAATTGGACTTAGACCATCAATATAGGAGAGCTTTCTCCTTGTATAGAGTTTCAATACCGTTCCTCCTAGCATTACCAAAAGAAAAATAGAAATAAGTATCCTCTCTGCTGAAATGACTGCCATACTACTGTGTCCCTTCACTTTCTTTGAGTCGTTTATATTTCCTCAGTACCTTGAAATCAGAATGTAGACTGTATCCATATCCCATCACAGAGACAATCGTGATAAACAGCCAGAATCCTGTTCTAGTTCTATCAGTTCCACTGGTGCCATTTTGCTCCTTGTTTTTTCTCGGTATGTTTTCCGATACATCTGATTCACCTGTGCTGTTTGTTGATTGCTGTTCGGAAGCTGTAACTTCTACATGGATTGTGATGGAGACATCTTCATTCCCCTCTATATAAAAGACCACCGGCACTGTCTTTGACGGATTTCCGTCCTGCATCTGCAGTCCTTCCAATGCCTGCATATCAACTTCAATACTTCCATCATATTCTGTCCAGTATTGGGTGGAATCACTTGGATGGAACTGATTCACAAACACCCCACTTAATTCCAACAACTTTTCCTGTAAAGTTCCCGCATGCATCCAGTTTTTTCTTTGTGCATCTGTAATACGAATATCCTTTGCCTGCATACAGTAATCGCCTCTATCTACGTGGTTTTCAAAGTAATCTGCCCTCACCTGGCTTGGAATACATAAGAGGAACAGGATGCAGACTGGAATCAGCAACTGCTTTTTCTTTCCCACTGCTATCTGCCCCCTTCCATCCTTTCGAATTGGGTACGCACCTCTTGATATTTTCCCCTGCCAATAGGGACTTTTGTTCCATTTAGAAGTGTCAGTTCATCGTACCGGACGGATGCTATGTAACGTACCGCCACCAGATAAAACCGACTCACTCTCACAAATCCTTTTCCTGCCAGTGTTTCTTCTATTTTTCCCAAACGGGAAAAAAACTCAAAACTTTCCTTCCCATAGTAGGCCGTAATCCAACGCTCCTTTACTTCAAAATAGACAATATCCCGGATAGGCAATACTACTCGTTTTCCGGCACAGGTTAATGCCAATGTTTCCTCATGCTTTTTCTCTATCTTCTGAAGCACTTTCTCTACAATCCATGCAAAGCGTTTCTGATCGCAGTTACGCTCAATCACGTAATGAAATGCCTGTACGTCAAAGGCTTTTTCCCACTGATCCTCAACTTGAGTCAGAAAAATCACTTCCCCATAAAAATTTCTTTCCCGTAATAGATCCACAACTGCAAAACCAGCAATTTCCACATCCAGAAAAACCAAATCTATCTGGAACTCCAAATTTGTAATGTGAAACAGCATCGTCTCCACATCCGGGTAGACGTTGATTTTTATAGGTATCTCATGTTCTTCTGCATATTTTTTCAGCATGGAAACATGATTCATCATAGATGTTTCGTAACTGTTCAGAACTCCATTAGTTAAAGATGATATCGGAATTCCCTAAAAGGGCTTCTCTGATTGCTGTAAAAGCATTTATTCCATGCTTATGAGCAGTCCCAATATAGCTCATGATTGTAAGATATTCCTGTGCGCCTTCCTCACTGCGAAAACATCCTGAGACCTTGGTTTTAACCTTAATCATGCGCAAATCACGTTCCGCAAGGTTATTATCAAACGGAACACAGAGATTCTTTATAAATAAGCAGACTGATGCCTTGTAATTCACAAGTCTGTCAATTAGATTTAGTACCTTGGTCTTTTTCTTTCGACCACGCTTTTTGGTTGTGACTTCTGGTAAAG
>NZ_FQZY01000098.1 GCF_900142165.1 Hespellia stercorisuis DSM 15480
AACCATCATAAAATCAACTATTCCACGGTCCTGTTTCTTTCGTTCACGTTTTTCTTTCTTTGTCATTCGTAAAAACCTCCTGTGCGAAAAATTTGTTACTTATATTTTACCGCACAAGAGGTACTCCTGCTTAGATTCTGGTTATTTTATTGCGAAAAGTTTTTATTCCTCAACGCTGTCCAATTACGTCCACTGTTACATGAGCGGCGCCACCAGACGCAGCACTCTTCCCGCCACTTTCATCGGAACGGTAATTTTTTTCATTTCCGCTCTCGTCACCCGTCTGCAGCGCAGCAATGTGCTCTGAAAATCCAATTCCACATCGCGAACTACCACATTATTGTAAATAAACGCTCCACATTCAAAGTGAAGGTACAGGCTGCGGTAATCCAGATTGACTGTTCCCACCGTGGCTGTATCGTCATCCGACACGAACACTTTCGCATGGACAAATCCGGGCGTAAATTCAAAGATCTGTACCCCGGCATCCATCAGCTCCAGGTAATAAGTCTTCGCCAGTGCAAAGGCATACCATTTGTCCGGTATCCCCGGCATGATGATCTGCACTTCAATTCCGCTCTTTGCCGCCCGCTTCAGTGTATCGAGCATCTCGTTATCCAGTATCAGATAAGGTGTCATGATGTGGACATACTTTTTCGCATGATTCAGAATATGAAAATAAACTTCCTCCCCGACATTCTCATTATCATACGGGCTGTCCGCATAGGGCAGCACAAATCCCAGTTCCCGCTGAAGCTCCGTCTGCGGTTCCTGACGCAGATATTGTTTATAATAATCTACACTCTTTTCCGTGACATTCCACATCTGCAGGAACATCATGGTAAAGCTCTGTACCGCCGGTCCCTCCAGCATAATTGCTGTATCCTTCCAATAACCGAAGCGCTCTTTTCGATTGATATATTCGTCTCCCAGATTAATTCCGCCTGTGATTGCAACCTTACCATCGACCACACAGATTTTCCGGTGGTCGCGATTGTTCTGCGTGGTGGACAGCAAGGGACGGATCGGACTGAACATCTTGCATTTTATTCCCAGCTTCTGCAGAGTTTTCGGATAATTGTGGGGCAGCATGGTAAGGCTGCACATTCCATCATACATAAAACGGACTTCCACACCCTGCTCCGCCTTTTCTTTCAATACGTTCAGAACAGAGTCCCACATGTACCCTTCTTCCACAATAAAATATTCCATAAAAATAAATTTCTCGGCTTTTTTCAGTTCACGTATCATTGCCGGAAACTTTTCTTCTCCGCAACTGAAATAGGTAGCCTTCGTATTCCGATATGTAGGAAATCCAAGCTGGAACTTCATGTAATGTGCCAGATTTGCATTGGCCGGCTTACTCACCCGGATTTCTTCCAGCATATCCTGCTTCTGGTCAATATAGCGGGATGTCTCCAATTTGATCCTTCCCAGAGTTTTCCCGATATAACGTGTTCCCAACTGGGATTTGACATAAATGTAAAATAAACTTCCAAACACCGGAAAAATCATAACCAGTAGGATCCACGTCATGTTAAATGCCGGATTTCCTTTTTCATTAATAATATAAATCACTACAAGAACACTGAGAATATTAAATACCACATAATAAATCGTACTATACTCACTCAGAAATGTTGTCACACTGAACAGCAGCATCAGCTGAAGCAACAGTAGTATCACTATCATGCCCGCCCTGCTGAAAACAATGTGCAGAAATCCTTTTTTCGCTTTTTTTACTGTATTTTCTTCCATTTAATTGATTATTCTCCTATTATAAAATACCATTTAGCGCAGTTCTTAGCACCTGTTTTGCTGACTGCTGTTTCTTAAACTGCCTGTTTAGTTTAACACAATTTATTTTTCTTCACAATATTGTATTTACATTAAAAAAGTATTAAGATATAATTGTTGTATAATTTGCATAAGAAAGGAGAACAAAATATTGCAAAAACTGAGGAAATGCCTGCTTGGCCTTACCGCAATCGGTGTAATTATCGGCATAATTGTCACTTATTTCTCGAAGAAAGACGCATCGGATGACTTACATTTTTCTTCTGGTGAGTCAGATCCAGATGACTTCGATTTAGATGATGACTTTGATTTAGACAGTGATCTGGAGCCAATTTCTGACAGGGAATACGTTTCACTCGGTGCAAAGAAAGCAAAACAGGAAAACACAAATTTGGGGAATTGAGCAGGAGGGCTTACTAATGAAAAAATATGTAGCAGAATTTATCGGTACTTTTGTACTAACTTTATTTGGATGTGGATCGGCAGCCATTTCCGGTGGTATTGACGGTGTACTCGGCGTGCTTGGAATCGCCATGGCATTCGGTCTCTCGATCGTAGCAATGGCATATTCTATCGGAAATATTTCCGGATGCCACATCAACCCGGCAGTTTCATTTGCCATGTTACTCAGCAAAAAAATGGACGTCAAAGATTTCGTCGGCTACGTAGTTGCCCAATGTCTGGGGGCTTTGGTTGCTGCGGCCATCCTTATGGGAATCGGTTCTATGTGTTCACCTGTCATCGAAGGTCTCGGAACAAATGGTTTCGGAGATGCTTCTTACGTCGGACTCAGCATGATCGGTGCTGTTATTGTTGAGATTATCCTGACATTCGTATTCTTGATGGCTATTCTGGGTGTTACATCCACAGAAAAATTCTCAAGTGTTGCCGGTATCGTTATCGGTCTTACACTTGCATTTGTTCACATTCTTGGCATTCCGCTTACAGGTACCTCTGTAAATCCGGCAAGAAGTCTTGGTCCTGCGATTATGGCAGCTGTCGGCGGAGACACCGTTCCGATTTCTCAGGTATGGGTATTTATCGTAGCTCCATTGATCGGTGCAGCGATTGCCGCTTATGTATGGAAATTCATTTCTGAAGGAAAAGAGGCCTAGTTTTCATTGAGGCACACTTTTAATGGGGGAGGTACAAAAGCTTTGCTTTTGTACCTCCCCCATTTTTCTTTATCTTTCTTTTCCTGCACACCAGACATTCCACAGTATCTCCACCGCTTTCTCGATCTTCTCCTCGCTCATATTCGCATACCCGAGCAGCACTGTGGGGATATGTTTCTTTTCCCTCTTCGCAATATAATACTCTGACAGACCGTACACCCGCACATCCGCGTTCTCTGCCGCTTCAATCAGTTCTTCCTCGGTCATTCCATTGTCAAGGTGAAGCAGCAGATGCACACCCGCATTCTCCCCCGAGACCGTTCCCCAATCCTGGAATACCTTCAGGCTGTTCAGCAGGACATCGTGTCTGCTCTTATACAGTGCCCTCGTCTTATTCAGATGCCTCTCGTAATAGCCCTCCTCCACAAATCTCTGCAGTATGATCTGATCCACCTTTGACACTGTAGAATGAATAAACTTGCTTCGTGTCTCAAACCGTTCCATCAAAGGTTTTGGAAGAACCATATAACTCATACGGATCGCCGGTGCGATGGATTTGGAAAAGGTCCCGATATATACCACCTTTTCGTTCGCATCATATCCCTTCAGCGCCGGAATCGGTTTGCCTTTATAGCGGAATTCGCTGTCATAATCATCCTCAATGATAAATCGTGTCTCGCTCTCATTTGCCCAATTCAGAAGCTCCAGCCTCCGTCTAATCGGCATGACAATCCCCAGCGGATACTGGTGGGAGGGCATGACAAAGGCAACATCTGCACCGGATTCTCTCAGCTTTCCGACATCCATGCCACTCCGGTCCATGTCGACTGCCAGCACATCATAAGAAAGATTTTCAAACAGGCGGTACGCTCTCTTGTAGGTCGGATTTTCGACCGCGATCCTCCATCCATTTTCCAGGATCGTTCCCAGAAGCATCATCATATAGTCACTGCCTGCCCCCACCAGAATCTGCTCCGGCAGACAGTTCACGCCCCTTGCCTGATGAAGGTAAGCGCAAATTGCCGCGCGGAGACCATATTCTCCCTGGGAATCTCCGAGACGAAACAGTTCCACCTTGTCGTCCAGCAGAATATCCTTCGACAATTTCCGCCAGGTATTATAGGGAAAGCTTTTCAGATCCACACCGTTCGGCGTAAAGTCATATCGGCACTGCTCTCTGGTCTTCTCGGGAGCTTTCCGCTCCACATTTTTCACCGTATTAAGCTGATACAGATTATCAATGTGTGCGACAAAGTACCCTCTATACGGCTCAGCCTCAATATATCCCTCCGACAAAAGCTGCTCGTACGCCAGCTCCACTGTGCTGCGGCTCACCTCCAGATGCTTCGACAGAGCCCGTGTGGACGGCAGCTTCTCGCCGCTTGGTATCCTCTTCTTCTGGATATCTGATTTGATATAGTCATAAATCTGCTCATACAGAGGTATTTTTGATTTTGGTTTCAGGTTGATGGTCAGTTCATTCATGTTGTTTTTCTCCTTCCCGGGCAGACCAGTTTCTTTTAATTAAAGGACTGTCGCGCTAAGTACATCTCATACGTGACTGCGACGTCGAAGACTTGTATTCTCCAATGCCATATCCCGTATGATTGATACTTAATGCGACAGCCCCTATTGCAAATCCTTCTCACAGATTGCTTAATAACAAACCGTTTTATTTCGGCAGTTTGAATGAACTCTTCATAGAGACAATGCGGTTAAATACCAGTGCATCCTCTCTGGAATCCTTCGCATCCACACAAAAATATCCCTGTCTCACGAACTGGAAACTGTCATAAGCCTTCGCACCTTCAAAGTTCGGCTCCAGATAACATTCCTTCAGTACTGTCAGTGAATTTGGATTCACATTCAGGGATCCGTCCTCCTCATTGTACACGCCTTTTTCCTCGTCCACAATATTCTCATAGAGGCGAACCTCCGCTTTCGTTGCCATCGGTGCCGGAACCCAGTGAATCGTTCCCTTGACCTTGCGGCCCGTAAATCCGGTTCCCTGCTTTGTCTCCGGATCATACGTGCAGTGGATTTCGGTCACATTGCCGTTCTCGTCCTTCACAAAGCTGTTACATGTCACAAAATAAGCATGCATCAGGCGGACTTCATTTCCTGGAAAAAGGCGGAAATACTTTTTAGGCGGCTCCTCCATAAAGTCTGTTCTCTCGATATACAGTTCACGGCAAAATGGCACTTTTCTGGCGCCCAGTTCTTCATTCTCGACATTGTTTGTGACATCAAGATATTCTACCTGATCTTCCGGATAATTGTCGATGATCAGTTTGATTGGATCAAGAACCGCCATCATACGTGGCTTTTTCATCTTCAGGTCTTCGCGGATGCAGTACTCAAGCATCGCGTAATCTACTGAGCTCTGCGCCTTGGATACCCCACACAGATCCACAAACATCTTGATTGACTCCGGTGTGAAGCCTCTTCTTCGAAGTGCAGCGATGGATACCAGTCTCGGATCGTCCCATCCATCTACGATATGATCTTCCACCAGTTTTTTGATGTATCTTTTTCCAGTCACAACATTTGTCAGATACAGTTTTGAAAATTCAATCTGCCTCGGCGGGTTCTCAAATTCACACTCTTTGACTACCCAGTCGTAAAGAGGTCTGTGATCCTCAAATTCCAGCGTACAGATCGAATGGGTAATCTTTTCGATCGCATCCTCAATCGGATGCGCAAAATCGTACATCGGATAAATACACCACTTGTCTCCTGTATTGTGATGAGTCATGTGTGCTACACGGTAAATAATTGGATCGCGCATATTGATATTCGGGGATGCCATGTCAATCTTTGCTCTGAGAACACGGGCACCATCCACAACAGCGCCTGCACGCATCCCCTCGAACAATTCCAGATTTTCCTCAACCGTGCGGTCACGATAAGGGCTGTTTTTTCCCGGCTCTGTCAGTGTCCCACGGTATTCTCGCATCTGCTCCGGCGTCAGGTCACAGACATATGCTTTTCCTTTTTTGATCAGTTTGATTGCGCACTCATACATCATATCGAAATAATCAGACGCAAAAAAGAGGTTGTCTCCCCAGTCCGCACCAAGCCATTCGATGTCCGCCTTTATGGAATCGACAAACTCTACTTTTTCCTTGGTCGGGTTCGTGTCATCGAAGCGCATATGAAATGTGCCGTTATACTCCTGTGCCAGCCCATAATTCAGCAGAATGGCCTTTGCATGTCCAATATGCAGATATCCGTTCGGCTCCGGAGGGAATCTGGTGCAGACATTGTCATACACACCCTCCTTTAAATCTTTATCTATCTCCTGCTCAATAAAATTCTTTGAAACCATTTCACTTGCCATGGTTAATCCTCCTCGTATTATATGTGGCGCCCCCTCACCTAGGTTCAGCGGCAGTCCGGCAGAGAGATTGCTATGAAGCAATGCTGCATATACTCTCTCCCGGATACATTATGCACTATATCTTACCACAAAACGGAAACCACGACAACAGATTTTCTTTTGGATTCTCCACTTTTGACGATTTTACATCGCCTCGATTTTCTTTCTCATTTCCACCATATGTTCATCCAGCTCTTTGATCCGGTCCGCGTATTCTTTCAGCTCTTTTCCGATCAGTCTTGCCTCTTTTGCACCCTTTTTATACCGGAGTTGATGATCCAGATCGGCCCAGAAATTCATAGCGGAGGTTCGAAGCTGCACCTCCACCTTAATCCACTCCACTCCCGTCGAGAGGTATACCGGCACATGAATGATCAGATGCAGACTTCTGTATCCACTTTTTTTTGGATTCTTTATATAATCTTTTTTCTTTGCCAGTTTTATATCCGGCTGCTTCAAAAGAATCGCGGACACCCGATAAATATCGTCCTCAAACGCACAGACCGCCCGCACTCCCGCCATATCTGTGATATTCTCCTCAATGGCCTTTCCTGTGCAGGGCAGATTTTTTCTCTTCAGCTTCTGGTATACGCTCTCCGTTGTCTTGATCCTGTCCTGCATGCTGACGAGGACACTATGATTGCGGGCAAGAGACAATTCCGAATTGATAATCTGGAGTTTAGATTTCACCAGATTGATGGCACACTGTGCCTTCAGCAGCGAATCTCTGTTTTCCGTGTATTTTACCAACTCAGCCATTGCCTGTTCTTTTTCTTCATTTTTTGCCATATCCGTTCCCAACTTTCTATTTCTGCTTTTGCAGACATGTGGCGGCTTATCCACCCTCTTTTTATACACCGCAAATGTCCACAAAATATTCCAGCATCTATTTTAAGCGCTGCAGGTAAAGCTAATATTTTATCTGTGTTAAGTCTGCGTAAAATTCCATAGCGAACAACCAATATTTTTGCAAGAAACCATTGACAAACAGTACCTCTATGCTGTATATTTATATCGTTCGCTGTTGTGGCACAGGTGGTAGCGCACCTCATTGGTAGTGAGGAGGTCACGGGTTCAACTCCCGTCAACAGCTGTTATTGGCTCCTGAATGGAAATTCAGGAGTTTTTTATTGGGGACAGGTTAAAGTGCAATTGGGGACGTAGCAGAATGACATTCTGCTACGTCCCCAATTGCACTTTAACCTGTCCCCAAAGACATACCTTATCCGGCTATTCTTCAACCAGCAATTGTTCTGCCTTTGACTTGATCCGCTGAAGTGCGTTGTCAACTGTCTTTGGACTTTTTCCGATCAGCTCTGCAATTGTCCGGTAGTCTGTCCCGAGCAAATGCAGGTACAGCACACGGTTCTCCAGCGGGCTCAATCGCTCACGAAGTGTATTTTCAAATGCTTCCGAATACTCTTTACCAAAAAAAATCTTCTCCGGGTCACTCTCTGCGGCTGTCTGCAGTGTCTCCATCAACGGCGGCTGTGTCGTCTCCGCATCGTTCTCCCGTTCGTAGAGGGACACGTAGGAATTTAGCGGAATATGCTTCTTGCGGTTTGCCGCTGTGATTGCAGAACTCATCTGTCTGGAGACGCACAGTTCTGCAAAGCTGTGGAAGGATGCTCCCTGGGATTCATCAAAATCACGCACGGCTTTAAAAAGACCAATCATGCCCTCCTGAATCAAGTCCTCGTTTTCACCGCCCAGCAGATACATCGCCCGCGCTTTCTTTCGGACAAGGAACTTATACTTATCCATAATAAAATCTGTAATCTTATCGTCCCCTGCCCGCAGCTGCACAATCAGCTGCTCATCTGTCTTTTTCCTGTAATCCTCCAAAATCCCACGCTCCTGCCGTAAAGCGAACATTAATTCATTCGCTGTCTCACGATCTCGTAGGCCAGAACTCCCGCAGCGACAGATGCATTGAGAGAATCAATATCACCTTTCATCGGAATACTCGCCACAAAATCACATTTCTCTTTCACAAGACGTCCGACGCCCTCGCCCTCACTTCCGATCACAAGTCCGATCGGTCCGGTCAAATTCAGGCGATACATGGACTCTCCTTCCATATCTGCGCACACAAACCACAGCCCCTGGTCCTTTAGTTCTTCCATCGTCTTCGCAAGATTTGTCACCTTTGCAACCGGCGTGTAGTTCAATGCTCCGGCAGAGGTTCTCGCAACCGTCGCCGTCAGTCCCACGGCACGACGCTTTGGAATGATCACTCCATGTGCTCCCGCAAGATTCGCCGTACGGATAATTGCTCCCAGATTGTGAGGATCCTCAATATTGTCCAGAAGGATAATAAATGGATCCTCCCCCTTTGCTTTCGCCGCCGCGAGAATGTCTTCCACTTCCGCATACTCATAAGCCGCCGCATAGGCGATGACTCCCTGATGCTTTCCGGTCTCAGACAACTGCGCAAGCCTTGTTTTTTCTACAAAATGAATGATCGTATCATGCTTCTTCGCCTCACGCACAATACTGCGCACAGGTCCGTCCTGACATCCGTCCAGGACAAACAGCTTATCGATCGGTTTTCCGGCTCTGAACGCCTCCATGACCGCATTGCGCCCCTCAATCACCAGGCTCTTGATTTCCTCTCCGTTCTCCAGACTCATAACCCCTTTTTCTTCACTCATATATTATTTTTCCTCTCTTCCTTCTTCGACATTTTCCAGACTGTCCAGACCGATCTTTACCAAATCAACCAGACGTCTATATTCTTTTTTGAGATACAAATATCCCAACAATGCCTCAAAACCGGTTGCTCTCCGGTAATCCGTAATCGACTGGTTCTTTGCCGGTGACACAGACTTTGCATTTCGGCCACGCTTGTAGACCGCATGCTCCTCCTCCGTCAATGCATCCTGCATGGCTCTCATCATGAGCGACTGGGAAGACGCCTGCACATAAGAGCTTGTCTCCTGATGCAGCTTTTTCACCTGCTTGTTCCCTTTGCTGACAACAATGCTCTTGATAATCAGGTCATATACACAATCTCCGATATACGCTAATGTAAGAGGTGAATACGTTTTTGCATCCACCTCCTGCATCTCGAAGATTTCTCTCATATATTCATTCAGTTCAAAATCTACGCTTTTTTCCATTTTACTCCTTCACGGGTATCCTCCAGCACGATTCCCTTCTCAAGCAGTTCATCACGAATCTCATCCGCTCTCGCAAAATTTTTCGCCTTTCTCGCTGCCTGACGTTCCTCGATCAATGCCTCAATATCCTCCGCAAGCAGCTCTTCTTTCTTATCTACAATGATTCCGAGCACATCTGCCAGCTTCACAATCAGATCAAACAGACTCTTCAAATATTCTCTGGAGCTTTCGCCGTTCACCGTCGTATTCGTGTATCTAACCAGTTCGAAAATCGCTGCGATAGCATCCGCCGTATTGAAATCGTCATCCATCGCCCGCTCATAGGCATCCACATACTCTTTCGTCTTCGCAAAGGCCTGCGTCTCCGCCTCTGTCATCTGCCCGGTTCCTGCGTTCTCCATCAGGAATTTCACATTGTCCACGGCAGTGAGGATTCTCTCGAGTCCGCTCTTAGAAGCAGCCATCAGATCCGCACTGAAGTTCAATGGACTTCTGTAATGTGCGCTCAGCATAAAGAACCGCAGCACCTGCAGATCATACTTCTCGCTGATTTCACGTACGGTAAAGAAATTGCCGAGAGATTTACTCATCTTACGGTTATCAATATTCAGAAATGCATTGTGAAGCCAGTATCTTGCAAATTCCCTGCCGTTTGCCGCCTCGCTCTGCGCGATCTCATTCTCATGATGTGGAAACACAAGATCCTCTCCACCGGCATGAATATCAATCTGCTCACCCAGATATTTTTTGGACATTTCAGAACACTCTATATGCCATCCCGGGCGTCCCTCGCTCCACGGTGACTCCCATGCAGGCTCACCCTCTTTCTTTGGTTTCCAGAGCACAAAATCCAGCGGATCCTCTTTCTCGTCCTCCCCGGACACCAGCAGGGAACGTCCGCCTGACTGCAGATCATCCAGATTTTTGTGCGATAGTTTTCCGTATCCTTCGAATTTTCTTGTGCGGTAATATACGGTTCCATTTTTCTCATAAGCGAAGCCCTTGTCGACCAACGTCTGGATCATATCCACCATACCACAGATCTCCTGTGTCGCCTGAGGATGAACCGTGGCCGGCTTCACATTCATTGCCGCCATGTCCTTTTTGCACTCCTCGATATAGCGCTCCGAGATCTCTTCCGCCGAAACGCCCTCCTCAATGGACTTGTTGATGATCTTGTCATCTACATCCGTAAAATTTGAGACATAGTTAACTTCAAACCCTTTGTATTCAAAATACCGCCTCACCGTGTCAAACACGATCATCGGACGCGCGTTACCGATATGGATATAGTTATAGACCGTAGGTCCACAGACATACATCCGAACCTTTCCCTCCTCCAGCGGTACAAATTCTTCTTTGCTTTTTGTTAATGTGTTATAAAGCTTCATCTTAAATTTATCTCCTTCTCTTTTCTCTTTTTATATTGCCTCTGCCACTGTCCTTTTTATTTTTCCTCGTCTTCCACCGATTCGTCCTGAATCTGAATACCATCCGGAGTATTCCCCAGCCGTTTTTCCAGATCTGCCAGTTTTCTTCTCAGACGAAGATTATCGGCCTGCAGCTCTCTGATATCATTTAGGACCGGATCCGGGAGATGAATCTGATCCATCTCGGTCCGCGGCACCTTCTGGTCACCCATCCGGACTATACGCCCCGGCACACCAACCACGGTACAGTTTGGCGGCACCTCTTCGATTACTACAGATCCGGCTCCGATCTTTGAATTTTCTCCGACAGTAAAAGAGCCAAGTACTTTTGCACCCGCACTGATCATCACATTATCGCCGATGGTCGGATGCCTTTTTCCCTGTTCCTTTCCTGTTCCTCCGAGCGTCACTCCCTGATACAAGGTGACATTATCCCCCAGAATTGCCGTCTCACCGATGATCACACCGCTGCCGTGATCGATAAACAGGCCCTTCCCGATGGTCGCACCGGGATGAATCTCTATTCCGGTCTTCCTGGCTGCTCTCTGAGATATCCATCTCGCCAGAAAATAGTGCCCCTTCAGATACAATTTATGAGCTTTTCTGTACTGTAATATCACCTTAAAGCTTGGATACAGCAATACTTCCATGCTGGATTTGATTGCCGGATCCCGCTCTCGGATCACAGCGATCTCCTCTTTGATATACGCTAACTTTCCCATATGCCACTCCTTTTTTACCGACATCAGACATTCTCCTGCACATCCCCCGGAGGGTTTTTAATTACCAGAAA
>NZ_FQZY01000097.1 GCF_900142165.1 Hespellia stercorisuis DSM 15480
CGAGAAATTCATTTTCCTCTTTCAGACGCCGGATTTCTTTATCTTGATCCTTAACGCGTTTGCGGAGCATCGCAAGCTCCTCAGCAAGACTCATCGCACTTTCTGGAGTATGTGCACCATCGCCAATATCCAATGTGCCTGCTCTAACTGCTTTCAGCCATGTATGGATAGTTCCCTCCGGGATACCTAATTCTTTAGCAGCTTTAGCACCACCTATTTCTTTTGCTAACTTAACTGCCTGTACTTTGTATTCATGGTCATATTTACGTGCCATTTTGAGTACCTCCTTATTCTCTTGATTCTATCATGAAATCCTTGAGAATAAGATGTCAACTTTTTTTATACCACACCAAACAGAAACAAGTCTTTTAACGGCGCTTTGGGCACTTTAGGAGGCCTTTTCTAAAATCACTGTTAGAAAGGGCTGAGAAGTTTGCCCTTCCTGCGCGGCAGTCGGGCTTGTTTCACAAAACAACCCACTGATTCGTAAAGGAGAATGTAACTTCATGTTTGCTAAAAATTCAAAGGCATATTCTGTCTACCTGCTGTTCCGATTTGTCTTTTCCCTGGCGGTTTCTATGTCCACAGTGCTTTCCATCGTGTACCACCTGGAGGTGGTGCAGCTGGATGCTTTCCAGCTTGTCCTGGTAGGGACGGTTCTGGAGACCTCCTGCTTTCTGTTCGAGATACCCACCGGTGTGGTGGCGGATTTGTATAGCCGTCGGCGCTCGGTGCTGATTGGAATGTTCCTCTACGGCCTGGGCTTTCTGATGGAGGGTGCGCTACCGTGGTTCGCGCCGGTTCTGCTGGCCCAGGTTGTCTGGGGTTGCGGTGATACCTTCATCACCGGCGCTCTGGAGGCGTGGATTGCCTCGGAGGAAGAGGACAAACCCATAGACAAGGTGTTCCTGCGGGGCAGTCAAATGGGGCAAATCGGCGGCGTTCTGGGCGTGGTGCTGGGCACACTGCTGGGAAACATAAACCTGCAAATGCCTGTCATCTTGGGGGGCAGTTTGTGCTTGTTGTTGGGGCTGGTGTTAGTTCGCATCATGCCAGAAACCAACTTCTCCCCTGCTATTGAGGAACGGCAGGGCTTGCTTAAAGACTTTGTCTGCCTGTTCAAGCTCAACCTGGGCTTTGTGAAAGGCGCACCTGTGTTGCTGGCGCTCTTAGCAATCACACTATGCGGGGGACTTGCCAGTGAAGGCTTTGACCGGCTCTCCACCGCTCATTTTCTGGATGACACGGTAATACCCGTTATCGGGCCGCTGAACAGCGTCACTTGGTTCGGTGTTATCAGTCTTATCGGCAGCGGCTTAGGTATTCTGGCTTCTCAGTTGCTCATCGCCCGCATGGAGAAAAAAGGGACTGTCAGCCGAACCAGTGTGGTCATGTCCACCAGCGCCGGGTATATCCTGTGCCTGGTTCTCTTCGCGGTGGGGCGGAGCTTTTGGTTCATGTTGTTGGTGTTCCTGCTGGCGGGGCTTATGCGCACCATCAAGGAGCCTGTGCTGGCCGCCTGGATGAACGACCATGTGGATGAGAAAATGCGCGCCACAGTCTTTTCCACCAGCGGACAGCTGGACTCTTTCGGGCAGATCATCGGCGGGCCTATTGTGGGGCTGGTAGCCCAGCAGGTGTCCATACCCTGGGGGCTGGTCTGTACCGCTTTCCTGCTGTTGCCCGCGCTGTTCTTAGTGCCGGTGGCGGGAAAGAAGCGGGATTGATATGGCATAGTTAAGTTTACTGACGAGCGGGAGATTACTTCCGCTCGTCTTCATTTAGTAGCGCAAAATTTGAGGACTCTTTATTTCCTTATTCGGTATAGCGGAGGCGGCTGTCAATTCGACATAATTTTCTTGTGATACTTTACCGTACATGAGCATTCGCACCCGGATTGTCGTTACCATATCCCTCCAGAAGATTGATAACGCCCCAAATGCCTAAGCCTGCTCCAAGAGCGATAACAAGGGTCTGCAATACGTTTACTGCGCTGTTGAAAAATGCCATATAATATCCTCACTTTCTGCCGCTTTGCGGCGATAAAAATTGTTTGTTTTTGGTTTTGGGTATGAAAAAAGCCGCCTGTGTTCGGCGGCTGCGTCCTCGCGCTGCTTAAACTGCTGCGGCGCGGCGGTATTCAGTTGTCATTTTTGTAAGGGTTGATACGCTGCGGCTTCCTGCCACGCTCCAAGTAGGGGCGCGTACCATATAGCCCGTGTTTACAGTTCGGATAGATTACCACCTCCCTTTACGGTGCTGCGTCCTCCTGTACGTCGATTTCGTAGTAGTCAAATACTTCGTCCGGCTTTACGATAGCGGGGCGGCGTTTGATATGCTTTTCCATGTCAAAGGCGTTTTTCGGGTCTGCGTCGGACAGGTACTTGTATTTCGGGTGCTTCGTGATGTCGTACTTATCAGAGAAGAACGGGCGCACACCTCTAAGCTGCAAGATACATTTCCCGCCGTCCATGACCGCGATTTCGTCCTGCGTCATAAGCTCTTTGCCTAACTTCTGATAGTTCAGCCCATGCGAAAGCTCCCGCCCTCTGGTTTCGGAAGTGTTGAAGCTGTCAATCGTTTCTTTGCCTAAGATTTCCGATATTTCTTTGAGCGTCGTTTTTTCCTTGCCGCCCAAGAAAAGGGTCGTGTCGCAGTTGCCGACTATGGTATCGGCGTTGTCCTTGTAGATTGCCTTTAGCTGCGACTGTGATTGCAAAATAATAGAAGCCGATATTTCGCGGCTTCGTATGGTCGCTATGAGCTTTTCAAACTTCGGGATTTGACCGATATTCGCAAATTCATCTAACAGGCAGCGCACATGAACAGGCAGCCGCCCGCCGTAAACATCGTCGGCTTTGTCGCATAACAAGTTGAAAAGCTGCGTGTAGAGAATGGAAACAACAAAATTGAAAGTGTCGTCGGTGTCGGAGATGATAACGAACAATGCCGTTTTTCTATCTCCCAAAGTGTCAAGCTCCATTTCGTCGGTTTCCATGAGTTCGCGCAGTTCCCGTATGTCAAAGGGGGCTAACCTTGCGCCGCAGGAAATAAGGATTGACTTTGCCGTTTTGCCTGCCGCAAGTTTGTACTTCTTGTACTGCTTGACCGCAAAATGTTCCGGGTCTTTTTCTTCCAGACGTTCAAACATGAGGTCTACCGGGTTCTTAAAGTCCTCGTCGTCCTCGCGGGCTTCCGACGCATTTATCATTTCAAGCAGCGTCGTAAAGTTCTTTTCCTCGTCGGGGGCTTCGTACCAGATATAGCCGATAAGCGCGGTATAGTAGAGCTTTTCAGCTTTTACCCAAAAATCCTCGCCGGATTTCTCCCCGTCGCCTTTGGTGTTGGCGATAATGGTATTGACTAACTTCAAAATATCCTTTTCGCTCCGCAGATAGGCAAAGGGATTGTATTTCATGGATTTTTTGAAGTTAATCGTATTCAGCACTTTGATTTTGTACCCGCCCCGCTGTAAGAGCTTCCCGCACTCGATTAAGACGGTGCCTTTCGGGTCGGTAACAACATAAGAACTGTGCATTTGCATAAGGTTGGGCTTTACGAAAAAGCGGGTCTTGCCGCTGCCGGAACCGCCGATAACAAGAATGTTTTTGTTTCTTGCATACTTCGGCTGCTTCGGGCGGCTGCTCATCATCAGCCTTTCGGTCTGCGTCAGCAGCACATTATTTTCAAATACAGGGTCGATATACGGCTTTATATCCTCCGCGCCGCCCCATGAAGCGTTTTGTCAAGTGTTATTTGGAGTTATTGACGCACAATCAAGGCGAAAGCGCGAAAGTGCAAAGCGCAAAGGGTCTGCACTTTGCGTTTTCAGCTTGCGGGTTCGGGCGGCTGCTTCTTCTTGATGAAGTTGTACCATTGACCGCCGACGCGCCTTGCGCCCAAAACACCGCCCATGTTGCGCTTGGCGTTCTGTACCGTCCTCTCGGATATTCCGGCTTCGGCTGCGGCCTTTACAAGGTCCTCGCTGGCAAGCTCTTTCCCGTCTGCAAGCAGGTCAAGTATCAGCCGTTCCGCCTGTTCGGTCTTGGTGGCGGTGTTGCCGCCCGCGCCGGACAGCAGCTCGTCGGCGGTAATGTCATACTCGCCTATCCACGAAAAGCCCGTTTCCGGGTCAAGGCAAAAGGCTATGGGCTTACCCTCCGGCGCAAGAGAAGATTTGTCATGGACGATAACGCGCACATTCGGTTCCCGTTTCACGCGCCCGATCAGCAGGACGCTCCTTGCTGCGGCGCGGAAGTCGATGGAGCCTAAACCCCGGTAGGCGCTCTGTCCTCCGGCGGCTTTGTTGAGGTGTCCGATTAGGATAACGGCGCACCCGGTACGCTCGGCAATCTCGGCAAGGCGGCGGAACATGGGGCGTATCTCGTTGGCCTTGTTCATGTCGGTTTTCTCGCCCACATACGCCTGTATGGGGTCAAGGATAATCAGCCGCGCCCCGGTCTGTCGGATAGCTCTCTCTATGCGCTCATCGGACAGGGAAAGCCCCTGCTTGCTCTCGTCAATGACAAGAATGCGGTCAAGGTCTGCTTCGGCTTCCATAAGGCGGGGCTTGATGGTGTCGCCCAAACCGTCCTCGGCAGTCTGGTAAATCACATTGAACGGCTCATGCACTGCCATGTGGGGGAACGGCTTGCGGTTGGTACAAGCGGCGGCAAGGCGTAGGGCAAAGGTGGTCTTGCCCTCGCCGGGGTTGCCCTGCACAATGGTTACTTTCCCAAAGGGGATATACGGCTCCCATAACCATTCGACGGTCTGCGTGTCCACCTCGCTCATGCGGATAATCTCAACGGTTTCTTCCTGCGGCGGCTCTTTCAAGCCGTAGACCGCTTCTCGCAAATACTTCCCGTCTGTGATTTCTGCCCGGTGCTGCAATACCTCGTTCCAATCCTTGAAAAGAGGGATAAGCCGGTGGACGGTGTAGCCCTCCGGCATGAGCTTCACAAGGCGGCTGCAAGCGTCGTTTCCGGCTTCGTCGCTGTCAAGGCAGAGATAAACGGTCTTGATGTTCGGACGGTCAGAGAGAAAGCGGAGCAGGGCTTTTTCTCCCACGCCGCCCAATGACAGGTAGCTTTGCTTCTGCCAATCCTTTTTGAACAGGCAGAGGAAAGAAAGCAGGTCAACGGGGGCTTCAAAGACAAACACTCTTTCGCCCTCGCCCCGGTAGCAGAAGTTAAAGGCTTTGTCGCTGCCTTTCACATCAAGGCGGAAGTTTCCCGCCGTTCCCTTGCTGTGGGCGTAGCGCGGTATTCCGTCCTCGTCCCGCCCCACAAATACGGCGTTGTGGTGGGCTGCGTCCTCGTAAATATCGCCGCTGGCAAAGAAAAAGCCCGTCACATCTTCATCAATGCGGCGGGCGGCTGTGAGGTAGTTCCTCGCTGTTCGGTTGTCGGGGCTGCGGGGCGGTAGCCGGAAGTCGGAGAGGGGCGCGGAGCTTGGTCTATCCGGCGGCGGTGCGGCTCCCTTTTCTCCTGTGAGAAGTTCAACGGCTTCGGTAAAACTCTTGCCAAAAAACTCCATGACAAAATCAATGGGGCCGCCGCCCTTGCTCTGGCTGTGGCGATACCACTTGTTGCCCCGGACGGTCAAGCTGTCGTGCCGTTTCCATCGGTATTCCTGTCCGGCGCGTTCCAGCGGTTCCCCCTGCGATTGCAGGAACAAAACAAGGTCGGCTTGGTTCGCCCGGTCTATCTGTTCTTGGGTGTAGTACAAAAAACTCACTCCTTTCATCGGTCTATGTCGTGCCGCTTTGTGCGGGTCTGTGTCTGCTCCGGCTGGTCGGCGCGGAGTGCAATATCCACGCATTTGCGGATTTTTTGAAGTTCGGAAACATCGGCGCGGGTATCTTTCAGTTTGGCATAATCGCTGTCCCTCTGTGTTTTGAGGTCGGCATATTCCTGTTCCCATTCCGCAATAGGCAAGGTCTTTGTTCCTTTCGGCAGATTTGCATGGAGATAGCGGCTTGCTGCGTTCCATAGGGTCAACTCGGCGCGGTGGGCTTCCTCGTACTTGTCGCGCTTGTTTGTCCAGCCGTTTTGCAGCTTTTTCAGCTCATCGTGAACGGGCTTGTACTCGGTGTAGTTCTTCCCGTATTCAATCAGCTTTTGCAGCTTCTTCATGCGTTCCTCGGCGGTTTTCATTCCTGCCCGGATAGTGTCGGCCTGTTCGCTGACAGAGGAAAGGGCTGCGTCCAGCTCATCAAGGGTAGAGATACCATGCTCGGTCAGATAGTTGACCGCTGCCGCTATGGTTTTCAGTTCATCGGCTGTGTGCTGTTGTTGCCAACGCTGCGAATACTTCCGGCTCTTTTCTCTCTGAACGCTCAAATACTTCATCAGCAGATTTGCAAGGCCGGGGGATTGTTGCGGCTGTTCCGGGGCGGTTTCCCACGCTTTGAACAGGTCGGCAATCCATTCTTTGAGCTTTCCAATCTGCGCTCGGATTTCCCGTATAAGGCGGTTTGCCTTTTGGATATTCCGGTTCAGTTCGCCTTTCTCGGTGGCAATACCTTTCTTCTCCATCTGGCAAGCCGCCACGCCCATGTGGACGGTGGGTATCTCGCCAATGCCGCGCTCGGCGTTGCTGCGGTGGTCGATACGCTCCGGGCTTCCGGCTCGTTCAAGGTAGGCGTTTGAAATATCCGCCCATGCCTTACGCCACAAGAGGGCGTTGCCCTTGTCGTTCCAGCCGGTCAGGTCAACTTTGTGCGTCTTGTATCTGCCGCTTGGCAAGCGGATACGCTCGCCGTTTTCATCAAGGTCATATTCCTTTTGGGACTTTGCCGCCCATGCGCCGCGCTCGTCAAGGGGGCGCATGGTAAGCATGATGTGACAATGGGGATTGCCCTTGCCGGTGTCGTGAATGGCATAATCAACGCACATTCCTCTGGAAACAAATTGAGAGGAACAGTATTCCCGGACAAGTCGGATTTGTTCCTCTCTGGATAACTCTATGGGGAGCGCCGCGTCAATCTCTCTGGCAAGCTGGGCGTTCCCGGCTTTCTCGTAAAGCTCCACGCTGTTCCACAAGGTTGAACGGTCAGAGAAAGAGGGCGGGGCGTGGGGTGGCAGCATAATTTCCGTATGGACAACACCGCCTTTGCGGGTGTAGTCGTGTGTCATTCCGTCCCACTCATTTGTCAGCTTTTCGCCGCTTCGGTAGGCGGCTGCGGCAACGGCTGATTTGCCCTTGCCCCGGCTGACAATGCTGATATTACAATGATAGATGGCTATGGGTATCACCTCCCGGATAAAATGAAAACCCGCAAAAATGGTACAGACGCCAAAGGCGGGTATACTGTTTTTGTGGGTGTGCAGGGATAGCCGCGTAAGCGGCGCAAGGGGTGCAGCCCCTTGTTGCGGCAAAGCCGCCAATGTCGGTCAGAGAGGGAAGCAAGCGGCTTTCTCTCTGTGCCGACAAGCCCTCGGCAGAGCGCACGCACCCGTAAGGGTGTATAAGTGCGCCCTTTGTACCAAAGGGATTATTCGCTTTTCCCGCCCTCGGTGCGTTTTTTCAGATAGCCCCGCGCTTCCTCGCTCGTCAGGGCAAGCCGGAGAAAGGCGGCGGCTTCTTCGTCGGTCATGGTCTTTGCTTCTGGCACAATGCTCTCAAAGACCGCACCCCGGACGATCAGCCGATGGCTGCGCGTCCTGCGTTCCTCTTGGGATAACTTTTGCCGCAACACCTTTTCCCGATTTTCAAGCTGCCGGATTTTCTTCTTCCCGTCCTCAATCTCGGCTTGCAATTCCTCGCGTTTTTTTCTCTCGGTTTCGTCATGGGTGGTCACTCCTTTCTACCTGTCGGCATAGAAAAAGGACAGTCGATTTCCTCGGCTGTCCTTTTGATTAGGGTGTTTGGTTTACTCCGTTCTGCTCAATAAATGGGAATATTAAATATCAATACGCCCTTTAATACATTCCTATTAAAACATCAGCTTCGATTGTCAAATGTGTGAGAGTACGCCAATCAACGCAATCTTTTTCAACGCAAAAGAGAAGCGGCGTCATTTCAATAAACGACATTCTTTGTTCTGATGACAACTGTACGGTGGCTGAAACCGTTTCTCTTGAAATGGTTTTAAGATATTTCTCAAAATATTCAACGACAGACTCATTTGAATAATCTGGATTTTTCAAGTGTGCTTGCACTTTAGTCCTGATTTCCCTCAAATGATTTTTCGTAGGAATTACTTTCACAACATATCCGTTAGGAGATAGCAATCGCTGAAATTCTTTGTAGTGTGCAGGCGAAAATATGTCTAAAATACAATCCATACTTCCGTCTTTCAAAGGGATTTTTGATAAGTCAGTAACAAACCACTTCACTGCTTTGCGCTTGTCTTTTTTTGATGCAATCTGTATTGCCTCCCTTGACAAGTCAAAGGCAAAGATGTTTCGTTCTGTTCTTTGCTGTATCTGCCTTGCATAGAAACCCTCGCCGCAACCAACATCTAAAATGTTTCTTATAGATGGCGTATCAGAAATAAACTGTATGATTTTCTCCAACACAACATCATACATGCCATACTCCAAAATTTGGTGCCGGTTGTCAAAAGACCGCTTGCTGTAGTTGGTTTTGGGCGATGATTTTAACAACAAATTTACATACCCATATCTTGAAATATCAAAGCAATGTCCATGTCTACAAATTAGGCTATTGCCTTGTATATCCATTGATTTTGTGCAAATTGGGCATTGAAAATAAACCTTGCTGTCTGCAAAGCGTGATAAATTATTATTCATTTGTTTTTCCTCCGTAATTACATCTCTGCTTCAATAAGCGAGTTATGCAATACGGATAACCGCAACATAACTCGCGGTTTTATCTTAATCTCATAAATGTAACCATTGTGTTGTCCTCCAATCAATTCCGCAGTATTACTCTGCTTTTAGAAAAAGTATAGCACAAAACTATGAACATTTCAACTCTATTTCAGCCTGTCGGCGACGTTGCTCTCTCTGGCATACCGCCCGCCGTTCCTCGCTGTATGGGGCGGTCAGACGGAAAGAGAAGCGGCCTTTCTCAATGTCAAACTCCATGCAGCCCGTTTCCGGGTCTGCGTCAGTCTGCTGGCAGATCGCCGGATAACGGCGGCTGTATGCAAGCAGACGCTTTTTCAAGGCGGTGTTGTGGGTGCGGATATGGATAAGGGGGTCTTTCTCGTCAAACCAAATATCGGTGGTCTTTTCCTGCTTGGTAAGCCCTGTTCTCATGCAAACTCCTTTCTGTGCCCCTGTTACGCAATAGGGGCATTTTTCGGGTGTTTTCTCCGGCTCTTGACTTGGAGAAAACGGCGTTTTTGACGATAAAAACCGCCCGGACGTGGAATGTATCGTCGGGGCGGCTGTTATCGCAAGATTTCCGATTTTTCCGGCTCTTGACCGTCAGACGCAGATAAACACGAACTGTCGGCAAGTATCGTCTTGAGCAGCTTGTCGCGGAATGTTTCTGTGCTGCTGTGATTGAAAAATAACTCCGCAACAATAGTCTGCCCGTTTCTCTGCGTCGTGATAATACTGTCGGGGTTCCGGGGCGCGGTGGGCGTCCCGTTCTGTTCTGTCATAGGCGGCTCCTTTCTCCGGGCGCAAAAGAGGGACTTCCCGTAGCCGGAAAATCCCTCTTGGTTGTCGGTTATTCTGTTTTACTGTGCGGGCTGTGCGGCGGCGGTCTGCGCCTTTCTCCTTGCCCGGTATTCCCGCGCCTTGATACGGTCATACTCCCGCTGCTTTTCAAGGTTTCGCGCCCGGTACTCCCTTGAATACTGCCGGTGATAGGCGCGGCTCTTTTCCTTTTTGGCTTCTTCGATTTCCTCCCGCATTTGCCGGATTTCCTGCTCCGTTGGCTCTGTAAGCTGTGTCACTTCGTTCTCAAATTTGCCGATATAGTTGAAATATATCCCGATGTGCTGAATGGCTTGTTTTGCCCTTTTCTTGTCGCGCTCATGCACTTCAATCCGGCTGATAAACTCGTTGAGAATGGCGGGGGTCAGGTCGGTAAAGGCAGCGTAGCGTTCCGTCAGCTTCAAAAACTTCTGCGCCCGTCCGCCCGCGTTCTCAAAAGCGGATAGCTGCTCTTGCAGCTCGGCAAGCTCCGCTTTCAGCGCATAGTATTCTTCTGAATACTTCTGCGACATTTGCTCATAGCGGTCTTGCGGGATCGTGCCGAGGGCGTTGTCCTCATAGAGCTTGTTCAGCACCTTGTCAATCTGTTCAAGGCGCGTCGTGATTTGCGGGATACGCTTCTGCTGTTTCTTGGTCTTGTCGGTCTGCTGCATGGCAAGGTTCTTTTTCACTAAGGCTTCAAATTCCGCCCAGTTGCTGATAGAATAGTCCTCGATTTTCTTCAGCACTTCCGCGATGGTCTGCATGAGCAAATCCGCGTCAATGATGTGCGGGGAATTGCATTTGGGGTTTTTGGCTTTTCCCTTGTGGTACTCGCTGCAATAGGCAACATGACGCTTGCCGCCATTCCGATAATCTATGCGAATGTGCATTTTCGCACCGCAATCCTTACAGAAAAGCAAGCCCGACAAAGGGTGGATTTCCCCGTCCCCGTTGGGGCGTTTGACGGGCGCATTTTCCAAAATCCGCTGTACGGTTTCAAAGTCGGTGCGGTCAATAATCGGCTCATGCACATTTTCGGTTATCTGCCATTGGCTCCGGTCTACATAGTGGTTCCGCTTGTCGCGGAAGTGCTTTGTGGTCTTGAAGTTGACAACATCACCGCAATACTCCTGCCGTGTGAGGATATGGGTCAGGGTGGCTTTGTTCCACTTATAGCGGTTGGCCTCATTGAGCGCCCTGTTTTTACAGGTTCCCCGCCCGCGCTCTTTCATGTAGAATGTGGGCGTTGGGATTTGCGCCTGCGTGAGATATACGGCAATTTGGTTTCGGTTTTTTCCGTCCAGAAACAGGCGAAAAATCAAACGAACAACTCCGGCGGCTTCCTCGTCGATAATCCAAAAATCCTTGTTGTCCGGGGATTTGACATAGCCATAGGGGGCTTCGGTGGCAATCGGCTTTCCACTCATGCCCTTCGTCTTAATGCCGGTCTTTACTTTCTTGCTGATGTCCTTTGCGTACCACTCCGACATGATGTTGATAAAGGGCGCAAACTCCAATGTATCGGGCTTTTCGCTGTCTATCCCGTTGTTGACTGCGATAAAGCGCACATTGTTCCGTCTGAATATCTCCATCGCATTGCCGACTTGGAGATAGTCACGCCCCCAGCGTGTCAGGTCTTTCATAATGCAGACACCGATTTTCCCGTTCTCTACATCGTCCATCATGCGGGAGTAGGCAGAACGGTCAAAAAATCTGCCGCTTTCGTCATCGTCAATGTAGTGCCGGATATTGGTTAAGTGCTGCCCTCTGGCGTAGTTCTCCAAAAAGATTTTTTGGTTCTGTATCGAGTTACTCTCACCGCCGTCCCTGTCCTCGTCGCCCACGGAAAGGCGGGAGTAAAGGGCTGTAATTTTACTATAATCAGTCATGTGCATAACCTCCTGTGCGTCCATATAGGCTTCCTTTACACTTAAAATTATGCACTCCAACGTGCAGAACCGTATTCCATGCCTTTTCGGTACTTCTTCGCGTTCTTGCCTTTCATGTAAACGGCAAGCCGGATAATGACCGCCCCCGCAATGCCGATAAGCAGATCGGCGGGGTGCAGGCTCGGCGCGATACTGGAAAAGGCGGCGGCAAAGCCCGTCCCAAGCTGCAAGAGCTTTTCGCTTGCGTCTGCGCCGGGGGTAAGGCGTATTGCTGCGCCTATCTTGTCAAACAGATAGACAAAGAGCAGATTGGTGTGGTATAAAAAAAGTTGACATCTTATTCTCAAGGATTTCATGATAGAATCAAGAGAATAAGGAGGTACTCAAAATGGCACGTAAATATG
>NZ_FQZY01000045.1 GCF_900142165.1 Hespellia stercorisuis DSM 15480
TTCTTCCTTGTGTTTTATGTCTCCATTGTACTAAAAACTCAGGAAAAAAGCGAATTCACATAGATTCACCTATGGTGAAAATGACTGTGGATAAGTAATGTTTTTCAATGTTCAGTTGTTGTTAAATATATTCAAAAGCCATAGAATTTGGCTTTGAATCAGAGTTATTTGAAAGATTGAAAGAGTAATCCACAATGAATTAAATTATTCAATCACAAACAATTGGTTATCCACCAATTACCGAAATAATATCGCAAAACAGGTTTTAAAAATTCTCTGTTTTGTACAAAAATTAATTAGTTCCCCAAGGGGGTTCTGAACAGTTACAACTTTTTTAAGGTTTCCTCGTCTGTTCTCGCTTTTACTTTCGAATCTTTGTATTCATCCAAATTGATAACAATTGAATTAATTTCAAAATCATAATCAATTTCTTTTCCAAAAATAACTCCAACATAATTCATATCATATCCTTGTGTAGTATGGATACATCCAATTGTACAATGCGAATCCTGTCTAGTAACCCATGACTCATTGGTTAAATTCCAAATGAACTTATGCTTCTCAATCAGAATGTCATACTCACCATTTTTCACGAGTAAATCGTAACATGACATATCATCTTTCGGTTTATTCTTCTGTTTTGTTTTCCATTCCCACGAAAAACCTGCAACGGTCTTGCACAAACCCATTTCGTCATCTTTTTTACGAACAGTTTCCACGAGATGTTCTACGTCGTCAAAAATCATGAACTCGTAATTCTCCATATTTTCACGTTTTTTTCGTCTGCATGCCATTACATCTTTAATATACTGTAGATAAGTATCTCCGCCCTCGCATCTCATCTGAGTTTCAAGAGTATGTTCATTTGTTTTATAATTATACTTTGCCAAAGTGTCTTTGTAATCTTCATGTGAAATATCTGAAGACTTAACACTCTGAGTTTTATCATAAAAAAGAACAATATGTCTTGCTGATTTCAAAACCCATTCCAGCTGATTCGTTTCCATTGGATCTAAATCTAATGCTCGACTAGTATCATCAAATGGTTTATAACCAGTAAGATTTTTACGTTTTGATAATCTATGTGACTCATCAACAAATAAAATATCATAATCGTTCTTTATCACATGAGTTGGGCCAATGACCATTTCACTTACCAGTCCATTACCACACGCTTTGAAAACCTTTTGAACTGTTCCTCTTATCCCTGGCATCGGAAATACAAAGCCAATTTTAAAGGGTTTTCCACCTCTTTCAGTTAAAATGTAATTTTTTAATCTTAATAATGTATTTCTCTTATTCTCATCTATATCATCCTCAAAATTATCTGATTTTACATTCAACAAACTATCATCAATATTGATTGCATTCACTAACGAATTAATAATACTGATTGCAAGTACTGTTTTTCCTGTACCTGCACAACCTTGTACCAGGCTCACACCATTTATTTCTCTTGAAAAACTATCAATAATTTCGTTAATAACATCAATACTGACCTCATTCTGTTCTCCTGTAAGAGCGTTATATGGAGAAAATTTAAAAATATTTTTATTCTCAATTATTTCAAGAGAATTTTTAGCCAGATTTCTATCAATCATTTCTTTCCAAATAACCATAAACTGATTTCGATAAAACTTTCTCTGATAATAATCGTGTATAGCCTGCTGTCCCTTGTTCTTATTCATTATATTTTTAAATCTACCATCGACTGAGCAATATTTAATCAAACGCTGCTCATAATCTAAAATAACCGACTTATTAAAACGACCATCAAAAACAATCTCTATAACTTTCAGATTCTTCTTTTCTTCATTTTTCAAATGTTGACTTATTCGAGTAGCAGCACTTGTTGTTTCCCCTATATAGAGATTATTATCATCGTGAATAAGATAAACTACAGGCCAGTTAGTTCCCTTTGTCGTCTCCTTCAATTTTTGCAATCCACTCTCATTAAATGTGAATTCTTGTATTCCATTCATAACGGGCATAACGGCACCTCACATTATTACAATTTATTGTACTTATCGCTCTTTCCTTTTGCTTTTTCAACGGGATATTTTTCATCATTACGCTTGATTTTCTCTTGTACTATTTCATCCAAATCTAACCCGCATACATCTGCCATCAAAACACAATAATTAATGACATCTGCAAGTTCTTCTTTGATTTTCTCGATTTTCTTGTCGGAAGAAATATCGGCACCACTCCATTGAAAAACTTCTAATAATTCTGATGCCTCTAAAGAGATTGAAATTGCTAAATCTTTTGGATTATGAAATTGTTTCCACTCTCTGTCATCTCTAAATTTCAAAATTTGATTAATTGTTTCCTGTGTCATATTGTTTATTCTCCATCCTTCTAATTCCAAGTATATTTTTCACATCTATCGCCACCTATTTTTCATCCGGAACAAACTCCAGAATATCTCCAACTTCACATTTCAAAGTCTTACAAATTTTCTCCAAACAATGTGTACTCACATGCTCATTCTTTCCAAGTTTGGCAAGCACATTTGTAGTAAGCCCTGCCTGATCTCGGAGATCCACTTTTTTCATTTCTTTGTCGATTAATAATTTCCATAATTTGTTATAGCGAACTGCCATATTCATACCTTTCTCTAATAAATCATCAATATTTATACTGTGCAATAATAGCCTCTTATTGTACCAAATCGCTGGCGCGATGGCTAGCGTAGTCTTTGATACAATGTCTTGCACCTCTTATTTTTCTAAATAAAAAGGTAGCGTTTTTTGCTTATATGTTTTATTGTTGAATCACCACAAGACAACCTTAAACATTTCGCAAAAACCGCTACTATGTTTAATTTATCATGTTTTACTAAATTCAACAACAACATATCTCATTTTTTATTCGTCCGCCACCTTTTTTGAATTGTAACTAATCATTTTGCAATTCAATTTTAAGGAGGTTCCATTATGGACAAATATTTTAATTCTTTTCGAAAGATGATCTCTCTTCGCGGGCTTACTGACCACACTCTTAATGCTTACTGCACTTACATTCGTGCTTACCTTGATTATCTTGAAAATATTCTTCACAAACTTCCAGAAGACGTGACCTGGGCTGAACTGCGCGATTTCATCAGGTGGCTTTCAGGCAACAGATCTCTTTCTGATCGAACCATCAACTGTGTGATTTCCCAGCTTCGTTTTTTCACCATGTATATTCTTCACAATCCATGGGATAATACCCAGCTTCCTTTACGTAAGTTTGATACCTATATTCCTTTTGTTCCCACAAAAGATGAGGTCATGTCTTATTTTTCCGATATCCCTGATTTAAAAGAGAGAACCATGCTTGTTCTCATGTATTCCTCTGGGCTTCGGCTTGGTGAAGTATGCTCTCTTCACTATGAAGATATCCATCGTAAGCAGATGCGAATTTATATCCGTCGTGCCAAGAACCGTTCAGCTAGATATGCCATTCTTTCAAAGTATGCTCTTGATCTGCTTACCGCCTATTGGTTTCAGAGTGATAAACCGAAAGAATGGTTATTTCCAGGACTGAATAAACCTGATAATCATTTCGGATGAAAAATAACAAAATCCGTTTCACTTTCAAGAACTTGATTTCCTTTAAATGTCACAATTTCAAAGGAGTGAAATACATAATAATCCTCATGTAACTGATTCAATTCATCAAATATTATTCCTTCATGGCTTTTTTGATCAAATTCTTTTGATATATCTGGTATCATTCTCGCCATTGCTATTCACTCACCTTTTCTAAAAATTCAGATACATCAAAACCTTCCTTGGTCGAATACACATTCCAACCGGTTTTCTTTGCCACTAAATAATCATCATGGGAATCATTTAGGAACAAAACAACCTGCTTCTGATCCCATATTAGATTTGCTGTAAAGTCTTCACCTGTTTCTTCAATTTTAACAGTCTTACTATAATATGGTTTTGCTATTGCTTCTGGACTGGCTTCTTTAATTGCATTGACAAGTTTAATTTCATCATCGTCAAAACAATCATCCAACAAATCATCCCAGATTTCATCAGCAGTTTCAGTTCCCGCATTTCTTCCATCATTGCCAAAAATTAGCTTCATTTTCTTCTTTGAATCTGATACCTGACTATTCCAATGCCAACGCTCATTCTGATAGAAACCAGATACTCCCTCTATTTCAAATAACAGACGTTTAATAACATCCATCGCTAGCTTTCTGACCAGCTTGTTATGGTATGACTGGTTATAATAATTTCTGAGGCAGTTATAGCATGATGTATTTTCATCACAACACTCTTTACTAACCTTATCTAATCCAGCCTTAAGCGAACTTACAATTGCATCTTTGCTAAGCAATCTCTTAACATGTCCCGCGCCTCCAGGTACATTATCATATAGTAAGATATCATAACTCTGCATATCCAAATTAAGTTCCAACACGCCATCAATATCAGTTCTTTCAATACCTAGAGCGATACTTACCCCCTCAAGGAATGCATACAAGAATGAAAGTGCTTGTGGAAAACTCACTTTATCAACTGAATCCAACATCGGAATTGTAAATCTTGCAACATCAGTTTCAAACTTATGACCCAGACGAATATACTCTAAAGTATCATTAGCACAATCATATTGTTTATAGTTTTTATGTTTTTTCAATGTTTGAGGCGTCCTTGGACCATGTTTTACAATTTCACTATAACCGCAATCCGGACACATATAAAAACCAGATTTATTCATAACAAGAAGCTCATCATCACTGCTAGTTTCAACACCTATAGTATTGCCAATGACTAATCGTTTCTCATCTGTTTTTCCGCCGCCAACATATGTTACTTCACCCGCATAAGATCTCTTCGGTTTGAGTCGTGTACTCTCTTTTGTTTCACCACTTTTAAATCCGTTACTAGGCTCAATGTAATATTCTGCTGCTTCTGTTCGTATATCCTGGCCACAATACTTACACTTAGCTTCATCCTCCATACTTAGGAAGATGTTAGTTTTTTTACAGGTAGGACATGTCACAAACCAATTCTTTGTAAACTGAGCGTTCTTTTTAAGTGTAATGTACTTTGATGTATATTTATTTTTATCAACAATAACCTCAGAATCCGGAGCATATTCAGAAATAGCAACCTTGAGATCTCTACTCATTGCGTATTTATTTACAGGTACACCGTTCTCATACACCTGAAGATCAACTACATCCACCGGAAATCCATATTTAGGAATAACGCAATATTTAGATAATGATTCAAGCACATCTTGCTTCTTTAGGTTTTCTATTTGCTTCTTATAATAATCAGAATCAGATCCTCGATCCTCTTTTACAGCCTGTTCTTTTGCCTTTTCATATTCCTGAATCATCTCTAAAATAGATTCTACAAAATGAGCCATTTTCTCGTCTTCACCACCCATTTCATCAATCCATTTAAAATCCCTATATTCATCATACTGAACTTCAGGAATAATCTTCTTGTTGATATATTCATTTAAATCTTCCGGATGAGAAAGCATATACTTCTTGAAAGCTTCTGTACCACCATTAATAACTAAAGCCTCTAAACACTTAAACATCTCTGGATTCAATCTAAAGAAATATCCTAAACTTGTAGCCATCAAATGTCTTACAATAATCTTCTTATTAAGCACATTGAAACATGGCGGATTTATTACACCTGAAATCATCTTCTCTGGTTCAGAAAAATATGTATAGTCGTGTGAACCAGTTCCGCAATATGTAAGGATATAGGCAGCGCTATCCTTTCTTCGACCTGCACGTCCAGCTCTCTGTACATAATTTGCAGGTGTAGGAGGAACATTACGCATAAATACAGTCTCTAGTCCACCAATATCAATACCCATTTCAAATGTTGTTGAACAGCTTAGAATATTAATCTTCTTGTTCTTAAAATCTATTTGGTATTCTTTAGCTTGCTTTCTATCAAGCTGAGCTGTATGCTCCTGGATCACAATACTTTCTATCTTCTTTTCCTTGTATTGAGTACGATAGAAATTAGTTGCTAATGCTTCATCAGGATTTACTTCTGATAAAGAACCTGTGCATTTATCCTGTGTACACTTGCCCCTAAGATTATAAGGTGTCAACCTTCCACATTTACTGCACTGATAAAACTTTGATGTTTTGTAATTCTTGATCACATATCTGCTAGCATCAATCTGATATGCATCCTTCTTATCATGCTTGTGCAAAATCTTTTCACTTCCAGCAGCCTCACTTGCTTGAATCAAAAGGCTAAATACCATTTCGAGTGTATTTTTTGCTTCTTCTGAGGTACATCCAAATACAGTTTTTACATATCTTACAACCATGTTCTCTTCGCCCTTAACAGGAAGGAAGCTTCTAATTCCCTGAATTGTTTTAGGGCAATTAAACATAACATAATTGTTGAATCTTCTGTATTCCAAAATATCCTTTTTCTCTTCAGGAGTAAGTGTCGACTTAACATAGTTAATTGCAGGAGTAACTTTAAACACACCTAATACAACCTGCATAAGAATGCTGAGTTCTTCCTTATTCATCTTGCAGCCATACTGAGCGAATGCTTCTTCTATATCCTCGTCAGAAAATTCATCCAGAATTTCATGAATATCCAAATCAAAATAGTACAATCCTAATCCTTCACTATCATAAGCGCCTTCAACTCGCAAAAGATCAACTAGAATAGCAGCCCATGCGTTTTTATGTGAGCCCATATTATTTTGGAATAAATCCTTTGTTCTAATTGACTCTGTCAAATAAGATGCCAGTTCATCAACTCCCATATCCTTATAGCCATTTTGAACAATCATCTCCCAAATCAAACGCTTTCTAAGCATTCTGACATGATTAGCATCAAAGAATACAGCTGCAAAACTTGCCTGCTGTCTACTATCAGAAAATGCTAAATACTGCTTAACCTTTTCTTCTTTAGGTACTTCAACTACTTTACTCATATGCTTAAGAGATATCTTTTTTACTTGCTTAGTTTTCTGGTCTCCCTCATCAATAGCTTCATAAAGCATCTGACCTATTAACGCTGTTCCTTCATCCTTGCCCATATTAAGAGCCTTAACAACACCAGACTTTCCTTTGTGGCCGCAGCAAGGACACTGAGTAATATTATTATAGATGGAGTCTTCATCATTTTCTTTTTCCTGCATTACGCGATAAGCGACAAATCGATGCACTTCTCCACACTTGCACTTCTTTGCGTTTAGATTTCCTTCGGCATGAATTTCTCCACACTTAGCACAAACGCTATATTCTTCAAGAATATCCTTATCTACTTCTTCCTCATTGACAGCATTTTCAAGAAGGAAATAATCAATCTTTACATACTGGTCATTTCCGTAATTCTCATAAATATCAATTTCCTTGTTTTGAAGAAGATAATTCATTTGATCATCTTCACGACGCTGAATTTTACCGATAATATAAGGTGAATTGCAATAACGACAGTTGCCCACTTCAAAAGCCTTCATTCCATCAATCTCATTTGTCTTAGTAAGGCTAAGTTTTGCTTCTTTTCCGTAGGTAATATAAGCCCCAGAAAGAGGACGTACAAATGAATGATATTTCAAGTCAAATAGTCCGATACCATCCTTTTCTGCTGCATTGATAATATCAATCAGAGTAATAAGCTCATCCTTCAACATATACTCATAGAACTCGTTATAAAGAATATTAAAATCTTTACTACCAGATTTTAATAAAGTACTTAATGTATAAACATTCTCATCTCTAGATAATAGTTCATACAATACTTCTCTTACATTTGAAGCATTACAGCTATAGTATTTACCGGCAATATTTTTAACCTCATCCAAAGATTCCATATTATCCTTGATACTCTGATAATCACTTCCAGCAACTCTATATGAAACCTTCTCCTGTAAAGGAATTCTTTTAGAAAAAATAATATCACTACTCTCATATTCTGCTGAAGTCAGACTCTTTGCAAACTTAATAATGTCCGCTTCAGATTTTCCCTGTTGTCCCAAAGTCGCACTGGTGAGAATAAACTGTGGACGCTTAGGTGCTAATCCAGTAAGTCTTCGAAGAAGAAGTGATAATTCAATACCAAGTGAACCATTATATGTATGTGCCTCGTCCAATACTACATATTTCCAATTGTGCAATCTCTGTTCTTCAAAAATCGCATAATCATTAGGACGAATAAGCAAGTACTCTAGCATAGAATAGTTGGTAAACAGTAAATGTGGTGGATTCTCACGAATTTCCTCTCTGGATACAAGTTCGTTATCAGGAATTACCACATCATTTTCTTCGCCTAATTTTTTCCTAGTATTAGCAGTCGCTTTTTCCGGAGTATCACCTGTAAAGAAACCAAACGTAATTTCTGGACAATGCATTAGAATTCTTCTGATACGATCAATCTGGTCATTGACAAGCGCGTTCATCGGATACAGGAAAATAGCTCTGACCCCTACTTCCTTATTTCCTTTTTCTACATCAAACAGTAGATCATTCAAAATAGGATATAGAAAACTTTCTGTTTTTCCTGAGCCTGTACCAGTTGTAATTATCGCACTATGACCTTTTCCAATTGTACAAATCGATTCCTCCTGATGAGAATATAATGGTCTAGTAAAATTAATATCATCCAATCGCCTAAATGATTTACACACCACACCTTCTTCAATCAACGATTCTAAGTTCTTTCCTCTTTGAAACGGAAAACTCAAATCTACGTATGGACCCTTGAATAATTTTTCCTTTTCCAGCTGGTCTACAAATAGTTTTTGTAAATGACTTTTTCCAAATTCAAATGATGATTTCAAATATTCTTTATACTTATCATCAATGTATTGTGATCTCTCAATCGGATTCATTTTTTTCACTGTTCATCTTCCCCCTTCAAGCTAATTGCATATAAGAAAATATCTGGCGCAGTTGGATGCTCCATTGAATTTAGTATTCCTCTATGTTCCAGATCAAGCAATAACCCATCACCTTGGTTAGTCATATAGATATCCATCGTGCCATCTATAACATCACTACATAACTCCACATCAACTGGATTTATATTAAAAAGGAAAAAATCGCCCTTGTGAGACTTACTATATACATGTCCTTCAAAAATGCCATTCTCTGCATCAATTACATCTGTTAACTTCAAGTAATATTTATTAAAGAACCACTGTTTCTCAACAAACTCACCTCGAACAATCTGATTAAAATATGCTTCGGTTATTTTGTAAGATCTACCAACAAAATCCTCTTTAGCATAAAATGTTCTGCGTTCTTCTAATAACAGCGTGCTCTTCCTGAACTGTAGAATCTTCGTTTTCTCATAAAACTGAATAGTGTATTCTTGAAACGAATTTAAATCTGTAATAGTACTTATTTGTCCACTCTCCAACAATTTACTGGTAAGTATTTTCTCTTCATCAGTATTATACACCTCAAAAAACACTTTATTCTTACCGTAAAACATTGGTTTTATTGTCACTTTTGGGGGCTTATCAAAACATAATATTTCTGTTTTCTCTTCATCAATAACACACTTATTATAGCAAGACAATGCATGTTTTGCTTTGCCATTTGCAGTAAAAACTAGCGTAACATATCTATTTCCATTTTTATAAGATGACAAAAAGAAAACCGGAAGTTGTTTGTAATATCCCCTATCAATGAGCTTAATGTCATCCTCTGCCAATGTCCCTGATTCTGTATAAAGAAGCAATCCATCACATTCCGAATCATACAAGGTCAAGACACTCTTATCATTAATGTCATCTATCCATAAGTCATCGGATTGCGAGCACCATTCACAACCTGATAACTTGTAAAATCCAAAATCAAAAGGTATGTAATAGCTATAATATATTCCTGCATAATTGAACTGAATAAACCCCGGATTGAAGTCCTTCGCTTGTACCTCATCATCAATGCCGTGATCTAATAATTCAGATGTCACCTGAACCCTATAAATCGAATCAGCTAGCATCTCTTTCGAGTATGTAAGTTCTGTATCAAAAACCATATCAGCTTGTAAAAGTGTATTTTTACGGCCTGATACAAGCTGATTCACTTCAATTTCGTATATGCCAGTTTCCTGTAAATCCAGCTCAACAACATACTTTGTAGAACCAGGTTTTTCAGTAACTTTGTACTGCATCTCACTTAACTTATGCGGCTTCCCATTAATATCTATTTCAAATTTAGTTGATGAGTTATCTGCTTCAAAAACGACAAAACAATCATCATGATAAACAGGTATTATTTTATCTTCATTCTCTTTTTGAATTCCGCAATTAGAATATAATTGTCCAAAAACACCAGGTTTTGCCATAGAAGAAAAATTGAAAATATCATGTCCTATTTCTATGGCATCTCCCATTCTAACCAACTTATATCCGATGCAATAATTCTCTTTGGGAAGGATGTTGTCTATTGTTGCTTCGCCCTTCTTATAGACGATATATACTGTTCCTTCAAAATCTGTATTGTTACTAACTTCCTGACCTTCGTTGTTGAAAACTATACAGTTGCGATAAAGCTTATCTCTACTGTCATATATAATTTCATTGCCAGCCACTAATCGGTATGTAAGTTTTCCTAACGGTTTTACCAATTCAATTTTTTCTGTATTAACCTGATAGCCACCGATTATTTCACGAATATCACAATTATTATTTCTATATATTTCTTTACCGTCATTAAGTACAACTACTTCAATATCCCTATAGTCATACTGTGATTTCACTCTATGCGCAGGGGGATTAAGGTACACTGAATTGTTAAGCATTAAGAACTTTGGCTCCCAGTGTGATCTTAATTCAGAATCACTCTTCTTGTGCTCATGGCCTCCTCTGGCACTTTCTTCTAATGTCTTCTCCCAACCATCATATCCAACTTTTAAGTATGGATTAAAGATCTTTACATCCTTATCCCAGAAGCGTCGATCTATCAGTTTTACAATAATAATACTTAACTTAATAACAGCATCCAATCCATCTTCACGATTGATCAACTGCTTTGTTGCAGTTATTAACTTGTAGGTTTTCTGGGTGACTTTAATAGATATATCATCTCCATCAGAAAGCATGTTATTTCTCAATCCTTCAAAAACAAATTGAAAATCTTCATAAGGTTCTTCTGGGAGATCGTACTCAAAATTCAGTTTATAAATGTCAAAAACAAATTCAAAGAATGCAGGGAGAAATGTTTGTGGCACAATTGCATTTTCCAGGGCCACGTTAATGATTCTGATTCTGCTGCCAGATTCAGATTGTTTCTTATACTTACTTAAAATAGAACGTATTTTACCTTCAACCTTTTGTTCAGAAAATCTTTCATAAAGTGATTTATAGGTATCACGTACACTATCATAATAATTTCCATCATATTCAAGCATCGCAACAAGAACTAGCGAAACAACAATTATTTCCTGATTTCTACAATATCCACTATATGAACCAACTACTTGCATAAGATTACTCTCAGCTCTACTATGGATTTCATTTATCGCAGACTCATTATTCAAAATATCAATCAGATCTGTACCAATATTTTTCTTTTCCTTAACAAGTTTACACAAATAAGCAAGTTTATTCTCAAACTGTGCATTTCGAATTCTTGTATTTAACATATCAAGAGGTTTTGCCTGCTCTTCTTCGGTAACAATTCCATCTTCAAGCACGTCATCAATTGCCTTACAAAGTTCAGCACTTGGTTTGTGACCTCTAATGCTATCCCCATAAGCATCCATCCACTCTTTAAGGTGCAATACTTCAGCCTCATTCACCTCACCATCGCAAACTACGCCTTCGACAATCCCATTAATCTCATAAATGCGCGATGATCTATCTTCTATTTTTTTCAGATGTTCTTCACAAGTATTCAACATCAAATCTTTTTCATTATCATCGATCATATGATCTTCAAGTACAGAATCAACCATCTTAATCAATTCTATCTGATATTTTTCATACGCAAGATTTCTATTTTTATCTACCCATGACTGAAGGCGCACTACTTCCCTATCATTTATTACACCATCAAAATTTATGCCTTTAATAATCCCAATAAGCTCGTTTATATTTTGCAACCTTCAATCCTCCTTAGTAAATTTTCACTTATTTCTATTCCCCATAAAGTTTATAACCTATAGATGCTGATTTATCACTTTCGCATCTTTTTAGTATAAATATAATTCAACAACATTATTAAGCTACTCAGCAATCTTCGCAAATGGTTTATTCAAATCCAGCGTTTTCACGCCAATTTCACTCCCATACATCGATTACTTGTTTGTCTGCCATTTATTTTTCCTCCATCTTTGCTGGGTATCTTTCTCCCAGCTTAGTTTTTCCTTGATCACATCCTATCAAATGAGCTGTCCCATTATCAGTACTCCTTCCTAATCGTTATCGCTCCGGTAGAATTTCTAAAATATCATCAACACTGCATTCAAACTTTCTGCAAATCCGAACAATGATTTCCATTGAAACAAATTCATTTCTTGAGAGTTTTGCTAATGTGTTCGTACTTATACCAACTGCTTTGGCAAATTCCGTTTTATTCATTTCTTTATCAATTAGCATTTTGAAAAGTTTATTGTATGTAACATCCATGATGTGCCTCCTGCTTCCAACTAAGGAATTGTCATTACGGGGTAAAATAACCTATCGTCATTATACCACTCAGATTATCAAATACAAAGAATATTATTGGGACTTTGCAAATAAAATTTCCCATCTTTTACAATTTGATTCCTTTATATCGCAGAATATATCTGCGAACAGGGGCATTTTCTACAAGACTTTTAAACCGTTATAGGCTGTATGTAAATTCCAGGGGCACTGTTTTTTCTGACATATACATTGTGAACCCCAAAAAATCAACTCAGAAAGGTAGGAATTTACAATGTCAGAAAAAATTTTAGATAAAAAGGCTATTCGCTACAAAAGCAATGAAAAGGAGATTTTGAAATGTTTTGCAAATACTCCATGCTTCTTTGGAGTAAACAAGATTGTTTAAAATGTCACCATCCAATCCATTGATTCTGAAATACTTGAAAAAAGTCAGTAGCTATAATAACCTCTGTAAAACCAATCCAACTATGGATTTCGATGACGATTCTGTATCTGTGTACCGTCGTTACTACAGTATTAATATTTCAGATAATAAATTTGGAAATCATACCGTTTCGCAAGGAAGCAAACCACCATACACGTATTCTACCCGCTTAACATTAATTCATGGTGGCTTAGATGTGGATACCGCAAGTATGGAAGGACTCTGGAAACGTTATCAGCACGCTTGCGAACTTCTTGAAGGATACGGTATTGTTCTCGATAATAACATTCCTCTTGTTCCTTACACCATGGAATTCAGTATTACATTTGTATGCGATGATGTATTACCTCTCCGCACACGCAAATATATCATCAACTCTTTTTCCGAGGGTCATTACGCTTCAGATTCAAAACATTACACCGGAACCAGCACTCCAACAGACAAACATACTGCTCACAGTCAATGTCAGTAACTTAGTAAAAATTCATGGAGAAAGCATACAGACAATGTTATGGAGATATTAACTTAAGAGTAGAAACAACTACCAGCATATAAAAACACAAAAAAGAGGACTTGGAATATGAGATCCGTTGTCCAACTGTGTGAAAATTCATATGACCAAAAGACGAAAACAGCCGAATTTTGAAAAATGGTTGCATTCATCTGAAAGTGTACTATTATATAAGATGTGTTATCGTTTTTAATGCGTGTTAGTTTCGATAACAAAAACTAAGTGGTAGCTTGAATCTTTTCTGTCGGGGAAAGATTCTATTAGGTCTGATTGCTTCGATATTTTGAGCAATCAGACCTTCCACATCTAAAATTGTCTTCCCATCATGAATACGCAGAAAATCTCTGCAGATTTTGAAGGCTTCAGAATAATTAGCCTGATACTCGTACTTCATTTCACCGCTGTCTATCGTTGTGTTTACTACTATTTCCGTCTCAAAATTGTGAAGGATCGCCCTTGCCCATACTTCCTGAATAATATATTTATATTTTTTTGAACGGAAAGCTTTTAGGCATAAGGGATATTTAATATCCCGGAACGCATTTTCTTCGCTCCATCTCAAGTGATAAAGATCCTTAAATTCACTTATATCGAATTCAAGGTTTGGAAGATTAGTAATAAGATTTTCAAAGCAGTTTTCTGAAATTTCAATCCTGACAATGCGAAGAGCGATCGTGTATTATGGATTATCTTCCGAAAGATAATCCATAGGAACATCTTTGCAAATATGTCTGTAGTTATCTTCTTTATCTGCCTACAGCCGATTCTTTTTGGACCGCGACCCGCTAAGAATACGATCCACATGACAATCGATTTCACGAATTCCGTCAAGAGAGAAACCAAGCAGGCTTTCTGTTTTTTTATCAGTGCAACGAATTAAAAAAGACTGATCATTTTCAATGACGTGAGCAAAATCGTTAAAAGAAGCATATCCTCTATCACAGATATAGATCGTAGCTGGATCAGTAGCATCGGCAGCATCAACCATTTCACAGAAGGCACTATATTCATTATGTTTCCGGCCAGACTGAATTACAATATCTTGAAAACGTCTGTCCTGGATGGAATAAAAAGCATTGATATGAATTTGATTATATTCTCTTGGTGATTTATTATTTGGTTCGTAAAAGGTATCGTTGTCATCTGGGTTTCTGAAAATATCTACGGCGGAACCGTCACAGGCAATGAGTTGATACTTATCTTTGTAAAGGTTCTTTTTAAATTTTTTGTTAAAGAGGAAAAGGAACTTGCGAAGAGCATCTTGTTTTAACTTGAATCGCTGTTTATGAAATGCTGCTTTTGAGAGAGCAGCTATAATCCATCCGAAGTATCGATAGAGTTTTTCTTTAACGAGGTCACCTTCCATGGTCAAAAACATAAGCAAAAAATCCTTAAATCCAAATTTCCTGTTGTGTGAGAAATCCTTACCGGGATGAACGGCGTAATCATCTGGATTAGAGGCAAACTGTAAATGGCGATACCCAACGGTCGCTTTTGCGGAGCTAATCGGCCGCGATGCGCAGCAGAGCGGCTATATAATACTTACCATTTAGCATAGATCGTTCCATAATGATGGTAACCACTTCAACGTGGAAATACATCATGAGGAGGATAATGCTATGCTCGATTACAAAGAGATCATTATCAAACACTATGCTCTGAACATGTCCGGCCGTAAGATTGCCGGATGATATCACAAACTATGGGATTGCAGAACTGGTCTATGGTAGCAGTCCATCTTCAAATGGCAGGGATGATAGTTACGAATTGCCCGACTATTCCAAAGTCAATAGTCAGATGCGAACACGTAAGAACATGACACTCGTTTATCAATGGAATCGTTACAAGAAAGAATGTATTGCTGATGAACGTAAGTTTTATTCTTACAGGCAGTTCTGCGACCGTTATAGCAGTTGGTACGATGACAATGATGAGAGTGCTCATTTTACACCAATCATTGGGCAAACCATGGAGGTTGACTTCGCTGGTAAGACATTTGAACTGACCAACAGGCTGACCGGAGAGATAATACCTATTGTTGTTTTCGTATCCCTCCTTCCATACTCACAGTATATTTATGCGGAAGGGATGGTATCAACAAAAGAACCCCAGTGGATTCAGGTCAATAATAATGCACTGGCATATTTCGGTGGAGTAACGCCACTTACAATCTGTGATAATTGCAAGCAGACTGTGATCACCAACATCGACTGGATACAACCGGAATTAAATAAGGATTATGCAGAATGGGCGGATCATAATCATACAGCTATTCTACCGGCTAAAGTTCGGAAGCCCAAATTTAAGAGTTCTGTTGAAAATGCAGTCGGTATTCTCGAAAAGGGATTTTTTCATGACATGGAAGAGTGTCCCTACTTCAACATCGAACAGTTTAATGCTGAATTGTGGGAAAATGTCGCTAAACTGAACCAGGAACCATTTAAGAACAAGGAGCATAATCGATGCTACTACTGGGAAGAAGAAAAGACTGAGTTAATGCCCCTCCCTCCAATACCTTACGAGTACATGGAGAGAAAAGAGGCAAAGGTGTCAAGCGACTTCCATGTACGCTTTGACAATGCTTATTATAGCGTAGATAAAGCATTTAAGCATCAAAAAATATCGGTAAGCGCAACTTCTTCTAAAGTGAGAATCTTTTCAAAGAACGGTGAGTTTATTTGCGAACACCAGCGAGCTGTGCATAAAGGACAATGGTGTACCAATCCAGAACATCTGCCAAAAGACTACAATGGATACCGGGAATGGAATGCTGAATACTTCATTCGTAAGGCAATGACCATTGGACCACATACGGTAGACGTAATAAAATATGTCCTTGCATGCCATAAACTAGAGGTTCAGACTTATCGTATGTGCCTTGGCATCCTGAATTACTCTCAAAAATACGGAAAGGAAGCACTAGAAGAATGCTGTCGGCAGGCATTATCAGTAAACAAAGTAACTTATACTTACATAAAGAATTCTATACCTGCTATTGCAGAAGAATTCACATCTCCGGAAACAAAAGCAAAAATCAACGAAGAACGCAACAAAGGTGCATATGTCATGGATGCAAGTGCCATAGACATCAATAAACTTCTTTCCAAAAGCCAGGATCTGGCACGTACTGTCGGAAAGGAGGGCAAGTAATTATGCTTACAGGAGAAAAAATGGTAAACAGCCTTGTGGATGAACTGAATGAAATCGGAATGCCAAGCATGGCTGCCACATTGGACAAAATATATCATTCTGAACGTTTTCTATCGTTGGATCATTTGACATTGATGTCAGAACTGATTGGGTCAGAATACGGGATAAGATAAACAAGCGAGTTAACAACCGGCTTCGTCATGCAAAACTGATTGGATGCCCTCAAACACTTGGAGAATGCCAGAATTCAAGAACCAGAGAGTATCTGCCGGTAAGAATTACCGAAGTATTATCTTCCATTGCATTTGTCCCGGATGGACTCAATGTATGCATTTTGGGGCCGTCAGACAGCGGTAAAACACATCTTGCTAAGGCATTGGGCATAGTTGCCTGTAATGATTACAAGGTGGAATATCACCACTGTGAGTCTTATCTTGAAGGCATGGTTTCACTAAAAGAAACGGATTATAAAAAATATGACCGAAAGATGACGTTGCTCTCGAAACTTGATCTGTTGATATTGGATGATTTCCTTCCCCACACCATTACAGATGAGCGGGAAATAAAAGTTATGTTTTCTGTTTTGGAGAAACGGTGTGAAGCATCAAAAAGCACAATTGTCCGCTCACAACGTGAGCCAAAAAGCTGGGCATCTATGATATTAAATGATGAAGTGGCCTCGAATGCAATCACGAAGAGAGCAACGAAGCATTATACCGTAGTAATTAACACAAAATCAGCCAACTAAACACTGGCCGTTATCACCGCCGGGTGGCCGCTGGTAATCGCATCAGCGACCGCTGACTGGCGCCAATTTCACTGGATAACTACCGCTTCCATCACGCTTGCCAACCGCCGTATATCTGGTAATGAAATCCAGAATGCTGGATGAAAAACGATGCTTATTTGAAAATGTCACCACCGGATCCGTATCATATTTTCTCAGTTCCAGCTTTCCAAACCGGTTGATACAAAAAACCCCCACCATTTCTTTCCCTGAAAAAAACAGACAGCTCATGATTTCTCATAAACGGTCCGCCTTTCTTTGCGATATTTATCCAATCGAACATATCGATACAATATCTCTATTTATTATACTGATGAACAACCGTACATTCATCTAATTGCCTATGCAAAAAAGATATACGAGTTACACCATTCAAAATTTCTTTCAAACCATTTTGTGCATTTCTCTGAGAAGATGTTTGTAATGCATTCATAGCCAATTTCGGATTATTTACCGCTAAAGCCTGATCAAATAATCTCGTTCCATCGTCTTGAATTCCTATTTTTTCCCTAACCTTTTCTGATAGACTTTTCGCCGCCTCAAAAACTGCATGGAAATAGTTTTCCTGTAAGTATTCTTCTTTACAGCATTTTAAAGCATCCTCATGAATATGGCGTTTTTGCAGTTCATTCACCAAACTCCTTGTCCTACGTTCAATTTCTGAAATTGTCGTAGCCACTGGAACTTTAACCAATTTTCCTTCCTGTGTCATTTGCAGTCCAAGCTGCATTAACGGCTTATTTATCTCCTCAAGAATCAAATCATAATTTCCCTACTTCGTCATTCTATAATTCCTTCAAAGTAAACCCAACCGTCCACAGCCCCTTCTTGCTGGAATCCTTCACAAGCTTCGCCTTAAATCCCATCCACATACATGTCCACATCAAAAAAGGACTATGTATCACTACACAATCCGTAATATGTATATCCCCCTATTTATGCCATGACAATTCCTCTTTCCCCCAGTGTGCTTCATAGTTCTCATGATTCTCAATCGAATCAATAACTGGTGCAAGAAAATTCATCACAACGTCTAATGTTTCCTGAAGTTCAACATTAATCATAGCTTTCTTTTTCTTAATAAAGGCTTTCCATCTACTCTGCCTGATTCGATCAGCTGCAAAATCATTGTCGAACGCAACAATATCCTCAAACGTAGTCGCTCTATGCTCAAATGTCTCCATAATTGCATGTTGAAGCATATTTCCATCAATATCATACCTGGTAACCAGAACATATATATCATAGAAATCCTTATATCGACTATTTGCCAAGCCCAGATTCACAAAAGCCTCAAATTTTTCGGCGATTGCCGTTACCAATGTATATCCATATAATTTTGGCGCATCCATCTCTAATATCGTTGGGAAATCAATTTGAACACGTTCCGGATAAATCACATCACCAAATCCAATATCAATAGACACTGGAATTTTGGTTCTATCCAGATAAGCCATCACTGTAACCTTCACTCCATGATATTCTTTGAATTCTGTAATATTCTGCACATCCAAAGTTCCCAAATCATATCGTAAAGTATCGTCACAGTCTATTGAAAAAATGTCTGTAAATACAACCTTCATCTTCTCTGCATCATTAGGAATATGCTGCGCCAACAAATCTATATCTGTCGTTGCTCTGGCATATTCGCCATCAAATAATGCATATAAAAAGATTCCACCTTTTAGTGTAAATCGCTCCGCATACTCCGATATCGAAAGACGATACAGTGCTCTCTCAAGTCCATACAAAACAAGTGCATCCTGCATTGTTTTACCAGTTTCTTTCGCAAAGTTCTTTAATCTGTCTTTCACTGAATTAACATTCATTATACAAGCACCTCCAGATAAGTTTTCATAACATCACTGCACTTTAGAAGCTCTGCATATCGAATAAGTCGATTCAGATTTCTGTCTTTTCTTTGCAGATAATTTGTCAGTATCTCTTTTGTTTCTTCAATCCCAACTCGTTCTCGATAAAAGACAATATCAACTACTGTCTTTTCTATATCATAAATTTTGAATTCATTTTTTCCTTCATGAATCGTGGAAATCCCAGTTTTAAATCTATCATCTGGAAAATAGAAAACGTCAATCTGAGGCCAATCTGGCATTGTCGAAATCTTCGATTTTCTTTGAATAGCCACATCTACTGCATCTGTTCTATAAGTTGTAAGATTGTAATATGCAGCTGCACTCATCAGACATATAATCCCCTTTGGAGCGTAAGCCGGGACATAAAAGAAATCCGATTCCTCGCCTGAATAACTTATGTTTTCATAATATTTTTTTGTCAGTTTGATCAGTAGTCCTTCATCGACCATTTGATTTATCTTATAGTGAGAAAAACCTGCGTTTTTCAGTTCATCTACCGAATATATTTTTTTGTCAGTAGAGAGCGAGAGTTCTTTTGCCATTCATATCACCTCTCTCATAGTATTGCCAAGATATGCAAAAATATTTTTAATGTTTTTCGGCATTTTACTATTATTGCCGAATTTCATTTAAATTGTATATCTTAACTTTACCTTTGTCAATATCTCACTACTACAAATTTTTTCCTTATTCCCCCATCTTTTATTCCGCGATTTTACACACATGACCCCGCCACCGTTTCCCTGGTGGATTACCTATGGAGATTTTGGCCCCCCACCGGTTCTTCCAATAGTGTCCCCGATGCGCATGAATCGTCGAGTGACACGACTTGCACAGCGCAATCAGATTCTCTCAATCGTGTGTGCCACCTTCACTCAATGGTTTTTTTGTGATGAACTTCCTCAGTCTGTACAAGCACACCCTTTTCATAACATAATTCACAGAAGGGATGCTGCTTCGCATAGCTATCACGAATCCGCTTCCATGCTCTGCCATATCTCCGTCTGGTATCAGGATTACGTCCATACTTTTCATACTGGTTGTTCCTTACCTTGGTGTGTTCCTCACAGTATCTGCCGTCCACTAACTGGTTACATCCCGGATAAGCACACGGAGTTTTAAGCTTCTTTGGCATCTGCTTCACCTCAATTCTCTGCATAGAAAAAGCCCGGTACGATTTCTCCTACTGGGCCGTCCCTGTCATTCACTTTTGATAATATCATATATGCTTGTGCCATGCTGTGTCAACCTTTATTCCGGAACAACAGAGCTGTTTAATGCTGATGCACGAATACGATCTGTCAGTCTTTTTTAATAGATTTACAAATCCATCATCATCGGTTCAGTCTTAGGAATCTTGTATTAGCAATTCAAACTATTAACATCCAGCAAAAACTCTTTCACCCCCATCATGACATAACCATTGTCATCACTCCTTGGCTTCATACTTTTTTCTACAAGAATAATCTTCTTGAAAGAATCATTTGCTTTGTCAAAGGATCTGGTTTCCTGTTTATATTTCTCCTCATCGGGAATTGCATAAGCTGATTGAAGATAATACTTTTTGCTGCCCATAGTGGCAATAAAATCAATTTCCAGTTGTTTTCTTATTTCTTTCCCAGTCTCGTCTCTTTCTCGTGATTCTACAACACCCACATCAACTTTAAAACCACGGAAGCGCAATTCATTGTAAATAATATTTTCCATGACATGAGTTCCCTCAATTTGTCTGAAATTCAGTCTTGCATTGCGAAGTCCCACATCTTCAAAATATATTTTATATGGAGTTCCTATATATTTTCTTCCCTTTACATCGAATCTCTTCACTCTATTAAGCATAAATGCATCTTCCATATGCTCAATATATTTGTCTACCGTTACTTCGCTTATTCTTGTTCGCTTTACAGAAGCAAAGGTGGCAGAAAGTTTTCTTGGGTTCGTTAGTGTTGAAATTCCAGAGGAAATCACATCCAGTAATTCTCCAATTGCACAATCCTCATGCAAATGATATCGGTTAATGATATCCCTTAGATACAAATTTTTCATTTGAGTTATAAGATACGCCACCTTCTGTTCTTCTGTGCCCATAAGTGCTACTGCCGGAAGTCCTCCATAAACAGAATAATCATCAAAAGCTTCCTCTTTGCTTCCATCATATACACTGAAATATTCAGAGAATGATAATGGTAAAATGTGAATTTCATCACCACGTCCTTCAAACTCTGTCAAAATATCTTTTGAAAGGAATCTGGAATTACTCCCAGTAACATATACATCTAAATTCTTTTTACGCAGAAATCCATTTAGTACGGACTCAAATGCCCCAAGATTCTGAACCTCATCCAACAGCAAATAATACATTTCTTTATCTATGATTTGCTGGTTCAAATACTCTAAAAATCTTTTAGGATCCACCTTTCTGTCTTCTTTTGTATTATCAAGCATAAGAGGGTCCTCTCCAATCTTGAGCAAGTCGTCCGCAGAGTCAAATGCAAACATAATCATATGATTATCTTTAATTCCGTTTTGAATCAAATGATTGTAAAACAATGTATTTAACAAATACGATTTTCCACATCTTCTGATCCCAGTAATTACCTTGATAAATCCATTGTGTTTTCGATTAATCAGTCGCCTAAGATACACATCTCTTTTTATTTCCATTTGCCACCCCACGAATGAATGTTTTTGCCGTTTACGTCACTTTTATAAAACAAATTATACATCTATTATTTTCACATGTAAACTCTTCGTTTTATATTTTTGCCGTATATGGCGAAAATATTCATATATCTAGTTTATTATTTTATTAATATAAATCTGCAAATCTGACTCTCCAGAAATATTGGTAAATCGTTGGTAAAATCGAGCTTGAAGTGCAGAAAACGTTCGAATTACAAGGATTTTTTCATGCCCCGAGTATCCTGCCGTAGCAGATGAAAAAGAGACCTCAACTTTGGGCGTTGAACTCTCTCTTTAAAAACAATATTTTATTTATTTGCAATTTATCTCATTCGCCGGTCATGCTTCGAATAGTACAGCTTCTTGTTTTCAAGCATTTGCTCATCAGCTAAATGCACAGCCCCGGAAACGCCAGTGACATTCCGCTGTGTTGCCACACCATAAGCAATGCTATATCCTTTTTTCATAAGTGTTTCATATACGATTTCAGCTTTTGCCTGGCATTCGTCTTGACTCATATTTTCTATGACTGCTACAAATTCATCACCGCCTGCTCGGAAGACCAAATGTGCAGGATATTCTTCCTGTATCGTCTCTGCCACCTTACGAAGCATTCTGTCTCCGGCCGCATGTCCCTTCAAATTATTCAGTTCATGTAAGCCATTTACGTCAATGTATACACAGGAAATCAGTTCAAACGTTTTATCCTTATTCGAAGTCAGGAAAGCCTCATAAGCATTTCTGTTCTGCAATCCAGTCACTTTGTCGCTCATTCCCAACTTGCGCGTCTGACGATACGCATTAAAAATAGAAATCGTTACAAACAACATGTACAAGAAAATGATTGTACCGATTTTTGCCGCCATTCGATATAAGGTATTGTTGATTTCGTTACTGCTCTTTAATGCATATCTGTCCTGCACTGTTACCATAACGCTCCAGTTATTGATACCGACCGGTTCGTAATGCATATACAATATATCTCCGGTCGACTGGGATACGAATGCCAAATTTCCACCCTCGCCATTTTTTATCTTAACGGCAGCATCCTGGAAATTATCCTTCGATATATTTTTTCTGTTGTAGAAATCGGATATATTGCCGACCGAATTGTGCCAGGTGTCTAACAGAAAATCTCCCGTGTTGCCATCGACAAGATATACATATGCGTTGCCCTCGTAAATGTTTGTGATATATTCTTCCTCGAAGCTGGTGAGTCCAACTACGCCATACAGCATATAAACAGTTTGACCATTCTGTATGACCGGAACAGCATTTCGTATGACTCTTGCAGCTGAGTCTTTTGTACTGTACGAAATATCAGAAATATAAACTCCTTTTTTGGCTTCCTCATTAAAATCCAATGATTCACTCACATCGCGAACAGTTCCGTCTGCATCCAGCATGGTATTATCCGGATACAATAGTTCAACATAATCCACATATGATGTGGTACTGTCATAGCTATTCAAAATATTACACAAGTCACTGCGTGACTGTTCTCCTCCGTTTGCAATGATTGTAGCCATTGCAGTCAGAATCGTGTGATCCATATCTGTTGTTTTATATAAATCCGCTGCCAGTCGGTCAGCTGCTTCATCAAGATAAGCGAAACAATTTTCCTCTGTCTGTGTTTGAACAGATTTTATCGCATTATAAACCAAAATTATCAATAATACAGCAGACACAAAGGTCACCAGACCCGCAACTATTTTAAAGTTCTTACGCATTTGTGTAACTCCTTTAAAAAACGTATTTTGTATCTATCTATTATACCAAGAATCGTGTTGAAATCACAGCGGAATATTAAATCATCCGCTTAATTGAAAAGGAACTAGAACATAAATAACAGTTTGATTTTTTAGTTCATTAACTGAAAATTGTAAGATGATTTCCAGTGCCCGCAGGAGATATTTTATATAAATGCTTCTGTTCCCTGTAAACAAGGACAATCGAAAGTATCAATGCCAATGCGTCGCTGACAGGCTGTGCCATGAAAATGCCGTTAATCCCCCAAAGCATAGAGAAGATGTAGATAAACGGTATCAAGAACAGAATCTGCCTTAAAAATGTAATCACGATTGAAGGGACAGGCTTTGCGATCGACTGGAAGAATGTCGTTACAAGCATTACAAATCCCAGGATAGGCGTGATACAAAAATTTGTCCGAAGTCCTGTAACCCCGAGCTCCAGCATTTCATCGGTAGCACCAAAGGCCATCAGGATCGCTTCTGGAAAAAACATGACAATAAGCCAGATTATACAGGTGACGCCTACCGAAAAAGCAGAAGCCTGATACAATGTAGCCATAACTCTTCTGTAGTTTTTCGCGCCGAAATTATTGCCAATAATAGGCTGAATACCTTGACTGATCCCGCTTGCAGGCATTATCACAAATGTCATAATGCTCGCAACAACAGCGTACACGCTGATTGCCGTATCCGAGCCATATTTGCCTAATTGACTGTTATAGACAAGACTGATCAGCCCCATAGCCATTTGTGCGATCCAAAAAGCAAAACCACAGGATACGATTTTTCTGGAAAGTTCAAAATCAAAAGAAAATGTTTTTCTTTCAATCTCCACTTTCGTATAACCTTTGAAAACGAGGTATGCGCCAAATAACGCAGAGAGGATTTGTCCTATCACGGTCGCCCAGGCCGCCCCTGTAACTCCCCAGTCCAGAACTGCCACAAACACAGCATCAAGGATGATGTTTGTCACAGCGCCGATGCCGGTGACGCACATTCCCCAAACAGGCTTTCCGGAAACACGCACAAAATCACAGAAAACCTGCGTAAGCCCTTGAAACAGACACCCCAATGCAACAATCTTATAATATTCAAGCGCATACTCATATGCCGTCTCTGTTACTCCAAATATCTTGAGGATCGGATCTGCAAAAATAAGCAGAAGCACCGACAACAGAATTTCAAAAATAACGACTAATATCAATGCATTTCCAAAGGAACGGTTCATATTTTTCTGCTCGCCTTTCCCCGCAAACAAGCTGAACAGAGAGGAACCGCCCGCGCTGCAGGTAAGCCCGAAAGCCATCATCATATAGGAAAGGGGAAAGCAGATCGATAATCCGGCCAATGCGGAAGTACCATTAAAATTTCCTACAAATATGCGGTCGACGATATTATAAATTGCTGTGATCAGAAGTGAAATCGCTGCCGGAATGGAATACTTCAAAATCATAGGGAATAATTTCCCCGTCGAAAAATCATTTGTTTCGTTTATTTGGTTCATTTAATTTTTCCTCGCTTTCATTTTATAAGTTAGTTTCCTAAGTATCTGTGTGAAAATTGGGGATAACACATCTAAATTTTCATTCAGACAAGTTATCCATCATTTTCTCAATCACCCTGAAAAAGACTTGCAAATCTGCTTCCGGAATGTCTTTCACAAGTGTTTCCTCTAATGTGGTCAAATCCTCTACAACCTGTCGTTTATACGACAAGGCTTTCTCCGTTACAACAATCTTTTTCAGGCGATTATCATAAGCTACCGACTCACGGACAATAAGCCCATTCTTTTCCATCTGCTTTAATAATTCCGTTGCCGTAGACGGACGTATACTGTATTCTTCCTCAATATCTTTTTGAAATATATCTTCTGTCTGCGCAAGTAAAAAGTGAAGCGTTCTCCCCTGCGAGCCGCTAAACTCTTTCCGTGAAGAAAATGCATCCAACTTCCTGCGCAGCTTGTTAGAAAGCTTGCTAACATACCTCGCAGCACTTTGTGTAAGAGAAATCATAACGTCTTCCTTTCTTAGTTTCCTAAGTAATTCTATATCAAATATCTTTATTTGTCAAGTCCGATGTCATCAGCCCATTTTTCCGATATCACCAGTCCATTTTCTCCTTGATTGTTAATCATTAAAAGTCCTTATGTCCCCTTTATCAGCTGAAATTTCAAATTCAATCTTTGTGTCCTTCGCCCCTATGAGCTTTATACGGTTTTTTCCTGCATCAACATGAAATGTATCCGATTCTTTCTGTTCAAAATCTGACTCGGGTGTACATTCTGCAAGTTCGGTCACGGTGTTGTCCGGAGAAATCAGTACTAATTTTGCTTTACCGGAAGAGACCTTGATCTTATAAGATATGTTTATATCTGTGGGTGCGTCAGCATTCAGCTTCCAGATGGTTCCCATGCCCTCCATGCGTTCTGCTGAACCGGAGATACAATTGTTTTTCACATTCTGCCTGGAGCGGATCAGATTATAGCTGTCATAGTTTTTGACGATCATCTTCTCATCATTATATACTTTGATCCCGGTATTCAAAGAGCACCCCGATGTAGCTGCCAGCAAAACTGCCACTATTGATATAATTTTTATGATTTTACGCATCCGCTTTCTCCCTCACTGTTTTTTCCTGTTCCGCTTTCCTGTTCCACTTTCCTGTTCCCCCCCACACACTGCCATGAACTCCAGATTTTTTATCTATTCATATTATATGATAGCAACTTCATCCCTTTTTATCAAGCCAAAGCGAATGTTCTCAATTATGTTCTCAATTGCTATAACCTGGTTCCTTCACACATCCAATGCACTGTTCCGGATGAAACAACGAAAAGTCCCCATCCTCCCGGTGCTTTTTGGCACTAAGAGGTGGGGATTATTATAGTCGGTCAATAACCTGCAATTTTTAAGACATCTTCTCGATGATCCCGCATATTGTATCCACGCACTGCTCAATTCCGATTGCGGATACCTTCAGACAGAGATCATAATTCACTGCCTCCTGCATCTGTGTCTCGGTAAAATAAGAACAGTATTTTTTCCGGTTCCTGTCTATAGACCGGATCTCCGCTTTTACCGCTTCTTCCGTCATTTCAGGATGCCTCTGCTCCATCCACTCCACACGCCATGACTCATCTGCATATAAAAAGATCCGCAGGCAATGCTCATATTCCTTCAATACAACGTTCGCATTTCTTCCGACGATCACGCAATCTCCTCTGTCTCCCATACTGCGGATAACATCTTTTTGAATCTCGTACAGTTTTTCACTCTGAGGGCGCGATTTTAAGTTGAATAGACTCTGTGCAAATCCGAAATCAACCGGAACTTTCTCATCCCAGTCCAGAACTTCATTCACATCGGTTCCCGCTTCTCTGGCCGCTTTCAAAATCAGCGCATTGTCATAATAATCAAATCCCAGCTTTTGTGCCACAGCCCGTCCGATTGTACTTCCGGCTGCACCGCATTCTCTTGCGATTGTAATGATTTTTCTCATTTTCCCAATCCCTTCTCACTTAAGTTCTATTACGACAGCACCTTGTTCAGGAAATCAATTGTCCGCGGTTCTTTGGGATGATTGATTACCTCTTCCGGTGTCCCCTCTTCAACGATATATCCTGCATCCATAAAAATGATGCGATTCGCCACTTCTCTTGCAAAGCCAATCTCATGCGTAACAACAGCCATGGTCATGCCCTCCGCCGCAAGCTCTTTCATGACGGTCAGAACCTCTCCCACCATCTCGGGATCCAGCGCGGAAGTCGGCTCGTCAAACAACATGACATCCGGGTTCATAGCGAGCGCTCTGGCAATCGCCACACGCTGCTTCTGTCCGCCTGACAGCTGCACCGGATACACATCCGCCTTCTCCGCCATACCTACACGCTTCAGAAGACGCATTCCCTCTTCTTTCGCCTCTGCTTTCGTCATTTTCTTCAGTTCGACCGGTGCCATCATAATGTTCTCCAGCACCGTCTTATGCGGAAATAAGTTAAAATGCTGGAATACCATTCCAATGTTCTCTCTGACTTTGTTGATGTCCGTCTGCTTACTTGTTATTTCATTTCCGTCCACAACAATCAGTCCGTCCGTCGCCTGTTCCAGCTGGTTCAGGCATCTCAAAAAGGTGGATTTTCCACTTCCTGACGGGCCAAGCAATACGATTACTTCACCTTCTTTTATGTCAATGCTGATATCTTTTAACACTTCTAGTTTTCCGAAGCTTTTTTTCAGATTCTTAACATGTACTTTAATGTTATTCTCTTCCACGGTTAATCCTCCTCTCCATCTTCTTGGCAATCTTGCTCAGTGTGATAATTACAATCATGTACATAATGGCGATAATTGCCCATGTCTGCAGATTCATAAATGTATTTCCCATGATGGTCTTACCCATGTTGGTAAGTTCCGGGAATCCGATAACCGAGAGAATCGATGTATCTTTTAATGTGATGATGAACTGGTTAATGATAGATGGGATCATTGTTCGAATTGCCTGCGGCAGAACGACCAGTCTCATACTTTTGCCGTATGTCAGTCCCAGACTCCGGCTTGCCTCCATCTGTCCTTTGTCAACACTCTCAATACCCGCGCGGATAATTTCCGCCATATACGCACCACAGTTCATCGCCAGTGCAATGGTACCAGCCTGCAGCGCCGGAAGCCGGAAGTCTGCGACTCCCATCAGCTTGATTCCCGCCGGCACGCCAAAATAAATAAAATACGCCAGAACAATCAGCGGCACGCCACGCACTGCGTCCACATAGACCGTTCCGATCAGGTTCAGGATCTTATTCTTCCCGACATTCATGAGTGCGACAATCATACCAATAATAATCGCAAAAAACAATGAGAGTAATGTCAGCAGCAGCGTCTGCCCCATCGCCGTCAGTAACATTCCCCCATATAACTGAATAATTTTTATCATTTATTGTAACCTCCATTTGTTTCATAAGGAAAAAACGCGGGAACTCTTTCTCTGATTTCCCACGTTTTCCATTCAGCCATAAATGTCCTTATTTCAAGTATTTGTCAATGATCTCCTCGTATGTTCCGTCATCCTTGATGTTCTTAAGTCCTGCATTAAACATATCTAAAAGCTCCTGATTTGACTCATCCATGATTGCGAATCCATAAGGTGCGCCTTCACTTTCCATTCCTTCAGGAATCTGAAGTGCCAGTCCGCCTTCTTTGATGGATGCTGCCATAATCGGTGTATCTTCTACGCATGCTGCGCTGTTGCCAAGAATAACATCCTGATACATGGTCGGGGAATCTTCAAATGTTGTAACCGTAAATCCATACTCATCTTTTAAGCTGGCTGCGAAATCTGCACCTGCTGTTCCGTTTTTCACTGCAACATTTTTCCCTTTCAGATCATCGTAGGATTTGATGTCACTTCCCTCCGCAACAACGAAAGTCTGGGTTGCATCGTAGTAACCGTCTGAGAAGATCCATCCGGAATCAATACGCTCCTGTTTGATGGTTGCTCCTGCGATCATTCCGTCTGCCTGACCTGCCTGAACTGCTGCAACTGCCGCATCCCATCCGAGGCTCTGAAGATCATATTCAAAATTCTGATCCTTGGCGATTGCCGCAAGAATGTCTACATCAATGCCGACAAATTCATTCTTCTCATTTGTGTATTCAAATGGTTTGAATACCGTATCCGTTGCAATAACCCATTTCTTTCCTGAGCCACTGTCTGCGCTTGTAGATGCGCTTGATCCTGCTGTTTTTGAATCTGTGTTGGATGATCCACAGCCGACAAGCATTGCCACTGTCAAAACTCCACACAAAATTGCTGAAAAAACTCTTTTCATAATCTCATCTCTCCTTTTCTTATAAAAAAGACAGAGATACGATTACTTCGACTTCTCTGCCTGCTTTCCATATATTATAATTTTTTTTGGCCGGTATGTCAAGTTCCAACTATGCAGACCGGCTTCGATTTTCTCCTTAAGCAGTCTCCTGACTCTGATATTCCGCTTTTTTTCATCTTTTCTTTTCTCTCCTTGCCTGACCTTTCACTTCGCGCGACCTCCCCTGCTTACAGACAATCGAACAAGCTTAGCTGCCGGACAGATTCCTTTTCTTCAAATGTGTTCAGATACTCAAAAATCTTCTGATTATCGTGTACAATTCCATTTTCTTCACATTTTCTATGAAACAATTTCATCAATTCCCGGTTGTGCGGACTGCTGATCATATACTGATTTCCAAACGTCTGAATATATTTTTCTTTCATATGTGGAAAATGCCTGTCCAGCTGTTCGTAAAAGTATTCCCGATTCCCCTCGCGCAGCGTCATTCCCATCTCAAAGCAGATGATACCATACACACCGGCCTTGATACAGTAATCCAATATGCCGGAAATATTTTCCACCGTGTCGTTGATGAATGGAAGGATCGGGCAGAGCCAGACAACCGTCGGTATCCCGGCTTCTTTTAATTTCACGAGTACCTCAAACCGCTCTTTTGTGGTGCTGACATTGGGCTCGATTTTTTTACACAGCTCTTCATCATAAGTCGTCAGCGTCATCTGTATGACACATTTTGTCTGATCATTTATCTTTTTCAGCAGATCCAGATCCCTCAGAACGCGGTCAGACTTCGTGATCAGTGTAAACCCATAGCCGTACTTCTCTGCCAGCATCAATGCTTTTCGGACATTTCCCAGCTCTGATTCCAACGGAATATACGGATCTGTCATCGCGCCTGTTCCGATCATACATTTTTTCCGTTTTCTTTTGAGCGCCGCCTCCAGAAGTTCTATTGCATTTTCTTTGACTTCAATGTCCTCAAATTCATGATCCATGTGATAGCATTTGCTTCGCGAATCGCAGTAAATACAGCCGTGCTGACACCCACGGTATAAGTTCATTCCATTTTTGGCAGATAAAATCCCTTTTGCCTTTACATAGTGCATAGATATTCTCCCCACATACATTTTCCCTTCGTGTAAAAAGGTCTTCTGATGGTTTTATTCTACCACAGAAGACCTTTCATTTCTTTTATTTATTTAAAAACGTTCACATGAAGTTTCCAGAATTTTCTGCCCCGAATAAATAGACTTATTCATATTGAAAATGTAGGCACAGGCACAGACCACAAAAAATTCCGGCATATGTTCAAACCCAAAAACCTCCGCTCCAATGAGCATCGGTGCCAGAAACGTATTTGTTGCACTGCCAAAAACTCCGGCATATCCAAGTGCCGCCGCAAGCTCCACCGGCACATGCAGCACACCGCCAAGCACGACTCCCAGACTGGCTCCGATGGAAAACAGCGGGGTAACCTCGCCTCCCTGAAATCCGGCCGCCAGCGTCACAATAGTAAGCACAAGCTTCAGGATCCAGTCATAAGGAAGTATCTTCTCCTCGAAAAAACTGGCATGGATCAGATTCGTTCCAAGTCCGGCATATCTTCCCTTGTACAGTACCAGAAGGAGCACGCTCAAAACAGCACCCACAACAGCAATGCGGATTACCGGGTTTTTCCATATTTTTGCAAACGTGCCCTTCAGCCACTTCAGCGCCCAGGCAAATACGCCCCCTGTAATTCCAAACAAAATGCCAAGCAGGATAAGCTTTCCCAGCGCAGGCACAGACAACGGCATCTCCGCCGTCACTCCAAAGGAAAATTTCTCAAGACCGAGCAGTCCTGAAACTGCGCTCGCCGTAAAGGACGCGGTAACAGCCGGCAGCAACGCCTGATATTCCAACGCCCCTGCCGCCAGAACCTCCATCGCAAAAAGCACCGCAGCCAGGGGTGTCTGAAACAGCCCTGCAAATCCTGCCGCCATACCGGTCACAAGAAAAATATGAGAGCTGTTCTTCAGCGGAATCCTCCGGCCTGCCCAATGGGAGACTGTGGCGCCTATCTGCACCGCAACGCCTTCCCTGCCCGCACTTCCTCCAAACAGATGCGTGATCCACGTTCCAGATATGATAAATGGAATCAGTCTCAGCGGGATGACATCTTCCTCTCCTTGTCCCACCTCAAAAATCAGGTTCATTCCTCTGCTGCTCTTCCCACCGAACTTCAAGTAACAGAAGGCTATCGCCGCCCCTCCCAGCGCAAGAAACGGAATCAGCTGCATCGGGTGCAGATCCCGAAACGCCGTAATCGCAAGCAAAACCTCTCCGAACAGTGCATCGATTGCTCCGATCACCAGTCCGATCGGGATTCCCAGGAGCCCCAGGAGCAGCAGCTCTCTATACGTTCGAACCATCTTATATAATCTGACTTTTATTGCTTCTTTCATTCCTGTTTCCCCTCTTCATAAATTCAAGACTCGCGAGCGAGTCTTGGTGCGAGATTTGGTCAGCTTTGCTGACATCTTCTTCGAATCTCTGCACATCTGATATAGTTCTCCCGCACACGCCCGGCAGCAGTTTTTCAAAGGAACTTCTTTTTGCTTCGCCGGTAAGAACATTTTACTGCCCGGACAGTTCAAAATGATTCCGCGCAAACCGCAGCAGCCCCTCATCCCGCATCTTGCACAGTTCATTGGACATAGCACTCCGGTCGACGGAGAGATAGTCCGCCAGCTGCTGCCGGTTAAATGCAATATCAAAGGAGGCACTGCCGCATCTCGCCGCTTCTGCGGAAAGATACGAAAGCAGCTTGCTCCGCGTCGTGCGCTGGGACAGATGTGTAATCTTCTCATTGAAAATAAGATTCTTATATGCAAGAATTGACATCAGATTGCGGATCATCCGTGTATGAAACCCGCAGGCAGTCGGACAGGTCGACAGAATGCGGTGCACGTCCAGATACAGCACTCTGGTCTTTTCCGCTGCAACCGCACTGACTCCGAGCGGCTGTCCTTCCACACAGGCATATGTTTCCGCGAATATCTGCCCTGCCTGAATCCTTGTGACAATATTCTGATTGCCCCAGTAATCCTCTTTTACCAGAAGCACACTTCCCGCGAGCACAAGACAGACGGACGAGACCAGGTCCCCGCATCGAAGAATATACGAATTTTTTACAAACTCCTTTGTGGTCGCCGACAGACATTGCAGCATGGATTTTGTCTCCGCTTCTGTCACACCGGCAAACAGCTGAGAGTTATTTATGACTTCAATATAATCCTCCATAAAATCCAGCTCCTTTTGTTGTATAAACAACAGACTTATTTCTCTTAAGGTACTACGATAAAGGCATATCGTCAAGAAGAATTTTTCAGACGATTATCATACCCGACCAACAAAAACTTATCTCAAGGAGGATTTTATAATGATTCGTAAAATTATTACAATTGATAAAGAAAAATGTAACGGCTGCGGCATCTGCGCAGATGCCTGTCACGAAGGTGCCATCGGAATGGTTGACGGAAAGGCAACGCTGCTGCGAGAAGATTACTGCGACGGACTGGGCGACTGTCTCCCCGCCTGCCCTGCCGGTGCGATTACATTTGAAGAACGGGAGGCTCTGCGCTATGATGAGGCCGCCGTCAAAGCTGCACAGGCAAAGGCTGAAAAGGACACACACAAAGCTTCTTCCCAGCTCGCACAATGGCCGGTCCAGATTAAGCTCGCGGCTGTCAACGCGCCTTATTTTGACGGTGCTGATCTTCTGATTGCAGCGGACTGCACGGCATATGCCTACGGCGATTTTCACAATGAATTCATGCGTGGGCGGATTACGCTCATCGGATGTCCAAAGCTGGACAGCATCGATTACTCTGAAAAGCTGACGGAGATTTTCCGCAGCAATGACATCAAGACTGTAACTGTTGTGCGCATGGAAGTTCCATGCTGCGGCGGTATCGAATACGCGGTAAAGACTGCGCTTGCGAACAGCGGAAAGCGGATTCCATCTCAGGTCGTGACACTCTCAGTCAATGGCACCATCTTAGGATAGAATACTTTCTTGATAAAATCACAGGAGGGTGGATAAAAAGCAAAACCTGCTTTTTATCCACCCTTCCTATTCTGTCAAGCCTAAATCTATTGATTTTACTAGCTTTGACGATTTTTATTTACCTCTAAAACAGAGCCGATAGTGATGAATATCGTAGTATCAAGTACTGAATAGTTGAAAAATAGGTATAACTTTAAAAGCATCCATTTCGTTTGCTATATAAAGGCTATTTTCCCTCTGATCAACTATGATGATGAACCTTCCGTGTCTAAGGGGATCGTGTCCCAACTTCCTTCGTACCATCTATTCATACACTGAGTGCCAGCCAAGCTCCTAGACGGGGTCTCGCCCCATGGTGAAAACCGATGCCAGCTACAGCTCTTGTTT
>NZ_FQZY01000039.1 GCF_900142165.1 Hespellia stercorisuis DSM 15480
GGACTGACAGTAACGAATGAAGATGTATCCTACATTTTTAAGTACACAACAATGTACTTGGAATAACAATGTTATTTTAGCACAGGTGGTGGTTAAATGAAAGACGAAATAACTGAATAATCCACATTTTTTTAGGATTGGCTTCGTGGACCTATACGAAGTGCATAACAAAAGGCGTTAACAAGGAAAATGTGGATAAAGTGCTAAAAAGCATAAACAGTAGATGAGGGATAGACATAATTAAATTTATTCCTCAACGCTGGTATCACGCGGATTTCCTAGACACAAAAAAATGAATGTGCTATACTTAATTCATATATTTACAGGCGAAAACGGAGATTGGCGGGGGGGGGCGGCATGAAGATACGGATAGCTGTTTGCGAGAGGGAAATACAGACAAGAGAATATTTGATTGCGAATTTGAAGGAGCTTTCCGGAGAAGTCGTCTGCGTGGAGTATGACAACGTCTATGATCTGGTGGAGCAGATCGAGATGGATGCGTCGGCATACGATGTCATCTGCGTGAGTGCCACGACATTGAAAAAAGGGGATGGCATTGCTGCAGCGGCGAAAATCCGCTCCTACAGTCTGAACGTCGCGATCATTATCATGGCAGACAGCAAGGACTATTATGCAGAAGCATTTGATATGTTCGCCATGGCGTACCTGATTAAGCCGGTACAGTACCAGGCAATTGAGAGATGCTTCACCTTCTACACCAAGAACAACAAGGCAGACCGGCGTTCATCCTGGATGGTGAAAAGCAGGGGCGGCAACTGGAAGAGAATCTTCTGCCGTGACATTGTCTACATAGAGAGCAACAACAGGGAATTTGTGGTACATCTGGCCGACGGCGAGAATATTGAGAGCTACGGTAAACTGGCGGATGTGGTGGAGCAGCTGGCATCCGACAGTCTGATACGTTGTCATCAGAGCTACATTGTGAATATGTACTATATCAGTGAGATGAAGACCGCGAACTTCATGATGGATGACATTGTGATCCCGATATCAAGAAAATACCAGAAATCAGTGAAAGATCAGTATTACAAATATATGTTCAACAGGATGTAGCCTGCGATGAAAAAGAATAACGTGGAGATACAATTCAAATGACAGCAGAAGGAATCGGTGTATGATGATCGGTTCCTTCTGCTGTTTTCTTCAGTGAAAAACACCTTAAAAAGCCTCGAAATATCTCAAAACAGAAGCTTCTCAAATTTTCAAATATCTCCAAAAAACACGTCAAATTCAACTTCTCCAAACCACAATAAAGTATGTGGGTTATAATTACGAATGTAAACATAAAGGAAAACGTGGGGCAAGGAGGCAGGAGCTGCATGAGGCATCTAAATGAATATGAGGAACAACAGAATATCTCCAGCCAGGCTTTACGGCGTTTGTTTACTCCCTATAAACCCGTAGATAATCTACTGAAGGAATATGACGATTTGCTGAAGGGTCAGGGAATTGTGCTGAGAGTCGAGGGCGACAGGATTCACCGCTGTGCACTGACGGATCTGCAGTTTGAAAAAGTACTGCGGGACGCACTGCAGATGGCCATGGAGGCAGCACAGGAGTGTACAGAGCGGAAGATACGTTTTATCCATATCAGAGCCCTCTGTGTACAACAAAAGGAATTTCTGAAGATAGTATACTCCAGCGACAAGAATCAGACCATTCAAAACGAGCATTACCAGAAGATGGAACAACTGCTGGAAAAAAAGGCAGGCTATCTCAGATTGGAGAATGGCGAGAGTGAGAACATCCTGATGATTGCGGTCGGACTGAAAAAGTAGAGTGCGCATCAGAAACAAAAGGAGTGAGAAGTAATGGTTGGCGAAAAAATAAAATCAACATCAGGTGCTACGATTTTGCTGGCGTTATTATTTTTCCTCATGTGCGCGATGGCAGGCTCGGTCGTATTGGCAGCAGGAACGGCCTCCAGCGGACGAATTGCAGGACTTCGGGAAGACGAACAAGCCTATTACAATGTGACATCCGCGGCGAAAGTGCTGCGGGACAGTATGGAAGGCGAAGTGTTCGCGTATTACTCGACAAAAGCTCCATCATCGGATGAAACCGACAATACATACGATTACAATCAGAAGCCGTCAGGCCAGTTCGCAGACCTTTTGAAAAATGCAGCTGAGACCGTATTTAAGGAATCTAAAGAAGCGAAAGAAGCAGGAAAAGAAGACGATGCATTATATAAGAAAGCACTGAAGATATCAACCTCTTCCGCGGATCTGACAAAGACAGTCATTGCAGAATTTACAATGAAGCCGGATTATGAGATCGAGATTACATTATATGAAGAAGGACAAGAGGACGGATACGAGTGCATCCTGACCATTCCGGCGGCAATCTCGATGGATGCGGATATACCTTCGGGAGAACCGGGCTCCGGACAGGAATTAGGAGCAGACAATCAAACAGTTGTCAAATACAAAACGACCCTTACATGGACAGACGCGGTGATTACCACAGGAAGCGAGGGGAAGTAGTATGAAAAAACTTGAAAACAAGCTACAGTCCTCCAGTGGTGAGACACTTGCAGAGACATTGGTGGCATCGCTGATTGCGGCACTTGCAATGCTGCTTCTGGCATCCATGGTCATGAACGCGACACACATCGTGGAGAAGGGCGAGACGACTATGAAGAAGTTCTATGAAGGACTCTCAGGGGTGGAAACGTATAGTGATAAGCAAAAAGTGGCAGGGAGTCACAAGCTTAATGTAGAAGTGTACAATATCAACGCAGACAACAAAATAACATCGAAGGATACGAGCATTTCAATAGATGGAATAAAAATCAATATCTATAAAGACGATACACTGGTGTCCTACAAAATTGAAAACTAACGATACTTCGGTATCTGAAGAATAAAAGGATCGAGGCAGATGAAGCAGACAATAAGATCAGAAAAAGGATTTACCATATCGGAGATGCTCATGACCGTGCTGGTCATCGCACTCGTCACATCTGTCATCGGCGGCGGAGTCATGGTGGTCAAAAATGCTTACACCAAAGTCACGTTGAAGGCCGAAGCAGAAACCCTCAGATCCACGGCACTGACCGCGGTGATCAATGAACTGCGTTACGCGCAGAACATCAATCCGGAGGAACCGGATCCGGCGGATCCAGATAAAAAAACAGTGCTTGCGTTTGACAGCCCGTCCAGAGGCTACCGAATCTATTTGCCGGTGAACCCGGAAGGTGCATCGAATGAAATTACAGTCTGCAGCATGGTCAACAGGACACAGGTTCCGCTTCTGACAGAGAAGACGCAGACGGATGCTCTGGTCCCGATACTAAAAGAACTGTCCTACGATTCAACGAAAAAAACATTTACACTGAACATAGCGATAAAGTATAAAAATAACGACTTCATAAAGGGAGACAAAATTACGATCAATCCAATCAATCACCAATACGGACAGTGAACGAATTGTATAATACATAACAGCATAAGACATAACAGCATAATACAGAGCAACATAAAGCAGAACAGCATAATACAGAACAACACAACACGAGAGAAGGAAATAATATGAAGTACAAACGCCTGGGGGATCTACTCCAATCGGTAGGTCTGATTACAGAAGAACAACTGAATGAAGCCCTTGATCTTCAAAAGGGAACCAGAGACCGACTGGGCGCCGTACTTATTAAGAACGGATTCATTACCGAGGCACAGCTCATCGAAGCCCTGCGCATGCAGCTCGGTATCAATTTTATCGATCTGTCCAGCACCAACATCCCGGCAGAGATGGTAGAGCAGCTCCCGAAGAATATTGCCAAGAAAAACGGGGTCATCCCGGTCAGGGTCGACAAGGACAAATTGTATCTGGCGATGAAGGATCCGCTGAACTTTATGGCAATCGAGGAGGTTCGTGCGGCGACCCGTAAAAAAGTAATCCCCATGATCGCCTCTGAGAATGCGGTCGACAGAGCAATCAGTGCCCTGTACGGCAATGAAGGTGCGACGAGAGCAATCGCACAGATGCGTCAGGAGGCCGGGTACAGCGAAGCGGAAGAGAACACCGGTACCGGAAATGCAGAAGATAACGAAGGGGCAAGTGCTCCGACCGTCAGACTGGTAAATTCCATTATAGAGAGAGCCGTCACAGAGGGTGCCAGCGATGTACACATCGAGCCCAGCTCCGGGGATATGAACATCCGGATGCGTATCGATGGCAGACTGCACAACATTTTACAGATTCCGAAAGACTTGCAGGATTCCGTGATTTCCCGTATGAAGGTCATGGGGCACATGGATATCGCAGAGCGGAGAATCCCACAGGATGGACGGGCGGGAATTAAGATCAAGAGTCAGGACATTGACCTGCGATTATCGACACTGCCTACCATATACGGAGAAAAGATGGTAATTCGTCTTCTCTCGAGAGAGGCCTCCATGCTGGACCGCAAGGGAATCGGTATGATGGACAGTGATTCAAAGAAGATCGACCGGCTGCTCGCCAACACAAGCGGCGTGATCCTCATCGTAGGACCGACCGGAAGCGGTAAGTCGTCCACCATGTACACGCTGATCAAAGAACTGAACAAAGAAGAAGTCAATCTGATTACACTGGAGGATCCGGTGGAATACCATATAGATGGCATCACACAGGTGCAGATCAACGAGAAGACGGGACTTACATTTGCAAGTGGTCTTCGTTCCATTCTGAGACAGGATCCTGACATTATCTGCGTCGGAGAGATCCGGGACGGCGAGACGGCCGAGATTTCCATGAGAGCGGCCATGACCGGACACCTGGTTATCTCCACGATCCATACAGAGGATTCCATTTCCGCGATTGACCGGCTTCGGGATATGGGTGTGGAGCCGTACCTGATAGCAGGCGGTCTGCGGGGCATTATCTCCCAGCGTCTGGTCAGAAAAATCTGCCATAGCTGCAGAGAAGAGTACATACCGGACACGGATTTATGCGAATCGCTCGGAATCAGGCCGGGGGAAGTGAAGAACTTCTACCACGGAGCAGGCTGCCCGATGTGTTTCCACTCCGGATACAGAGGACGGAGCGGAGTCTTCGAGATCCTGACCATGAACGAGGCGCTGCGAAGCTGCATCGCACAGGGCAAGGACAAGCAGGAGATCAGAGCGCTCATCAAAGAATCCGGGTTCGTCAGCATGAACGACAACGCGAAGATCCTCATAGAAAATGGTGTCACGACCGTTGAGGAAGTCTGCAGGACGATCAATCGTCTGGACTAGCGCAAAACGAGAATGAATCTCCGTAAAACGATAAGAAATTTCCATAAAACGATAGAACATTCAGAAAGGAGTCGGGAGATGACAGTAGAAGAACTTGTAAGACAGGCAAGCACAGACGGTGCATCGGATATCCACCTCGTGTGCGGGATTCCTCCAAAGTACCGCATCGACGGGCAATTGCAGGATATTTACCCGGTTCCGTTAACAAAAGAAGACTGCAGGGGATTTGCAAAAGACCTGGCAGGCGATCTCTACGATCAGATCAAAGAGATCGGAGAGCTGGACTTGGCCCGGACCATCGCGGATGAGCGTGTCAGGATCAACCTCTTCCGGCAGCAGGGCAGTATCTCGGCGGCACTTCGTATCCTGAGCAACAAGATCCCGAAGCTGGATCAGCTGGGACTTCCGCCCATCGTGAGCGAGTTCCCGACCTGGCAGAAGGGCATCATTCTGGTGACAGGAGAGACCGGAAGTGGTAAATCGACCACGTTGGCGGCCATCCTGGACCAGATCAACCATACAAGGACCGAGCACATCATCACGCTGGAGGATCCGGTGGAGTACTTATACGAGCCGGACAAATGTGTCATCAACCAGCGGGAGATCGGCAAGGACACCGAGAGCTACGACAAGGGACTACGGGCGATCCTCCGGGAGGATCCGGATATCATCCTCATCGGTGAGATGAGAGACCTGAGTACCATCGAGACGGCACTGACCGCGGCGGAGACAGGACATCTGGTATTCGCCACGCTGCATACCAACTCGGCAGCAGATGCGATCGACCGAATCGTCGGCGTATTTCCGGCGGACCGGCAGCCACAGATCAGGCTGCAGCTATCCACCTGTCTGAAGGCAGTGCTCTCCCAGCAGCTTCTGGTGAGAAAAGAGAAAAAAGGCCGTGTGGCAGCCTGTGAGGTAATGGTGGTGACTGCAGCGATCAAGAACCTGATCCGCGAGGGAAAGACACCGCAGATGCACTCCTCCATGCTGGCAGCAGCCTCGGAGGGAAGTGTGACCATGGACAATTACCTGGTCCAGCTTCTGAAAGAAAAGAAGATATCTGCACAGGTGGCACTGGAGGCGGCAAATGACAAGCAGTACATGAAGAAATACGCATATTAAGCGGTTGCGTTGCTGTCAGAATTACAAGAAAACAAGGAGTTAAATAATAAATTGAAAATACACTACAGAGAGGAAGTGAAGCCAGGATGATTACCTATCAATATAAAGGAATGTCGCGGGACGGCGCCAAAGTAAGCGGCGTGGTAGAAGCGACAGACGAATACATGGCGGTAGAGAAGATCAAGGCGACCTGTCCGATTGTGTTGAAGGTCTCCCCGGTGAAGGAGAAAACAGGGCTGCTCACCATGGAGATCGGCGGAAAGAAGATAGACCAGAAAGCACTGTCCATCATGTGCTCCCAGTTCTCGATCATATTAAAATCCGGTGTGCCCATCGCGCGGTGCATGGAGATGATCGCAGAACAGACACAGGATAAAAAACTAAAAAAGATGCTCTTCGCTTCGGCGGAGGACGTGGCAGAGGGAAACAGCGTAGCAGGCAGCTTCGAGAAGAACTGCAAAGGCCTGCCGCTGACTTTCACGGAGACCATACGGGCCGGGGAACAATCCGGTACCATCGAGCGGTCCTTCGAAACGCTGGAGAAGTACTATGAGAAATCCTACAAGACGGCGCAGAAAGTAAAGCAGGCGCTGACGTATCCCATCTTTGTGGTGATCGTGGCGGTGGTCGTACTGATTGTGGTCATGGTCAAAGTTGTACCGACGATCTCAGCGACCTTTGCTGACTTGGGAGGAGACATGCCGGCAATCACGCAGTTCCTGATCAGCACGTCGAAGTTTTTTGAAAAGAATATCTGGTGGATGGTCGCAGCAGTGCTGGTTTTCATTATTGGATTTAAGTTTTATACCAGATCGGAAACAGGAAAACTCCAATGGAACAAGTTCAAGCTGAAGATGCCGATTCTTGGAAATATTATGCTGATGAATGGAGCGAGCCAATTCGCCAATACCATGTCGGCACTGCTGCAGGCGGGGCTGACCGTGGCACAGTCGCTGGACGTAACATCAAAGGTCCTCGACAATTATGCGCTGGCAGATGACACCTCCCGGATGACGGGAAGCATCGAGGAAGGAAAAAGACTGGGAGACTGCATGAGAAAATGCAAGTACTACCCCAAGACACTGACTGAGATGTGTGCCATCGGTGAGGAGACAGGAGAGATGGAGGGTACACTGGACACCATCGGTTCCTACTACGACAACGAGGCGGATAACGCCACACAGAAGGCTATCTCCAAGCTGGAGCCGACAATCATGGTCCTGATGGCAGGATTTGCAGGATTTATCGTCATCGCCATCTATTTGCCCATGTTTCAGATGTATGGGCTCATGTAATACGAATCAATTGGCATTTCAACCCGATGCCTTTGAGGATAAATACTAATAAAAAACAATAGGAATGAAAAAACAGATGCAGACTAAGGAGGAATTTAAAATGAAAACATTAAAAACGAAATTGAATAAAAAGGGATTTACCCTTGCTGAGTTATTGATTGTAGTTGCAATTATTGCGGTATTGGTAGCGGTGTCTATTCCGATTTTCACCAGCAGACTTGAGAAATCCAGAGAAGCAACAGATATTGCAAATATGAGAGCAGCAAAAGCAGCTGTAGTAGCGGCGTATTTAAGTGATGAGACGGTAGATGGCGTGACCTTTGGTTCGGCTCAGACTGATTCTGTATCAATTTATTACGATGCCAACAATGGCGTACTTACTAAAAATGTACCAGAAGAGAAATATGGTCAGGGAACAAAAACAAAGGGTGGTTCAAAAAAATATGGAACCTATACAGAAGAATCACTTGTAAAGGACCAAGTAATTCAAGCATCAATCGATACGGCTGGTAAAGTTACATTGACTTGGGTAACTGGAGAATAGAAACTTAGAATTTTCCTGCCGTTCGGGTTGCGGCGTGAGAATGCATTTTATTTGAGTTTTTCTCGTTCCCTCAGTACTTCTGAGGGGATGGGAAAACCCCAAATTGTACAAGTGGTTTTCAATAGAAGATAAACAATACGGGTTATAAAATGAGATATTCTGCCAGAAAGGTTTCTGATGAATTACAGTCGGATGTATGTAAACATTGCACGAGAGAAGAGTATATAATCTATGAAGAAACTAAAAAACAAAAAAGGCTTTTCAACAATCGAACTGCTATGCACATCTTTCATAGCAGTCTTCGTCATATTTCTCCTCATCCTCGCCTTTCTCTGGTACCGCAAACAGGTCCGTATGGGCGACGATCAGATGCTGGTCAACACAGCAGAATCGGTGGCAAGCCTTAATACTGTCGGCGGCGACTGTGTAGTACGAAGCTGCGGAGGCGGAAACTGTGTGCACCTGACAAGTAAAGGCTATGTGGGATATTTTGATCATCCGACAAATTCCATTTACGGTGAGAAGAAATCAGGGTATAATGAATACAAAGTAATGAAAATCGGGGATAAGAAGTATTACGGCGATCCGGGTACCATGGTCATCAAGGTGGTGAGCCGGGACGGGGAGCTGACGCTATCCTGGGTTAAAGGAGACAATAACTGATGTTACATACGGATATTTTTCTGACGGCCTATATTCTGGTGATAACTGGGATACTTGGTGCCGTCTTTGGTAGTTTTATCAATTGTATGGCGTGGCGCATCGCCCATGGTGAGAATGTGCTGAGCGGCAGAAGCCACTGCGCGGTCTGCGACCACCCTCTGGGTGCGGCGGATCTGGTGCCGGTATTCAGCTATCTGTTCCTGGGCGGGAGATGCCGGTACTGCGGGGAGAAGATTTCTCCACGGTATATGCTGACGGAGCTGCTCATGGCGGCGGCATTTGTCAGTGTGGTATGGAAGTTCGATGTGAGCTTTGAGGCACTGCGTTATCTGGTGCTGGTGTGCATTCTGCTCGGACTGGCACTGGTGGATCTGGAGATCTACGAGATTCCCAACGTATTCATCATTGTGGGAATTGTCTGGTGGGCAGTCACCATTCCTCTGATGGAGGAATCGGCGGTTAGCCAGATCACGAGGGGTCTGATTGGCGGGCTCTCGATTGGAATCGGAATGCTGCTCTTATCACTTTTATTTGATAAAATATTAAAAAAAGAAAGCTTAGGCGGCGGTGATATCAAGCTGTTCTTTATGGTGGGACTGTATCTGGGAATCGGCGGCAGTCTGCTGAACCTGATCATCGCATGTCTGTTCGGGATTATCCTCGCACTGGGCCTGAAGCAGAACCGGATCCCGTTCGGACCGGCAATCGCGGCGGCAACGCTTGTGACCACTCTGGTGGGACAGGAAGTGGTGCAGTGGTATATTGGATTATTTTAGAAGAAACCGATTCATTTGACAGGGGCAGACACAGGAAGGAGCTATGGTTCGATGGCGAAGACTTACATAGGAATTGAGATAGGAAATTACAGGATGAAGATGGCTGTCTGTGAGGAGGAGACCGTGAAGCGTATGGTGGCGGTGGAACTGCCGGAGAACACGGTACGGGAAGGACAGATCGTCTCGTGGGAGGCCATGGCAGACTTTATCAAAGAGACATTGAAGGAGCAGCACATCCCGGGAAAGAATGCGGCGGTCGTTCTGCCGGAGGGACTGACCTACGTGCTCCGGGTGAATATGCCGGCGATGACGGTAGACCAGCTGAAGGTGAATCTCCCGTATGAGTTCCACGACTATATCACCGATGAGAAGGAAAAGTATTTTTATGATTACGCGGTGGTGGGCATGGAGAGAGATGACAAGGGTACACCGAAGAATATGGATCTGCTCGCGGTGGCTGTGCGGAAGGCGTCGATGGAACGGTACCGGAATATGATGAAGCGCGCCGGGCTGAAGCTGGTCCTGGCGGCACCGGAGATCGTGGCGTATGAGAATATCATCCGCAGATACCAGGAGCTGGAGGGCGAAGAAACAGAGTGCGTTCCGGATTATGGGGTCCTTAATATCGGGCATACCTCCGTGAAGCTGCACATTTACAAGCAGGGACATTACGACGTGACCTGCAACATTGAACCGGGGCTGGAGGCCATGACGTCCATCATCTCGGACACGACCGGGGCGGATCGGCATATTGCCGAACTCTACAAGCAGAAGAACCGGGAGGACATCTGGAACCATGAGGATTGTGTTTCCCTTTACAACCGGATCGCGGTAGAGCTGATGCGGGTGCTGAATTTCTACAGCTTCAACCATCCGGACAACACACTGGAAAAGGTATATTACTGTGGAGGCGGGGCGATGATCACGCCGCTTCTGGATGAGATCTCTTCCATCATTGAGCAGGAGTTGGTTGGAATTGACACCCTGTTCCCGGCGGGCAGCGGAGAACGCGAGGATCTGCTGAACGGTGCCGCGGCGGCGGGGATCACCTGGCAATAGATAGGAGGATGGAGACTTGAAGAAACTTACAAAAGCAAAATACCCGGAGAAGACATCCATCAATCTGGCGATGAGGGAAGAAGATCAGGGCAACATCAAGCTGCAGATCGGAGTGTTTGTGGTGTTCTTGATCGCACTGGCGGCGTTCTCAAAATTTGCGGTGGCAGATCCCATATCCGAAGCATCGGCAGTGGAGAGCAATTATCGGGACGTACAGCAGCAGATCGACGATATGAACGCGTCACTGAAGGATTATGATGCCGTGCAGGAGGAGTACAGCCATTATTCCAACGGTTACATGAATGAAGAAGAACTGCTGGTGGTTGACCGGATTACCGTACTGAATCTGCTGGAGAGCTGTGTGATGGCAAGAGCAGATATCCAGAGTCTCGAGATGACAGGCAACACGGTGATGGTGGTGCTCAGCGAGACAAATCTCGGAACGGTGTCACAGGTGGTGAGTGCACTGCAGGCCGATGACCGTACCTCCTTCGTGACGGTGTCGACGGCATCGACCAACAGCTCGCAGAGCAACAGTCAGCTGGTGACAGCCAATATCGTGATTGAACTGAATGTGGCAGGAGTTACCGATGCAGGAACAGCAGATACGGGGGCCGCGGATGCGGCGGAAGAGACAGCGGGAGGTGATGCATCATGATAAACCGCAGATTTACATTGCGAGAGAAGATTCTGCTGCTGGTGTGTGCGGTGATTCTGTTGGGAATCTTCTATTATAAGTTCGTGTATGTGGATGCCATTGAAGCATCGAGAACATACAGTGTCGAGGATCTGGATCTGGAATTGCAGACAGCACAGGCCAAGGTGGCGAAGATGCAGCAGATGCAGGCGGAGATCGACAGCGGCGAGTCCCAGCTGAATGGAACGGTGGCAACCTACAACAATCTGGAGAATGAGATTGCAGAGCTGAACCGCATTCTGGCGAGCGCAGATACATTTAATCTGGATTTTGCGGATGCAACACTGACCGGAGATACCGTGAGACGGGATATCAGCGTATCCTTCCATACCGGCAGCTACGCCAGCATGAAGAACATACTGTTGAGCCTGAAGAACTGTCAGTACCGCAGCCTGATCAAGGATGTGGATGTGTCGACGACATCGACACAGTCTACAGGGATCAACAACAGTGGGGACCTGAACGTCAGCCTGACCGTGACATTTTATGAGACGGCGGTGAATGCGACATCCACAGCGGGGCTGGTGCAGACAGAAGAGACGAGCGATACAGGGACGTCCTCGGAGGAGTAAGGGGAGCAATTCCAGAGGACAAAATCACAGAGCACGCTCTGTAAATGTTGAGTAAAAGAACAAAAAAATCACAAATTACCGGACAACAGCGGATGAACAAATAGATAAACAATAAGGGACTTACACAAGTCAGGTGAGAATATGAGTAGACGAATAAGGCAGAAATTGCAGACGACAAGGCGCAAAAAGAATAACGCAGGATACACCCTATCAGAATTATTAATTGTGGTAGGGATTCTTGCTGTTTTGGCGGCGATCGGAATGGTGGCTCTGATCAGCTATCAGAGAAGTCTGAAACTCACCGAGATGGACAACACGGCAAAGCAGATCTTTGTGGCGGCGCAGAATCATATAACGGCTGCGAAGGCCTCCGGGGAGTGGGATAAGCTGGCGAAGACACATGAGGAAGATGTGGCGGGAACCGTTGCTCCGACAGAGACCGGAGATGCGGCAGGCTACTTTGGAACGACCCTGACAACGAAGCCGGGAGACTTTGCGGAGAGCGGCGCGGATTTCGAATGGCCGGATACAGGAATTGTGAAAAAAGATGGAGCGGAGACGCATCATTTTTACTATATTGTGTACACACCGGGCGCCCATACGCTGGATGATGCGGATGGTACGAATGATGCGGATGGTACGAAGAGTACGATCCTGAACGATATCCTTCCCTACGGATCGCTGGATGAGTTTGTCCGAAAAGACAGCGGCAGCTATGTAATTGAGTATGATTATGTGACGGCGTCAGTGTATGGCGTGTTCTATACAGATAAGACAGACGATGAATTTGTATCGGATTATCAGGGGCTGAATGCATCCAGAGGGACAGATAAGGAATCAAAAGATGCACGCAAAAAGAACAGACCGATTATCGGGTATTATGGTGGTGCTTCTGCGAAGAAGCTTGCAAACGTCAAGCTGGACGAGATAAAAGTTGAGATAGACAATTCGGATAAACTGCTTGTCAAGATTACAGATCCCAATTTTATTGACAGCAAAACGAAGCAGAACAAGTACGGGACAAGAATTGTAGTGAATATAAAAGGCGAGGAGAGCGGCGAGACGCTGACCTGTCCACTGGAGCTTGAAAGCTACGATGGTACCAAGGTCACCAAAAAGAAAGTCTCCTCCTGGACAAAAGAAAAATGGTGGAACTTCTGGTCTCCAAAATTGACCGAAAAGAATGAGGCGTACTATGAACTGTCGTTAGACGATATAACGACGAGTGGCGGTCACTTCGCGGAAATTTTCGGAAAGAAATTCATACCCGGAGAGAACCTCACCGTTCGTGTCAGCTGTACCAGCAGCAAGGCTCTGAGCAACACGCTGACAAAGGACGGCTACACCAACAGTCTGTTCGAAGCAAAATACAATCCGAATAAGAACGAGGGCAGCAATGACGTTCCGGTTGCAAGTATTTCCAGCATTCGGCATTTGCAGAACTTAAATGCAGAGATCTCGAATCTTCCGCTGGAGGTCAGAAAGGTGACTTCGAGTCTGCCGGTAGTGAGTCAGTTCGTACAGAAGGCAGAACTGACGAAGGATTTGGACTGGACGGAAACAAGTAAGATTTTTAAAGACGAAAAGAATAATGCACAGAGCTGGAATGACCAGACCATTTACAAATATAAGGAAAATGGTGTGGGATCGTCGGCATCGGTGAAGTCGTTCTATGGCGTTGTGAACAGAGCTCTGATCAGCTTTGATGGGAAAAACCATACGTTAAAGCATTTTGTGCTCGGGGCGTATACATTTGACGGAAAACAATACAGCGGCGTATTTCCGGTGCTTGGCACGGAAGGTGAGAACGCGGTAACAATCGAGAACCTGCTGCTGGAGGACATCACCGGCAAAATGGCGACAACCGCCACAGGAGCCCTGGTTGGCTGTGTGTATGGAAATGGCGCGCGCATTTATAATGTGGGTGTTTATGATACTTCGAACGCCGTTTACACGGCTGGAGTGAATGAAGCCGGGGCAGATGAAGCGACGGTGTCGAACCGGCTGCAGTCAGAGCAGGGATCTGTGGGTGGCTTAGTTGGAAGTATACAGACATGGAGTGATGAGAAGGATACGCAAAGAGTTGAGATCAAGAACTCTTTTGCCTCCGTTCCGATTCGGACGAAGACCGGAACAGCCGGAGGATTAGTCGGCTCTATTTCCCGGGACAATACGATGATTACGAATAGCTATTCTGGTGGTTATACAGAGGATGGAACCTATGCAGACACCAGCTATAATGTGGCGCAGACCGGAGCAGAGGGAACTGCTGGCGGTCTGGTGGGCGCGAACACAGCAGCCAATATCACAATCCAGAACAGCTACTCGACATGTTCAGTCTACGGCAGCATTGCCGGAGGCTTAATTGGCGTTGATGAGCAGCCGGGATCAATTTTCACAAACTGCTACAGCGCAGGTAAGGTGAAAAAATCAGCGGACGCCTCCATCGCCGGAGGTTTTGCCGGAAAGCTTGGAGCAACGGAAGAAAAGATAGAAAGCTGCTACTACATGACCGGGATCAGTGGTGGATTATCCGGCGTTGGAAGCGGCGCGGCAGCGGGGAGCACGAAGATTGCGGGAAAAGGTTACCAGCAGCTGCAGACGGCAGAGTTTACCGAAAGCAAAGACGACAGCAACAGCATCGAGATCAGACCAAAGCACAGTGCCAATACAGAGGCGTATGGTGTCGAGACACATAACTATGACAGCACATGGGATACGGCGGCATATCCATTTGCCACAGTGAATACAACGGCGCAGAATGCAAAGACAGCGAATGGGGCAGAAAAACCGGCAGCAGTTTCAGGCATTCATTATGGCGACTGGTCGGGAGTGGTATTCGAAGCAGAGCTGGCTTATTATGAGATTTATTCCAGGGGCGGAGCTTACACAATCGGATTGTATAATAACAATTTGAAAGTAAATTCATTGATTGACGATCCGCAGACGAATGGATATGAGATCGTTCAGGATGGCTATGTTGTTCTGTCCAACGAGTCCGCGGTGCCGACGGTCTCTGTGAACGGGGCGGAAAGTTCAGTTACGCACAAAATCACGGAAACGCAATTTGCAAATGAAACAAGCTCGAATGTGAGACCAGAAGCCAATGCGGCCGGAAGTGCCAATCTGGTATGGCAGAGAGCGGGAAGCGCGCTTGCGGCAAATACTGCTCTGGAGGCGGATGATACACTGACAGTAGAGAGTGGAACTTATTATCTGCGTTTCTGGGATCTGTTTGCGGCAGATGCGATATCTTCCGCTACAAATTATTACAGTCAGATAAAAGTGAGCATGAATGGCAGTGACGGTTACTTCTACTGTAATCCACATTATGCGAAGTCCGCGATTCAAAATTGCGGCGAAGACGGCAATGCGGCAATTGATACCGCAAAGATGCCGGGGGCTGCCAATATAGAAACAGAAAGCAATGTTGTATTGATCCGGACCGAACGCCAGTATAGTATGATGACGCAGGATCTGCAGAATCCGAGTGATAATGCGAATAGAATTTACGGAAAGTACAGGGATCTGTACTATGCGCAGAATCAGAATCTGAATTTTGACAACGCGTCCACAGCCTATGTCAAGGATTATTTTGGCAGACAGACCAGTGATGCGGTTGACGGAGGCGTCGGAGCCGTAGTCCCAATTGTGGCATCCGCGAACACACCGGCGACAAACGCTCGTGACACGGTCGGATTCCGCGGAACGTATAACGGAAATGGCCATGTGATTTCTAATTTGAGTATCACGAATACGGCAGGAACTCCAACGGGAATGTTTGGCAACACGCAGGGTGCACTTATTCAGAATCTTACACTGAATGCGGTCAATCTGACGGGAACCAATTATGTGGGATCTGTCATCGGAAGTGCAGCACATAATGGGGCTGCTACTTATGGAAGCAAGAAGCTGTATACGCTGATAGAGAATGTAACCGTTACAGGAGCTACCCTGACAGGAAACAAGTATGTGGGGGGACTTGTAGGAGCAGCCTACAGTTGTTCCGTTAATACAAGTGAGAGTGGCAGCGTGACACTGACCAATATGAATATTACAGGAGACTCTGTGATCGGCAGTGTGGCCGGGATGATTCAGACTTGGGGAAGAAATGTTAGTAACGGATATAAGTATCAGAACATCACAGTCGAGGGCAATAATACATTAAATGAAACATCGGTACATTCCACAGATAGTGCAAATGCCGGAATCGGCGGATTTGCCGGGGAAATCAGTTTGAGCGCGTTGTCTGCTAAGAATAGAAGCTTGAACTTTGAGAATATTGCAATAAACGAGGGCGGCACCCTTACTATTCAGGTTGCGGACAGTTCTGGTGATAAAAGAATTTATGGTGGATTATTTGTCGGAAACATTTACAACGCAGATGATAAAGGAACTCTGGATATGTCGGAAAGATTCAACTCCTGCAGGGTTTCTAACACAACCATGCAGATTGCGGAAACAATGGAAGAGGAGTACGGTACACATTATTCCTATGGCGGTCTGGTTGGGAATATCAGCCAGGCAAATGGGAAAAACATGACGGTTTTATGGGGTCCGGGCCTGGCGGTCAGCGGAGGATGCAGCATTGAGTATAGAGGAATCCCGAATCCGGACGGCAAGTGTTCCGTGGGCGGTCTGATTGGAAATATAAGCCAGAGTACGATTCAGCTTGCACAAAGCGGTTGGGAGATACCGTCTTTTTCTGGATTCACAGCAGATAATACGGTTGCTTATGGTGGTCTGGTGGGAAGTCTGACGGGCGGAGCAGTTCTGTCCTGTGAGTCAAACGTATCCCTTAAATTACCGGAGAACATAACGGCAAATAATGTGGGCGGTCTGATCGGAAGACTGGAAAATGGTCAGCTGAACATGGGGAACAGCACGGTTTCTGATATCACGGGAACCGTCCCTGTGTCTGAGTCGGAGGACAATGAAGACATGAATGTGGGCGGCGTGATCGGGCTGGTGGATGCCGGCATGACGCTGACGGGAGTGAACGTTGATCAGGCCGCATTCGGATGCCGTGGCGGGAATAATGTGAGCATAGGTGGCGTTGTAGGAAAAGCCAACGCTGCAATGATTACCTCTTCTTCCGTAAATAATATTTCTCTGAGGGGAGCGGCGGATCATACAGGCGGCTTTGCAGGGATTGCATCCGGAACAAGTCTGTCCAATTGTGATGTACATTCGACTCGTCTGGCTGAGGGGACTTATCAGGTCAATGAAAATGGCGAGTATGCAGATGAAGCAGGAATAATAAGTAAAATAGCGGTTATTGGAGAAAAAGCATCGTCCTATGTAGGTGGACTGGTCGGCAGTGGAGCAGGAGCGACCATCAAGAACTGTTTTGCGGCTGTTCCGGTGAAGGGACAGCAAAGCAATCTTTCTCTGGGCGGATTCATTGGCGTATCGAACGGCTGTGACATTACGGAGTCTTATGCATCTGGAAATATCTTAAATAAGGACTATAAGGGCAACATTGAGACAACAGATCAGGTGGCCGGCTGCAGTTATTCCGGTGGTTTTGCGGGCATCATTGCGGGAATCAGCAATATTAATAATTGTTATGCGACCGGAATCGTGAAAAGAGGAGCAATCGTAGGCGGTTTTGTAGGTGATCTGGCAGGAAAAAATTCCGTTACATATCTGAACAATACATATTCTACCGGAATTGTGGACCAGCAGATTGGTCAGGGCGACCAGGTACTGCATGGCGGATTCATGGGCAGAAGCTGCGGCAGTCTGCGTCAGGAGCCATTAGATCTGAATCAGAATCAGGTTGGCAAATTTTATGAGCTCCTGGAGTTGGATCTGAAGGATAAGGATGCAATGGACGCCCTTGGATTATCGAAAGCAGATAAGGATATCTGCGAGACGTGTTACGAAGACGGAATAGGAAACCGTGCCGATATAGGAAAATATACAGATATTGCATCCTATTTAATTGGGACAAAACCTAAGTATAATGTGGATTCTACTGCAGCAACGAGGGGAAATCCGGATGCAATGATCGGAGGCGATTCTCCATCTGTATCCGCGGTGGTACAAAAACTCTTTGAAGTCAGCATCTATAAGGACATTCGAAATCTGATTAAAACATGGAGACTAACGGTCAAAAACGGACAGCTCTATTTCTATTACAGTGTAGTAGACATTGAGAATCTGTATACAACACAAGAGGTAGAGGCGGCAATTGACAAGAAAACACCGTATTCGATCGTTGGATATCAGTATGTAAAGAAAGATGGCAAGTGCTATCAGACGAAGGGCAGTATTACGCTGACGACGGCAGCAAAGAAAGGCTCGACTTATTATGGAAATTACGTACAGCTGAAGGATTTTACGGCGACAGACGCGACGCAGGTCGTGGTACCGGATGATGTTGTAAAAGAGACATATACGGGGTGTACCTATCTGCGCGAAGATGCGAGAGAATATAATGCGTGTAGTTCCTGGGTGGATTCCAGTGACAAATACACGGAAAACGTTACATATCGAGATTTTGATGAATTTATGGACGCGGATGGTGCATTTGTAACATTGTTAAATAAAAAGAAAACAGATGGAACCCCTAACGATATATTTAAAATTGACCTTGAGAACGGCACAACGCACCGATACAATTCAGCGATAACAGAGAATGAAAAATACCCATTCCCTGCATTTACAGCCGCGACCGGTAATACGGAAGCTGGACTGGGGTATTGGGGAGACTGGCCGAAGATTCCTGAAAAGAAATCGGATGATTTCGGAATCGTGTATTACGAAAAGGTAAACGGCAACTTATACTATCATGGTTATACTTCTAATTTTGGGGACCAACTGTTAAAAGGGAATTACACAGAAATTAAGACGCAGGAGACAACGGGGACAGAGACGCTTGAGAACGGACTCGTTACAGAAAAGGGAAAACACGTTGCGGAAGACGGCTATCTCGTTCTGCTGCCGAAAAATATGGATGTAAAGAAGCTGGATATACAGTTGGGCACAGCCCGTATAAATGAAGTTGACAGCAGCAGTCTGCTCACTAAGGTGAACTCAAATAATTACATTGATACGGATTCGACACTTCAAAAATATGATCTGTATTTCCTGGATTTGAACGATACGACCGATGATAAAGAAAAAATATTTGCAGCAGGTGCAAGTACAATTTCGGTAGGATACGCAGACTTAGGCAAATTTAATAAGTATTCTAAATTTGTGATGACGCCGTACTTCGCAGATTCGATTGAACCGGTCGATGGTACAGAGAAGGATCTCACCGTGAACACCTATAAGATTCGTTCGACGCGTCAATTAGGAATGCTGGTGCATAAGCCATCATTTTATCAAAATAAAGACTACACGTTCGAACAGCAGATTGATATCGATTATACTGCTACAGATTTTACGAACCGTGGCGCGAAGTGCACTTATCAGTATCTGGTCTCACTTGCAGCTTCAACATCTGATTTGCCAAACAATGCATTAATGGCAGATTATACGGTGAAAAAAATTACAGATAAAGAAACCAAAGTCGTAAGTGGATATGAAGTGCGCGGCATCAAGACAGCAATGTTTGCAACTATCGGTGCAGGAGCTCGTGTGAGTGGCGTGACGCTGACTGATGTACAGGCAGAAGAGGAGGTTGGATCTTCAACAACTGCAGCGGTAGCATTTGCACAGACGAACAAGGGAACCATTGAGAGCTGTACGGTACGTCCATCCGGAACAGAGTATGGCAGTGTCATGATTGACCGAAAAGGAAATCGAGATCAGAACAACGTATTGGCAACGGCAGGATTTATCTGGACGAATAGCGGAACCATAACAAACAGCAGCTTTATCGGAACCATAAAAGCAGAGCCAAATGAGAAGGCGAAGACCGTGAATGTGTCCGGGTTCGCAGATGTTAATACCGGAACGATTCAGGACTGCTACGCCAACTGCAAGATAGAGGCGACAGCCGGCAGCAATGCAAACAACAAGACGTACAATCTCATAGGCTTCTGTCAGTCAAACAGAGCTGGCGGAACGATAGAGAACAGCCATGCAATATGTGATTCCAATGTGAGCGGGACGTCTGATAACAGTGGGACATCCGATAACAGCAATAATATCGGGTTTGTGCGGGAAAATGGAAATAAAGAGGATCCAAACGGAACGATCACGAATTGTTATGCTGTTACCGGGACAACAAACGCAAAAAATCTGTTCGCATTTGCAGCGGCTACGAGCACTGGTGGAACATATAAGGACAATTATTTCTTAAAGAGAGAAGAGGGCAATGGAGCGGTAGACGGTGCCACAGAAAAAACGGCTGAAGAGATGAAGGCACAGGCGAAAGCAGACAATGCAGAAGCCAGCCAGACAGTGAGCCATCCGTACGCAGAAGAATTATCGGGCGGAACGTATCCGTTCTCATTGCCGGCGAGTGGTGAACCATATCTGACGATGCAGCACTGGGGGGATTGGCCGAAGGTCTCAGATTCGGACGCGGATGATATCGGGCTTATTTATTATGAGATAGTGGATGGCAAGGTATATTATCATGGATTTACGTCCAACTTTGCAAGTAATCCGAATGAGGCTACTTACAAGGAAGTAATGACAACAGATATTCCGGAAGGAATTACAGTGGATGAAAGCAATGGCCTGGTTACTACACCTGGAAAGTATGCATCGGAGGATGGGTATTTGATTTTGCTACCAAAAACGGTAGATCCAGGTTCTCTGGGCATGGATGTGTGGGGGATTCAAAGCTTAAAAGAAGTGGTATCTGAGGCAACGGGTCTGGAAACCAGTTTAGGGGAACTATTTTCAGATTACAAAATTTATAATTTGAATCTAATAGGGAAATTATACGTGTATGACGACCGTCAAAGCGGTGCAATTACAATTCCTATAGGTAATAAAAAAACGGAAGACTCAATAGGAGATTCCTGCAAATTCACATTCACTCCTCATTTTGCAGATTCTGTAGAAGCAGGAGAAACAAGGGAAAAAATAATATATGTCAGAACGGTAAGACATCTAAATAATTTGAGTTCCTTGGATGCATGGAGGTTTTCGGCGTATACTGATATTCAGTTCGTGCAGTCATTGGATATTGATGGCAAAGAATTTGAAAAACCTATAGATATCTTGGGCACGGAATATACTGCTTTATCCTATGAAAACTTAAATGGCACATCATATGGTTATCAGATTGTCGGATTGAAGTGCAATTTATTTAAGTCAATAGGGGGGCAAGCAGGAGTTGAAGGAGGAGTGAAGGGGGTCACGCTGATTGACTCCAAGGTAAGTGCAAAGGCAGGTTTTGCTGAGACTAATCATGGAATAATAGACAGCTGCAGCATCAGACCGAAAGCTGAAGGCACATATGAAGATGTAAATATCAACACGACAAATGGAGGAGGATTTGTTCATACAAATAGTTGGGGTGGAACTATCAAGAACAGCTATATAATAGGAGCAGTGAAGGGATCGGGTTTTTGTGATACCAATGAGGGAAGCATAGAGGCTTCTTATGCAAATTGTATTACAAACAGCGAGGCGGGATTCTGCCGTTGGAATGAGTGGGACGGAACTATTAACAACTGTCATGTTTTGGGAACATTAACATATAATGTAGGTCCGCCGTTCGGATTTGTTCAACTTAATGCAGGTAAGATCAGTAATTCTTACACAGCGCTTACATCACTTAATAGTTCGAGTACTCTAGCTGGATATTTATTTGGCCAGAAAAAGGGTGGTGGAACATATACGAATTGCTATTCGCTGGAATCTACGGAAAAGAATATCACATTGAACGCAGATGATGGGGCAGAGCAAAAGTCCTGCGAAGAATTGAAAGCAGTTTTCCCAACAGCACAGAAAGCAACAGCGGAAACGACTCACAAATACGGAGTGCTGAATACGGACGAATCAGAAAATATTTACCCGTTTGCACTGCCGTCAACAGATGATGCGTATCTGACGATGCAGCACTACGGCGACTGGCCGATGATTCCATCACCGGATATAGGAAAGGGCGGTTTGGTTTATTATGAAATCGTTAATGGAACAACATATTATCATGGAATAAGTCATGACGGTAAGGAGATTTATTCGGTTCCGCAGCTGGTATCAACAACTGGGAAAACGGTTCAGGAATCTGGATATGTGATTCTGTTGAGTGATACTTTGACGGGAGGAGGAAATGAAAGGATTAGCATTGGTGATAGTTTTTGGGAAAAGATAGGCAACCTGAAAACGAATGAAAATATACAAATAACGGGTTACAAAGCTTATGATATGCCGTTACCGACTGCAGTGACGTATTCAAAAGCAGGAAAAACAAGAGTGACTTTGACGATTGATAATGATGGGAAAAAGCTGAATATGACCCCATATTTTGCGGATTCCATCGCATCTGAAACATCATTGGCCGAGAACACATTTTATATCCGTACCGCAGAACAATTACAGAATTTACAATCTGGCGGAGATTTGCAATTTGGAAAAAAGAGTGCGTATACGTTTATTCAGACGCTGGACATTGACGCTTCATCACTTACAGCTGATGAATCTACCGGATATCTTATTGAACAGTTAGGAGGAACTTTGCTTTCCACCACAGTACAGGACGGAAATAATGTGAGCGGTTACACGATTTGGGGATTAGGCCTGCCGTTTATAAAAAACAACAAAGGAACGGTTCAAAATATTACTTTGACAGATGTGAAGATAGAGAGCGAAAAAAGTGATCTGGGAGTTTTGGCGGGAACGAATACGGGTACAATTAACAGCTGCAGTGTACGTCCTGGAGCAAACGATATTCATAGTGTCTCCATAAAAAATACCAAGGCGGATATTTCTGGAATTGTAAATGCGAATGAGGGAACAATAAAAAATACATACTTTATCGGTGAAATAACAGCAGCAGGAGAGGCAAGTGGTTTTGCGAAGGAGAACACAGGAACGATTGTTTCATGTTATGTGAATGCTCACATTTTGTCTGAGTCAAAGAACGCTTATGGTTTTACAAGAGCAAATAAAGACGGCGGCAGGATAACGGACTGTCATGTTCTGGGAACGATCCGTGCAGAGGAGAAAGCATGTGGATTTGCAAGCGATATGGGGAAAGCCAGTACAAATTGCTACGCTGCGCTGGAGAGCAACGGGTTAAACAGCAGCGAAGGTACATCGTTTGTATTTGAAAGCGGTGAGAAGAACGGCACGTTGAGATATTTGAATACTACATCGGTAACAGGTAAAACTGAAATTGGAACTGCTGTCTCTTTTGAGGCGCTGTCCTCAGATGCGGTAGTGGGCGCGTATCGTGCATCAGAGTCTAATACACATGCCTATTCAGCAGGGCTTGGTGTATACCCGTTTGCATTACCATATGTAGAGCAGGGCACGCTCCTGGATCCTGAAAAACAGGTGACGATGCAGCACTACGGCGACTGGCCGTCAGGTACGACAGAACAAGTGGAATCCGGGAATATGGATGCGCAGAGTGAAGGAGCAGTGCCTGCTGCTGAAGAGCAGGAGAGACAGGCCACAGAAGCGGAGCCTGACGTTGAAGATGCTGCGGCATTGGTCCACACCGGAATTGCCTACTACGAAAACAACAATGCGGGCTACGAGGGCTGGTACGCGGTTACAGACGGTACATTTAATGATGAAGTTCCATACAACACGCTGACCACGGTGAAGGACTTCAATCTGGCAGATACCGATACATCCTTCGGCATCCTCATTTCCGCAGGGATGAAACCGGACTGCAGCGGAGCGAAGACGGAAGACAGACCGGCAGCAGCGGTAAACATTGATGGTGTGGATTATGATTATTACAGATTGATACAGGATGATGTGCATAAAACGGTTACTGTGAGGGTGAACAATTCCGACACAGGGGAAACAGCGGCGTACAGCTATAACGATGACTTCGCGGCAGCAATTTCCGCAGGAAAGTCCCTGGGCGATACCGCCGAGGATGGCGGACGTCCATACCAGATCCGCACCAACGCACAGCTTCGCAGTATCAATGCAAATAAGGAGAGCTATGTGACAAAGGCGTTCAGACAGACACTGGACATTGCACTGAGCGCAGATAACTTTGAGCCGATTGGCGGTGTTTCAAGCTGGACAAAGGATGGCGTTTACAGCTTTACCGGAAACTACGACGCAGGCCTCATTTACGAGGGGCGGGCGATGACGGATTCCAGCGCCGATGAAACGATCGATGCATCGGAGCAGATCCCGGACGGATATTCGATCACGGGACTGGAGCAGACGATTACATTTACCAGTGTGGACGGCAACGGCTATACGGGAGCGGATGAGAGCAGGAATGATAAGCACAAGACGCTGCTCGGCGGTCTGTTTGCGAGTGTGGACGGTACGGTGCGCGGGGTAAACATTTCCGGCAGCATAAATATGATGCGAGATGAGAGTACCAGCTTCCTGAAGGGCTCCATCGGTTCGGCTGCCGGTCAGGTGACAGAGCATGGTGTGATGGTCAACGTGAACTCGGATGTGACGATCCAGGTGGACAGCCAGTGTCTGGATATGAATCTGGGCGGTCTGGTCGGATACAATGACGGCGTAGTGATGAACAGCTATTACAATGGACTGATTCAGAATTATTATTACGATGCGGATAACATCGGACAGTTGTGGATGCAGAATGCGGCAGGCCATACGGCGAAGATCGGTGGATTTGCGGGTTACAATACCGGAACGATCGAAAAATCGGCGGTGGCTGCAGCCATCAGTCTGCGGACCGGCAATACGGAGAAGACCATGCCTATCTACGGCGGTTTCGTCGGCTGGACCAGAGCGGAAAACAGTGCGATCACAAACTGTTGGAGCAAGAGTATTATCGCGGAGGCTTCTGGAACAATCGGTGGTTTTGTGGGATCGACGGAGGATGAGAAGCATACGAGCAATCTGGCAAATGATTACGGAGTTGCCCGGTTTGACAATCCGTCAGAGGATGCGGCAATCGGACTCTTTGTGGGCAGCAATGCAGCGCAGGAGATCTGGTCATGCTATGGAGCCGAGTTTGACGGCGATGGCTATGTGACAGCCAGTGCATATCCGTTCCTGAACGGCGAGAATATCGACCTGGAGGAGAAGAGAGACTTTGTGTGGAACGGGGTGGAAGAGATTCCATTTGATGCGCTGAATGCAGACGGACTCTGGAATCTGAATAATGGTGTGTATCCGACTCTGATCTACAACCTGGAGCGCGAGAAAGACACCATACGGATCGAAGGTGGAATTACGCCGGAGCAGAACGCAGAAGATGCGCAGGAAGAAAGTGAAGTGACAGAGGACGTGCAGGACGCAGACGCGCAGAATGCCGGGACGCAGAATGCAGGTGAATACGGTACAGAGGAGCAGAGCACAGATCCGCAGAACACGGACGTACAGAATACAGACGTGCAGAATACAGACGCACGGGATGCGTATTTACCGGATGCGGGAACAGAGGCAGAGAACACAGGCTGGGAGTGATACGGCGGGTGCCGTAGATGGCGGAAACTGAAGCACAGAACACAGGCCCGCAGGCCGGGAGTGATATGGCAGGCGCTGCGGATGTCGGAAACTGAAGCACAGAGTAGAATAGAATGAATGAAGACAAGATCCATGGCGGACGAAATCTGCTGTGGATCTTGTCTTTTTGAGCATTCACTTTGCTGTTTCTATCATTTTTCATTCCAAAAGTTACATTTGATGTGACAGACAGCACCCGTAAGTGTTAAAATATGGATATGATAAACGGGAGTGAGATGGGGACAGGTTTGTTGAAGGAGCAGGATGAATATGAAACAGAGAGAAAAAAATCAGGGCTTTACGTTGGCAGAGCTTTTGATCGTGATTGCAATTATCGCGGTTCTGGTGGCGGTATCGATCCCGCTGTTTACGAACCGTTTGAAGAAAGCGCGAGAAGCGACATGTGCGGCAAACTGTAAGACTTTGCAGCGGCATATAGTTGCGGAGCTGCTGGATGAAAAAGATGCGGGGGAAACACCGGAGACATTGCTGCCTGTGATGATTGAAAAAGATGATGCGAAGTGTCCGAGCGAAGGCGTTTTTTCTATTTCACCCAGCGGTGCGACACTGGAGACGGGATTTAAAGTGGTGTGCTCAAAACATGGCAGTGTGCCTTCCTTTGGCGATGCGACGCAGAGAGAGAAGATATTACAGATATTAAGTGAGGCAAAGAATGGAGATAAGTTAGTATCCAGAGTCGATTCAGGAGCAGCAGAACTTCCGAGTGCAGCAAAGGAGGCCGTTGCGACTTTGAAGAAGGCCGGATTTGATTTTGAAAAAATGGGGGCAAAATCCTGGAGCTATGTTCGGGGGAAATCAGAGGGAGAAGCATTTCTTTACTGGTCAACAGAGGACATCTCAGATCGTGAACCGGGCACAACGGTACCGGTCATGCGTTATAATCAGAAAACAGGGACTTATACGGTATGGATCGCGACGGTGACGAAGAAAACGGAGGATACGGTTGGAACGTATAATGTGTATGATTCTTATGCAGGATACGGTGAAAGCATAAATCAATCTAAGGACAAGCAGACCTACGAGAATATGCTGCAGTTCTATGAGAAGGCATTAAAAGAACAGGCATCAAAAGAACAGTAGTGAAAACGTGCGGATCAGAGTCACAGATGAGGCAGCAGGCAGAGTATGAAAATCAGACTTTTCCCAACATTAAAAAATTATGATAAAAAGAATCTCCCGTCAGATATTCTGGCGGGAGTGATTGTGGCGGCAATCTCCATCCCCATTTCCATGGGATATGCGCAGATTGCAGGGCTGCCGGCAGTATATGGGCTGTATGGCTCTTTGCTGCCTATTTTTGTATTTGCTGTATTTTCCACATCACCGCAGATGATATTCGGCGTGGATGCGGCTCCGGCGGCTATTCTCGGTGGCGTGGTGGCTGCGGCGGGAGTGACGGCGGGCTCAGCGGAGGCGGTGCACCTGGTTCCGGTGATCACATTTTTTACCGCAGTCTGGCTGTTTTTGTTCTCCGCTTTCAAAGCGGGCCGGCTGGTCAAGTACATATCTGCACCGGTCATGGGCGGTTTTATCAGTGGAATTGGTGTGACGATTATTCTGATGCAGCTGCCGAAGCTTTATGGCGGACGTGCGGGCACAGGAGAACTGGTGGAGCTTGTGGAGAACATCGGGGAGACGGTCGGGAATGCGAATTTACTCTCGTTGGCACTTGGGGTCGGCACGCTGGCAATCATTCTGTTTACGAAGCGGATCAATCCGAAGATTCCCATGGCGGTTGTCATGATGGCGGTGGGCGCGGGAATGCAGTTGGTGTTTCATCTGGACGAGAAAGGTGTGGCACTGCTCCCGGCTGTGGAGCGCGGACTGCCACATTTGGCAGTGCCGGAGACCTCTGCCCTCGGTGTGACGGAGGGGCTGGGGATGAGCCTTGCGGTGGCGATCGTGATTCTGGCAGAAACGCTGCTGTCTTCCAATAATTTTGCTATGAAAAATGACTATAAACTGAAAGATAATCAGGAGATCTTCACCTATGCAGTGGCAAATGCTGCCGGTGCATTTACGGGGTGCTGCGTTACCAGCGGAAGTGTATCGCGGACGGTGATGGCGGAGCAGTACGGGGCGAAGACCCAGCTGATGTCGATCGTGGCGAGTGTTGCAATGGGGCTGCTTTTGCTGTTCGGAACGGGATTTATCGGGTATCTGCCGGTGCCGGTCCTGACGGCAATCGTTATCTCGGCACTGATCAGTGTGGTGGAGGCAGATCTGGCGGTCCGGCTGTTCCGGGAGGACCAGGGGGAATTTAAGATATTTATGGGAGCATTTCTGGGGGTCCTGGTTCTGGGAACTATTTACGGCGTTATGCTTGGCGTCGTGCTCTCGTTTATCACGCTGCTCGGAAAGGCAATCAATCCGCCGAAGGAATTTCTGGGGACAATCCCGGGACATACGCGTTTTTACAGTCTGCGGAGAAACCGCAATGCAAGGCCGATTCGGGGCGTGGTCATCTACCGGTTCAGCGGGAATCTGTTTTTTGCCAATGTGGACGGCTTTCAGAATGACATCGAGCGCAGCATCCGGGAGGACACGAAGGTGGTGATCGTGGATGCCAGCGGCATGACCAGCATTGACATCACAGCGGCAGACCGGCTGAAGCTGTTGAATGAGAAGATGAAAAAGCAGAGAATCCGTTTTTATATCACGGAGCACATCGGGGAGATCAACGATCAGTTCCGGAAGATGGGATGCGGTCATCTGGTGGAGGATGGTGTGGCGAGGCGGACGATTTCGCTGGCTCTGGCGGATGCCGGATATATCAGGCCGTATCCGACCGAGGGAGAGACGCAGGCACAGGCGCAGCAGAGCGGCAGGCAGGTGCGGGATAATTTTGTGATCAATGAATTTGAGTGGGCATTCGGAAAGGACGCCGGAGATGAGCTGGAAAAACATGTGCAGGAGATCCTGAAACATGCACAGCCGACGGATAACCGGGAGGAGACGCTGGATGCGCTTTTGCATGAGAGCAGCAGCTGGCATGCGATGGGCAGCATTGAGGAGGATGATCTGCTGCAACGTCTGGAACAGCATTTGCCGGAACTGGCACACAGACTGGGCTGGCGGGAGCAGGATGTGGATTCGCGGATACTGATGCGCAGGCACCAGATCGAGGAACGTCTGGAGCGGGATAATCCGGAACTGTACGGCAGACTGCGGGAGCACCGAAAGCAGATGCACAGAGGCGATGACGGGGAGCAGAAGAAAGAGATGGAATAAAATGAGCCTTTGCTGGTCCGGAGGGAGCTCTTGCGGGGCAGGAAAGAGCAGCTGCCGGGAATAAGAGGAAAAGCAGAGAACCGGATTGTGAATGTCCGTTTTACTGAAAATAAGTGAAGATATAAATACGGATAAATGCAGATGAATACAGATAAATGCAGATGAATGCGGATAGATGCAGATAAATTCGGATGAGTACGAATAAATAAGGGTAAAATGCGAATGACTGATTAAATTGACAGATAAATTATGTGTGAAATGAGAAAACTATAAAAATAGTGTTTACAAATCAAAAGAAGTGTGATAATATAAATACAACAAAAGAAGAAAAGGAATAAAAAACAAGAAAAAAGAATCATGAGTAAAACACTTGTGAGGAGAATAAAATAAAGAAAGAGAGGTACAGTCCACCAAAATATTAAACGTAATTTAAAAAATCCTACAATGCAAAGTAGGTAAAACTAAAAAACCTAATTTAATGAATCTGAAAGATGATGAAAAATCCACGGATTATGCAATCCACAGAAGAAAAGATAAGGATTTCAAAAACAAATCACAAAGAACAGGTTCGAGAAAGAGGTCAAAAGTATGATAGAGATATCACAGTAAGATGGGTGTTGATCGTAGTATAAGGTTGATGCCCATCTTTCAGTTTGTGTATAAATAACAGTGCTGCGGTCTAAACGTCCGCAGGCAATGAATACTCCCCGCTGCTGGTGCTCTTCACGCCGGCAGTGGGGAGGGAGATGTCTGTTATTTGGATCTTGCAGTTTTAGAAGCAGTAATTTCTTTTTGAAATTCCTGTACGTCCTTTGCCACAGTGCTGCTCAGTGCCAGCATGCAGATCAGATTCGGGATGGCCATCAGCGCATTTGCAATATCGGAAAAATTCCAAACAATATCCAGTGCGGTGGTAGCGCCTATGTATACGATCAGTGAGAAGACAATGCGGTAGACCATGTTATATTTGTGTGTTTGAAACAGGTACTCGAAGGCCTTTTCGCCGTGGTATTCCCAGCCAAGAATTGTGGAGAATGCAAACAGTGTGATTCCGATGGAAACCAGCCATCCGCCTGCACCGCCGAGCACCGTGGAAAAGGCAGCGATGGTGAGGGTCGAACCGGTCATCAGTTCTCCGGTTACAGGATCCACGGTTCCAAGGACGCCGGAGCTTGCGATACACAGACCGGTAATGGTACAGACAACGATGGTATCCCAGAACGTACCGGTCATGTTGATGTAGCCCTGACGAACCGGATTATCCGTGGTTGCGGCAGCGGCGGTGATGGCAGCAGAACCCATACCTGCTTCGTTGGAGAAGACACCGCGTGCAACACCAAAACGCATGGCATTCATCATGGCGGCGGTGATGCTGCCGCACAGACCGCCGCCGACAGCTTTGACGCTGAAAGCCATTTTAAAAATCATGGCAAGGCCGGAAGGTACATTTTCAATGTTGCCGATGATGACGATCAGACCTGCGATTACATAAAAGACGGCCATGAACGGTACTACGACAGAAGAAACCCTGGAGATGTACTGAATACCGCCGACAATGATGATCAGTGCGAGTACGGTAAGAACTACGCCGGTAATTGGTGTTGCAATTCCGAAAGTCGTATCCAGCGCGCTGGAAATGGAGTTCGCCTGTGTCAGGTTACCAATTCCGAAGGAGGCGATGACTGCGAACAGTGCGAAGATCCATCCCATGGCAGCGCCGAAGGTCTTATTCTTAAATGCTTTCTTCATCGTGTACATGGGACCGCCGGACATTTCCCCTTTTTCATTGACTTCGCGGTATTTGATAGCCAGCATGCACTCTGTGAACTTGGAGGAGAGACCGAACAGGGCGGAGATCCACATCCACACCAGGGCACCGGGACCGCCGGACACCATGGCGGTGGCGACACCTACGATGTTGCCTGTTCCGATGGTCGCCGCAAGCGCAGTTGTCAGTGCAGAGAAAGGAGAAATATCTCCCTCGCCCCGCTTGGTGGTACGCGCCTCTTTGCTGAGCGTGCTCCTCAAGGCGTAACCTAAGTTCCGCCAGGGCAGAAATTTCATTCTTATTGTTAAAAAGATTCCGGTACCGACTAAAAGAACCAGCATGACTGGTCCCCAGACGATACTATCAATGGTGGACAGGATGTTTGAAAAAGTTTTCATAAATATTGCTCCCTTCATTCTCATAGTAATCTTATTGAAATATATAAAAAAAGAGAACATAAATGTCTTGGCGACACCGATGTCCTCGTTTCTTCATATTGTACTATAATATTTTGAAAATGCAAGAAAAATGTTAAATTTTTGAAAAGTTTTTTTGCGTTTTGAAAATACGCTATTGAAGCATAAAAAAGAAAAGCAGAAAATTGCAAGTGAATGAAAACAGAGAAAGCAGCTTGCCGTATTGACGAAAGAATAAGATTAAATGGAGATTAAGAATTGAATTGACAGAAAATTAATATAAAAATACATAAAAGAAAGATAAAAGTATTGACATCCTATGAATTAAATGCTAATATGAATTCAAGAAATAAAACAGAAGAAAAGAAAAAAAGAAACAAAAATCTTAAGAAATTTATCCGACGAGAAAAGATAATTCTTAAGAAATTTATGAAAGGAAGGTACAGACCACCAGAAATATTCTAAAACCGTAAGGTTAGCAAACAAAAAAATTGAAGTGAGGTATAATCCATTGGAGACATCGAATTAGAAAGTGGACATTAATTGAAAGATACGATTAATGTTCACTTTCATTTTGCGTTTTGTACAAAAATGTGCAAAAGTGCAATTGGGGACGTAGCAAAGTTGCAACTTTGCTACGTCCCCAATTGCACTTTTGACCTGTCCCTAAATGACTTATGGTGCGGGCTTCTGAATTTTCTGATTTGGGTGTTGTGTAAGTGAAGTTATCTGTGATAAAATATATAAGATAAATGAAGCTGTCTGGGGGCATATGGTTTCATTTGCAAGGGGATTAGCTGAGAAGGGGAGATTATCAGATGCCAAAATCTTACAATCAGAAGATTAAGATCTTGTATCTTATGAAGATGTTCTCTGAGGAGACGGACGAGAAGCATTCGCTCACCAGGAATGACCTGGAGGAGCGGCTGGCTGAGTATGGTGTGAGTACAGAACGCAAGAGTCTGTACAACGACATTGATACGCTGAAGTTATTCGGAATGGACATTGAATATCGCAAGGAACGGCCTGCGGGTTATTATCTGGCAAGTCATGATTTTGAATTGCCGGAGTTAAAGCTTCTGGTGGATGCCGTTCAGTCTTCCAAGTTTATCACAGAGAGAAAATCCAGCAGTCTCATCAAGAAAATTGAATCGCTCACCAGCCGTTACGAGGCGAGGCAGCTGCAGCGTCAGGTCTATGTGTCCAACCGGATTAAGACCATGAACGAGAGCATTTATTATAATGTGGACAAGCTGCACACGGCAATTGCTTCAAATTGGCAGATTCGTTTTCAATATACACAGTGGACCATTGAAAAGGAATTAAAACCAAGGCGCGGAGGCGGAATGTATCAGGTGAGTCCCTGGGCATTGACCTGGGACGATGAGAATTATTATCTGATTGCATACGATGAGAATGTGGGAATCCTCAAGCACTTCCGGGTGGATAAGATGCTGGAGATATCGATCTTAGACCTGCCGAGGGAAGGACAGGAAGAATTTGGCAGATGTGATCTGGCCTACTATACAAAGAAGACATTCGGGATGTTCGCAGGGGAAGAACAGACGGTGCGGATCCGGTTTCGCAACTCGCTGATCGGCGTTATCATAGACCGGTTCGGCAAGGAAGTGACCGTTCGTGAGGACGGGCCGGAACACTTTATTGCACGGGTGAACATTGCTGTCAGTGATCAGTTTTTTGGATGGCTGACCGGTCTGGGGGACGGGGCTGAGATTTTGTCGCCGGAGGAAGTGAGACAGGAGTATAAGGGTCTGTTGAAAGAGATTTCACAAAAGTACATGGATTAATAAGGAAAGAGGAGAATACGTATGAATACGAATATGAATATGGACCAGTTAAATAATCTGCTGGGGGTCAGACTAAACCTGACGGCAGAGCAGCAGAAATTGATTACAGAGGCTGGAATGGGGATCACAGTTGCCATACTGGTGGTGGCATTATTAAATTGTTTCTTTGGACTGAAGCTGATTCGCATCTGGTCTGCACTGATTGGTTTTTTGATCGGATTCTGTGCCGGTGCAGCAATTTCATCTCAGTTTGTGTCCTCTTCGGTGACCGTGCTTGCAATCGGAGGCGTTGCTGGAGTGATCATGGCGATTCTGGGCTTCTGGCTGTTTCGCGTGGGTGTGTTCATTATATCCTGGCTGCTTGGTGCGGCGATCGTGTTTTCATTTTTCCCGTCTGCGGACATGGTGATGTTATTGGTTGGCGCTGCAGTTGGTCTGGTTCTGGCTGTGCTTTCGATTAAATTTCTCGAACCAATCATAATTTTCCTGACCGGCATACATGGAGGACTTACTGCGGCTGGATATATTGTGGCGCTGATTTCGATTCCGTGGTCTTTTGCAGAGTATGCAATCGGAGCGGTTCTGGCGATTCTTGGAATCGTGGTGCAGTTTATCATGGAATCACACCGCAAGGTAAAACAGCATGTGGCGAAGGCGAACAAGGTCCGGGAAGAAATCTCCACGGAGAATGAAGTGGACAGAGCAAGAAGCCTTCTGGACGATGTGGACAGAGTGGAGGCGGATAAGGATGCTGACGATTACTACGATGAGGACGATGACGATGAGGTCAGCAGAAAAGTGGAAGAGGATGAAGACGACGATGATGACATCCAGTATATAGATTAAAGATAGGCTGAGTCCGTTTTATAGTGCACCGCTCCTGGTATGATAAATTCATACGAAAGAGAGGTGCATTTTTATGTGTATTAAAAAGTCAGTTATTTCAGGGATTGTGATTGCGGCAGGAGTCTTTATTTTGTTGGCGGCGGTTGTGTTATACAGCTTTTCGGAAATGAATATTCCGGCGGTAGCGTATATGATTGCATGGATCATTTGTATTTTGGGAGTGAAGGTAATTCTTGCCAGAATCGAAACAAATTATGAATAAGATTGCGGGAATCCGCTTCAGGTTGTATAATCTACCTAGAGGATATTACAATTAGCGTGCCGCGCTGAAAAAGGATTCGCCTGGCGGGCACCAGATTATTTCTGGAAAGGAGGCTTACTTATGAAGCTAGATATGCATTGTCATGTAAGGGAAGGCTCAGTGGACAGCAGGGTAAGCTTGGACGAATATATTACTATACTGAAGCAGCATGGATTTCAGGGAATGGTGATCACGGACCATGATACGTATAACGGATATCGTTATTGGAAGAAGAACATGAAGGGAAAGAAACATACAGATTTTGTGGTGCTCAAGGGTATCGAGTACGACACCCGTGACGCGGGACACATTCTTGTAATCATGCCGGAGGGTGTGAAGATGCGGCTCCTGGAGATGAAAGGTCTGCCGTTGTCTGTTTTGATTGACTTGGTTCATCGCAATGGCGGAGTGCTGGGACCGGCGCATCCGTGCGGAGAGAAATACATGAGTTTCACCAACGCGGAGCGCTACAACAAAAATCCGGATATTATGGCCAGATTTGATTTTGTGGAGGGGTTTAATGCCTGCGAGTCAGAGAAATCAAATGCAGGTGCGCGTGCTCTTGCGGAAAAATACGGTAAGATCTGTGTCGGCGGAAGTGATGCGCACAAGCCGAACTGTGTGAGCAAGGCTTATACGGTTCTGCCGGAGCCGGTTTCGTGTGAGACGGAGCTGATCGCCATGATTCACAAGGGAACCGTTTTTGAGGTGGGCGGCAGCCTGTATAATAAGACGACGAAGGATCGGATCGGCAAGATCAACAAGATTCTTGTGTATTCGTTCTGGTTTTATAATAAGGGCGGTGGCTTATTAAAGCATTACAGCAGGAAGAAGAAGATGGGGGTCGAGAATCCGTTCGATCCGATTGACCCGATTGAATTGTATCTCGAAGGGTAAGAAGAGAGGAACGTGTATGACTGACTACAAACAGATGATACTGAATCAGCGCAGATTTTTTGCAAAGGGAACCACGAAGAATCTGGAGTTTCGGATGGAGCAGCTTCAGAAACTGCAGCGCTGGATTAATGAACACGATGATGAGATATTGAATGTACTGAAACAGGATTTGAATAAGGCCCCGGTGGAGGGATATGCGACAGAAGTCGGTATTGTGAAGGAAGAACTGCGGTATGCGATAAAGCATCTGAGAAGCTGGGGAAAAGTAAAACGTGTCCACACACCGATTACGCAGTTTCCGTCCCGATCCTTTATTTATCCGGAGCCCTACGGAACGGTTCTGATTATGTCTCCGTGGAATTACCCGTTCCAGCTGACTGTTGCACCTCTCATTGCCGCACTTTGTGCAGGAAATTGCGCGGTTTTGAAACCGTCGGCGTACTCGGTGGCAACCAGTGCCCTGATGCACCGGATGGTGGATGAGCTGTTCGATCCGGCTTATGTCGCGGTCGTGGAAGGCGGACGTGCGGAGAATGAGGGACTGTTAAATGAGCGGTTCGACTATATTTTCTTCACCGGCGGGGTGGAGGTCGGAAAACTGGTGATGGAGAAAGCGGCAAAGTATGTGACGCCGGTTAGTCTGGAGCTGGGGGGTAAGAGTCCCTGCATCGTGGACGAGACGGCGAATATCAACATGGCGGCGAAGCGCATCGTGTGGGGGAAATTCCTGAATGCGGGACAGACCTGCGTTGCGCCGGATTATGTGCTGGTTCACCGAAGCGTGAAGGACAAACTGATTCGGCAGATGATGAAGCAGGTCACAAAGATGTATGGCAAGGAGCCGTGCCGGAACCCGGATTACCCGAAGATTATCAACGAGAGGCATCTTACGAGACTGAAGGGACTTTTGGATGAGGGGAAGATCGCGACCGGAGGTACGGTAAATGATCTGACCAGACAGATGGCACCGACGATTCTGGATGGCGTTACATGGGGCGATAACGTGATGAGCGAGGAGATATTCGGACCGATTCTTCCGGTGCTCGTCTATGATTCCATGGTGGAAGTCGTACAGGATATCAATGCGAGACCGAAGCCATTGGCACTGTATCTGTTTACAAAGTCGGCCAGCAATGAGGCATATGTGATGAAACACATTTCTTATGGCGGCGGCTGCATCAACGACACGATCTGTCATCTTGCAACTTCGGAGATGCCGTTTGGCGGTGTTGGCACCAGCGGAATGGGAAGTTATCATGGCAAGGCCGGGTTTGATACATTTACACATTATAAGAGCATGATGAAGAAGTCGACAAAGGTGGATCTGCCGTTTCGGTATCCGCCATACAAGAACCAGCTGGATCTGCTGAAAAAGATACAGTAGAGAATAGAAGACTTTTATTCTCCGGTATCATAGAATAAAAGTGCAAGAGCAAATGTGATAACAAAAAATGATAGCAAGAACATAAGAGCAAGAAGAACATAAGAGCAAGAGCATAAGAGCAAGAGCATAAGAGCAAGAATGTAAGAACAAGAACATAAGAGCAGAACTATAAGAACAGAAAAGTATAAAGCATAAAAATAGAAAAGGAATTTGGGAAAAGCATTATGACTAGAGAAAGTGGAGTTTTACTGCCGGTTTCATCACTGCCTTCACGGTATGGAATCGGCTGTTTTTCGCGTGAAGCATATGAGTTTGTGGATCAGCTGAAAGCGGCAGGGCAGAAGAAATGGCAGATTTTGCCGCTGGGACCGACCAGCTATGGTGATTCACCGTATCAATCGTTTTCGACATTTGCGGGGAATCCTTATTATATCGATTTGGAGAAGCTGATCAACGGGGGGCTGTTGACACGCGAGGAGTGCGATGCTGTTGATTTTGGAGACGATCCGCAATATGTGGACTATGAGAAGATGTATTTCGGCAGATTCAAACTTTTGCGCAAAGCGTTTCATCGTTTTCAGAGCAAGGGACATGAGGAGTACGCGGCGTTTGTCAGCAAGAATGGATTCTGGCTGGAGGATTATTGCCTGTATATGGTGCTGAAGGACAAAAATGGAGGCGTGAGCTGGACCGAGTGGGATGAGGTCTATCGGGACCGTCATCCGGGACCGCTTCAGGAGATTCGGGAAGAGCTGGAGGAGGAAGTGCTTTTCTATCGCTTTCAGCAGTATCTGTTTTGGCGGCAGTGGCGGGATCTTCATGAATATGCCAATGCCAAAGGTATTCAGATTGTTGGAGATATACCGATTTACGTCGCATTTGACAGTGCGGATACATGGGCGAGGCCGCAGATGTTCCAGTTTACGGAGGCAAATGAACCGGCGGCAGTGGCGGGATGCCCACCGGACGGATTCAGCGCGACAGGGCAGTTGTGGGGCAACCCTCTCTATCGCTGGGAGTATCACCGGGAGACCGGGTATGCCTGGTGGCTGCAGCGGATTGAGTACTGCATGCAGATGTATGATATTGTGAGGATTGATCATTTCCGGGGATTCGATGAATACTATTCGATCCCTTATGGTGATAAATCAGCAGAGTTCGGTCATTGGGAAAAGGGACCTGGAATCGAGTTGTTCACTCTGATCAAAGAACGTCTGGGTGAGGTGAACGTGATTGCCGAGGATCTGGGCTATCTCACGGACACGGTGCGTGAGCTGGTGCGTAAAACCGGATATCCGGGGATGAAAGTGCTGGAGTTTGCTTTTGACTCCGATCACACCAACGATTATCTGCCGCACAACTACGGACACAACAGCGTGGTTTACACGGGAACCCACGATAACGACACGGTACGGGGATGGTATTCTACGCTGAATAAGTATGCGAAGGGTTACTGCAATAAGTATATTGGCGGCAGCGAGGACAAAGATGAGACCATTCACTGGGATCTGATTCGTATGGCGATGGCCAGTACGGCGGACCTCTGTATCGTTCCGATACAGGATTATCTGGGGCTCGGAAAAGAAGCGCGTTTTAATTTCCCATCGACGATTGGGGACAACTGGAAATGGAGACTGCTTCCGGGGCAGATTACGACGAAACTGTTGGGACAGATGTGCGAGATAACCGGAATTTACGGGAGATAGAAAGCAAAGGTATGATTATGACATTTTATGACATTTTACTGTATTTTTTCATATATGGCTTTTTTGGCTGGTGTTGCGAGGTGGGATACGCGGCGGTTAAGTCCGGGAAGTTTGTGAACAGAGGCTTTTTAAATGGGCCGATCTGCCCGATTTATGGAGTGGGCGTGACCATGGTTGTGTTTTTCCTGACCCCGTGGAGAGATAATCTGATCCTGCTGTATCTGACGTCAGTGGTGCTGGTCACAGTGCTGGAAGGAGTGACCGGTTATGCGATGGATAAGATTTTCCACAATAAATGGTGGGATTATTCGGGACAGCCACTGAACATTGGCGGATACGTGTGCCTTCTGTTCTCACTGGTGTGGGGCGTTGCCTGTGTGGTGATCGTTGATTTTGTTCATCCACTGTTTTCAAAAGTGCTGTCTTATCTTCCGTTTGCGGTCGGCGTGATTCTGATTGTGGTGCTGGTGGCATTGCTGGTTGTGGATCTGTATGTGACGTCCGCAAGTATTGTGAAGATGAACAAACATCTGGAATCTATGGAAAAGATCGCGAAAGAGCTGCACGAGATTTCCGACCAGATCGGGGAGGAGATATTCACCCGTGTGACTGCGACTATGGAGAAGCAGGAGGATATTTCCGAGGAAATGCAGGGGCATATTGCAGAACTGAAAGAAAAATATCAGGAGCTTTCCAGCCGGGGATCCCGCGTGTCCAGACGTCTGGTGCGGGCGTTCCCTAAGATGAAACCGAGGGAGCATTCTGAGCAGTTTGAAAAATGGAGAGAGAGACTTCAGAAGCTGCAGGATATGAAAGCGAATATGAAAAAAGAGAGAGAATAACCGAAAAGCATTAGAATAAGCGTCAGAATAAATTGACGGAGAAACAGAATCCATGATATGGGGTTCTGTTTTTTTGATTCTGTTTTTTGTTAAAGTATATTGACAAAAAATCAGAGGAGGAGTATTATCTACTTACTCGTCTAAGAAAGATCTATTATTCAATGGGAATTTCATCCCAATTATCCAAAACGAGGAAAAAGTACTACTGAAGTAAAAAAATGCATGGAAGGGGGCGTTCTGTTTGTGTATGAATAGTTTGTCATAAAAAATTGGAATGTTAATCAGAGAATTGGAGCATTTTTCTATGTAAAATGTTCAGAAAAGAGCGCGTAAACGGATCTGAAATGTCCGTTTTACAAAAAAGGAGAAAATTATGAAAAAGAACAACAGACTTTGGACGAGAGTGTGTGCTCTTGTGCTATGTATTTTGTGTGCTGCGACCATGGGTATGAGCGGTGCAGGGCAGACTTTTGCCTCGGATAGAGGAGAATTGAAGGCTGGTATTGATGAGAAACGGATGGCTGCAGGAGACCGGAAGACAGCGGGCGCAAAATCAGATGCCGGAGAAGACCGGAAGACAGCGGATGCGAAACCAGATGCCGAAGAAGAGCAGATGGCAGCGGGCGTAAAACCGGATGCCGGAGAAGACCGGGAGACAGCAGATGTGAAACCAGATGGCGGAGGAGACCGGGAGGTGGCAGGTGAAAAATCGGATATCATGAAAAACCAGAATGCACAAGAAAACCCGGCGACAGCAGACCCGGAAGAAAATGCAGATGGGGATACGACAGCAGAGGCGGAGAACGAAAATATACCGGAGAAAACCGGGGACAGGGAGATTCTGGTGGGAGAGAACGGTCAGGCAGGTGAAGGAATCAGCACAGCATCGTCAGGAACCCCGCTGGCAGATTTTCTGGGAATGGATCCGGAGATTTATCTGAACTGGCTGGAGAGCCATGCCAATGACGATTATTATTTGACAACACCGTACAGAGGATATGACTGGCGCTCCCCGAACGGAGATATTAACAGCTTTGGCGCTGCGTCGGACGGTGTGAGTGCGGGGATGAACTGCACCGGATTCGTGTGGCATGCGCTGTACAAAGCGACGGTCGCCAGCGGCGGTGACACTTCAAATATTCCAGCAATGCCGCCGGCAATCGACTGGCCGACATTGTATGTGAATTATGGAATTGAACATCGTGTGTTTTCCACGAAAGAGGAGATGCTCACTTCGGGGTACTGTTCAAAAGGTGATATTATCTGGATGTGGGATGGAAGTGAAGCAAACCCATATGGAGACCACCATGTGGCGATATACTGGGGAGATGCGTCCAATCCGGATCTATGCTGGCATTCCATTGATGGAGCGTCGGACGGAAACGGACTCGCATATGACGGAAATATCATATCCCGGATTGTAGCCAAGGTTCCAGGGGCACAGTTTACGGTGGTGAAGACAGCCAATTTGCCGGGACATGCCAAAGTGGCGAAGCGGTCCACTGAGAATGAGATTACGGAGGAAAATTCCTGCTACAGTCTTGCGGGGGCAGTCTACACCGCATATTCAGATGAGGGCTGTACCAATCCTTTGGGAGAGCTGACAACGGATGAAAGTGGACAAAGCAATGAGCTGGAGGTTCCCATCGGAACCTGCTATGTGAAGGAAACGTGTGCACCGGCGGGATTTTTTCTGGATGAGACGGTGTATCCTCTGGAAGCGGTATCCACAGAGACCGCATATCTGAATGTGCAGGAGAAGCCGAATAGTTACCGGCCGCTGATTATAGGAGAAAAAATGGATGCGGCAGGTATTCAGTTCGAGGAGATCGGCCACGGAACACAGGGAGGGCTCAAAGACTTCTCGGGAACGGAATTTACGGTGAAGTATTATGACGGATATTACACAAAAGAGACGATCGAGAGTGCGGGAAAGCCAAAAAGAAGCTGGAAATTTAAGACAGACAGCAACGGATATGCCGGTTTTCAGAAGGAGAATTTGATATCCGGAGATGCCCTGTATATGATGGATGGTCATGCTGTCTTACCGCTGGGGACGGTGGTGATTACCGAGACGAAAGCACCGCTGGGATATCGGCTGAATCCGGAATTGTTTGTCAGCCAGATTACCGGAGGTCCCAAACCGGAGGATGTGACATTCGCACAGCCCACGATTCCGGATGAAGTATTTCGCGGCGGCGTATCAATTGAAAAGCAGGATGCGGAGATGGATAAAGCAGAAGCCCAGGGAGATGGAACACTCAAAGGCGCAGTCTTTGCGATCGTGAGCGAGAATAAGAAACCGGTGAATGTGGAGGGGAAAATTTATAAAAAAGGGGAGACGGTAAAGAAGATCATTACAGATGAAAACGGAATCGCCTCCACTGCGAAAAATCTTCTGCCATACGGAGCGTATGCGATCCAGGAGATTGATGCGCCGGAGGGATATTTAAATAAAGGAAAAAACATTTCTATAAAATTTTCGTAACTGTTCAGAACTCCATTAGTTAAAGATGATATCGGAATTCCCTAAAAGGGCTTCTCTGATTGCTGTAAAAGCATTTATTCCATGCTTATGAGCAGTCCCAATATAGCTCATGATTGTAAGATATTCCTGTGCGCCTTCCTCACTGAGAAAACATCCTGAGACCTTGGTTTTAACCTTAATCATGCGCAAATCACGTTCCGCAAGGTTATTATCAAACGGAACACAGAGATTCTTTATAAATAAGCAGACTGATGCCTTGTAATTCACAAGTCTGTCAATTAGATTTAGTACCTTGGTCTTTTTCTTTCGACC
>NZ_FQZY01000014.1 GCF_900142165.1 Hespellia stercorisuis DSM 15480
TAGGATATTTGAGAGGAGCTGACCTTAGTACGAGAGGACCGGGTTGGACTGGCCGCTGGTGTATCTGTTGTTCTACCAAGAGCATAGCAGAGTAGCCAAGCCGGGAAGGGATAAACGCTGAAGGCATCTAAGCGTGAAGCCCCCCTCAAGATGAGATATCCCATAACGTCAAGTTAGTAAGACCCCTTGAAGACGACAAGGTAGATAGGACAGAGGTGGAAGTGCAGTAATGTATGGAGCTGACTGTTACTAATAGGTCGAGGGCATAACCAAACGGAATAGGTAATAGGATGGATTAGATAGTATTTAACTCTTTGTGTGAAGTTTTGAAGGTATACACTTAATACTCGTTAGAGTAAGATGTTTACCTGAATATTCCTCGATAGCTCAGTGGTAGAGCATTCGGCTGTTAACCGAAGGGTCGCTGGTTCGAGCCCAGCTCGGGGAGTTTTTCTTATGAAATAATAAATAAAAAATTAAGGCTCCATGGTCAAGCGGTTAAGACATCGCCCTTTCACGGCGGTAACCCGGGTTCAATTCCCGGTGGAGTCATTTTTCTACGTTAAACAGTTATGCCGTTGTGGCTCAGTTGGTAGAGCAGCTGATTTGTAATCAGCAGGTCATCGGTTCGAGTCCGATCAACGGCTTTGTTCCATTTAGGGACGAAATAATTTGGACCTTTAGCTCAGCTGGTTAGAGCAATCGGCTCATAACCGATCGGTCCTGGGTTCGAGTCCCCGAAGGTCCATTTTTTTATAATTTAATAGTATTTGGCCCGGTGGCTCAGTTGGTTAGAGCGCCGCCCTGTCACGGCGGAGGTCGAGAGTTCGAGTCTCTTCCGGGTCGCTTTGATGTTTATGCACCATCGCATAGCGTCTATAAGCATTCAATATACAGCCATTTATTGTATGCTATGCTCTTTATATCCATGGGATCTTAGCTCAGCTGGGAGAGCACCTGCCTTACAAGCAGGGGGTCACAGGTTCGAGCCCTGTAGGTCCCATTTGTGTCGTTTTAAATTGAATAGGGTATTCCTAAGCATATGCCGCAGTGGCGGAACTGGCAGACGCACAGGACTTAAAATCCTGCGGGACTTATACTCCCGTACCGGTTCGATTCCGGTCTGCGGCATTATTGAGAGGTGCTTCAAATCCTTATATTTAAGGGTTTGAGGCACTTCTTGTTTTGTTGAAAAAGTTGTACAGCCAGTAAAATCAAGCTATATTTAATGTCGCTTATACTAGTAGATGGTTACTGTTAATAACATGGAATGCATAAAAGGGTATGCAGAGATATGGAAGTCTCTCATGCCTTTTTTTCTTGTGAATTTTATAAAATAGAATTATACTATGAGTAGTGGGAGCTGGATAAAATTGAATTGAGTGAGCTCTTCTGCGAGCGATGCTTCTCGAATGAAGTTAGCAAATGAGGTGGTTACAATGAGAAAAAAAGCGATGGTCTATCTTGTAAGAGTTCTTTTGCAGAAGATAATAGGATTCTCCTTGTATTTGGCCGGTGCTGGTTTTGTACTGACCTATGCCGGAAGCATCTATTTTATTTCCCTTTTTGCAGGTACAATGATTATTTCTTTGCTTTTATTGAAAGCAAACGAGGAAACACTTGCGCAAAGAGGGAAAACAGCTACGAGTTCACCATTATGGGATAAGGTGCTCTTAGCATTATTCTGGCTGTTAAACTATTTTGTGGTTTATTGGCTTGCCGGTGCATCCGAAACAGAAGAACATCTAGGTATCGTATATTGGTGTGGCATGGTGGCAATCTTTTTTGCAGCTTGGATTTCCACAAAAGCACTCTTGGAAAATACTTTTTTGGAATCCACAGCCAGAATCCAAAGAGATAGAAATCAAACGGTATGTAAAACGGGGCCTTATAGTATTGTGCGGCACCCTGCATATAGTGGGCTGATTTTGAATTGTATCGGGCTATGTATGATATTTCCTTATGTGCGTGTTTGGATATGTATGGCAATAACAGCGTTGATCATCGTTGTAAGAACGGCATTGGAAGATAAGATGCTTAAGCAAGGCCTGGAAGGATATCTTGAATACACAAGTCAAACAAAGTATAGGCTGCTTCCCTTTGTTTGGTGATTAAGCGGGCAAATTCCAGTTTGCAAGAAAGCCACATGAGATACATGAAAATAAAAATAGTGAATCCTATTCAGAAAGGTTATAGGAAAATAAAAATTGTTGGATAGTTCTTTTTTAGATAATGAACGTATTCCCATATGGAGATTATGTCTGCTTTCTCTTTCTAAAGAAGTGAATTTTGCAGAGAAGATTGGAATGGGTGTGTGATGGATGGAAAACTTCGATTACTATTGATATCAATAGTAACAATGACCATAGTTATAATAACAGGTGGTTGTTCTATGAAAACAGCATTTACAGATCAGGAATCTGGAAAGATGGAATTATTAGAACTATTAAAAGAAAAATATAATTGCGAATTTGTGATGGTAAAAAACGAAAAATACAATAAACAGGGCTTGATTAATTCATATTCTTGTATAGCAGCTCCAAAGGAAAATGTGAATCAAGAATTTAATGCAGTTGTTACTTCTAATGGGCAGTTGAAAGATGATTTTTCGTTATGGTTATTTTGGAACGATTTAATAAAAAAGGGAGAATTATTAATTGAAAATGGGGATGACATAGAAACATATAAAGTGATTCCGGAAATGGGAGTATCCGAAAAAAAATGGGATTTACAATGTTCTCTAAATCAGTTTATTCAGGAAAGTAATGCATATTTGATTTTAGAAATTCAACTAAAGGATACAATTATGGAAAGTGAGTATGTCAATACAATCGAGACAATTTTACAAAAAATGTACAATCAAGACATTTCACTAGAAGTAAGAATTGATTCAAGTGACGGAAATATTTTTTGGCAGACGATATCCCCAAATATGGAACCTTTCAGTGATGAATATATTAGGGATGCAATAGAAACAGCGATAGATAGTCGATTTTAGACGGAAAGAAATATTAATTCAAAGAAGATTGTTTTTTCGCTTATCCTGTATACTGTGTTCTGGTCTATAATTACTGATGCATGGGGATATTCTGATTACATATTTTCAAATAATGATAACAGTGTGGGACAATGCATTTACGGATATATAAGTCGTATTCTTTGGGGAATGCCAGCTGTATTTATGATAGTAAAATACAGTGAAAATGTTAGCATTGATAAAATAAAACTGTTTTCATATCCCAAATTTGATAAAACATTAGTTACTGTTTTGATATTGTCTATGTGCTATGTGATAGTTAGTATGTTTTGGGTACATAAAGGATTTTTCTTTAATGACGATGAAATATTAGGATTAGTAATTATAAAATTTATGCTAGTTGGTTTTGTTGAGGAAATGGTCTTTAGAGGATGGGGATATAATGCGTTGGTAAAAAACACAACACATATAAAAGCCACATTCATAACAACTATTTTGTTTGTAATACTACATTGGCCAGCGTATTTTATAAAATTCTTCAGATTTGGTATATTTGATTTTGCTGGGATAATCGGACAAAGTATAGCAGCGTTGATTTGGGGAATTATATTTTGTAGGTTATTACAGAAAGGTAAATCTATATGGAATCCTATAATAGCACATACGCTGTACGATTTAGCGTATGCATTACTGGTCGGTTAAGGCGAAAATTCCAGTTTGCGAAGTGGAAATCTTTGAACATTTTTTGAGCACTGGGATCGTGATGGCGTCTTAAAATAGAAGATGTGAGAAAGGCAGAAAGAAAAACGTATAGAAAAATATAAAAACAGGATTTCACACTTTGGAAATCCTGTTCTGTCTGGGGTATGTATTCTATATAACTAACAATTCTTAGATATCAACGCTTCCAGTTACGTCATTGATAACATAGTAAGCTTTTGATTCTTGTGGTTTGATATAGATCTTGATATCCTTTATATCAGAAACTTTTTTTCCGAGATTATCAGTCCAAATCTTTTTCACTTGTTCTAATATAGAATTTGCTGAAATTTCTTTTCCCTCATACTGAACATATACTTCATGGGTTTTCACTTTAGTAGCAGTCTTAGATGCAGTGGTTTTTTTTGCAGTGGTTTTAGTAGCGGTCTTTTTAGCTGCAGTTTTCTTGACAGCGGTCTTTTTTGCTACTGGTTTTTCTTCTGTCTTAGCTGTAGCAGCTTTTGTCTCTGTTTTAGCAGGAACAGCTTTTACTTCTACTTTAGCAGGGGCAGCTTTTACTTCTGTTTTAGCAGGGGCAGTAGTTGTTGCCACTGTTTTAGCTGGTGTAGCAGCTTTAGCAGGAGCGACAGTCTTTGTCTCTGCTTTAGCAGGAGCAGCAGCTTTTGCATCCGCTTTTACGGTTGTGGTTGTTTTAGCTGTCTCAGCTGCTGCAGTCTTAGCAGGAGCTTTTACGGTATCTTCTACTTTAGCAGGCGTAACTGCTTTTGCTTCTGTCTTAGCAGGAGCAGCAGTTGTCTTTGCATCCGCCTTTACTTCAGGTTTGATTGTATCTTTTGTACTGGTCTTAGCAATAGGTGTCGTTGGTGTTTTACTATTTTTGGATAATGGCATGTTCTTTTCCCTCCTAGAACTTCAAAACTGTGTTTCGCTATTATAATAACTCAAATGTGATGCAATTGCAAGTTTTCCCGAAATTTGGGCGTTTGTTAGTGTTACGGGGGATTTTTCCTGCTCGTGCTGTGTATTTTGCCTATAGTGAAATGAGTAGTTTTCCGTTAAGGCATATCTTGACAGGAGTGATATACTAATAAATGTATTTATGCTTGACTTGGATGATTTGGAGGATATACAGATGGAAAGGTTAAAACAATATGCATGGCAGATGATACTGGGAATGGCTCTTCTTCTGATCGTGCTATTTGCTTTTCACAATGCAGGTGCTTATAAGACGACAATTGGAAAGGTTGTAAAGGTCCAGACGGAGGAGACCGGAAGTGCAACGAATTATAACAGTGCAAGTGAGAATGCATCTGAGCCGACTTATACACAGAAGCTGACGGTGAAGGTATTGAACGGCACTTATAAGGGAAAGAAAATTACAGTCAAAAACTCATATGAATATTCGCTGATCGACACAGAAAAATGCAGACGTGGTGACCAGGTCTTTCTGAATATTTCAGGAGAAGGGGAAATTTCATCCGCAACAGTCAGTGGAATCAAAAGAGATCAGTATGGAATCCTTCTGCTGGCTCTGTTGGTCTATCTTGTGTTGATCCTGGCAGGAAAGCGTGGAATTTTTGCTCTGGTCTCGCTTGCAATCAATATCGGCATTTTTGTGTTTGCACTGATTATGTACGAGAATGGAGCTGACTTGATCAGGCTGTGCAACATAATGATTGTAATCTTCACAGTCTGTACACTCTTTATTGTAAATGGAGTCAATAAGAGGACGATGATTGCTATTGCGGCAACATTTATGACAACATTTATTTCAATTGCATTGTTTCGAATCGTGCTGGAATATGGCGGGGATATTGATTATGCAAATTTAGATTATATTACCGGTGGCCAGGATCTGGAGACGATTTTTATTGCCAGCATTTCGATTGCGGGTCTGGGCGCAATTATGGATGTTTCCGTCTCTATTTCCAGCGCATTGAACGAACTGGTCGTGAAGGATCCAAACGTCTCATTCAGGCAGATGATACGCTCTGGGAGGGAACTGGGATATGATATTATGGGGACGATGATCAATGTACTGCTTTTTACATATATATGCGGCCTGATGCCGTTGATGATTATCAAGATAAAAAATCAGATCCGTCTGTTCACGATCATCCGCATTCAGATACCATTTGAAATCTGCAGATTCCTGATTGGCGGGATCGGGATTATGCTTGGAATCCCGATATCCATCCTGCTGTCTGCCGTTTTACTGAAGATAAGGAGGAAAAAGTTATGATACTTATTCTTGCTGCCATATTTTTCGTGCTGATTCTTCTGATTGGTGGTGAGCGCGGGGCCATGTCGCTCATAGCACTCTGCGGAAATATTATCGTATTCATCGCAATGATTCTTTTGATGAGCAGCGGAATATGGCCGGTTCTTGTAACAATAGCCGGGAGTCTGTTTATCAATGGGATTACGCTGCTGTATCAGAATGGGAGAAATAAGAAAACGATTGCGGCGGTTATCTCGGTAGCATGTGTGATGCTGGTTTTGTTTGTGGGAGTATTTTTGATCGGAAGCCGGATGCACCTGAACGGGTTGAATGAGATTGAACTGAAGGGGGATCTTTCGATGTACTATTCGTTCAATATACATATCGATATGAATATGGTGTGTATCTCTCTTATCATTATCGGACTTCTTGGTGCAGTAATGGATACGGCTGTGGCGATTTCTTCGGCGATATATGAGGTGCATGTCAACAATCCTTCCCTGTCTAAGAAAATGTTATTCAGATCGGGGATTACGATGGGACGGGATGTGCTGGCAACGACTTTGAATACGCTTTATTTTGCCTATATAGGAGAGGCTCTGATGTTGTTTTTATATCTGCAGAAATACAATTATTCAGTGGTTCAGATGATTAACTCAAAGGCGTTCCTGCAGGATTTCTCATGTATTATGTTCAGTGCAATTGGATGTCTGATTGTCATTCCGCTCAGTGCGTATGTGTCATCCACGATGTTTAAGGATTGGGATTGATGGAGGAAAAGCAAAGCTGCGTGCGGTTATAAAAAATAGTCAAGCGGATACTTAAAATCCACTTGACTATTTTTGTTTTGTAAAGAGGGCATTCACAATCCACTTTACACCTCGGATATCGTACATGCTCAATCCGATAAATTACAGCAGCTGCAGTGCGTTTTCCTTTGCCTTTGCCCAGACGTCGTCCGGCCAGAGAGAAGCCTGTACCTCACCAATATGTACTTTCCGAAGGAAGAACATACAGATTCGGGACTGACCGATTCCCCCGCCGATTGTATAAGGGAGTTCTCCGCTTAACAATGCTTTCTGGAATGGAAACTCGGCACGTTCCGGGCAGCCTGCGATGGCGAGCTGTTCTTTGAGAGCATTTTCATCTACACGGATTCCCATGGAGGAGAGCTCCAAAGCCATGTCCAGAACAGGATAGTACACAATGATGTCACCGTTCAGAGACCAGTCATCATAGTCAGGTGCGCGTCCGTCATGCGGCTCTCCGGAGTTCAGGACCCCACCAATCTGCATGATAAATACTGCACCATTTTCTTTTGCAATGGCTTTTTCGCGCTCTTTAGAAGTCAGACCCGGATACTTATCCTCCAATTCCTGCGAGGTGATAAAGGTAATCTCCTCCGGAAGAAAACACTGGATATAGTCGTATTTGTTGGCCATATATTTTTCGGTGACACGGAGTGCTTCGTACACGGATTTGACTGTATGGATCAGGGTATCTGTTGTTCGGTCTTCCCTGCGGATGATTTTTTCCCAGTCCCACTGATCAACGAAAATGGAATGGATGTTGTCGGTATCCTCATCGCGGCGGATTGCGTTCATGTCCGTGTAGAGACCTTCGCCTTCCTCGAAATTGTAGTTTTTCAGAGCCAGACGTTTCCACTTGGCAAGGGAGTGTACGATTTCAGCACGCTGTCCGCGCTGCTCCTTAATTCCGAAAGATACCGGACGTTCCACACCGTTGAGATTATCGTTCAATCCGGATTCGGGTGTAACGAAAAGCGGCGCGGAAACACGCTTTAGATTCAACTGGATGGCCAGCTCTCTCTCGAAGAAATCCTTAACTTGTTTGATGGCAATCTCTGTTTGCTTGATATCCAGTGCAGAAGTGTAGTCTGCCGGAATGTTCATTCGGTCTGCAGCAGACGGAATTATGGTTTTTCCTTGTTTGTTCATGTGAAATCTCCTTTAAAAAATGTAGTCACTGTAGTTTCATACGATCTTAGGCATGCGTTTTCAAGCAGGCGCATGGCTCGTTTGTACTTATTGGTATTGCATATGTTATTTTATTTCAATATATTCACGCATCTCGATGTCTTCCAGTTCATCCAGTTCGTGTTCCTGATATTCATGGATTATACGGCGGCGCTCACGGTTTGCACGGCGGCGTTTGATGATTCGCATACGCCGAACGTAAATGATACGCAGGTACAGTGCCAGACCGCCCAGAATCACCAGTAGAACCAGCGCAATAATCAGCCCGGTATACGATTTTTTTGTGTTGTCCGTGGATTTGGCGGTTTTTGTGTTTTTCGTTGAATCGTCTTTTTTCGAAGCGTTGTTATCAGATTTGTTTTCCTGATCAGCGGAGGCAACTTCTGCAGCCTTTTTATCTTTGCCGGAAGAGAAGAAGCTGCTGACTTTTTCACCGAAGGTCATTTCCTCGAAAGTTGCTTTTACGGTGTGGTCACTGGAAACATTCTCGAAGGTATAGCTGTCCGGATATTTTGTGATGTCCACATCACTGCCATCGATGGTCAAAGCGGAGAGCTTGTACTTCTCGTCAGGGGAGAAGGTGACCTTATAGCTTTCGCCACTCAGTGCGGTCTTGGAGCCGTCGGATATGGTTCCGTTTTCAGCAGAGGTTGTGACAGTAAAATTGTAAGGGACAGTAGTCCGATACAGACGCAGCTTTTTGGAGCCATCGGTCAGGGTAACATTGACAGCGGCCAGAAACACACCGGGATCTATCTCGCAGAGGGACTCTGGTTCATCGGAAGTGACGCCTTCAAACTTGAAGTCCAGCTGGCTTGAGGAGACCATTGTCTTGCGCGAAATGGAGTACATGTGAACAAAATCACCAATTCCAAGATTCAGAGCAAGCGGAAAGTTGATGATATAATCTCCGACCACACACAGGTCCTGAAAATTATCACCCTCCGCGGTGTCAGCATACTCCCCGAGATCCTCGATGATCTGATAGTTGGAATCCAGAATCTTAAAGCTGTAATTCCCGTCGACGTTTGTCTGAATCACATAGCGGTCATTGGATTCATCGTAATCGATACCGAGAATGTTGTAGTCGGTGCTGATCTGTACCTTGGTTTTGTACTCGAAGGTACTGGCATCCATGATATAGAGGGAACCGATATTGTCATCCCCTTCATTGTTCGTGTAAAGGCTGACTAATATTTCGTTGGTATTGGGATTATAGGCCATGCCGTTGGCATGTTCATAGTTCTTGTCCGTAATCTGTTTGAAAAGAGAATACTGTTCCACCGGATTGCCGTCTGCGTCGACATCATTTTTATAGAAAATGGAAATCGTATCCGGGTCAGTGGTAAAATCAGAGGTATTCTCTATACAGACAATATAATCTTGTGTACAGCAGATGGACTGGACAACTCCGGTACCCTGGGAGACAATTGGCTCTTCGCGAACCATTTCCCAGGAGACGCCCTCAAAGGCGTTGTCACTTGCAATTTCGGCATAACAAATCAGTGGGCTCATCAGAACCCACATGAATGCTATGCCTATTATTGTTCCTGCTAAATTCCCCTTGAATCTAAGGCCGGTCTTCCTTTGCATGTTATACTCCCACTACTTCTCCCCAAAATACCTTTCATTATAGTATCACTTCGTAAGTAAAATGTAAATAAAATCGTGGAGAAAATGAAGCAATTCTCTTGACTTTTTGTTCTATAAAGACTAGAATATAGAAACATCGTCTGTACACCAGCAGAAGGGATTATAATTTATCCCGATTCTAAGTGATACACTTAGGGCTTGTACTGGTTTCGACAGGGACTTTGAAGATGGAGAAGCTATCCGCAGGAAGGTGCGTTAAACCGCAAACTTAAATTTAAACGCAGACGAAAATTACGCGTTAGCAGCCTAGTTGCTGCTCGTCAGCCTTAGTGCACTCACACATTAAGAATCTGGCGTCGACTCTGTGAGAAACGACATTGGCAAAGCTTTGAGCCAGTGGGCGTATTATGAAGCTACTGAAGCCGCAAGGATGTTAGTTTTCGTGTGGTAGAGGGAATGTCAAATAACTGACTATGATAGTAGAAGTACATGGGATGAGTTTTTGGACGCGGGTTCGATTCCCGCCAGGTCCACTACTTTAAAAATAGGGAAATGCCTGATTTACGGGTGTTTCCCTATTTTTGATTTGTTCTTTTTTGCGTTCTGATGCGCAGACATTACCTAGTGTCGCTGATAAAAAAATCATAAATTATAGTATGCGAATAAGACACTTTCTGACAAATCTGTTATACTAAAAGCAATATAAGGGAATATCTAAAATGAGTCGAAAGAAGAAAAGGGCCGCCGCTGAAATTACCGCGGAGAGCCCTTTACAGATACAGAACCGGAACGGAGGAAAACAGACATGGTGAAGAGTGAGACACCCACCGGAAACAAGATGATTAGGATATGGTCCAGATTTAAGATTGTTGTGTTTGTTGTCAGTGTAATTCTATTTGTTTTGCTGACAATGGATGTGACAGGAGCCTATCGGACAGAGTGGCTTGATAATACGGTTATCCAGATTGTAAGATCGGCACGGAACGGCTTTCTCTACGGCTTTTTCAAACTGATGACGAATATGGTACACCCTGTAGTTCTGTTTGCAGTCAGCATGTTCATGATCCATATTCTGAAGCAGAGACGGTATCTGGTGGCGTTGTTTGGCAATCTGATACTGACTCTGCTGCTGAATCTGGCAATCAAGGGAAATATTATGCGGATGCGCCCGCCGGAAGACTTTCGTCTGATCGCGGAGACTGGGTACAGCTTTCCAAGTGGACATGCCATGATTGCGGCGTCATTTTATGGATTTCTGGTCTTCTTATTACTCCAGACAAAGATGGGGGCAAAACGAAGAGCGGCATCAATTGCATTGTGTCTGCTGCTGATTCTACTGGTGGGATGCAGCCGGGTGTATCTCGGCGTACACTACGCGACAGATATTCTGGGCGGTTATCTTGTCTCTGTGATTTATCTGCTGGTTTACACGCTGGTTGTGGGAAAATATCTGGATATGGATGAGTCGCTGTTTTACAAGCGGAAGAAGCCGGAGACTAATCATCTGTTCTATAGTTTTTACAATGCATTTTCTGGAATTGTGGAAGGGCTCAAGAGTGAACGGAATATGATGATCCATTATTTCGCACTCTGTATGGTGATCGTGTTTGGCATCACCTTGAAGCTGTCTGCCACGGAGTGGTGTATCTGCCTGATTCTCTGCGCGCTTGTCATCAGCCTGGAACTGGTTAATACGGCGGTGGAGTGCACGGTGGATCTGGTGACGGAAGAGTTTGATGTGCGGGCCAAAAAGGCGAAGGATATGGCGGCGGGAGCCGTGCTGGTGGCGGCAATTATCGCGGCTGTGATTGGCGGATTCATTTTCGTCCCGAAGATAATTGCGCTGTTCACATAGGGCAATATGAGAGTGTGGCCATGCGGATTGAAAAATCCGGTTGACTATAGAAAGGAAACACGAGGATTTGCGTGCGAGAGTAGAGAGCCGCAGCAGAAACGGCATGTGGCAGTGCTTGCACAGGAAAGGAGAACATTATGGAAAAAATGGGAGATTCTTTGAAAAAAATCGTATTGGCAGGTATCGGAGCAGTGGCAATTACAGCGGATAAGTCAAAGGACGTGCTTGAGGAACTGGTGAAAAAAGGTGAGCTGACCGTGGAGCAGGGGAAGGTGCTGAATGAAGAACTGAAGCATAAGGCTTCTGAAAAAATGAAAGAGAAGATGACAGTGAAGGTTACACCGGAGAATCCCGATGATATGATTGATCTGGTTTCTAAAATGACGCCAGAGCAGCTCGCTCAGATGAAAGCAAAGATTGCGGAGATGGAGCTGGCGGCAGCGGAGGCAGAGGAAACAAAGGGAACAGAAGAAGCGGATTCTAATGGCACTGCTTCATAAGGAACGATAAATATGAGTGGTAAAGATAGCAATGAGTATGTTCAGAGAATGAAAGAAATTACAGCGGTGCTGCACCGGCATAAGCTGACAGCGGGAATGAATCCGGAAAAACTGCGCCAGATTCTGGCAGACCTGGGGCCTACGTATGTGAAGCTGGGTCAAATAGCGTCCATGCGCTCGGATATCCTGCCGTCCAGATATTGTCTGGAGCTTATGAAACTGCGATCCAGCGTCAACCCTCTGGAGTTTGGAGAAGTGCGTCAGATGCTGACAGATTCTTACGGATGTCCGCCGGAAGAAATATTTGCCTCCGTGGAGGAGACTCCGCTGGGGGCGGCTTCGATTGCCCAGGTGCACCGCGCCGTGCTGCGGTCCGGTGAGGACGTGGTGGTGAAGGTACAGCGCCCCGGGATCTATGAGATGATGGCGAGGGACATCGGACTTCTCCACAGGGCAGTCCGGCTGGTACCACCGGTCAGCATCAAGGAGTCTGTCGATTTGAACATGGTGCTGGACGAGATGTGGACTGTGGCGCAGGAGGAGATGAATTTTCTGAAGGAGGCCTCCAATATGGAAGAGTTCGCGGCCAACAGTAAGGAAATTGCCTACGCCTGCTGTCCGAAGCTGTACCGGGAATATTCTACAAATCAGGTGCTGGTCATGGAATATGTGGATGGCTTCGAGATCGACGATAAAGAGGCTCTGAACGAGGCCGGATACGATCTAGACGAGATCGGAAAGAAACTGGTTAATCACTATATGCAGCAGATTCTGGAGGACGGTTTCTTTCAGGCAGATCCACATCCAGGGAATCTGCGTATTCGGGACGGGAAAATCGTCTGGATGGATATGGGCATGATGGGAAGGCTGTCTGCGCGGGACAAAGAGCAGATCAGCGAGGCCGTGTTGGGGCTGGCCCAGTCGGATGCAGGCCGGATCATGGATGCGGTGACAACTCTGGGAGAGTTTCGCGGGGAGCCGGATCATGCGCGGCTCTATAAGGATATCACGGAACTGATGAAGCGCTATGGTAAGATGGAGCTTGGGGAAATTGATCTGGCAAAGGTTATGGAGGATCTTCTGGAGATTATGAAAGCCAACCGCATCTCCATGCCCCATGGTCTCACCATGCTCGCACGGGGACTGTCCACCATGGAAGGGGTTCTGATGGAAATCAGCCCGGATATTAACATGGTGGAGATCGCGGCGGCGAGAATGAATGAGCAATGGCTGCAGGATTTTGACTGGAAGAAAAGCGTGCTGAAGGAAGGGCGCAGACTTCATGAAGCCTTGCACAAGACGGTGGATATTCCGATTCTTGCCGCAGATATCCTGCAGGAGTACCGCAGGGGGGAGACGAGAATCAATCTCGACCTGCATGCATCGGACGATCTGGCGCGGATGATGAACACACTGGTGAAAAACCTGGTAATCGGATTTCTGATCACGGCACTGCTCGTCAGCTCCAGCATTCTCTGTCTGACCGATATGAAGCCGCGGATGCTCGGGATTCCCATGCTTGGAATTGTGGGATACATTGCAGCGTTGATTCTGATGATTTTTGTGCTTCTGCGCCATGTGAAGAAGCGGAAAAGATAGAAAACCGGCTGGTACATGATGAATAAATGTGATAAAATCAGTATAATTATTCAAAAAATCTGATATTTACAAAGGAGGAGAATCATGAGCAGTTTAACAGAAATACGCTGGCACGGTCGCGGCGGGCAGGGGGCAAAGACCGCGGCGCTTTTGCTGGCTGATGTTGCTTTCAGCATCGGGAAATACGTACAGGGGTTTCCGGAGTACGGTCCGGAGCGAATGGGAGCACCCATTACGGCATTTAACCGGATCAGCGATACACAAATCCGGGTTCATTCGAATATTTACGATCCGGATTTCGTGGTGGTGGTCGATGAGACCCTGCTCCACGGTGTCGATGTGACGAACGGATTGAAAAAAGAGGGCGGAATCCTGATCAACACCGCACTTTCCAAGGAGGAGATCCGTCCGCTGCTCAAGGGGTACGAGGGCGCAGTCTACACCATCGATGCACATGATGTCTGCATGAAAACACTGGGAAAATATTTTCCAAATACTCCGATGCTGGCGGCAATCGTCAAGGTGTCTGGCGTGATGGAACCGGACGTATTCTTAAGAGAGATGGAAGCATCCTTAAAGCATAAGTTCGCGAAGAAACCGGAAGTGCTGCAGGGAAATATGAAGGCGCTTGAGCTCGCCTTACAGGAGGTATGCTAAAGATGAGTTTAAAAGTGAAAGATATCAACGAACAGACGAGATGGCAGGACCTTCATATGGGGCTGCATGTATATGAGCCTGCGACTTCGAAGACATTTGACACAGGGGAATGGAGAACCAACACGCCGGTGCTTGACATGGAAAAATGCAGACAGTGTCTGCTCTGTGTGCCTTATTGTCCGGACAGCAGTATTCCGGTGAAGGATGGAAAGCGCGGGGAATTTGATCTGGGCCACTGCAAGGGATGCGGCATCTGCGTGAGCGCCTGTCCGTTCGGTGCGATTACGATGAAGGAGGGAAAGTAAGATGGCAGTCAAAGAGAGAATGTCGGGAAATGAAGCAGTTGCATACGCGATGAAGCAAGTGAATCCGGATGTCATGCCGGCATTTCCAATCACTCCTTCTACGGAGTTACCACAGTTTGTTGCAAATTATATAGCAAATGGGGAGATGGATACAGAATTTATTCCGGTGGAGAGCGAGCACAGCGCCATGAGTGCGGCAATCGGAGCGTCCGCTGCGGGAGCGAGAACCATGACGGCTACATCTTCAGCAGGACTTGCCCTCATGTGGGAGGTCATTTACGTGGCGGCTTCTACGAGAGTGCCGATCACCATGGCGGTGGTGAACCGTGCCCTGACCGGACCGCTGAATATCAACTGCGAGCACTCGGACAGTATGGGCGCCAGAGATTCGGGCTGGCTGCAGATTTATGCGGAGAACAATCAGGAGGCTTACGATAACTTCCTGCAGGCATACCGCATTGCGGAGCACAAGGATGTCATGCTGCCGATCATGATCTGCCAGGATGGCTTTATCACCAGCCATGCGGTGGAGAACATCGAGTTGATCGAGGATGAAAAGGTGAAACCGTTCGTGGGCGAATACCACCCGGAGCATTTTCTGCTTAATCCCAGGGAGTCCATGGCAGTTGGCGCTTACGCGGTGTCAAACTACTGCATGGAGGCAAAGAAGGCGCACGCTGAGGCTATGAAGAATGCCAAGCAGGTGATTCTGGATGTGGCGAAGGAATTTGCGGAAATCTCAGGCCGGGAGTACGGTCTGTTTGAGGAATATAAGTTAGAAGATGCGGACTACGCCATCGTTGCGATTGGTTCGGCGTGCGGAACGGCGAAGGATGCTATCGACAAGCTACGGGAACAGGGTGTGAAGGCCGGGCTCCTGAAGGTGCGCGTATTTCGGCCATTCCCCGCGGAGGAGATGGTGGAGGCGCTGAAGAACTGTAAGTCCATTGCGATTATGGACCGCTGCGAGAGCTACAGCTCACAGGGAGGACCGCTCGGTGCGGAACTGATGGCGGCACTGTTCCGGGGCAAGAGCAAGGCGGAGGCGGTCAATATTGTCTACGGCTTATCTGGAAGAGATATTCGTGTGGAAGATGTGGAGAAGATTTTTGCTGACCTCGCTGACATTGCGGAACACGGCGTGGGTAACACCTCCACCGGAGATGTCACAAGTAATGGAGCGGGTGATACATACAGATACTTAGGACTCAGAGAATAGGAGGTGTTAAGACATGGACAATACATTTAATTTCAAAGAAATACAGGAGAGAGAAGACCGCTTAGCACCTGGACACAGAATGTGCGCGGGCTGTGGTGGAACGATCGCAGCAAGAAATGTGCTGAAGGCAATTCATCCGGGGGATCGGGCGGTCATCGGCAACGCGACCGGATGTCTGGAGGTATCTACTTTCATGTATCCGTATACGGCATATGAGGACAGCTACATTCACACTGCATTTGAAAATGCGGGCGCGACTATGAGCGGTGTGGAAACGGCCTACAATGCACTGAAGAAAAAAGGAAAAATAGACGAGACTTATAAATTTATCACCTTTGGCGGTGACGGCGGAACCTATGACATCGGTCTGCAGTCCCTGTCGGGTGCGATGGAGCGCGGACATGATATGGTTTATGTCTGTTATGATAACGGTGCGTATATGAATACGGGAATCCAGCGTTCTTCTGCGACACCGATGTATGCGGATACCACCACCACTCCGGCGGGAAAGGTATCCAACGGAAAGCCGCAGTACCGGAAAGATCTGGCGGCGATCATGGCGGCGCACAATATTCCGTATGTGGCGCAGACTACATTTATCGGAAATATGAAGGATTTGTACACTAAGTCCGAGAAGGCGATCTACACGCCGGGACCGGCATTTCTAAATATCATGGCACCATGTCCGCGTGGCTGGAGATACAATGCACCGGATATCATCGATATCTGCAAGGCGGCAGTGGAAACCTGCTACTGGCCGATGTTTGAGATTGTTGAGGGCAAGTGGAGCATTTCCTATGAGCCCAAGAACAAGCTGCCGATCGAGGAATTTCTGAAGTCGCAGGGGAGATTCAAGCATCTTTTCAAACCGGAGAATGAGCATCTGATTGCTGAGTACCAGGCGGAGGTCGACCGCAGGTGGGAAGAACTGCGGGCGAGATGTGAATAAGACGGTACGGAAGATAGTGTGAAAGGCAGTGTGAGAGAACGTCAAAAGGCAGTGTGAAAGAAAGTTCAAAAACAGTGTGAGAGAAAGTTCAAAAGACAGTATGACAGAAAGTGTAAAAGACAGAATGAGGGAAGAGGGATTGTCACGAAAGTGGCAGTCCTTTTTTCGGTTTGTATGTCGAAGCAGAGGAAAGCGGTAAGAGAAATGTTTTGGAGAAATTCACAGCGTGAATTTATGATCTTGTAATTACAAAAGAATGGGTGGCTGCATATGCTAAAAGAAGGAAAAAAGAATTACCGCAATTTTCAAGCTGATGCCGGCAGGTGCTTTGAGCTGCACACTCCTGTCCTGGACAGCAGAGGGGAAAACGGGGAGGACGCCATGAATCAGAGCCCGTATATCACGTATGCACCAAATGTTACGAAGGAGATGTACGAAGCTGCTTACTGGCTTCGAAAATGTGACGGGCCGGAGTATCTGCTGATGGACAAAAAAGAAATCGACCGGTTTAATGCGGAGATCCTGCATAAAAAGGCTCTTGTCAATGACATTTGGAAGATGGCCACGGAATTTGATGGGACAAAGCGAAAAATGAAATGGGCGGAGCAGGAACCGCTGGAGGATCCGGTGTATCGTACAGGGAAGAAACTGCGGAAGGAGGATTTCGCAGAATATCAGAAGAACATTCTGGATATGGAGAGCAGGGAGAGGCAGCAGATGCGGTATGGAATCTGTGTCAGACGTGCGGATATCAAGATATGGCCGGAGCCCGATATTGTGTCGGCGGATGCGGCAGACATTTACTATGATAAGTTTCAGGTGACGGCTGCCCGGGTCAACACTCCTGTGCTCATTGACGGGGAGACGGCGGATGGAACATTTTACCATGTGATCATGTATGACTATGAGGGGTGGGGGAAAAGGGAGCATTTTGCGGTCTGCCCGAATCGGGACACCTGGATGAAAGCGCAGCAGATGAAGGATTTTCTTGTGGTGACTGTTCCGAGACTGCGAATAGAGCAGTGCCGCCAGAATCAGAATGGCATCCGAACGGGAGAGGAACTGACCATGGGGACGAAGGTACGTCTGCTGCGGGTGGGGGAAGTGGAAAAAACAGAATTGGCACAATGCACATGGGGCTGCTATGTGGCGGAGCTTCCAGCTGTGAAAAAGGATGGAACCTATCAGAACGTCTATGTGACGATCCCGGAAAATGCGGGGGTGCATGAAGGCTATCTGCCTTACACGACGAAAAATGTGCTGAAAACGGCGGAACAGTTTCTGGGGAACTGCTATGGATGGGGCGGGATGTTTGATTCAGTGGACTGCTCCCAACTGGTACAGGAGGTCTACAGCTGTTTTGGGCTGCAGTTGCCGAGGGATGCAGGCAGTCAGGCAGAGGCTCCCGGGATACGTGTGAAATTTTCACCTGATATGACGGAAGAAGAGCGTGGCAGTATGTTGGATGCGCTCCCGCCCGGAAGTGCGCTGTTTTTTCCCGGTCATACGATGATCTACCTGGGAAAAGAGAAAGAAGAATACTATGTGCTCAGTTCCGTCGGTTCTCTGAGGCTGCCGGGAGAGAAAGCGGTCAGAGAAGTACGGAGCGTAATTATTAATAATCTGTCCGTGCAGAGGCGGAACGGAAACACATGGAAGGAGGAATTGACAGACGCTGTAGTTTACGTTTCACCCGCCCGGATCTGACCGTTCCGTCAATCTTATTCATCGAATACGACGGTTGCATAAAATCCGCGCGGTGTCCGTTCGATAGACTTGACGACACCCTCCCGGGTGGTGAGCCGCTCGCGGCTGACAAAGTTAGCACTCATGGCCAGCGCAGGCTCGATGGTGTAATAATAGGAAGAGGGCAGCTTTCCCTCACTGATGTTGACCTTGTCACCCTCGGCCAGAAGACCCTGGCGCTCCATTTTGAAATCCATTTCTCTCATAATGATACACTCTCCTTTGTACATAGTTGTTGAGCGGATGCATGAAAAGGCGGGCTTTGCCCGCGGCATCTGCGTGGGTGCTTTCGTATATTTAAAGCACAAAAAAAGCAGATGACGGGAATCGAACCCGCCTCACCAGCTTGGGAAGCTGGAGTTCTACCAATGAACTACATCTGCATGAATGGTATTATAACACAATTTTTGGAAAAGTGCAATTGGGGACGTAGCAAAATGTCATTTTGCTACGTCCCCAATTGCACTTTTGACCTGTCCCCAATAAAACAGACGACAAAACAGATCGCTTTCTAAGTGAAATATGATATAATTACTATAACAGAATACCAGGGTCCGGAGGAGATTTCAGGAGTGTTATGCCCGGACAATCAGAATGGAAAGGATCAGTGCCTATGGAAGCTTTCGTTAAATTAGATGGGATCACAAAGGTATATAAGATGGGTGAAGTAGAGATTCACGCAGTGGATGGGATTGATTTTGAAATTGGAAGGGGCGAGCTGGTTGTGATTGTTGGCCCGAGTGGTGCAGGGAAGACGACGGTGCTCAATATTCTGGGCGGAATGGACACTGCGACGGGCGGAAAAATCAGTGTGGATGGGCAGGATATTACATCCTACAATGCGAGACAGCTGACGGAATACCGCCGGGAGGATATCGGATTTGTTTTTCAGTTCTACAATCTGGTTCCGAACCTGACTGCCTTGGAGAATGTGGAACTGGCGCTGCAGATATGCAAAGAGCCGCTGGATGCGAGGGAAGTACTCGAGGAGGTAGGCTTGGGCGACCGGGTTGATAATTTCCCGGCGCAGCTGTCGGGCGGAGAGCAGCAGCGGGTATCAATCGCGAGAGCACTGGCCAAAAACCCAAAGCTCCTGCTGTGTGATGAGCCCACGGGAGCGCTGGATTATAATACCGGAAAATCGATTTTGAAATTACTGCAGGATATGTGCCGGGAGCGTGGCATGACGGTTATCATCATCACGCACAATCAGGCGCTCGCACCGATGGCAGACCGTTTGATCAAAATCAAGAACGGAAAGGTATCGAGCATGGTCAGAAATGACAGTCCAGAGTCCATTGATTCCATAGAGTGGTAGTGCGGGAGAAAAATATGAAGAAAAAAGCGTTGAGAAAAGATTTTTATATGGAAATCCGAAAAAGTCTGAGCCGCTTTTTGTCGATTTTTTTTATCGTGGCAATCGGCGTGGCATTCTTTTCCGGGATCCGTTCTACAGAGCCGGATATGCGTTACTCGGGAGATGCCTATTTTGACGGGCAGAATCTGATGGATGTCAAGGTTGTCAGCACGCTGGGACTCACGGAGGACGATGTGAAGGCAGTCGGGGCTGTGGACGGCATCCAGAAGGTGGAGGCGGGATACTCGGTGGATGCGCTGTGCAATGTCAATGACAGCGAGAAGGTTGTGCACATCACTTCAATACTTCCGTCCATGAACCAGCTGGTGGTGGAAAAAGGGCGGCTGCCAAAGAAGCAGAATGAGTGTGTTGTGGACGTGGATTTTATCGCGGGGAGCGATTACAAAATCGGAGACACGATCCGGTTCACAGAAGGAAATGATAAGAATATCAAGGATACATTGAAGACGGATCAGTACAAGATCGTTGGTCTGGTGAGCAGTCCGTGTTATATTTCTTTTTACCGGGGAAGCAGCAGCATCGGAACCGGAACGGTCGGCGGATTTGTGGCGGTTCCAGAAAAAAGCTTTGATTCGGAGGTCTACACAGAGCTGTACGCGACGGTGGACGGCGCCAAAAGTCTGACGGCATTTACGGATGGGTACAATGACCGGGTAGAGGAAGTTCTGGATCATGTAAAGGAAATCAAGGAAGAACGCCAGACCGCGCGGTACGATGAAGTGGTAGATGAGGCAAACGAAGAACTTGACAAGGCAAAAAAAGAATTGTCGGATGCAAAATCTGAGGCGGACGAAAAACTGGCAGATGCCAAAGCCAAACTGGATGACGGGCGGCAGCAGCTGGAGGATGCCAAACAGAAGATTGCGGACGGAAAACAGACGATTGCGGAAAATACCAGACAGTTATATGCGAAGCAGGCGGAACTGGATGACAGCCAGGCAGAACTGAGTGCAAAGCAGGAAGAGCTGTATGCCAATCAGGATGAACTAAATGGGAATCAGGCAGAGTTGAGTGCACAGCAGGCGGAGCTGATGGCAAAACAGAATGAACTGAGTGCAGGTCAGGCAGAACTGGACGAAAAGTCAGCAGGGCTTCAGGCGGGAATCGAGCAGCTGAATCAGCAGGCGGATGCAGTGGAACAGATGAAAGAACAGTACGCCGCGCTGGAGGCCGGTGGGGCGACTGACCCGGTAACGCTGCAGACAATGGCGCTCCTGAAAGCCCAGATCGATGCGGCAGAACCGCAGATCCAGACGACCCGGACCCAGCTGGATGAGGCTGGTGCCCAGATTCAGGCAGCGCAGGCTCAGATTGATGCGGGTCAGGCCCAAATCAATGATGGTCAGGCCCAGATCGATGACGGTCAGGCTCAGATCAACGCGGGTCAGGCCCAGATTGACGATGGGCAGGCTCAGATCAATGCGGGTCAGGCCCAGATTGACGACGGGCAGAATCAGATCAACGATGGATGGGCAAAGATTGAGACAGCTAAAGCAGAGCTGGCGAGCGGAGAGACAGAGATTGCGGAGAATGAGAAGAAGTTGAATGACGCTCAGGCAGAATATGATAATGCAAAGGCTGAGGCAGACGAAAAGATTGCGGATGCGGAGAAAAAGCTGGCAGACGGACAAGACGAGATAGAGAAAATCGACCATGCCAAATGGTATATCTACGACCGGAGCACCCTGACTGAATACGATGGTTACGGGGAAAATGCAGACCGTATGCGCGCGATCGGCAAGGTGTTCCCGGTACTCTTCTTTCTGGTGGCGGCGCTGATCAGTCTGACGACCATGACCAGAATGGTGGAGGAGCAGAGAACCCAGATCGGTACGCTCAAAGCATTAGGCTACGGCAAAGGCGCCATCGCGTTCAAGTATCTCGGCTATGCATTTATTGCAACCATGGGCGGATGTATTACCGGAGTGCTGATCGGAGAAAAGATATTCCCATACATCATCATTGTTGCCTACGGAATTATGTACCAGCATATGAATATCGTGCTGGCACCATACAATATGTACTATGCGGCGATGGCGACGGCGGCTGCCATGGGATGTACCATTGTGGCGACCACGTTTGCGTGCTACAAAGAACTGCGCGCCCAGCCGGCAGAGTTGATGAGACCGCCGGCACCGAAGAATGGAAAACGTGTTTTTATGGAGCGGCTGCCATTTATATGGAAACATCTGAGTTTTATCTGGAAAGCGACGATCCGGAATCTGATCCGCTATAAGAAACGGTTTTTTATGACTGTATTCGGAATCGGCGGCTGTATGGCGCTGCTGCTGGTCGGATTCGGACTGAAGGATTCCATTTTCGACATTGCACTGCTTCAGTACAATGAGATTCAGGTATATGACGGTATGGTGATCGTAAAAGATGAAGCTTCTGATGCGGTACGCAGCAAGCTGCACGACGTACTCAGCAACAACAAGGATGTGAAGGGGGCGGCACAGACACTGCTCACACAGGTTACCGTGGAGCATGGCAGCAAGGAAAAAGAAATCTACCTGAACGTGCCGGAGAAGGTGGATTCATTTTCAGATTACGTACGTTTTGAGGATCGTATTACAAAAGAAAAATACACTCTGAATGACGATGGGGTCATTATGACAGAAAAGACGGCAAAGCAGCTCGATGTGAAGGCAGGCGACACCATTATTGTTCAGGATGATGTCAAGGGGGAACTCAAGGTAAAGGTCACCACGATCTGTGAGAACTATATTGGTCACTACATTTATATGACACCGGGGCTGTATGAAAATCTGTACGGAAAAGAACCATTATATAATGCGGACTATTTTGAACTGAAGAAGTTTGACAAAGCGACACTGCGAAAGACCGGAGAAGCTGCATTGGACGAGGACGCGGCACTGGGTGTGAGCTACACGAGCGATGTGGAGGAGCAGCTGGATGACATGCTGGCAAGCCTGAATATCGTACTCGTGGTGCTGATCATCTCGGCCGGAATGCTTGCATTTGTAGTGCTGTATAACCTGAACAATATCAACATCACGGAGCGGAAGAGGGAACTCGCGACACTGAAAGTGCTGGGCTTTTATGACAAAGAGGTTTCGTCTTATGTGTACCGGGAAAATGTTGTTCTGACCTTTGTGGGTGCGGGATTCGGCGCGCTGCTCGGAAGGGTTCTGCACCGGTTCATCATTGTGACGGTGGAGATTGACAATTGTATGTTCGGCCGGAATATTGATTTCAGCAGCTATATTTACAGCGTACTGATCACGGTCGCTTTCTCTCTGTTTGTCAACTGGGTGATGTATTATAAACTAAAGAAGATCAACATGGTAGAATCACTAAAAAGCGTGGAATAAAGGGCTACCGTCACAAAACAAACATAATTATCTGATAGTATAACCATTGAGAGTAAGTGTCTGCACCGGAAAAACAGCAGACAGATGTAAATAAACAGACGAAAGAGAGGAGCAGCAATGGATAAGATTAAAATCCTGGTGGTAGATGACGAGAGCAGAATGCGCAAACTGGTAAAAGATTTCCTGGCACGTGAGAACTATAATGTATTGGAAGCGGGAGATGGAATGGAAGCCATGGATGTGTTCTATGACAACAAGGATATTTCGCTGATCATTCTGGATGTGATGATGCCGAAGATGGATGGCTGGCAGGTGTGCCGTGAGGTGCGTGAACTGTCGAAAGTTCCAATCATCATGCTGACGGCGAGAGCCGATGAACGTGATGAATTACAGGGATTTGAGCTGGGCGTGGATGAGTATATTTCCAAGCCGTTCAGCCCGAAAATTCTCGTGGCGAGAGTGGAGGCAATTCTCAGGCGAACACAGGGAATCGATACAGGCGATATCATTGACGCCGGCGGAATCAAGATTGATAAGGCGGCGCATATCGTTCGGATCAATGAGGAAAATATTGATCTCAGTTTCAAGGAATTTGAACTGTTGACTTATTTTGTGGAGAACACAGGGATTGCCCTGTCGCGTGAGAAAATCCTGAACAATGTGTGGAATTACGATTACTTTGGAGACGCCAGGACCATCGATACACATGTGAAGAAATTGAGAAATAAGCTGGGAGACAAAGGGAATTACATCAAGACCATCTGGGGCATGGGCTATAAGTTCGAGGTGGAATCATGATGAAGCGTTCTCTGAAACGCCAGATGATCGTCGTGTTCATCGGACTGATTCTGGTGGTTCTGCTTGCGATGTTCGGGATCAACTCCCAGTTTCTGGAACGGTACTATATCGCAAACAAACAGAACGACCTGACGGAGATGTATGCGACAGTCAGTCAGGCAATCAATGATGGCTGCATCTCGGATGCGGCGACGCAGGAGCAGCTGAGCCGGATGTGTGAGCAAGCTAACATGTCTGCGGTGATCACGGACGGTGTCGGGCAGGTGGTGTTCATGACGGCCCGGGAGGACGATGGCAGACTGACCTCACAGATGATGGGATATCTTCTGGGAAAGAATCAGGATAAGAGTGATATACTGAAAACTACGGACAACTATGAAATCCAGAAAAGTACGGATCCCAAAAATAAAACAGATTATATCGAGATGTGGGGCAGTATAGCGGACAGCTATCTGTTTATCATTCGAAGTCCGCTGGAGAGCATCAAGGAGAGCGCATCTCTGGCCAATCAGTTTTTGGTCTATGTCGGAGTCGCGGCGGTCTTTTTCAGCATTCTGGCGGTAATGTTTTTCTCGAAGAAGATTACCGAGCCGATTATGGAGCTGGTGGATCTGTCAAAGCGGATGGCGAACCTTGATTTTGATGCACGCTATACCAGCGGCGGCGTCAACGAGATCGGAATTCTGGGTGCGAATTTCAATACCATGTCGATCACGCTGGAACGGACGATCTCTGAACTGAAAAGCGCGAACAACAAGCTGCAGAAGGATATCGAGCAGAAAGAGAAGATTGAGAACATGCGGACCGAATTCCTGGGTAACGTATCCCATGAACTGAAGACTCCGATTGCCCTGATTCAGGGATATGCGGAGGGCCTTAAGGAAGGGGTGAATGACGATCCGGAGGGAAGAGAGTTCTACTGCGACGTCATCATGGACGAGGCAGGGAAGATGAACCAGATGGTAAAGAACCTGCTGACGCTCAATCAGCTGGAGTTCGGCGAGGATGATGTGCAGTTCGAGCGATTTGACATTGTGGACATGATCAGGGGGGTTCTGCAGAGCTGTGAGATCCTGATCCAGCAGGCGGATGCCACGGCTACATTTGTGGAGACAGAGCCGACATATGTGTGGGCGGATGAATTTAAGACCGAGCAGGTACTGCGCAATTACCTGACCAATGCGATCCATCATGTGGACAATGAGCGCAAGATCGAGATTCGTCTGATCCGGCAGGGCGACACCGTGCGGATTACCGTGTTCAACAGCGGATTCCCGATCCCGCAGGATGATATCGCCAAGCTGTGGGATAAATTTTATAAAGTGGATAAAGCACATACGAGAGAGTACGGTGGAAACGGAATTGGACTTTCAATCGTGAAAGCGATTATGGAATCTTTCCATCAGCAGTATGGTGTGAAAAATTATGACAATGGCGTCGAGTTCTGGTTTGAGCTGGATGCCAAATAGCAGAAATGCTTTGTGTATCTGTGCAGGCGGCAAAGATCCTTCTCGTGTTGAGGCGGATTTGCCGGCGCAGAGTCTACGAGGTCTCCGGCAATCAGATTCGCCGGGGACTTCTTTTTTTCATCTTTTCGACGGATAGAAAGTGTGGTACACTTGTATCGTGTAAATTCGTGGGCACGCGGATGCGTGTGCAGGTCATCCGTCTTTGGCGAATGACAAGATATACCAAAATAAAGGAGAAAATGTCGATGATAGCGATAATAGATTATGATGCAGGCAATATCAAAAGCGTGGAAAAAGCGCTGGTACTGCTGGGGCAGGAAGTGAAGATAACGAGAGATCCGAAGGAAATTCTCAGTGCACAAAAGGTGGTTCTGCCCGGAGTGGGGGCCTTCGGTGACGCGATGGAAAAACTGAATCAATATGAACTGGTGCCTGTGATCAGGCAGGTGGTGGAGAGAAATATTCCCTTTCTTGGAATCTGTCTCGGACTGCAGCTTCTGTTTGAGCGCAGCGATGAGGCTCCGGGAGTGGAAGGCCTTGGCGTGCTGAAGGGGGAGATTCTGCGGATCCCGGACGGTGAAGGTCTGAAAATCCCGCATATGGGCTGGAATTCGCTGCACCTTGAGAACGGCGGACGTCTTTTTGTGGGACTGGAAGAGGGGGCTTATGTGTATTTTGTACATTCTTATTATCTGAAGGCTTCTGAGCCGGAGATCGTGAAAGCGTCCACAGAGTACAGCACTCACATTCACGCATCGGTGGAGAAGGGCAATGTGTTCGCGTGCCAGTTTCATCCAGAGAAGAGCAGCGATGTGGGCTTGCAGATACTGAAGAATTTCGTGTCGATCTAGAACAGAAGGGGGACAAAACTGATGTTTACAAAGAGAATTATTCCATGTCTGGATGTCCATGCAGGACGCGTGGTGAAGGGCGTAAATTTTGTGGATTTAAAAGATGCCGGAGACCCGGTTGAGATAGCAAAAGCGTACGATAAGGCGGGGGCCGATGAGCTGGTATTTCTGGACATTACCGCATCCTCCGATGCGCGGGAAACTGTAGCTGACATGGTGCGCAAGGTGGCAGACTGTGTATTTATCCCGTTTACGGTAGGAGGCGGAATCCGCACGGTAGATGATTTCCGGGCACTTCTTCGGGAGGGAGCGGACAAGATCTCCATCAACTCGTCGGCCATTAACACGCCGGAGCTGGTACATGATGCGGCGGAAAAGTTTGGCAGCCAGTGTGTTGTGGTTGCGATTGACGCGAAGCGCAGAGAAGATAAAAGCGGTTGGAATATTTACAAAAATGGGGGCCGGATTGATGTGGGAATAGATGCTGTGGAATGGGCCCGCAGGGTGGAGAGCCTGGGGGCAGGGGAAATCCTGCTGACCAGCATGGACTGTGACGGCACAAAGGCCGGCTATGATCTGGAACTGACCAGAGCAATCGCGGAGAATGTTTCGATACCGGTTATCGCATCCGGAGGAGCAGGGACGCTGGAGCATTTTAAGGAGGCTCTGACTGAGGGAAAGGCGGACGCGGCACTGGCAGCATCACTTTTCCACTATAAAGAGCTGGAAATCAAAGAGGTAAAAGAATATCTGAGAGACGAGGGAATCTCAGTGAGACTGTAAAGGAGGACGGACGATGCCGGGGATTAACGGAGATTGGTACGAAGCTTTAAAGGAAGAATTTAAGAAACCTTATTATAAGGAGTTATTTCAGAAGGTGAATGAAGAATACAGGACAAACCTGATATTTCCACCCGCGAATGATGTGTTCAATGCATTCCATCTGACACCGCTGAAGGATGTGAAGGTGGTGATTCTGGGACAGGATCCGTATCACAATAACGGCCAGGCACATGGTCTGTGCTTCTCCGTAAAAAAAGGTGTGGAGGTCCCGCCTTCTCTTGTAAACATTTATAAGGAGCTTCACGACGATCTCGGCTGTACGATTCCGAACCATGGATGTCTGACAAAATGGGCCGAGCAGGGGGTGCTGATGCTCAACACTGTGCTGACGGTCCGCGCCCACCAGGCCAATTCCCACAGGGGAATCGGCTGGGAGGAATTTACGGATGCAGCGATTATGGCGCTGAATACACAGGACAGACCAATCGTGTTTATCCTGTGGGGAGGTCCGGCGCAGAGGAAGAAAAAGATGCTGACGAATCCCAAGCACCTGATTCTGGAAGCACCGCATCCGAGCCCGCTGTCAGCTTACCGCGGATTTTTCGGGAGCAGACCCTTCAGTCAGACGAACGCGTTTCTTACCGCGAATGGTGTGGAGCCAGTGGACTGGCAGATCGATTAGCGCAGGGACTGGCTGCTTCGGGGAACGGTTTCCCCGGTGAACAGTCCTGTTAGTGGCAGGAATGTTCACCGCAGCCCTCACCGGTTTCGTGGCTGTGATGGTGGCTGCAGTTTGCCTGCTGCACATACTGCAGTGTTCCTGCAAGATATGCTTCAACTGCGTCATCAGCAGAGCCGCTGACTCCGGCACAGAGTTCGATGCCTGCCTCACCGAGTGCAGTGATGGCACATCCACCAATTCCGCCGCAGATCAGAACATTGGCTTTGTTGGCGGACAAGAAGGTGGCGAGGGCACTGTGTCCGCTGCCGATTGCACTGATGACCTCTGAACCGGTTACCTTTCTGTCAGTGATATCATAAAATTTTACATTTTCTGTGTGTCCGAAATGCTGAAAAATATTCCCGTTTTCGTAAGTTACTCCAATTCTCATATTCCTTCTCCTCTTTTCAAAACCATTTTTATTGTTACAATTGCTGCAGGTGCGGTGTTTCTGACATCCTCCGCAGTCACAAGAATCTTCCCTGCCGTCACAGAGAGTGTAGGTTCCACCTTCAATCTGGAGAAATCGGCCCTCTACAAGAGACTGCGACAGCTTTTTTCTGGCGTCGTTGTAAATCTGCTGGACGGTGGTTCGGGCAATCTGCATGTAGCGCCCGCATTCTTCCTGAGTAAAGCCCTGATAGTCGATCAGACGGATGGCTTCGTATTCCTCCACTGTCATGAGAATCAGCTGCGCCTCTGAACAGCGGCGGTGTGCGGGGCCAAACAGGCTGATACCGGGCAGGCAGCAGACTTTTCTGCATTTTCTGGGTCTGGCCAAAAAAACACCTCCTTGTTTGCTTGTTGAGTATTATCATACATGCGTTTATGACATATGTCAATAATTATCGGTACAATAAAGGTCCAAACAAAAGGGAAACAGACCTTAAGCAGCCCTGAATTTGAGAGCGTTTTCACAGAAAGATTTGTCTGATGATCTCCTTGACCGTGCTTCATTATTAACGTATAATAAATTAGGAAACATCTATTTGTATAGAACCTTACCAAAGATGTTACCGGTTATCATACAATTGAGGATTGAAACAGGCAGTAAAGCGATAGAAGGCTCCGATCTGAGAGTGTGGAGCCCAGAGGGTTTGGAATGACAAAAGAGTTAAAGCGAAAATTAATAGAGCTTGGTGTGGGCATTGTTCTGTATATTTATGCGATTTTTTCGGAACAATACTGGCATACCGGCAAATGGGAGACGGTGATTTTATTTCTGCTCCCGTATCTGACAGTGGTCGGAGAACTGCTGAGGACAATATGGACAAATACTAAGGGGAAAAAGTATTTTGATGAAAATATTCTGATACTTCTGGCGACGGTAGGCGCATTTCTCTGTGGAAAAAACGCGGAGGCGGTGGGGGTGCTCCTGTTTTATCAGATGGGAAAATTATTTGAACATCTGGCATTGCGGCACTCACAGAAATCAATTGAAAAATTTATGGACATCCGGCCGGACTATGCGAATCGAAGAGTCCGCGGCCAGGAGGTCAGAGTGGATCCCTCAGAATTAAAACTGAGAAATATTATTATTGTGAAGCCCGGAGAGCGGATTCCGGTGGACGCGGTGATCGTGAAGGGAAACAGTACGGTCAACACGATGGCACTGACCGGTGAATCTGTTCCACACGAGGTGAGAGAGGGAGACAGACTTTACAGTGGAAGCATCAATTTGACCGGGCTGCTGGAGGCGCGTGTCACAAAATTGTACGGTGAGTCCACCGTGTCGAAAATTCTGGATCTGGTTCAGAATGCAAACAACCGCAAGTCTGACAGTGAGAATTTTGTGACACGTTTTAACAAATGGTACACACCGATCGTGACACTTTTGGGATTTGCGGTCATGATCATACCGTCGGTGACATTTGCTCCGGAGGAACGTTACATCTGGGTATATCGTGGACTGATCTTTCTTGTGACGGCATGCCCATGCGGTCTGATCCTTTCGGTTCCACTGGCATTTTTTGGAGGAATCGGTGCGGCATCCAGGCAGGGAGTCGTGGTCAAGGGGGCAAATTTCCTGGAGAATCTGGCGAAGACGGAGACCTTTGTGTTTGATAAGACGGGTACGCTGACCAAGGGGGTTTTCGTGGTGAAGGAATATCATCCGCGCAATATGTCAAAAGAAGAATTGCTGGAGCTTATGGCGTACGGAGAGATTCATTCCAACCATCCCATTGCCCAGTCTCTGCGGGAGGCATACGGCAAAGAGCTGGACAAGAAGAAAGTGAAGTGGGTGAAGGAGTACTCCGGATTTGGTGTCAGAGCGAACATCGAGGGCCGGAAGGTATACATCGGCAATTCCAAATTTATGAGACGCAATGAGATTGTATACAGTAAAGTCCGTTCGGCCGGAACAGCAGTACATCTGGCGGTGGACGGAGTCTATGCCGGCTACATACTGATTGCAGATACACTGCGCGAGGATGCCAAGTACACAATTTCGCAGCTGCGGCACCACCAGATGATCCTGGTAATGCTGACCGGAGATAACGAACGCGTGGCAAAATCTGTGGCGCGTGAACTTGGAATCGAGAATGTGTTTGCCAACCTGATGCCGGAAGGAAAAGTTGAGCAGCTGCAGGAATTTATGGACAGTCAGCTGGAGGAAGAAAAACTGGTATTTGTCGGTGACGGTATCAATGATGCACCAGTACTTGCCATGGCAGATGTCGGAATAGCAATGGGAGGTCTTGGATCGGACGCCGCAATTGAAGCGGCAGATATCGTCCTTATGAAAGATGAGCCATCCGGAATTATCAAAGCTATCCGTATCGCAAAAGAGACTTTGAGTGTGGTAAAGGAAAATATGGTATTCGCGATTGGAATCAAGGTGATACTTCTGGTATTTGCGATTATGGGATACGTTTCCATGCGCGATGCAATCGTGGCAGATATGGTGGTGCTGGCAATCAACCTGCTTAATTCATTATGGGTGCTGCGGTATCCGGAACAATAAATATTAGGAGATAATTATGAAGAAATTTTTGATAGTATTGACGGTGCTTATGTCCTGCATGCTGGTGGGATGCACGAGCAAGGTGGCAGATGGAGTGAAACTGATGGAGGAAGGCAGCTATCAGGGCGCGGTTGACAAGTTTCAGGAGGCAATTGACAAAGGAAAGAACGCGGGAGAAGCATATCGTGGACAGGGAATGGCATACTATGAACTGGGAGACTATGCTTCTGCACAGGGAGCATTGGAGTCAGCTCTGAACAATGGTGTGGAGGAGACTCCGATTATTTACAATATGCTTGGTATCTGCTATATGAAACAGGATGATATGGAGAGTGCCTTCAACAACTTTAATCTGGGAATTGCAGTGGCCGATGAGCTGGCTGGTGACGATGAGACGGATTATTCCAAGACGGTGCAGGAGATGAAATACAATATCATCATCTGTTATGAAAAGCAGCTTGACTGGGAAAGTGCCAAGACAAAGATGGCGGAATATATGATCCAGTATCCGGATGATACGGACGCACAGAAAGAGGCTCAATTTTTAGAGACACGGTAGTGGAGCAGTGCAGCAAACCCGAACGGTGTTCGGCAGGGCACTGTTCAGGCAACGCCTCCTTTGGAGGTATCATATTTTGAGGAAAATAAATGTTTGATAATGATGAGATAAAAGAGCGGGTTCTGCTGGTCGGCGTCCGCACAAGTGAGAACGATGACACGGAGATGTCACTCGATGAACTGGGAGAACTGGCCGAGACGGCCGGAGCTGCGGTTGTAGGAAAACTGATTCAGAACCGGGAGATGGTTCATCCGGGAACCTACGTTGGCAAAGGAAAAATCGACGAAATCAAAGAAAAAATATGGGAGCTGGATGCGACCGGCATCATCTGTGATGATGAGCTGAGTCCAGCCCAGTTAGGCAATCTCCAAGATGTCCTGGATACGAAGGTCATGGATCGTACCTTGATTATCTTGGATATTTTTGCGGCCAGGGCAACCACGAATGAAGGGAAAATCCAGGTGGAGCTTGCCCAGCTGAAGTATCGCCAGTCCAGACTGACAGGGCTTGGAGTCTCGCTGTCCAGACTGGGCGGCGGAATCGGAACGAGGGGCCCCGGTGAGAAGAAGCTGGAGATGGATCGGCGTCTTATCAAAGGGCGGATCGCGCAGCTGAACCGGGAGCTGAAGGAAGTGAAGCGTCACCGTGAGGTGACGAGGGAGCAGAGAAGCCGTAACCAGATTCCGGTCGTGGCAATCGTGGGGTATACCAACGCCGGAAAATCCACGCTCATGAACAGCTTGACCGGATCCGAGATTCTGGCGGAGGACAAATTATTTGCCACGCTGGATCCGACGACGAGAGGCATGCAGCTGCCGAGTGGGCAGGAGGTTCTGCTGACGGATACCGTCGGGTTTATCCGAAAGCTGCCGCATCACTTGATTGAAGCTTTTAAAAGTACATTGGAAGAAGCGAAATATGCAGACATCATCCTCCACGTGGTAGATACGTCAAATCCGCAGGTGGATGAACAGATGTGTATTGTCTATGAGACGCTCGCTAATTTGGAAGTTACAGACAAGCCGGTGATTACGGCACTCAATAAACAGGATAAACTGGCCCTGCTGGGGAAACAGCCGCTGCTGCGGGATTTCAAGGCAGATTATATCGTGAAGGTGTCCGCAAAGACGGGCGAGGGTCTGGATGATCTGCAGACGGTGATCGAAAAAGTGCTGCGGGAGCAGAAGATTGCGATCGAGCGTGTTTATTCTTATGCGGATGCGGGAAAGATACAGTTAATCAGAAAATATGGGGAACTGCTGGAGGAAGAGTACCGCGACGATGGGATCTTTGTCAGAGGATATGTGCCGGCGGCGATCTATCCGAAGGTATCTGATGAGTAAATGATGTGGGGCAGGCAGAGAAAAAATCTGGTTGAAAAATCAGATCAGGCAGGCCGAATGAAAAAGCTGGATAAGAAAGTCGGATAGAAAAGTCGGCAGGATAAACAGATTAGGGATAGAATTAAAAAACTGGTGAAAAAACAGATTAAAAAAGAGATATATAAGACAGAGAGGAAGAAAACTATGGCAGAAACAGGGACAAAAAGCGGGAATCCACTTGCATCAGAGCCGCTGGGGAAGATGATGATGAAGTTTGCAATCCCCGCGATTATCAGTATGCTGGTAAGTGCCCTGTACAATATTGTAGATCAGATATTCATTGGGCAGGGAGTCGGAATGCTCGGAAATGCAGCGACAAATGTCGCGTTTCCGGTCACAACGATCTGCACGGCAACAGCACTGCTGCTGGGCATCGGAAGTGCATCAAACTATAACCTGGAACTGGGGGCAGGGCGGGAGAAAAAGGCAAATCAGCTTGCAGCCAACGGAATCTCCATGCTGTGTCTGTGCGGTGTGGCGATCGCGGTGATCGTGCTGCTGGCGAGAAATCCGCTCCTTCATCTGTTCGGTGCCACCAAGGATGTGCTGCCGTATGCGCTGGACTACACCACTATCACGGCGTTCGGCATCCCGTTTCTGATTCTGACCAACGGTGGAAGCCATCTGATCCGCGCGGACAGAAGTCCAAGGTATTCCATGGTCTGTATGCTGACCGGTGCGGTCATCAACACTATACTTGATCCTTTGTTTATCTTTGGATTCCACTGGGGAATCAAGGGGGCAGCATTTGCCACCATCATCGGACAGATTGTATCAGGACTCCTGGTGCTTTTTTATTTCTGGAAATTAAAAAAGATGGAGCTGGAGGCGGGAATGTTCCGTCTGCGGTTTCACGATGTGGCGATGATCGCATCCCTCGGGGCATCCTCATTTATCAACCAGATTGCCATGCTCTTCGTACAGATCGTTATGAATAACACGCTGAAATATTACGGCGCGGCATCCAACTACGGCAGCGATATTCCGCTGGCCTGTGTGGGTGTCATCACGAAGGTCAACATGGTGTTTTTAAGCATCTGCATCGGGATCTCTCAGGGGTGCCAGCCTATCTGGGGATTCAACTACGGAGCGGAGAATTATAAGCGGGTGCGCAGGACGTACAAACTGTCCGCCATCTGGTGTACAGGGATTGCAACAGTGTTTTTCCTCTGTTTTCAGATGTTCCCGAGGCAGATCGTCAGCATTTTCGGAACCGGAACAGAGGAGTACTTTCATTTCGCAGAGCGATACCTGAAGGTATTCATGTTCATGACCTTTGCCAATGGAATACAGCCCATGTCGGCGGGATTCTTTACGTCCATCGGCAAGGCGAAGCTTGGAATCATCATGTCACTCACGAGACAGGTGATATTTTTGCTGCCGCTGATCGTCATTTTCCCGATGATCATGGGAATCGACGGTGTGATGTATGCAGGTCCGATCGCGGACGGGGCGGCAGCGATTGTTGCAGTATTCTTTGCGCGGCGGGAACTGATTAGAATGCGGGAATAAGGAATTATTGACCGGCAGCGTCGTTTGTCTTCACTTTGGCAGGCATCTGCGCCAGCACGACTGCTGCGAACACCAGCACGCATCCGAAGGATTCCTTTACACTCAGAACCTGTCCGAGCAGCAGCCATCCGCCGATCACAGAAAATACAGATTCCAGGCTCATAATCAGGGAGGCAATGGTTGGCTCCGCGTGTTTTTGTGCCACGATCTGCAGTGTGTAAGCCACACCGCAGGAGAGAACACCGGCGTAGAGCAGCGGCATCCATGCGTTCAGAACATTAGTGAGCTTCGGCGCTTCTACGGCGAACATCCCCACAGAGCAGATGATACTGCACACGAGAAACTGGATGCAGGACAGGCGCACTCCGTCAACCCGCGGTGAAAAATGATCCACGATCAGAATCTGGAATGCGAAGGCCAGAGCACAGATCAGAGCCAACAGATCTCCCGGGGCGATGGAGAAATTCTCCGTGATGCAAAGCAGATACATGCCGGCCAGAGCAATCAGGACACCAATCCAGATATTCAGTGAGACCCGTTTCTTCAGAAACAGACCCAGGATGGGCACAAACAGGATGTAGATCGTTGTGATAAATCCGACCTTCCCGACGGAACTGTGCATCAGCGCGAACTGCTGCAGGGTGCTGCCGAGACAGAGAAAAATTCCGCACAGCAGACCGCCGATCCAGAGCTCTTTGCTTTTCCAGGTGGCAGCAGGCATATGCATATGTGCGCGCTGCCGGTCCAGAAATGCGACGACAGGGAGCAGTGCCACAACTCCGATGAGGGAGCGCAGGGCATTGAAGGTAAACGGTCCGACATAGTCCATGCCGACCTTTTGGGCGACGAAAGCCATACCCCAGATAAATGCAGTGAGTAACAGTAGTAAGTTTGTCTTTAGTTTTGTCATGATTAGATATATCCTCCGTCCATTCCGATAATTTGTCCAGTCATATAGGCAGGGGCACAAGCCAGCTCAAGTGCCAGTGCGGCCACCTCCTCCGGTGTGCCGAATCTTCCGGCAGGAATCTCATCGGCCAGTTCTCTTTTCTCTTCTGCGCTCAGCTGCCCGTTCATGGCGGTGTCGATCACACCGCAGGCCAGTGCATTTACCTGGATGTTACTTGGGGCCAGCTCCTTGGCCAGAGCCCGAGTCAGACCGTTGACGCCGGACTTGGCGGCCGAGTAGGCAGCCTCGCAGGAGGCGCCGACGGTTCCCCACATGGAAGAAATGTTGATGATCCGCCCGGACTTTTTCGACACCATTGCAGGGATGGCAGCGCGGCAGCAGTAGAAGACAGAGCTGAGATTCGTCTGGATCAGACGGTTCCACTCGTCATCTGCCATATCGGATAACAGCCCAATGTGGGCGATTCCCGCGTTGTTGACCAGCACATCCAGACTGCCGCACTCGCGATAAATCTGCGCAAAGATGTCGGCTACATCTGCGGACACCCCGACATTGCCGACGACAGCGGTATAGGTCCCACCCAGCCGGTCAATCGAAGAGCCGACCGCGTTCAGCTCATCTATAGAAGTGCTGCAGTTTATAAATACGTGAAAACCGGCCCCGGCGAAAGCCAGTGCACAGGCTCTTCCGATTCCGCGGGAGGCCCCGGTGACCAGTACGGTTTTTTTGCTCATAGTTTTGTGTCTCCTTAATTTGAAAAATTACAATCGAGAAATATTATACACTATATTATCCGATTTGTCCGCATACAAATCAGATAACAATGAAAAGCTGCGAAGCGGATTTCAAATGTCTGCTTTACTAACAGACCGGCAGGTAGTAAAATAGAGATGTATGTATAGGTGCTAAAATCATAGGTTTCAGGTTTGACAAAACGGGACTTGAGGACAGTGTAAAAGGAGCTCTGCATTTTGCAGAGTTTTCTTATATTTTGACAGGAGGAGAAAAGGATGTTATCAAAATTCAGTGTGCGCAAACCCTACACGGTTGTGGTAGCGGTAGTGCTGGTTATCATTTTGGGAGTGGTGTCATTTATGAACATGACGGTGGATCTGCTCCCGAGCATGAATCTGCCTTATGCGATCGTCATGACGACGTATGTGGGGGCGAGCCCGGAGGAAGTGGAGACGGCGGTGACAAAGCCCATTGAGCAGTCTATGGCGACGGTGAGCAATATCAAAAACATCACGTCAACCTCACAGGAGAATGCATCGACTGTGATACTGGAGTTCGAGCAGACTGCCAACATGGATTCCACGACGATCGATATGCGGGAGAAGCTGGATCAGATTAAGGGATATTGGCCGGATACGGTGAACAACCCGATCATCATGAAGCTGAATCCGGATATGATGCCGGTTATGGTGGCAGCCATTGGCGCAGGAGAAGACAGTGTCTCGGATTCCAGTGCCATTATCGAGAATGATGTTCTGCCGGATATCGAAAGTCTGGAGGGAGTGGCATCGGTGTCTTCCTTCGGAACGGTGGAGAAGACCGTTCAGATTACGATCGACAAGAACAAGATCGCTGCCACGAATCAGCGGGTGCAGAACGCATTGAATGGAAAGTTCGATGATGCCCAGCAAAAGATTGATGAGGGCAAGGCACAGCTGGAGGATGGAAAAGCACAACTGGAGTCCGGGAAGAATCAGTTGACGGACCAGCTTGCACAGGCCTCGGAGGCGGAGGCTCAGATCCTGGAAGGAGAAGCGCAGATCGATTCCAAGATGACAGAGCTGGAGGATGGAGAGAAACAGCTGGATGCGGCGCAGACGCAGCTGGATGAGGGAAGGAGCGCGCTGGAAGTCATGAAGGCGGCGCTGGACAGTCAGAAGCAGACTGCACTGGAAAAAGCATATGCGGCCGCGGAGCAGGGAGTTTCAGAGCAGTTTGCCTCTTCGCTGGAAACCATGAATCAAGGCCTGGAGGCACTGGAAGCCCAGCTGGAGCAGGCGGCCGATGACGCGCAGAGACAGCAGATTCAGGCGCAGATTGATACCATGAAGCAGCAGATAGCGGCGGTGGAACAGTCCCGGGATGAAGCGGTTGACGCGGCAAAAAAGGCAGCAGAAGAGCAGGTGGAGGCAGGATTCGAACAAGGGTATGCTAAAATCACGGAGTCGCAGGAAAAGCTGGACAGCAGCCAGAAGGAACTGGATGCGGGGAAGACCCAGCTGGCAGAGGGGAAAAAGCAGCTGGAGGCCGTGCGCTTACAGTTGACCGAGGGAAAGATTTCCCTCGCCCAGGCGCAGTCGCAGATTGAGACGGCGAAGATCACTGCCACCATCGAGATGGCCACCGTCAATGCACAGATGGCGACGGCTGAGACCAAGCTGGACGAAGGGCAGACTGAGCTGGATAATTCCAAGTCAGATGCGTTGGAGGCAGCGAATGTGAGCAAGACCATCACGACGGACATGGTGGAGCAGCTTCTCACGGCGGAAAACTTTTCCATGCCGGCCGGTTATGTGAAGGAAGAAGGAATCGATTACCTGATCCGTGTGGGAGATAAATACGACAATATCGATGACATCAAGGCGATGCCGATGTTTGATATGGATATAGAAGGTCTGGATACGATCCGGCTGTCGGACGTGGCGGATGTCACGTATGTAAACAACGAGGATGAGGTTTATGCGAAGATTAACGGCGAGCCTGGAGTGCTGCTCACCGTGCAGAAGCAGACCGGGTATTCCACCGGAGATGTGAGCGGTCGTATTCTGGATAAGTTTGATGAACTTCGAAAGGAAAATAAGGATCTTGACATCGTCACACTGATGGATCAGGGCGTCTATATTGATCTGATCGTAAATTCTGTACTTCAGAATATGCTCTTTGGCGCGGTTCTGGCAATTTTGATCCTGCTGCTGTTTTTGCGGAGTATCCGGCCGACGTTTATCATTGCATGCTCGATCCCGATCAGTATCGTTACCGCTCTAGTTCTGATGTATTTCAGCGGAGTGACCCTGAATGTCATCTCCCTGTCCGGACTTGCACTGGGAGTCGGAATGCTGGTGGATAACTCCATCGTCGTGATCGAGAACATTTACCGGATGCGCAACGAGGAGGGGGCCTCAGCGAAAGAGGCGGCCATTGAGGGCGCAAGACAGGTGTCCGGTGCCATCGCGGCATCTACATTTACGACAGTCTGTGTGTTTGCCCCGATCGTATTTACCCAGGGAATCACCAGACAGCTGTTTGTAGATATGGGACTGACGATCGCGTACTCACTGCTGGCGAGCCTCGTGATCGCGCTGACGTTTGTGCCGATGATGTCGGCGGGACTTCTGAATAAGCAGGAGAAAAAAGAGACGAAGCTGTTTGAAAAAATCAAGAAGGTTTACGGCGGACTGCTGCGCCGGGCGCTCCGGTGGAAACCGCTGGTGCTGCTCGCGGCACTGGCAATGCTGGTGGTAAGTGGTCTGTTGGCGTACAGCAACGGAACGGCGTTTATGCCGGACATGGAGAGTACACAGATCAGCATGACGGTGACGACAGAGAAGGGGAGCACCATGCAGGAGACCGGCGAAGTGGCGGATCAGGTCATGGAAAAGCTTCTGGCGATCGACGACATCAAGGACGTCGGTGCGATGGCATCCACCGACACGTACACCGGGCAGGCAGCGGCCACGAATGAGGTGGAGCTCTATGGTATTTTAAAGGATGATAAGAAACTGAGCAACGACAAACTTCAGAAGAAGATCGAGGAAGAGACAAAGGATCTGCCCTGTGAGCTGGATATCAGCATGTCGAACATGGATATGAGTGCGCTGGGCAGCAGTGGAATCGTCGTGCAGATCAAGGGGAAGGATCTGGATACGCTCCAGACTATTTCAAAGGATATTGCAAAACGTGTGGAGGAAGTGAAGGGGACAGCTAATGTATCCGACGGGCTGGATGACACCACCGAGGAACTCCGGGTAAATGTAAAGGAAGAGGAGGCCATCCGGCACAATCTGACTAGCGCCCAGATCTATCAGCAGCTCGCGGCGAAGCTTGCCGCACAGTCCGCTGCGACGACGTTGTCTACAGATGTGGATGATTACGATGTGATTGTGGTGGATCAGAAGAATGAGGAGCTGACGAGAGAAGCCGTCAAGAATCTGAGCATCACAGCTACGAAGAAGGATGGGACGAAAGAGGAAGTTCCGCTTACAGAGATCGCAGAGTTCGAGACCGCCATGGGACTGCAGTCTATCAATCATGATGCCCAGAACCGGATTATCAGCGTGACCGCAGAGATCGCGGAGGGGGACAACATCGGACTGGTCAGCAGCCGGGTGCAGAAGGCGCTGAAGAGCTATGAGATGCCGGACGGATATACCTATGAGATGACCGGTGAGGATGAGACAATCCAGGAATCCATGGTAGAGCTATTTAAGATGCTTGCGCTTGCAATTGTGTTTATGTACCTTATTATGGTGGCACAGTTCCAGTCACTGCGCTCGCCGTTTATCGTCATGTTCACGGTTCCGCTCGCATTTACGGGAGGTCTCTTCGGGCTGTATCTGACGGGAAATCCGATCAGTATCATCGCGATGGTTGGATTCGTCATGCTTTCCGGAATTATCGTCAACAACGGGATCGTGTTCATCGACTATACGAACCAGCTGATGGCGGCAGGTATGGAGCGGCAGGACGCGCTGGTGGAATCAGGAAGGACGCGTCTGCGCCCAATCATCATGACTGCGCTGACTACGATCCTTGGATTGTCGACTATGGCAATCGGAGTCGGAATGGGAGCAGATATGGTTCAGCCGATGGCGGTTGTAACTATTGGTGGACTTATTTATGGAACTCTGTTAACATTATTTGTAGTACCTTGCATCTTTGATCTGTTCCACAAGAGAGAGAAGGCAAGATTGCGCGAGAGCATAGAGACGAATGAAAAGCCGAATACGGAGGACGAAGAGTCAGATGATTAACGAAGCGATAGTATTTGCGACGAAGGCACATGCAGGACAATTTCGAAAGGGAACCATGCGTCCCTACATTGTGCATCCGGTTGAGGTGGGAGATATCGTATCCTCCATGACCATGGATGAGGAAGTGAGATGTGCAGCGGTGCTCCATGACACGATCGAGGATTGTGAGTGGGTGACGGAGGACGTAATCTGCCGGGAGTTCGGCCCCCGCGTTGCGAACATTGTGGTCCAGGAAAGCGAAGACAAGAGCAAGAGCTGGACGGAGCGGAAGACGAATACAATCCAGCATATCAAGGAGGCACCCTGGGAGGTGCAGATGATCGCGTTGGCGGACAAACTGTCCAACATGCGGGACATTGACCGGGATTATCCGGTGCTGGGTGATGAACTGTGGAACCGCTTCAGAATGAAAGATAAGGACACCATAGGCTGGTATTATAAAGGCGTGCGGGATGCATTGAAGGATTCGTTTTCAGATCAGCCGGCCTACAGAGAATACTGTCAGTTGGTGGAAAAGAATTTTGGAGAATAGTTCATGTGGAGGTTGTTATGAATATTAATGAGATAGCGGAGTTGGCGGGGGTATCAAGAGCCACGGTTTCCCGATATCTGAACAATGGCTATATCAGCGAGGAGAAGAGGGCAGCAGTCAAGAAAGTGATTGATGAGACCGGGTTTGTCCCGTCATCTCATGCACAGACGCTCCGCACGAAGAAGACAAAGCTGATTGGGGTAATCCTTCCGAAGATCAACTCGGAGAGTATCAGCCGGATGGTTGCGGGAATCAGCGGAGTTTTATCGGAGCAGGGCTACAATCTCCTTCTGGCGAATACCGAGAACGATGAAAAAAAAGAGTTGGAATTTCTGCAGCTGTTTCAGGATAACCGGGTGGATGGAATTATTCTGATCGGAACCATCTTCACCGGGGAGCACAAGAAGCTGCTGAAGAGCCTCCGTGTTCCGGTTGTGATCGCAGGACAGCATCTGGAAGGATATTCCTCGGTGTATCATGACGATGAAGCCGCGGCGGAGGCGGTGACTGAGCTTATGATACGAGCCGGCGGGCAGCATTTTGGAATGATCGGAGCGACTCTGCGGGATGAGGCGGTCGGCAGGAAACGAAGAGCAGGATTTCTGAATAGTCTGGAAAAAGCAGGAATCACAGTGGAGGAATCGGCGCTGAAGGAAGCGAAGTTTAATTCAGAATCCGGCTATAAAATGGCCAGACAGCTCATGGAAAACCATCCGGAGACAGATTCCCTGTTTTGTGCGACAGACACGATTGCCGTCGGCGCGATTGAGTATCTGCGCGAGACCGGAAAGAAGATACCGGACGACATTCAGATAATCGGATTTGGTGATTCCAAGATTGCCAGAGTTCTGACACCGAGACTGACGACGGTGCATCTGGCGTATAAGACCAGCGGGGAAGAATCTGCGCGCATGATTCTCGAACTGCTCGCCGGGAAGAACACGGCAGACCGGGAAATGAAGCTGGGATATCGGATCGTGGAGGGAGAGTCGCTGCGATGATTTCTGATAGGATGCATGCCATCTGATTTGCCTTTCGCAAAATATACAATTTTTTTAAAACAATAAAATTTGCCCCTTATAAGTGGCTTAATTCAGGGCATACTATCTCAAAAAAGGAGGAGAAAAGTATGCATGAATATTTACCGATCACAGATGTTTACGCGAGAGAAATTTTAGATTCCCGAGGGAATCCTACAATAGAAGTAGAAGTGCTGGCAGGCGAGCGGAAAGTGGGACGCGCGGCGGTGCCGTCAGGGGCATCCACGGGAAAGTACGAGGCGGTGGAGCTGCGGGACAAGGAGAAAAGATATCAGGGAAAAGGAGTCCAGCGGGCAGTGGAGCATGTGAATCAGAAGCTTGCTCAGGAGCTGATCGGGGCCAATGTATTCGATCAGATCCGCATCGATGCAATTCTGAAAAAGGCGGACGGGAGTGAGAATAAGGCGAATCTCGGAGCCAACGCACTGCTGGGTGTTTCACTGGCAGCCGCGAAGGCGGGAGCCAATGCGAGAAACCAGCCGCTGTTCCGCTATCTGAGCGGTGTGCGCTCTATGCGGATGCCGGTTCCCATGATGAATATATTAAACGGGGGAGCCCACGCGGATAACACACTGGATATTCAGGAATTTATGATCATGCCGGTGGGAGCATGCTGCTTTCGCGAGGGACTGCGCATGTGCACGGAGATCTATCACGAGCTGAAAGCACTTCTGCACACTCACGGGCTGAATACCTCGGTGGGAGACGAAGGGGGATTTGCGCCGGATCTTCCCAACGCGAAGGAGGCACTCAAGTTTATTGCAGATGCTGTGCGGGCAGCAGGATATGAGCTGGAGCGGGACATTGTCTTTGCGATGGATGTGGCGGCGTCGGAGCTGTATGACCGGGACTTTAAAAAGTATGTCTTTCCTGGAGAGAGCAGGATGCAGGGGCATCAGGTGGTCAGATCGGTGGAGGAACTGATCGATTATTATGAGGATCTGGCATCGGAATTTCCAATCCGGTCTATCGAAGATCCGCTGGATGAGGAAGATTTTGAGGGTTGGGAACTTTTGACGACCAGACTGGGAAATGATCTCCAACTTGTGGGGGATGATCTGTTTGTGACAAATATTGCCCGTCTCCAACAGGGCATCGACCGGGCAGCAGCCAACGCCATTTTGATCAAGGTCAATCAGATCGGCACGCTGACAGAAGCCATCGAGGCGATTGAACTGGCAAAAAGTGCGGGATATCAGACCATCATATCCCACCGATCCGGCGAGACAGAAGATACCTTTATCGCCGATCTGGCCGTAGCGGTGAATGCCGGGCAGATCAAGACCGGAGCACCCTGCCGCGGTGAGCGGACCGCGAAGTATAATCAACTGCTTCGGATTGAGGAGAAGCTGGGGGAGATGGCGCGGTACGAGAATCCGTTTTTGGGGTTCGGAGAACGATAGGGAGCAGGTACGGCAATATCAGAAAGCACAGTGGGAATGGAATCAGTGTATGCACCGATTCCGTTCCCGCTTTTTTTTGACGAATTTCACATGTTGAATCACCTTACCTGGAGGACACGGTATTGGATTGTACAGAAAAAAGTACAAGAGGAAAACAAAAAACACAGAAAATATGTTGACCAATTCAAAATCTTATGATAAGATTTGAAAATCAAATACTTTGAGAGCCAAAGTATTTTAAAGTCAAATTAAAAGATGGAGATTTCAAATGATAGGAAAGATACGAGGAACCGGATCTTTCGTCCCGCCGAGGACTCTGGATAACAACGATTTATCCGGGATGGTCGAAACAAACGATGCGTGGATACGAGAGAGAACCGGTGTGGTTCGACGGCATATAATAGAAGAGGACAATACGGTCAGCATGGCGGTGAAGGCTGCCAGAAATGCTTTGGAGAACAGCCGGATTGCTCCGGAAGAGATTGACTTGATCATAGTATCGACCATTTCTTCCAATGTAGTTCTCCCCTGTGCGGCCTGTGAGGTACAGAAAGAAATCGGCGCGGTGAACGCGACGTGCTTCGATCTGAATGCGGCATGCACAGGTTTCGTTTTCGCATATAACACGGCGCAGGCATACATTGCAGGCGGAATCTACAAAACGGTGCTGATCATCGGAGCGGAGAGCCTCTCCAATCTGGTGGACTGGCGCGACAGAGGAACCTGCATCTTGTTCGGAGATGGCGCAGGAGCGGCCATACTTCAGACGGAAGAGGGAGAGTCCTTCCCGGTGATTTCACATTCCGACGGCACAAAAGGCGGGGCGCTTACCTGCGAAAGCAGACATACGAAAGTATATGCGAACCTGTCCGGAATAGAAAAGAAAGACATCACCTTCGCTTCGGGGGATCCGACATACATGCACATGGACGGGCAGGCGGTTTTTAAATTTGCAGTGCGCAAGGTGCCGGAGGCGGTAAATGAACTGCTCGCGGCGGCGCAGCTCGAGACGGAGGATATCGATTATTTCCTTCTCCATCAGGCCAACAAAAGAATTGTGGAGGCTGTTGCAAAACGACTCCACACAGGAATTGAAAAATTCCCGATGAATCTGGATGAGTATGGAAACACATCGTCCGCAAGCATCGCGATTCTGCTGGATGAGATGAACCGGTCCGGGAAATTGATCGCCGGTCAGAAGCTTGTGATGACAGGCTTCGGTGCAGGGCTGTCCTGGGGGGCAAGCCTGCTGGTGTGGTAGGAAACGATCAAAAGTAGATGCGGGAGCATGACCCCGATGGGTAAAAGCTCAGCAGAGACAGTGGTAATGACCGGTTCGCCGGATTACATAACATGTACGAAGGTGAGATCCGCCGCAGGTGGAAAGAACCTTGGTACCTACGCAGTGTCCATTCGGACAGAGTCCGGATTCGAAATGACACTGCTCAATAAGAAGAAAATAAACCCATATTAAAGGAGAAAAGACATGTTAGAAAAAATTCAGGAATTAGTAGCAGAGGGATTAGGCGTAAATGCATCAGAGGTAGTAGAGACAGCAAACTTTAAAGAAGATCTCGGAGCAGACTCTTTAGATTTATTCGAATTAGTAATGTCACTGGAAGAAGAATTTGGCGTTGAGATCCCTACAGAGGACTTAGAGAACATCGCAACAGTAGGCGATGTAATCAAATACATCGAAGCACACAAATAAGAATTATCAGATTCATTCATATAACGCATTCCAAACAGCAGACATCGATCTGCTGTTTTGGAAATTAAAACATAGAAATCAAAACACAACTATTCAGGACAGCAGACCATAGACCCGTTTGCTTTGCGAACTATTCGCTGCAAGCAGCTTCTGTCTGAGGTTTACGGCCGTTCCGGCCTATATAAGATTCATAATAAATCCCTTAGCGAGTAAACTCACACGAGTTTTATTATGAATCTTATGCAGTCCTGAATAATTACAAAACAACAGGGAGGCTGTCATATGCAGACAGAAATTACAAAATTACTAGGAATCGAATATCCAATTGTACAGGGCGGTATGGCCTGGGTCGCTGAATATCATCTGGCAGCAGCCGTATCAGAAGCCGGCGGTCTGGGATTGATCGGATCGGGCGGTGCACCGGCAGAGTGGGTGCGTGAGCAGGTAAGAGAAGCGAAGAAACTGACAGACAAGCCCTTCGGTGTCAATGTCATGCTGATGAATCCGGAATCGGACAAGATCGCGCAGGTATTGGCAGAAGAAGGCGTAAAAGTGGTTACAACAGGAGCTGGTTCTCCTGAGAAATATATAAAGATGTGGAAGGACGCTGGCATGAAAGTCATTCCGGTAGTCGCAAGTGTGGCTCTCGCAAAACGCATGGAGCGCTGCGGCGCGGATGCGGTCGTGGCAGAGGGATGTGAGGCAGGCGGACACATCGGTGAAAATACAACAATGGTACTGGTTCCACAGATCGTGGATGCAGTGAACATCCCGGTGATCGCGGCCGGAGGAATCGCAGATGGCAGAGGTGTTGCAGCGGCATTTATGCTGGGCGCCCAGGCAGTACAGCTGGGAACGCATTTTGTGGTGTCCAATGAGTGTGTGGTACACGACAATTACAAAAAAGCGATCATCAAGGCAAGAGATATTGATTCCAGAGTCACGGGAAGAACAATCGGACACCCGGTACGTGCTCTCAGAAACCAGATGACAAACGAGTACATTAAGCAGGAGAATGCAGGTGCTACCGTGGAAGAACTGGAACTGCTGACACTGGGCGGACTCCGTAAGGCAGTGGTTGAGGGAGATGTGACGACTGGGAGTGTTATGGCAGGACAGATCGCAGGTATGGTAAAGGAAGAGATGAGCTGCCAGGAATTGATTCAGAAGCTGATGCGTGAGGCGTCAGAGCTGCTTGGAGGAAAAAGATTTGAGTAAGATTGCATTTTTATTCCCGGGACAGGGCGCGCAGAGTGCCGGAATGGGAAGGGATTTTTATGAGACAAGTGAGATAGCACGCCGGATTTTTGACAAGGCGTCAGAGCTGCTTGGATTTGATATGAAGGAATTATGCTTTGAGGAGAATGATCGTCTCGATCAGACGGAGTACACACAGGCGGCGCTTGTGACGACATGTCTGGCGATGGCAAAGGTTGTGGAGGAGCAGGGGCTTACACCGGATGTGACGGCAGGCCTGAGTCTTGGCGAATACTGTGCCATTCAGATGGCAGGTGGAATGAGCGTGGAAGATGCCATCACCACCGTCAGAACCCGCGGAATCCTGATGCAGAACACGGTGCCGGCAGGTGTGGGCGCCATGGCAGCAATCCTCGGAATGGACAGTGAGGCGATCGAGGGCGTGATCGCTGATCTGGAGGGTGTGACTGTTGCAAATTACAACTGCCCGGGACAGACTGTAATCACCGGATATACCGAGGCAGTGGAGAAGGCAAACGAGGCACTTCTGGCAGCAGGAGCAAAACGTGCGGTGATGCTGAAGGTCAGCGGACCGTTCCACTCACCGCTTCTGAAAGAAGCAGGGGTGAAGCTGGGAGAGGTCCTCGCAGATGTCGAACTGAGTCCGCTGAAGATTCCTTATGTGACCAACGTCACAGCGGAATATGTCAAGGATATCAGCGCGACAAAAGAGCTGCTTGCAGAGCAGGTGGCGTCTTCGGTGCGCTGGGAGCAGAGCGTTCGCGCCATGCTTGCAGACGGAGTCGACACCTTCGTGGAGATCGGTCCGGGAAGAACGCTGGCAGGATTCATGAAGAAGATCAGTCGGGACGTGAAAATGGTGAACATTCAGAGCGTGGAAGATCTGGGCAAGATTGCGGACTTAATATAAGAAAACTTTCATTACATTTAACTGAGATATAGCCTCCGGCGGATTGCAGAGCTGACAGCCGCTCGCAGCAATTATGCTGGAGCATAATTGAAAAAATCAAGAGTAATAAGAAACCATTCAGGAAAGTTAAAAAGAGGTGGAACATGTTTGAAGGAAAGATAGCGGTTGTTACCGGCGCATCCCGTGGAATCGGGAAAGCCATCGCTCTGAAGCTGGCGAAAGAGGGCGCGGCAGTAGTCATTAACTACAATGGCTCAAAAGAGCGTGCTGACGAAGTGAAAAAAGAGATCGAAGAAAACGGTGGAAATGCAGAAGTCATGCAGTGTGATGTATCAGATTTTGGAGCATGTGAAGCATTTTTTAAGGAAGTGACCGCGAAGTTCGGCCGGGTGGATATTCTGGTCAATAATGCGGGAATCACGAAGGACGGACTGATGATGAAGATGTCTGAGGCAGATTATGATGCAGTGCTGAACACCAACCTGAAGGGAACTTTCAACTGCATCCGTCAGGTATCAAGACAGATGCTGAAGCAGCGCAGCGGACGAATCATCAACATGTCTTCTGTATCCGGTGTGCTGGGCAATGCAGGGCAGGCAAATTACGCGGCGTCAAAGGCTGGCGTGATCGGGCTGACCAAGGCGGCGGCCAGGGAACTGGCATCCAGAGGCATCACAGTCAATGCGATCGCGCCTGGATTTATCGACACAGAGATGACAGAGGTTCTGTCAGATACGGTAAAAGAGGCATCTGTGGCACAGATTCCTCTCGGAAAGTTTGGACAGACGGAAGATATTGCGGCAGCGGCAGCATTTTTGGCTTCGGAGGATGCAAAGTACATCACCGGTCAGGTGCTTCACGTTGACGGCGGCATGGCAATGTAAAGGAGTGGATTATGAAGAGAAGAGTGGTAGTAACAGGACTTGGTGCGGTGACACCAATTGGAAATACAGTAGAAGAATTTTGGGCAGGAATCAAAGAAGGCAAGGTCGGTATCGGACCGATCACCAAATTTGATGCGTCAGAATACAAAGTGCGGATCGCGGCGGAAGTCAAAGACTTTGTTGGAAAAGAACGGATGGATTTCAAGGCTGCGAAGAGAATGGAGCTGTTCTCACAGTATGCAGTAGCGGCGGCAAAAGAAGCATTTGAGGATTCTGGAATCGACATGGCGCAGGAAGATGCGTTTCGCGCAGGTGTGATCGTAGGATCTGGAATCGGAAGTCTTCAGACCATTGAGCAGAACTACACTAAGATCGTGGAAAAGGGACCGAGCCGTGTGAATCCGCTGATGGTACCTCTGATGATCTCCAACATGGCAGCGGGCAACGTCTCCATTCAGCTTGGCCTGAAGGGAAAATGCACCAACGTGGTGACCGCATGTGCATCCGGAACAAACTGTATCGGGGATGCGCTCCGTGCCATCCAGTACGATGATGCGGATATCATGGTGGCTGGCGGAACCGAGAGCTGCATCTGTCCGACCGGAGTGGCCGGATTTGCAGGACTTACCGCGCTTTCTACCACAAACGATAATCCAATGAGAGCCTCTATTCCATTTGACAAGGACAGAAACGGATTTGTTCTCGGCGAAGGGGCGGGTATCGTTGTACTGGAAGAGTTAGAGCACGCGAAAAAACGTGGAGCGACCATCTATGCAGAGCTGGTGGGCTACGGCGCAACCGGAGACGCTTACCACATTACTTCCCCGGCAGAGGACGGAAGCGGTGCAGGAATGGCGATGAAGCTGGCGATGAAAGAAGCGGGCGTGGAGCCGAAGGACGTGGATTATATCAATGCCCATGGAACCAGCACACACCACAATGATCTGTTCGAGACCAGAGCAATCAAGTATGCGTTCGGCGAAGACGCGAAAGGTCTTGTCATCAACTCTACAAAATCCATGATCGGGCATCTGCTGGGAGCGGCAGGCGGCGTGGAATTTGTGGCGGTTGTGAAGTCTATCATGGACGGTTTTGTACACCAGACAGTGGGAACTACCACGACGGAGGAAGAATGTGATCTGAACTACTGTATCGGCGCTCCGGTGGAGATGGATGTGCAGTATGCAATGAGCAACTCTCTCGGCTTTGGCGGACACAATGCAACTTTGCTGGCGAAAAAATACGTGGATTAATCAGACGGATATAGGAGGTCTTAACCGTGAAATTTGAACAGGTTTTACAATTAGTGGAGGCAGTCTCAGACTCTTCCCTTACAGAATTTAAATACGAGGAAGATGGCGTAAAAATCTCTCTGAAACGTGAAAAAGAGCAGGTGGCTGTGCCCATGACGGGAACTGTGATGGCTGGAAATATGATGCCGGCGGCACAGGGAATTATGACGGGTATGCCCATGGTGAACGGAACGATGGCAGGGATGCAGATGGCGAATGGAGCAGCGGCAGGTGCTGAAATGACAGCAGCCGGGAATGCACAGCAGGCGGCACAGATGTCAGGGCAGGAAGTGAAAACCACGGCAGAGCCGGAGGGGCAGATCGTAACCTCACCGCTGGTGGGAACATTTTACACGGCATCCTCCACAGATGCGGATGCGTTTGTGAAGGTTGGCGATGTGGTGAAAAAGGGGCAGGTCCTCGCAATCGTAGAAGCCATGAAGCTTATGAACGAGATCGAGAGCGAGTTTGACGGAACCGTGGCGGAAGTCCTCGTGGACAATGCATCGGGCGTCGAGTACGGACAGCCGTTGTTCCGCATTGTATAGAAAACATGATGTTCCCAGAATTAGGAGAAAATAAGATGAACAGTTTAGATATTAACCAGATTAAAGAAATCATTCCTCACAGACATCCGTTTTTACTGGTGGATTATATTGAAGATTATGTGGCGGGCGAGTATGCCATCGGCTACAAATGTGTGACCTACAGAGAGGACTTTTTTGCGGGACATTTCCCACAGGAGCCGGTGATGCCGGGAGTACTTACGGTGGAGGCACTGGCGCAGGTAGGCGCGGTCGCGATTCTTGGAAAAGAAGAGAACAAAGGAAAAATCGCATATTTCGGCGGAATTAACAAGTGCAAGTTCAAAGGCAAGATTATTCCGGGAGATAAAGTGAGACTTGAGACGAAGATCATCAAACAAAAAGGACCGGTCGGTGTCGGCGAGGCAGTGGCCAGTGTGGATGGAAAAGTTGTTGTGAGCGCAGAGCTTACATTTATGATCGGATAGGAGTAGGGCATGTTTGAAAAAGTGTTAATTGCAAACCGCGGCGAGATTGCGGTTCGTATCATCCGCGCCTGTCGTGAGATGGGAATCGAGACCGTGGCGGTGTATTCGGAGGCAGATAGAGAAGCACTCCATACCCAGCTCGCAGATGAGGCGGTCTGTATCGGACCTGCGCCATCGACCGAGAGTTATCTGAGCATGGAGCGGATCATCAGTGCGACCATTATTTCAGGGGCAGATGCCATACATCCGGGGTTCGGTTTCCTGTCGGAGAACAGCAAGTTCGCGGAGCTGTGTGCACAGTGTAACATCACATTTATCGGGCCAAGCGCGGAAGTGATGCGCAGAATGGGACACAAATCTCAGGCCAGAAACACCATGATCGAGGCAGGGGTTCCGGTGATTCCGGGAAGTACGGAGGCCATTTACGATGCAAAGACCGGTGCACAGATCGCAGCGGGAATCGGTTATCCGGTCATCGTCAAGGCAGCGCTCGGCGGCGGTGGAAAAGGCATGCGTGTGGCAGAGACGCCGGAAGAGTTTGAAAATGCGTTCAACACTGCGCAGACAGAGACGAAGGCAGCCTTCGGTGACGACACCATGTATATTGAACATTTCGTGCAGAATCCAAGACATATCGAGTTCCAGATCCTGGCGGACAATTATGGCAATGTGATCCATCTGGGAGAGCGTGACTGTTCCGTACAGAGAAATCACCAGAAGATGATCGAAGAATCTCCTTCTGTGGCAATCTCGCAGGAGTTGAGAGAGCGGATGGGCGAGGCGGCTGTAAAGGCGGCGAAAGCGGCGGAATACACCAATGCCGGAACCATCGAGTTTCTTCTGGAAAAAAGTAACAACTTTTACTTTATGGAGATGAACACCCGAATCCAGGTGGAGCATCCGGTGACCGAGTGGGTGACGGGCGTGGATCTGATTAAAGAACAAATTCGAATCGCGGCGGGCGCACATCTTTCACTGACACAGGATGACGTGAAGATCACAGGTCATGCCATCGAGTGCAGAATCAATGCGGAGAACCCGGCGAAGAACTTCCGGCCGAGCCCTGGAACCATCCGGGACATGTATCTTCCGGGCGGGAAGGGCGTGAGAATCGACTCCGCGATCTACAGCGGATACACGGTTTCGCCGTACTACGATTCCATGCTGGCTAAGCTCATCGTTCACGCGAAGAACCGTGACGAGGCGATCAAGAAGATGCGGAGCGCTCTGGGAGAGATCATCATCGAGGGAATTGACACCAATGTGGATTACCAGTACGAAATCTTCAATAATCCGCAGTTTATCAGTGGAGATATCAACATTGAATTTATTAACCAGCTGAATGCCTCGGCTGCGGAAACGAATCATGAATAATGAAAATATCCCCTGGATTCAACAGGGGATATTAGGATATAGTCGAGAGATCAAAGAAAAATGATCGGAAACAGGTAAGGAGACACACATGAAATTGCATAACATGTTTAAAAAGACAAATAAAAGTGGATACATTTCGATCCGGAACACAAAGCCGGAAGTGCCGGAAGGTCTGCTTCGCAAATGTAATAAATGCGGGGCTGCAATCATGGCAGACGATGTAAAAAAAGGATTCTACATTTGTCCAAAATGTGGGGGATATTTCCGCGTACATGCCTATCGCAGAATCGAGCAGATCGTAGACGAAGGAACCTTCGAGGAGTGGAATCATGATCTTGTTACCACGAATCCGCTGGAGTTCCCGGGGTATCAGGAGAAAATGGAGGCCCTTCAGGAGAAGACCAGACTTCAGGAGGCCATTGTCACCGGGGCCGGATGTATTGACGGGGAAAAGACCGCAATTGGTGTGTGTGACGGCCGTTTTCTGATGGCGAGCATGGGTGAGGTCGTGGGTGAGAAGATTGCCCGTATGGTAGAACGTGCTACAAAAGAGCGGATGCCGGTCATTATATTCGCATGCTCTGGTGGGGCAAGAATGCAGGAGGGCATCGTGTCCCTGATGCAGATGGCCAAGACGTCGGCTGCGCTGAAACGTCACAGTGATGCGGGGCAGTTGTTTATTTCGGTGCTGACCGATCCGACCACCGGCGGCGTGACCGCAAGCTTCGCCATGCTGGGAGACATTATCCTTGCAGAGCCAAAGGCTTTGATCGGGTTTGCCGGTCCGCGTGTGATCGAGCAGACCATCGGACAGAAGCTGCCAAAGGGATTTCAGCGTTCTGAATTTCTTCTGGAGCACGGTTTTGTGGACCGGATCGTGAAGCGCGAAGAAATGAAGGAAGAACTTGCCCGGATTCTGAAACTGCACAGGAAACCGGAGCAGCACGAACTGGATCGTATGAATGCGGGGACAATAGATGCCGCGGAGAAGATCATGTCGGAGTATGATGTGGAAACGTCTGAAGCGGCTGAATCCGATAAAAATGCAGAAGCGTCTGCAGAATCCGGAAAAGGCGCAGAAATGTCTGCCGGATCGGAAAAGGCGTCGGAAATGTCCGCTGGATTTGCGAGAAATGCAGAGGAGACCGTGCAGACCATGGACATTACGAGAAAAGCTGCAAATGCCTGGGAGCGTGTACAGCTTTCCCGCCAGAAGGACCGTCCGGTGGGAGAGGAATACATCGAGACCATGTTCACTGACTTTGTGGAATTTCACGGAGACCGCCTTTACGGGGATGATGAGGCAATCATCGGCGGTGCAGCCAGATTCGGCGGCATGCCGGTAACGGTAATTGCCCAGGCGAAGGGAAGAACCACAAAAGAAAACATAGAGCACAACTTTGGTATGCCGTCACCGGAAGGCTACCGCAAGGCGCTTCGTCTGATGAAGCAGGCGGAGAAGTTCAACCGTCCGGTCATCTGTTTTGTAGACACACCTGGAGCCTTCTGCGGACTGGAGGCAGAGGAGCGTGGCCAGGGTGAGGCCATCGCGAGAAATCTGTATGAGATGTCAGGGCTTACCGTCCCGGTGCTCTCCATCGTAATCGGCGAGGGCGGAAGTGGCGGCGCGCTTGCCATGGCAGTGGCGGACGAGGTATGGATGCTGGAAAACTCTGTTTATTCCATCCTGTCACCGGAAGGCTTTGCGTCTATTCTCTGGAAGGACAGCAAGCTGGCGAACCAGGCAGCTGAGGTCATGAAACTGACGGCTGTGGATCTGAAGGAGATGGGAATCATTGAAAAAGTGATTCCGGAACCGGAGATTCTGACAAAGCATACCCTGTATCAGGTGCGCAAGGTGATGGAGACAGAGATCACACGTTTTCTGGATGACTACACAGGTATGACAAAAGAACAACTGACAGAACATCGTTACAAGAGATTCCGTGCTATGTAATTCATGGAGAAAGAGAGTATATTATGAAATTATCCCCATTAATGATTGGAGACAAGTCAGCTGCGGTTCCTGTGATTCAGGGCGGAATGGGAGTCGGAATCAGCCTTGGGGGGCTGGCCGGCGCTGTGGCAGCAGAAGGCGGAGTGGGAATCATTTCCACTGCGCAGATCGGATTCCGGGAACCAGATTTTGAGACGAACCGGGTTCTCGCAAATGAGCGTGCCATTGCGGCAGAATTTCGAAAAGCGCGGGAGATCGCGCCGGAGGGCATCGTCGGATTTAACATTATGGTGGCGCTGAAGGATTATAAGAGCCATGTGAAGGCGGCGGTAGATGCCGGTGCAGACCTGATCATCTCGGGAGCCGGACTTCCGACGGAACTTCCGGGGCTTGTGGCGGGATCACAGACGAAGATTGCTCCCATTGTATCCACGGATAAATCGGCAAAAGTCATCTTGAAATATTGGGACAGAAAGTTTCAGAGAACTGCAGATCTGGTCGTCATCGAGGGACCAAAGGCAGGCGGTCATCTGGGTTTTAGCATGGAACAGCTTGAGGAGTATGATGTGCCGGCGTACGAGGCGGAGATTCACAAGATTCTGGAGACCGTGGCAGCCTACGGAGAGAAGTACCAGTGTCACGTTCCGGTGGTCATCGCCGGGGGGATCTATGACGCAGACGACGTACAGCATGCGCTGGAACTTGGGGCAGACGGTGTGCAGGTCGCGACCCGTTTTGTGACTACCACAGAGTGCGATGCGGATGAAAACTACAAAGAGTCCTATATCCAGGCAAAGGAGGAGGATATCGTGATTGTGAAAAGTCCGGTGGGAATGCCGGGACGCGCCATCTTGAATCCTTTTATGAAACGTGTTAAAGTAGAGGGGAAAGTATCCCATTCCCCATGCCATGGATGTCTCGCCAGATGCAAGCCGGCGGAGATCCCGTACTGCATTACCGACGGGCTGGTCAATGCCGCGGAGGGAAATGTGGATCAGGCACTGCTGTTCTGCGGAGCCTATGCATACAGAGCGACAAGAATCGAGACGGTGCGCGAGGTGATGGATTCGCTGACAGGAAGATAAACAGGAAGAAAGCGGCAAAGCGGATTTTTATGAACCTCCGGTGGAGCGGCTCGCAGATGAGGAGAATAAGAAAACGTGAATGCACATGACATGATCAATGATGTACTGGTTCATTTATTTAATGAAATATGGGAGCTGGAAGCAGATGCCATCATAACAGAAGAATTTAAGGATATCAGCAACAACGATATGCATATCATTGAAGCAATCGGGCTCACAGGTGACCGCACCATGTCCCAGGTGGCAAAGCTTCTGAACATTACGGCGGGATCGCTGACCACTTCAATGAACAGTCTTGTCAACAAGCAGTATGCCATGAGGGAGAGAAGCGACAAGGACAGACGGGTCGTGTTCATCCGTCTGACACCGAAAGGAATCAGGGCATACAATCACCACAAAGAGTTTCACGAGCAGATGACGGACGCTGTGATCCAGAGCTTAAAAACAGAGGAGATTGATGTGCTGATAAAGACACTGGACAGTCTGCGCACGTTCTTCCGACAGTATCAGAATCCAGCAGAGCAAAATCCGAAGACCCGGGCAGCAATTGGCGACAGCAGATCCGAATGATAAAATCAGAACGACAGAGTCAAAGCGGAGGGCCGCAGTCAGCTTTGCGGTATGTCTGATAAGGTTAAAATAATAAATGAAGACAGCAGATCACGACATGAGTTCAACGGGGCTGCTGCACTGAGAATAAATCATATAAGACATTGTATCATATGATACCGGAAGCGTCTGTACCACGTATGAGATATACTGAGTGCAGCAGCCCTGATTTTGTAACTTTAGTGTTGCATATTGCAACAAAAGATGATATGCTTTCTACATAAGAAAAGATTTAAAAGAGACCGTTGTTCAAAGGAGGGGATATCATGAAAAGCAGATTTGCGGAGAATCTTTCGGCAATCAGAAGAGCCTGGGGGTTTACACAGAGCGAGATGAGTGAAAAGCTTGGTATATCCAGATCAGCTTATGCCTGTTATGAGATTGGAAAGAGATCACCGGATCTGGATATGCTGTATAAGATATCCATTGTTCTGCATGTGTCATTGAATGAACTGATGGGGCAGGAGGATCTCGAGATGCCCAGTGTCATCCGGGAGGCGCGGGCAGTTTATAAGGCACAGCCTATGGAGTTTTCGCTGGAAGAGTACCTGCAGCTCCCGGATTTTGGAGATTACGAGCTGGTGGAGGGAAAGCTGGTGAGGAGGAATGCCGCCTCGGACACACACCAGGAACTGAGCCTTCAGCTCAGCATGGAGCTTTTTGCGTTCATTAAAAAGAAGAAGGGAAAGTGCAAGGTCATACCGGCCCCCTTCTGTGTGGTTCCCAGTGAGGCAGATGGCATCGTGCTCCAGCCGGACATTTCGGTGATCTGTGACCTGAATCTTCTTCGGGGCGGGATGTGCTATGGCGCACCGGATCTGATCATGGAGATTGTCTCACCCGGGAATGCGTCCTATGATTATTTTGAAAAAACAAGATTATATCATAAGTACGGTGTGAAAGAATACTGGATCGTGAATCCGGAGACGCAGCAGATTACGATATATAACATGCAGGAGGGAGCATTGGCACCGGTTACGAAGACATTTTCACAAAAAGTTTCCTCGGTTGCCCTAAAAGGGTTTACAATAAACATAGGCAGGTTATTGCAGGAATATAATGCACGCTATGAATCAGAATAAGGAGGTAGCAGTATGTATGAGCAGGAAGCAGCAAAATTACAGCAGATTATCGATGACAGTGACAATATCGTCTTTTTCGGGGGCGCGGGAGTGTCCACCGAGAGCAACATTCCGGATTTCAGAAGTGCGGACGGTATCTATCACCAAAAGTATAAATACTCTCCGGAGCAGGTGGTCAGCCACAGCTTTTTTATGCAGCATACAGAAGCGTTCTATGAGTTCTATAAGGAGAAGATGATGATTCTGGATGCCAGACCGAACAAGGCGCATCTGAAGCTGGCAGAGCTGGAGCGGGCCGGAAAGCTGCGGGCGGTTGTCACGCAGAACATCGACGGGCTTCATCAGGCGGCGGGAAGCCGGTGCGTCTATGAACTGCACGGCAGCATCATGAGAAACTACTGTCAGAAGTGCGGGAAGTCTTATGACGCGGAGTATGTGAAGCAGTCTGAGGGGATTCCCCGCTGTGCGTGCGGGGGTGTCATCAAGCCGGACGTAGTGCTCTATGAGGAGGGGCTGGACTCGGGCGTGATTCAGGGCGCAGTCCATGCAATCAGTGAGGCGGACACTCTGATTATCGGAGGGACGTCACTGGTGGTCTATCCGGCGGCCAGCTTTATCGATTATTTTAACGGCAGACATCTGGTGGTGATCAACAAATCGGACACCGCGAAGGCAGTGCGTGCGGAACTCAGTATCTCAGCACCGATCGGAGAAATCATGGGGCGGATTACGGTTTAATAGAAAGAAAAGGGAAAAAATATGGAAAAACAATACAGGCAGCTAAGGCCTTATCAGGGAGTGATTCTGCTCCTGCTTAGTCTTGTTGTAATCTTTTGGATCAGCCCGCTTCTGAGTATACGGCTCGGATTGTATGGAACATTTTTAGGGGAACTGCTGCTGCTCGGACTTTCCGTGCTGGTGGTCGTGGCGTTCGGTGGAAGTCTGCGGGCGAATCTTCCAATTCGCAAGCCGACAGCTGCGGGAGTATTTGGCACGATTCTTCTCTGGCTTGGAACCTTTATGGGCGTAATGATCCTTACGTTGGCGATCACGGCTGCATTTCCGCAGGAGATGATGGGAACCAGTTCCGCGCTTGGGGAGGCATTTACCAGTGTTCCATTTCTGCTGTCCATGTTCATCGTGGCCATCACTCCGGCTATCTGTGAGGAGGCTGTGTTCCGGGGCGTGGTTCTTCACAGCTTCAAACCACTTCGCAGCAAGTGGCTGATCATTGTTCTGACCGGAATTATATTTGGTGCATTTCATGGCAGCATCTGGCGTTTTGTGCCGACGGCACTTCTGGGGATGATGCTGGGCTATCTTATGATGGAGACGGACAACATGGTCTACAACGGACTGTTCCACTGCATCAACAATGCTGTCCCCATTATCCTGCTGTATGCGGTGCAGGGAGTTTACGCTGGTATGAGCACGGGAGATATGACCTCGGAGATGGACTCCATGTCAATTCTTGCACTGGGGGTTTATGTGATGTACGGCGCAGTGATTCCCTTCAGCATCTATGTGGGCAATTATCTGATTCACAGAGGTGTGCCGGGATATCGGCAAAAGCTGTTTCCTTCCGGGAAACCGTGGATTATCATTCTGCTGATTCTTCTGACGGCTGCGTTCATTCTGGCAGGACTGATTGTGATCGTGGTAGCGCTGGTCTCTCAGCCGGGGATTTTGGAGGAGACTATGGACAATATCGCCCGGTCAGCAGGCTCCGTGATTTTTGGATAAACGGGGGTACAGCAGGCTCCGTGATTTTTGGATAAACGGGGGTACGGCAGGCTCCGTGCTTTTTGGGATAAACGAAGGTGCAGCAGGCTCCGTGATTTTCGATAAACGAAGGTACGGCAGGCTCCGTGCTTTTGGATAGACGAAGGTACAACAGGCCACCGGGCAGATATCGGAAAGGTGGATTTTGTTCCCGGCGGATGGGACGAATATGGATTGGGCCATAGAATAAAAACGAATAAGGAATGTGTGATAAGAGATGTATGATAAATTAACCAAAAAGGATATAGAAAAAATCGAGGCGGAAATCGAGCACCGCAAGCTAGTCGTCCGCAAGGAGGCAATCGAGGCGGTCAAGGAGGCGAGAGCTCACGGGGATCTGAGCGAGAACTTCGAGTATCATGCGGCGAAAAAAGATAAGAACCAGAACGAGAGCCGTATCCGTTATCTGGAGAGAATGCTCAAAACCGCCATTGTGGTAAATGATGAGTCCAGGGAGGATGAGGTCGGTCTGAACAATACGGTCACGGTCCATTTCGAGGAAGACAATGAGGACGAGACTTACAAATTAGTCACGACCGTGCGCGGCAATTCCATGGGCGGTCTGATCAGCATTGAATCCCCGATCGGCAAGGCAATCCTCGGTCACAAGGTGGGAGAAAAAGTGAAGGTGAAGGTCCGTGATGATTACAGTTATTTTCTCACCATCAAGAAGATTGAGAATACGGTGGACGATGGAAGTGATAAACTGAGGAGTTTTTAGTGGGGAAATAACACCACTTAGTTTTGAACATTGGGGAAATATGGACGATTGGCTGATCATAGATAGAATCGAAGATGTCATTGTCGGCAAAAGTATTCCCTACGACTACGAAAAATCAAAATTTTAGATTTGTTGATGTTCTTCAGGGCAGCGTATTTTGTTGGTTATTATGACGAATAATCTGCTTGAAAACGAGAAAGTTCGAGAAGAAATTAACAATGCTTGCGTCTTGAAAACAGGGATGTTATACTTAAGACTAACACGTACTGATTGCAAAGGGGAACACCTGAGTGAAAAGGCGCACAGACTTTATCGTAAAATCAGGGGTATTATACCCTTTTTAAAATCTGCGCCAAAAGGTGCAGATTTTTTTATATAATAGGAAAATCCTTTGGATTTGCTATTATATAAAAAAAGAAAGTGCGAAAGAATAGAAAATGTACGCGATACTGATGCGAGGCAGCGCATAGAAAGGAGAGTACATGGAGACAAGAATTGCATTACTCGGAATTATTGTGGAAAACAATGATTCTGTGGAACAGCTGAACCGCCTGCTGAGTGAATACGGAACATATATATTTGGCAGAATGGGCATCCCGCATAAAGAGAAAAACGTGAATGTCATCAGCATTGCCATGGATGCGCCCAATGACATCATCAGTGCATTGTCCGGAAAGCTGGGGATGCTTCCGGGAATCAGCACGAAGACAACCTATGCCAAGATATAAGGAGTAATTATGAGACAATGGATTGATAAGCTGAGAGCGACAGGTGAGCTTTCGAGAGAAGAGTGGACAGCACTGATTGAAGGGCGCACCCCCAAACTGGCAGAGTATCTGTTTGCACAGGCAAGGGAGGTCCGACACATACATTATGGCCACGACATTTACATTCGCGGTCTGATAGAATTTACAAATTACTGCAAGAATGACTGCTTGTACTGCGGTATTCGAAAGAGCAATGAGAAGGCGAACCGGTACCGTCTCAGTCTGGAAGAAATCAAGGACTGCTGCAGGGCGGGATATGATCTGGGCTTTCGCACCTTTGTGCTGCAGGGGGGCGAGGATGGTTATTATACGGATGAGCGGATGGAAGAAATCATTCGGACAATCCGAAGCGGCTATCCGGATTGTGCCATCACCTTGTCAGTGGGCGAGAGAGAGCATGAGAGCTACCAGCGGTTCTTTGACGCGGGGGCAGACCGTTATCTTCTCCGCCACGAGACTTACGATGCAGAGCATTATGGCAAACTGCATCCGGCGGGAATGACAGCGGAGCACAGGCAGAACTGCCTGTGGGATTTGAAGCAGATCGGCTACCAGGTGGGAACCGGGTTCATGGTGGGTTCGCCATTCCAGACACCGGAGAATCTGGCCGATGACATGCTGTTTTTGAAAAAACTGAATCCGCAGATGGTTGGAATCGGGCCCTTTATCCCCCATCACGACACCCCGTTTGCGGACAGAGACGCAGGAACACTGGAGCTGACGCTGTTCATGCTGGGACTGATCCGGCTGATGCTGCCAAGAGTCTTGCTGCCGTCGACAACGGCACTTGGAACCATCGATCCGAAAGGCCGGGAACTGGGAATACTGGCGGGAGCAAATGTGGTCATGCCGAACCTTTCACCGACCGATGTGAGAAAAGATTATGCCCTCTACGACAACAAAATCTGTACCGGAGATGAGGCGGCAGAGTGCAGGATGTGCATGGAGCGGCGGATGAAATCCATCGGGTACGATGTAGTGGTATCGCGGGGCGATTCCCTGGTATAGTGTACTGTCGCGCTCATATCTAGCTAAACTACACAGTACACTAGCGCCTCGCTGAAATCTGGAGAAATTACACAGGTATCCTGAAACAATAAATGTCAATTGAGAGAAAAAGGAGAAAAAAGAAAATGTACGATCCAAAATCAAAAAAAGCAGAAGAATTTATAGACAATGACGAAATATTAGAGACACTGGCATACGCAGAGGCCAACAAAGAGAATATCGAACTGATTGATTCCATTCTCGAGAAGGCAAGACTGAGAAAAGGTCTGACCCATCGTGAGGCGTCCGTCCTTCTGGCCTGTCCAATTGAGGAGAAGAACGAAGAAATGTTCGCACTGGCCAAACAGATCAAGAAAGATTTTTACGGAAACCGTATTGTTATGTTTGCACCATTGTATCTGTCAAACTACTGTATCAACGGATGCACCTACTGCCCGTATCATCTGAAGAACAAGCACATTGCCCGCAAAAAGCTGACACAGGAAGAGGTGCGTCAGGAGGTTATCGCACTGCAGGATCTGGGACACAAGCGTCTTGCCATCGAGTCAGGTGAGGACCCGATCAACAACCCGATCGAGTACATTCTGGAATGCATCAAGACCATTTACAGTGTACATCACAAAAACGGTGACATCCGTCGTGTCAATGTCAATATCGCGGCCACCACAGTGGAGAACTACCGCAAGCTGAAGGATGCCGGAATCGGAACGTATATCCTGTTCCAGGAGACCTATCACAAGGAGAGCTATGAACAGCTTCATCCGACAGGACCGAAACACGATTACGCGTACCATACAGAGGCGATGGACCGTGCCATGGAAGGTGGAATTGACGATGTAGGCTTAGGCGTACTGTTCGGTCTCGACAAATACCGTTACGAATTTGCTGGCCTGCTGATGCACGCAGAGCATCTGGAGGCAGCACAGGGGGTCGGTCCGCACACCATTAGCGTACCAAGATTATGTAACGCAGATGATATCGAAAAAGATACATTTACAAACGGAATCGACGATGACATTTTCGCGAAAATCGTCGCTTGTATTCGAATCGCGGTGCCATACACCGGCATGATCGTGTCCACAAGAGAGAGCCAGAAGTCCCGCGAGCGTGTGCTGAACCTTGGAATCTCCCAGGTCAGCGGCGGATCTAAGACCAGTGTAGGCGGTTATGCCGAGCCGGAGCCAGAGGAGGACAATTCTGCACAGTTTGATGTGACAGACCAGCGTTCACTGGATGAAGTCGTGAAATGGCTGATGGAATTAGGCTATATTCCAAGCTTCTGTACCGCGTGCTACCGCGAGGGCAGAACCGGAGACCGTTTCATGTCCCTGTGCAAGAGCGGACAGATCCAGAACTGCTGCCATCCAAACGCATTGATGACACTGAAAGAATATTTGATGGATTACGCTTCACCGGAGACAAAGGCAATTGGAGATGCATTGATCGAGAAAGAGGCAGAAAATGTGCCGAATGAAAAGGCACGCGCAGTGGTAAAAGAAAATCTCCGCCTGATCGAGCAAGACAACAGAAGAGACTTTAGGTTCTAACCTAGCAGGGAGGAATACGTATGAGTTTAAATAACACTCCAAGTGCAGACCGCGTCCACATCGGAATCTTTGGGAAACGGAATGCAGGAAAATCAAGCATCATCAATGCCATCACGGGCCAGAGGCTCGCGATTGTATCGGACATCAAAGGAACGACGACAGACCCGGTGCTCAAAGCTATGGAGCTTCTCCCGCTGGGCCCGGTGGTGGTGATCGACACGCCGGGACTGGATGACGAGGGCAAGTTAGGTGAACTGCGCGTCCAAAAAGCATATCAGATTCTGAACAAAACAGACATTGCAGTTCTTGTGGTGGATGGAACTGTTGGAATGACGAAAGAGGATGACGCCATTTTAGACCGGATCAAGGCAAAGCAGATTCCCTATGTGATCGTCATGAACAAGTCAGATCTGGCAAAAGAGGAAGTGGACTCCAAAATCCGGGACAACACGATCTGGGTCAGCACAACACATAAAAAAAACATCAATGAGCTGAAGGAACTGATTGCCGCGCAGGTGAAGACGGAAGACTTGACGATGAAAATCGTGGGAGATCTTCTGGAGCCGAACGACCTGGTCGTGCTGGTGGTTCCGATTGACTCTGCCGCACCGAAGGGGCGCCTGATACTGCCGCAGCAGCAGACCATAAGAGACGTACTGGAGGCGGGAGCAGTATCCGTTGTGGTGAGGGAGACGGAGTTGAAGCAGATGTTAGCCTCTCTCGGAAAGAAGCCGAAGCTGGTGATCACAGACAGTCAGGCCTTCGAGCAGGTGGCAAAAGATGTGCCGGAGGATGTGCTTCTGACGTCTTTCTCCATTCTGTTTGCCCGCTATAAAGGAAATCTGGCGGCCGTGATTCAGGGCGCGCGGGCACTCGACAAGCTTCAGGACGGGGATACGGTTTTGATCTCGGAGGGCTGTACCCACCACCGTCAGTGCGAGGACATCGGGACCGTGAAACTCCCCGGATGGATCAAGCAGCACAGCGGGAAAAAGCTCTATTTTGAATTTTCCAGCGGAACAGAGTTTCCGACAGACCTGTCGCCTTATAAACTGATCCTGCACTGCGGAGGCTGCACTCTGAACGAGCGGGAGATGAAATACCGCCTCAAATGCGCTGAAGACCAAAATATTCCGATGACCAACTACGGTATTGCAATCGCGCACATGAAAGGGATTCTGGAGCGGAGCGTGGAAGTATTTGCAGAGATATAAGCGGAGAGAATACGGAGGATTTCTTTTTGATTACTACAATTTTATTTGATTTAGATGAGACGCTATTTGATTTTCATAAAGCAGAAGCAATCGCATTGAGCAAGACACTGACCCAGCTGGGAGTGGAAGCAAGCCAGGAGAATATTGCGTTGTACAGCGCCATCAACAAAAAGCACTGGGAGATGCTGGAGGAGGGCAGAATCACCCGCGCACAGGTACTTCTGGGCAGATTTGATGAACTGTTCGCGACGCTGGGCGCTGACTGTCAGAGCACACAGGCGCAGAAGATATACGAGCATCAGCTGGGAATCGGTCACTACTTCATACCGGGAGCACCGGAACTGCTGCAGGGGCTGACAGACCAGTATGCTCTGTACATTGTGTCCAACGGTACGGCTTCTGTGCAGGAAGGGCGGATCAAAAGCTCCGGAATTGCCCCACTGTTTCGGGAAATATTTATCTCTCAGAAGATTGGCTATAATAAGCCAAGAAAAGAATTTTTCGATTACTGTTTTGCGCGGATTCCAGACTTCTCGAAGGAGAAGACCATCATCATCGGGGACAGCCTCACATCCGATATGAGAGGCGGAAACAATGCGGGAATCAGAACATGCTGGTTCAATCCCCGGGAAGATGAACGGATAGATGGCATACATATTGATTATGAAGTACAGAAGCTGGAACAGATTCCGGCGTTGCTAAAGGAGATATAAAACATGGAACTGATACTGGCATCCGCATCTCCGCGGAGAAAAGAATTGCTGGAACAGCTGGGCCTGACATTTGAGATCATCCCGGCACAGGGGGAAGAGATCATCAGAAGCACGAAACCGGACAGGGTGGTGCAGGATTTAGCCCTGCAAAAGGCACAGGAAGTGGCGGCAGGAATACTGAACCGGTACTATATCGGCGAAAAAGAACTGAACAGGGAGACTATGATTCTGGGTGCCGACACCGTGGTGGCAACGGCCGATACCATTCTCGGGAAACCGGCGGATGAGAGAGAAGCCGAGGGGATGCTGATGACGCTGCAGGGGCGTACACATCAGGTTTACACCGGAGTCTGTGCCATCACTATTTTCCAGAAAGACAGGAAACCGCAGGACGCCAGGATAATAAACTTCAGCGAAAAAACAGACGTGACCCTGTTTCCCATGACACAGAAGGAAATCCGGGACTATATCCGGACCGGAGATCCACTGGATAAAGCGGGAGCTTACGGAATCCAGGGGATTTTCGCGAAACATATTGAGAAGATAGATGGGGACTATAATAATGTAGTCGGCCTTCCCATCGGCAGGCTGTGGCAGATGTGTCTCAGGAAAGAAGAGGGCAGCAAATATCAGATGTGAGATGACTCCCACCTCTATAGGTGGTGAGTAACAATTTAGTATTAGTGGTGGGAGTCAATCCCCCATCTGATATACGCTCCGCGAGGATGTGCAGAGATTCGGTCCGCTTTGCACCGGTGAACAAAAAAACAGTAAGGAATAAAGGCAAGAGAAAAGCCCCCGCTTCAGGCGATAATACGCGTGAAACGGGGGCTTTGAGTTACAGTTCATAAAATTACGGCAGTAAAAATGTATACATCAAGACGAAATGACACATGCTCCCACCCATTACGAACAGATGAAAGATCTCATGGCTTCCAAAGTTTTTATGCTTCGTATTGAAAATCGGTAGCTTCAGCGCATAAATAACGCCGCCTACTGTGTAGATGATTCCGCCTGCCAGCAGCCAGCCGAAAGCGGCCGGGGACAGGGCGTTCAAGATCTTGGTAAATGCGAGGACGCAGATCCAGCCCATTCCGATGTAAAGCACAGAGGACACCCACTTCGGGCAAAATACCCAGAATGCCTTAAACAGAATACCGATAATTGCGATGCCCCACACGAGCGCCAGAAGGATATGTCCGGTGCGTCCGCCAAGGACAAGCAGGCAGATGGGCGTGTAGCTTCCGGCAATCAAAACGAAGATCATCATATGATCCAGCTTCTTGAGGAGGGTATTCATCTTTTCCGAAAGATCAAAGGAGTGGTATGTGGTGCTGGCCGCATATAATAGAATCAGGCTGATTGCGTAGATAGTCAGCGAGATGATATAGATGCTGCCGGGTTCATGTGCGGCTTTGATCAGCAACGGAACTGCTGCGAAGATTGCCATCAGCATTCCGATGAAATGAGTGATTGCACTTCCGGGGTCTTTTAAATGTCTGTTCATAATATATTCCTCCAATACTACTAAAAATCGACATGTAGTTTTCAAAACTACTTATTGCATATGCTCATATTACAACTATGGAGAGAAGAATGCAAGGAATTTTGAAAAAAAGATTCATAATAAGATTCATAATAAAACAGATAAACATTTGTTGAGGCTTGCATTATCCAATAAACCATGATATGATACAAAAATTTACAACATTCTCAGTTGTAAAAGAAATTCTGAAATTTATGGCGATTCTGCCAAAAATCTCAAAGGATAAAGTAACAGTTTCATAATGACAACAGGTCTGATATACTGGAGATAGAAAGTTCTTCTTTTTAATTCTTTTTCTGGTTCGGACCGATTACTACAGAAAAGGAGATAGAATGGAAGAACAGAACAAACCGATTGCACTACTTAAGGATTTAAAATTAACGGATCGTTTTTTATTTGATGAGACGATGGAAGACCCGGAGGCACATCAGGCTGTCCTATCGATTATTATGAGGAATGCAGTGAAGTTATTGCCGGAAAATGAGGTGGAAAAACAATTACAGACACTGCCGTATTTAAAATCAGTCCGGCTGGATGTGTTCGCTATGGATGCTGAGGAAAATGTCTATAATACAGAAATGCAAAAGAGCAGGAAATCAGATCTGCAAAAACGTTCCCGCTTTTATCAGTCACTGATTGATTCCAGTCTGCTTCCACCCGGTTCCATTAGTTATAATCTTTTGAACGATTCATATATCATCATGATTACACCGTTTGATCTCTTCGGATATGGAAAATATCAGTATACGTTTCAAGCGAAATGCAAAGAAGTGCCAGAACTGCACCTTGCAGACGGGGCAACTCGCATTTTTCTGAACACGAAAGGAAAGAATGCGGATCAGGTCAGTGAGGAGCTGATACATTTTCTGAAATATGTTGAGAACACAGACGATGAAACAGCAGAAGAATCCAACAGTGAGTTAATTAAGAAAATCCATGAGTGTGTAAAAAAGGTTAAATCCAGTGAAGAAGCAGGGGTGAAATATATGCAGGCATGGGAAGAAAAGGTTTATGAGCGTGAAGAAGGACGTGAAGAAGGACGTGAGGAGGGCGAAAGTATAAGAGTAATTAAATTAATTATGGCAAAAGTGACAAAGAATCTGGATGAGAAGACGATTGCGGAACATCTGGAAGAATCGGAAAAATTTGTTGGGCTGGTCTGCAGGATTATCAAGGAGAATCCAACAAGTGATGCGAAGGAAATCTGGAGAAAATGTAATAATGAATCGAATAAACAGCCGGATGTAGAATCTGTTTTGTCATAATGAATAAAAGGAAAGATTAAAAGCATTTTTACGAGAAGTATGGGAAAAGCAGGGAGCGAGATACAGTGACCATCATGTAGTCATTGCATCTCGCTCCTTTTTGGGGTTAAATAGAATACACTGTTCTCAAAGCGTACGGGATGTTATCTGGAAGTAGCAGCCACCGCTTTTGCAATAGAAACAGACGGATCACTATAAGGAATCAATGTGGCCTGCAGTGCATGATATATATCGGATTTCCCAGGCCAGACGGTTCCCATTACATGGTTATTCTGATCGAGTTGATGAAACCAGGAACCATTTACATGGTCCAGAACGATTTCATCCAGATATTGCAGGAACTGTGCGTAGTCTTCGGCATACCTTGCTTTTCCGGTCACGTGAGCGAGCACCGCGGAGGTGTTGATCGCCTCAGCCAGAGTCCAGTGCATTCTGTCGTGAACCACCGGGTTTCCCTCCCAGTCTGTGGTATAGACAATTCCAGGTGCACCGTCAACATTCCAGGCATCTGCGATGGCACGGCAATACAGATTTTCGGCAGCTGCGATGTATTTGTCAGCAGTAGAGCCGGCATTAGAAGAATCCTCTTTAGCGGCAGCGTTGTATTTATAAGTAGAAAGTGCCCATTGCGTGATGAGCCTTGCCCATTCGATCCCATGCCCTGGAGTGGCGCCGTAAGGTTTGAACGGATCATCCGGATGGTCTTTGTTGCATTCCAGATCAGCATGCCACTGTTTGGTGAAATGCTCCGGAATCCGCCAGTCATTTTCAGAGGCCCACGCGATGACGTGATCAATAATCCGTCCCGCCCGAATCCGGTACATATCCATTCCTGCGGCATCGGCCACGGCCAGGAATGCTTCCACCGTATGCATGTTGGCGTTCAGTCCGCGGTAATCGTCCAGAACGGAAAATTCAGTATTCCAGGTATCACAGGCGAGTCCTTCTTCTTCATTCCAAAAGAACTTATCATATACGGCGAGTGCATTTTCCAAAAGCTCCCTTGCTCCAGGCCTGCCTGCGAGAAGCGCTGAGGTTGCAGCCAGAATCACAAAGGCATGTGCATAACACTGCTTATTGGGAAGAATCTTATCATGAGCAGTTATCCCGGCATACCATCCGTCATGTTCCTTGTCGTGAAGTTTAGCAGTGACTCCCTTCAGTCCAAGATCTGCCAATGATTCACTTCCATCATGCCCCAGCAGAGTTCCGATACTGTATACATGGGTCATACGACAGGTAATCCAGGTCTCACGACTGCGGTCCGTCCAAGGGGTTCCGTCATCCCCAAGATAATAAGAAGAACCGTCCGGAGACGGGAATTTGTGTCCGAAGTTTAGCAGGTCATCACGAGTCTCTTTCATAAAAAGTTTGTTTTCTTCGGTGTCAAGTTGGTATTTTGGTTTCATCTTCTACCTCCTGTTTTTTTGAACATCAGACTGGCGTCTAACAATCATGTTCTAATAATGAAAATGTCTGCAACACTGTCAATGACATATTTGTGTGGTCAGACAGATCGCGCTACCAGATTCATTGACATAATACATGAAAAAAAGCATAAATGCAATCACAAAACGATAGGATTTGTGCAAGTCATATAAAATACCACCAATAAAATGAAATATACCACCCTTTTTGCACAAACAATATTTGCTATAATAATACATATAAAGAAATTATTACATGAATTGTGACGGATACACATATGAAATTATGCAAAAAGTAGAAAGGTGAGGATGAGGGAATGAAAAATGTGATTGTCTCCATGGAAAATATTTGTAAAAGCTTCCCAGGAGTCAAAGCGCTGGATAATGTAAACTTTGAATTGCATTCGGGTGAAGTGATGGCACTGCTTGGAGAGAACGGCGCAGGGAAGTCAACACTCATGAAAATTCTGAGCGGGGTGTATACAAGAGACAGCGGTACGATGAAGATATTCGGAAAAGAATATGATGATCTGTCGCCGAAACAGGCGCAGGCAGCAGGAGTAGCGATTATTCACCAGGAACTGAATATGTGCAAGCATTTATCAGTTGCTGAGAACATGTTCCTGGGAAGAGAACTTTGCGGAAAAGGAATATTGAAAAACTCAGAGATGGAAGAGGAAGCAAAAAAAATACTGGATGACCTCAAGATTGATATTGATCCGAAGCAGACAGTTGGAGAACTTCCGGTATCAAAGCAGCAGATGGTAGAAATCGCAAAGGCATTATCAATTGATGCGAAGATTCTGATTATGGACGAGCCAACGTCGGCTTTGACAGCCAAAGAGATCGACGAGCTGTTTCGTATTATCAAGAAGCTCAAAGCAGACGGAAGAGGAATTGTATATATATTATATAGCACTTTCCCTATCTTGGTATAGTTCCGTACAAGTGTTATTCTGATTACCTTTTCGGAACTTATGATTACCCCATTGCCCCCTAACTCCGTACAACTCGCCGTAAGTTTAGTATTACCATAGTATAACATGGCACCGAATAGAAAAAGCCTTGACCGTTTTATCAGCCAAGGCTTAATGCCTATTTCTCTGCAATCTGTTTTAGCAATCTTAGAATTTCCTCGTTTTGCCTCATAAGGATAAAATTCTGTTCGACCTGTGCCCTTGCCAATTCGAGGGCGAATGTTTCATTTGAATTTCCACTCAAAAGACTACCAAAGGAATAAAGTTTTGAACCCGCCAAACTTGTTGCAATTTCTTTGGATGAAGCAATGTTTCTTTGTTTTATATCCTCAGATGTATAGTTATCAAAGTTTAAGCCGAACCTTTCCATTGCAGCCTTATCTTTGGTTTCCTGTTTTGCTTGTTTCTCTGCAATCTTGGTTTCTGTATTTTTACCAAACATAATAACCCCTCTTTCCTATCCTTTGTAATTCACATCAAGAAGTAACCAAATCAAAACACTGTCCTTTGCTTCGTCTGGAATCTCCTGCTTAACTCCGTCCACTAAAATTTCTGATACCGAAACTCTTTCACTTTCTAAAGCAAAAGTAATAGCTATGTCCGTTCCCTCATGTGGGGTGTCCATAAGTGTATACGAAATTGCTACGGTTCCGCTTTGAGATTCCACACTATAATCTGATTTGATGATAATTCCATTTTCTGTGCCTTCACCCCAAGGAATCTCGCCATAGGAATTCATTACTATCTCACTAAAGAAACTGTTACAAGCATCTTCGGCATCTTGCACACTTATTTCTCTTGGCATTTCATTTGGTGTCTGCACCGATTCATTGCTTTTGGGTTCCGTCTGGCTATTTTCCACAGTGTCAACGGTTGATGTTGTACTAGGTGGATTGGTGCCTGCTGTTGGTGTAGCGGGTGAATCACCATTTGTCGCAGCCATGAGAATAGCAAACCATATTGCAAATACCACCGATAAAATAATCCTGCTTTTCGTTTTCATTTCTTTATGGCAAACCCAAAGCAAGATTATCCCGACGGGTGGAAATAGTATTAAGAATATCCACAAGAACCATTTTGCCTTATAAAACCTCGTTTTCTCTTTTTGCATAGCATAATACCTCCAAATTTGTCGTTAGGGATATTATAACACGCAGTAACACAAAAGTACATTGTATTTTCACTTCTATATGTGTTATGGTTTTAGGTTGGGGATTCAATTTATAATGTACTCAAAATGTATGGAGGTTTTTGAGACATTATGGATGACAAATTTGTAGTAACACCAAAAGAAGATAAGACCGTCACTATGACAATCCGCATAGATAGGACCTTGCAGGAAGAATACAATGAACTATCTGCGAAAACCAATCGCTCCCGAAATGAATTGATTAGCATGGCTTTACGGTATGCCCTCGACAATATGATAATAAAAGACGAGGAGTAAAATATGCTTAACAATTAAAAGAGAGCCTTTGGATTTTTGTCCTCTGGCTCTCTATTCATTTTAAGCATTCAGCCGCAAAAACTCATTGAGCTTGTTGCTTGCCACTCGCTTTTGTTCCTCAAAGCTGTGTGCGTAGATATTCATGGTGGTAGAGCAATTCGCATGACCTAAAATCTTTGAAATGTCAATGATATTCATTTCCAGATAATTTAGCAGGGTGGCACAGGAATGTCTTAATCCATGAAGTGGTATTATTGGTAGTTCCTCAAGTCCCTCTGCTTTTGCTTTCTCTGAATGTTCTTTTACCCATTGGTTATAGCGGTTTAAATGAGTAATGAAATATTGATACGGTGTACTGTTGCCCATGCGTTTCCCATCAACTTGTATAAATAGGCTGTTATCGCCTTGCCATGCTGTACCGAGTTTGAACCGCAACAATGCGTATTCTTTCTTGTATTCTCGTAGCAACGGTAATATATCGTCGGGGAATGGCACCGTCCTAACAGAAGTAGAGGTCTTGGGGTCTTTCGTGTCAAATCCTGTTTCTGTTCGGCCTATCGACTTTGAAATTGATATTTCCTTTTTCTCCAAATCAATATCGTTCCAACTTAATGCAAGCGTTTCACCTTTTCTGAATCCGCACAAAAGCGATAGGGAATAGAACACCTTGTATTGCGTGGGGACTGTCAGCGTTTTGGTGAAGTCGTTTACAAAATAGGTTTTTCCTGCATCATATGTCCGTTGGTGTCCTTTGTGCAACACCTCATACGATAGATTTAGCGACTTTAGAAACATCAATGCTTGCTTCGGGGTAAAATATTTAAGCCCTGTTTCTTCTTGCTTTTTCTTTGGCTTCTTAGCTTCTCGGCAGGGATTATGCTCAATCATATTCCACCGCATAGCAGTTTTGAAAATGCAACTCAACACATTGGCATAGCGGTTAATCGTTCCAGTGGAATACTCGTCAACTAATGTTTTATAAAAGGCTTCAATCACAGGAGTTTTTATGTGGGCCACCTTGTAAGACTTGAAATAGGGAATGATTTTACTTTTAAGCAACTGCTCATATCCAACATAAGTGCCATAGGCAATATTGTCTTTTGCATTTTCAAGCCACTTGTAGGCAAAATCCTCAAATGACATTTTTTCAGCGTTAAAATCGTAGCCATACTTGATTTTATCTTCCATATCCATAGCATACTTTAACGCTTCTTTTTCTTGTTGTTTGGGGGTAGCGGACTGATTTACTGAGTATGTAAGATTCTTCACCAGTTTATTGCCCTGTTTATCGTATCCCATGCAAATAACAATACGATATACAATTCTACCGCTTTTGTGCATAACTCTATTTATAGATGCCATATTCAACACCCTTTCTCAATTTGTTTTTTGTAACGGTAAAAGGTCGGCTTGGACATTCCCAATTCCTGCATAAGCTCAAACGGTCGTTTCTCGCCCTGCTGTACTAAGCGGTAGTGAGCAGAAAATTCCTCAAGGCTCATAACTCTTGGCCTGCCGTAATCGTCCCATTCGCCACGAGCCTTTTTTGCTTCAATGCCTTCCCGTTGTCTTTTTTCTTTTTTCTCAATTTCAGCCTGTGCCATGCTTGCATATAACTCAATCATCATGTTGTTGATAGTTTCTAACATCATGCGAGCCATTGTATTTTCCATAGTGGATAGGTCAAGCAAGGTTGTAGGCAATTCCAACACCATAACACGAATACCGTTATCATGGAAAAACCGCAGTTCTTTCAGCGTGGCTTCTTTATTCCGTCCCAATCGGTCAAGCTCTGTGATGATAAGAACATCTCCGCTTTCCAAAATCTCATCTTTCAGCATGGAATAGCGTGGCCTGTCAAAATTCTTTCCTGTCTGTTGGTCGGTATAAACCTTGTTTTTATATAAACAAATACCATTGTCAGCACAAAACTTATTGATTTCTGCTATTCCTCTATCCAGATGTTGGTCTTTCGTGCTTGTCCTGTGATAAGCTACATATTTCATAGGGATTCCCCCTTTTCGTAAAAATCACATTGACCGCCGCCTAATACCTCATCTGGCTTGATTTCATACAGCAAACACATAATTTCACAATCAAAGCGATAGGTACAGTCTTTGCACACCATGTCGGCATTTGTGATGCGTACAAATATCAGCCTGTCATTCTTCCATTTTTCCTCTAAACTCATAGATACACCCCGATTCTAAGGATTATCTAACAAACGTTTGTTGATGTATCTATCCTATCAGGCTGGTATCAAAACGTACACACTCTTTTTGAGAATTATCAAAAGTTTTTTCTTAGGCTTTTTGACACTCCCATGAAGTATCGTTTGCATAGGTTCAGAAAGTATAAATTCTGATACTACGCTTATTCCTGCACTCCGGTATTGAGAAACTCAACAAATTTATCAAAATTGATAAGATACTTGTTACCGGCCTTTATATACACGATTTTGTTTTCTTTACACAATTTCCATATGGTTTTATATGAGAATCCACATTCATCTGCAAGAGTTTGAATAGGGACCATGCGAGGGATTTTCAACTCCACCACATTGCTCATGGATTCGGTATTTTCAATTTTAGTTACAGTATTTACGTTTTTCATTATGATTGCTCCCTTTTCGTAGAGGGACCAATACATATTCGACTGAACTGATGTACTGATTGCCCAAGTTTATTTTGCTCCGACCTCGGAAAATGGGCTAATCATAGCGACCTATTTTAATTTATTCTCAATTTATATACTATCCTCTGGAGCCACAGGTTGACTCTGGAGGGTCTTTGTCCTATATCCTATAAATCCCATTACCTAATGACTTCAAATTCAATCTGGATGACTCTGGTTTCTTCTGGCATATATCCTTTACTTGCTATTATCGGCTACACCCCAATTAGAGGGTTGCATAAACGCATTGACCTGTTTTTCCATGTTTCTAAGGTGGAAGCCTTGCATATACACAGAAGATAGTGCGTGTTCCGCTTCTTTCAAGCTGTCCTTTTTCAATCGCTCAAAGGATAGCTGTGCAGGAGTTTTGCTTCCCTCAAATGCTCTCTGCCTGTACTTTTCTGAAACCATATCGGCAAAGGCAGGAAGTTTCAGCAACTCTAAAACCGCTTTACTGCCGATAACCCCCGAATTGATGGTGTGCGAAATAATCGCAGTAATGGCGTTTGCATTGGCGGTTGTTCTGATTTTGGGCAACTGAGCCATAAGCTGCCATGTTCGGTTCTGTACCGCCTGTGAATCGTCTGCTTCGCCTGCGAAATCGTATGCACAACCACGAGCTTCATTTACCTTGCTCAACATACGTTCATACACAAAAGAGTTTTCCTCAATCAATGATTTCAGTTGGGTTTGGAACTGCTCATAAATTTTATTGACCATAGCATTATCAGCTTTTTTATACACCAAAGTAAAATCCTTAATTCTTTCAATAAGGATACCAATATCGTCGGAAGTCTTGGCCTGTCTGATCTGCTCAAAGAGTTTGTTGTAATTCTCAACAATGGTTAGCCCATTATTGGCAACGGTTGTTACATTCTTCATTTTTTCATTCCTCCTCAAAAAATTCTAAATCGTCGTTGTCGGGATTGGCTTTCCATTCATCTTCCCAATCCTCGTCTTGCTTCTTTCGGCACGCTTTTACCTCAATCACAATAGGGGAGGTATCTTCAGCACCGTCTAACAATAAGGCAGTATTTGCTCCGTATGCTTTGTCGATTAGATAGCGACACGCATTAAAGCGGTCTTTGTTGTATCTGTCTTGTGAAATAGCAATTATAGCTTCAAGAGCAGATACCGTAGAAGATTTTAGCAACGCTTTGAAGCGTTCCCGTTCTTCTTTTTCTTCTGGCGTCTGTTTCTTTCGTCCTTTGGGATTTCCACTCGCCCCCTTTACAAATGGCATATATAACACGCTCCTTTGCTAATCACGAACCGCAACACTTGTGGTGTGTGGACTCCACTCTCTAATAAATTGCTGTTTTACCTCTGAATTGGACAATTCGGAAAGCATAATTTGCAGTTCGCTTATTTCTTCTTCAATAGCCTGTATCAAGCATTGATAGGCTTGTAAACTATTTGTCGGCTTGCATTTTAGCTTCACATTACGCTGAATAATTGATACTGGCATTTGTAATCCCCCCTTTGATACTGTTGTTTTTGCATTGTTATCTTTCTTTCTCTCTGTCCCCTTTATGGACAAGTCCGACAATAAGCATTTATTCGTCCCGACCTCTCTAAAAGGCTTTTACACACCGTAGCCTCATAAATACGAGCAGTTTAAGGCTTTCTTAGCAGGGTGGCTTTATGCTCGTTTTTATTCATGGAATGATTGAATTGGGAGTACAATTTTAACCGCATGACCGTTTAAAGTCCTTTATCGTCATTATCACGTCAACAGGCAAATCATATTGTTCTGCGTACCTTTTGGAATCCCTCGCTGAATTGTCTGTTTTACCTCGTAACTTTTGGTACTTGCCTAATGCCCTGTGCAATACCCGCACATCAGGGATTAACTCCCTATGCTTTGCTACGGTCAGTATAGGACTATCCATTAGTGTTAAGGATTCCAGCAATTTCAAATTACAGGCATTGAGATACGGTATAATCATTCCTGTAATCAGTTCATCACAGAAAATGCGTTTATATTCACGCAATACCTCAAGCAGATTTTTCTTTGTGAGAATATCCGCAAGGGTTGTTTTGCTCCCAAACAATTTTTTAAGTGTCCTGTCAATCAGAATAAATTCAATTCTAAGCAAATCAAGCGGAATATCATCCACAGGCTTATTGAGTTCCAACCGCTTTTTAATCATTTCTTCTGTTTTGTTGTAAAACTTCCCAATCCAGTATTTCGGGTGTTTGGTAATGATTGTGTGGCATTCTTCTTTACAACTATCCATATCCTGTTTGTCTTTCCCCACATACTTTACATTATCGAACTCATGGGAAAGGGTAGCATGGCTTAAAAAATTCAGCACATCGGATGGTGTAGCGTTGCCACTCACTCTTTGGGTAATATTGACTTCAATCTTTTTGATTTCAGTATTCATGTTTACACCAAAAAACCTTTTTAGCTGAACATCACAGTCATTTCTGATAATCTCAAGGTAAATGCTTTCGCTCAAACCAAACGGATTAAGGTTGTTCCCACGAATGAATTTAGGAAGATTCAGGGATATGGTAGCCTTACCTTGATAGGCTTGAACACTTCCATATGCTTTACCTTGTGCATTGATTAACGGCTGCTCTGATAAATCCTTCATATTTCCACCAGTAAGGGCCAGTTCAAATATACATTCATCAACACCCTGTTTAGCCTTGCTTTTATAGAGTTTTGTTTTTTGCTTTGCCATTGATTCCACCTTCCATTTGAGTATTTTTAGGCAACAAAAAAGAGAAGCCTATTCACCCGTCTAGGTAAATTTGCTTCTCTGAGCTGTTCTAAATTATTGGTGTGATTCCACACAACTTTGTTGACCTCTGTCAACCTATATAATATTATATCAAGTTATTTCGGCTTTGTACATACTTTTATGAAATATTTTTTCCTGTCTTTCCCCATTCTTTCCGATTACCTATTGATAGGATAACCCACAGATTAACCAGAATAATCCCAGAGGGTTTTGAATTTGGTTTCCTATATTCCTATACCCCTATCCTTAAAAATCAATCGTGGGTCATCTGGATTCTTCCTGCGATACCCCTAAAAAAATAGTATAAGGATAGTATTAAGGTCTTTATTTTGATGAGAAAAATATACCCCATAATCGGTCAAATGAACTGAATCTCATTTATTCATTTCAAGGTTCCTTAATACGAAAGAAAAGTGCTTGAAATGCTTTATTTATAATACTTTATAGTCATTAACCAGTAAGGAATATATTAACCTACAATCATTGTTTTAGCACCATTGGGTATAGTTGCAGTATTACGCTTGATGAACAGATGAGGTTAATCACCAATATATCACACAGGCTGGAAGAACTTCAGCACATTGTGGACCGGGTTACCATCATGCGGGATGGTCAGTACATAACCGCAATGAATTACGATGAAGTGACAATGGATGAGATTATTTCTTATATGGTAGGAAGAGAAATCAACGAGCAGTTTCCGAGAGTAGAATGTAAAAAGGGGAAAAAGATATTTGAAGTAAAAAATCTCAATGCCGGAAAAATGGTACGGAATATTAATTTCTCTGTTTTTGAAGGTGAGATTGTAGGATTTGCCGGATTAATGGGAGCCGGAAGAACCGAAACAACAAGGGCGATATTTGGCGTGGACCCGAAGACAAGCGGAGAAATCTATCTGGACGGACAGCAGGTCAAGATCCACTGCCCGATGGACGCAATCAAGGCAGGCGTTGTGCTTGCACCGGAAGATCGAAAAAAAGACGGCTTATGCACAAAGCTGAGCGTGAGGGATAACCTGATATTACCCAATCTTGATCTTGTCTGCAATAAGCTCAACATCATCAGCAGCGAAAAAGAAAGACAACTCTGTGACAAGGAAATTGAAGAGCTGAAAATAAAAACACCGAATGTGAACGTAGATGCGGGAAATCTTTCTGGAGGAAACCAACAGAAGGTCGTAGTCGGAAAATGGCTTGCAAGAAATTCCAGAGTCGTCATCTTTGATGAACCGACCAGAGGAATTGACGTGGGGGCGAAGGTGGAAATCTACAATCTTATGAATGCCTTAAAGCAAAAAGGAATTGCAGTCATGTTTGTTTCATCGGAAATGCCGGAAGTGATGGGGATTGCGGATCGTGTCATTGTTATGTGCGATGGGAAAATCACCGGAGAAGTGATGGCGAATGAGACAACACAAAATGAAATATTGACATTGGCAACAAATTTTGAGAAAAAACAATAAGGTCTGGAGGAAAGAGGAAATGAACAGCAAGAAAAAAAATCCAATAAAACAAATCCTGGCAATCCGCGGAATGGGCGGTGCGCTGACCGCTTTTGTGGGATTGATTATTATCTATTGTGTATTTGGAATGATTAATCATACCGTTTTTGCGGGAGAAAATGTTATGAACCTGCTTCGCTCGATGTCAAAATACCTGTTAATAGGAATCGCGCAGAGCTTTGTACTGATCACCGGAAATATCGATTTATCTATTGGTTCTGTGGCAGGAATGAGTGCCATGATTGCAGCGACACTGATGACGCATGGAGTGAATCCGTTTGTCGCAATGCTTATCACACTGCTCTGCTGTGTGGTGGTCGGTGTCTTAAACGGATTCCTGGTAGGAAAGTTTAAGCTCCCGCCATTTATTGCAACACTTGGAACCATGTTCGTGGCAAGAGGAGTTGCCTACATGGTAAATGGAAATCGTAACACAGATGCAATTGCAACAGGAATCGGAAAAAAAGCAGCAGATGCATTTCAGGATTTCTTTTACTACGGAACTACGTTGGGAATTTATAATACATTTCTGATCTCCATTGTCTTATTTGTGATTTTCTTTTTCTTATTATCAAAAACGAGATCAGGAAGACATATCTACGCAATCGGTTCTAATGTGGATGCGGCCAAGCTGTCCGGTGTTGATGTCGTTGCAACCACGACAAAAGCATATCTGGTAAGCGCTTTCTGTGCCTGCGTTGTCGGATTTATTCTTTGCGCACAGGCCGGTATGGGTAACATGGAAGCTGGAAATATGTACGAAATGTATGGTGTAGCAGCAGGCGTTATCGGAGGTGTATCACCACTTGGCGGTACCGGAATCTTACTTGGTACATTGGCAGGTTCAGCAGTATGGCAGACTCTGGAAAATGGATTAAACATGATAGGTGCCCAGGTAGGTATCCAGAGAATTGTAATTGGAATTATCGTTTTGGTAACTTGGAATGCTTGATTTTACTGGGTTCTTGGAATGTGGTGTTGCAAACACGTTACAAACGCAGGGCTTCTCATTACTCCTCACCACACCTCTAAATCATCAAAAAGGGAGATAACTCAATGTGTGTCTCCCTCTTTTTTTCTTGCAATATCATTCGTCTTTTAGATTCGATTAGCGAGGTATTGCCGATATGTTCTCATCCGACAAATCTTATCTTTTCTAAGCAATTTCCTTCACATATTCAATTCCCTCCATTTCATATAAATTGCTCAAAACCTCTTGATGATTTACTTTTTTCACCAAATCCAGCGAAAAGATAAGAATCCCTAAATCCTGATCTAATGTTTTTATTTTACCCCTCTGCATTTCATACATATCAAAGCCCAACTTCTCCATATGTTCCACCAGATTACGCAATGAAAATTCCGTAGTATGTTCTATATAAATCTCCATACTTCTGGCGTGCTGTTTGATATAGACATCTATTTTTTTCAGTAAAACAAGGGCAAATACAGTAAACAGGATTCCAATCAATGCACCGGTATAGAATCCAAAACCCACAGCCAGCCCCAGAGCTGCTGCAACCCATAATCCTGCAGCTGTCGTAAGACCCCTGATTTCATTTTGTCTTGTTACAATAATCGTACCTGCTCCCAAAAAACCGATACCACTGATCACCTGTGCCCCAAATCTGGTTGGATCTGTTCCCGGCATCACCATAGATACGTACTGATTTGTCAGCATAAATACGGTTGCACCCACGGAAACAAGAACATAAGTCATAAATCCAGCCGGTCTATTTTTTATCCCTCTTTCAGTTCCGAGAATCCCGCCAATACAAAGTGAAATAAAAATACGAAAAATGATAGCTGCTGTTGTTAATTTCTCTGGTGCTGCAATTTCCTGAAATAAAATTTCCATTATTTTATGCCCTCCTCATCCTTCTATTCCACAATAAACTCTCTCAAATATCTGCTTCTGTTTGGATGTCTCAGCTTCCTCAATGCTTTTGCCTCGATTTGTCGGATTCTTTCTCTTGTAACTCCCATTCTTTTTCCAACTTCCTCCAATGTATGAGGATCCTGTCCGTTTAATCCAAAGCGTAAAACTAAAATCTTCTGTTCCCGTGGCTTCAGACATTCCATTTGACGGTTAATTTCCCGCTGCATTGCATTCTCCATAGCCAATTCTTCCGTAGACGGCGTAAATGTATCCTCAATGAAATCGCCTAATGTAGCATCTTCCTCTCCCACCGGAGTTTCAAGAGATACTGTAGAGGTCATATTCAACAGAATTTTTTCTACTTTTTCCTCTGTAAACCCTGTGACATCCGCCAGATTTTCAGATGTTACCACATCATTCTGCTGTATAATTTTATGCGTTGCTTTTTTCAGTTTTTGAATATCTTCACAAAAATGCACCGGTAAACGAATTGTTTTATCTAAATCTGAAATCGCCCGTGTAATCGCCTGACGAATCCACCATGTTGCATATGTAGAAAAACGAAATCCCAAATCAGGATCATATTTCTCAACTGCTTTGATCAGGCCTAAGTTTCCTTCCTGGATCAAGTCTAATAGCGTCAGCGAATGAGTATATGCTGCGTATTTTTTTGCCTGATTGATAACCAGTCTCAAATTGGAAGAAATCATTTTCTGTCTGGCATCATGATTACCTTTCTTGATCAAATATGCAAGTTTCATTTCTTCTGATTTTGTCAGTAATGGATTAGAACCTGCCTGCTTCAGATACCATTGAACAGAATCCATTTCCATATTACAAACTTCTCCTGTATTTTCTAACATTTTTTCCTGTGTCAATACACGCTCCTCCTTCCGATACTTTCTATTGCTTACCAGCATCAAGTATCCATAAACTGCTTCACTTCTTCTTTGTCATATTCTATTTCTGGAAGTAATTCAAAGTAAAAATCAGCATACTGCTGTGCCAATGTAGCAATGCATCTTGCCTGTAACAGTTGCATTTTTCTAACAGAAAGTTCATCTTTATCCAGAGTAATATATGCACTGATCCACAATTTTCTTCCTGTTCTGACAATGTTATAATGCAGATCAGAACACTTGCTTTCAAAAATAATCGGTTCTACAATAGATTTAATATCCAAAACAATTTCTTCTTCCGGTGAAATCAGCAAAAGATCACGAATTGCACTACTGACTGTTTTAATTGGAACCGGAAGCATAACAACAGACAGAATCATAGTGAACAAAGCATCTAAATATGGACTTACTCTCTGAACCCATAAGGCTTCCACAAATACCGGTAGGAAAAACGCAGCGGTCATTCCGATGGAAATCATACTGTCGATTTTCCATCCTTGCATTTCTGCCTTTACGATAGGAGAATTTAGGCCTTTGTTCTTACGCCTGAGATATATGGTTACAATCACACCAAGAATGCATGCAAACAATTCAAATCCGGCTACGGTATCAAAAGAGATTTGTCTTCCCCCATGAATAAGGATGTTAATGCTGTTTGCAATCAATCCCACCGTAGCTGCAATCATAGTCACACCCTTCACAACAATAAAAACCGTTTCCATCTGCATATAGCCGAACGGATATTTCTCATTGCTGGAACGATAAAGCAATGGGATCAAAAAAATGGAAGGAAGAAGCATAAAAAATTCAATTCCATCATAAACAGCATCTAAAAGAACCGTCTGTGAACTGGTATATACAGCCATGAAAAGCTCTACGATAACAAAAAATAAGTTTGCATAAAGAGAGAATGTCATAATCCGTTTTTCTTTTTTAGGACTTTTTTTACTTATCCGCATAGTAAATACTACCCTTTTCCTCATAAATTTTATATGAAACAAAAAGAAGAACTTTTCAGATGAAAAATCATGGCAAAAGTTCTTCTTTTCCAATACATATTGAACATTTTATGTCATACAGATTGCGTCAGACGGTTCAATTCACAAAAATAATGGTAAAATTCATTTGCCTTAATTTCTGCTTCTGTCCCAATTGTATTCTTCTGTATTTTCTGCAAAATCCTCTGCATAATATCATTTGACAAATACTTAAATGCAACCTTTCCCCATGTGTCAGGAATGGCTTCTTGGTTACAAACATCCCAAAACTGTAATCTACTGTCTGCCGGTAAGATCAAAATATATTTTTTATGTAGTCTTATAAGCCCATCAATACATTCGTTGCCCCAGAAAGTCTCGTCTGCCATTGCAACACCTATGATTTTTCGATTTCTTTCTGCACCTTCACATTCTGTCAGTAAAATCCCTGAATTCGGCTGTAACGCAGAAGGGATTCTTGGTTTTCCCTTCCGCAGTCCACTAAGATAACAACCTGTATCAAGAGCTTCTACCTTTTCCATATTTGCTCTCTCTTCCCTCGAAAGGTCAAATACTGCTTGTGAACGCTGACGAATTTTCATTGAATAAAGGCGATTCTTGTACTCTTGCTGCAAATAAAACTTTTCTTCTTCCCGCCGTTCTGCTTTCAACAAAGACTCATTCAATGCTTCCAGCCTACTCTGAATTGATCTATTTTTTACCACTACATATTTTCTAAATACATCTGGAAATAAAAATAATTTCACATCTTTCCCAAATCTGATCTTAACTTTATCCTCTGCGATGTCTGTAATAACACCATCTCCAAATTTTTTATGAATGACCTCTTGTCCCAAAAGTTCCATAAGCATTACTCCGTTGCCGGAACTTCTGCATGATGCTTTCTTTCGCTGACACGTAGTACAATTTCTTCGGAATCAACCTTTAGTTCAATCTTATCATTCATAAGTTCAGGAATATCTTTTACCATTAAAACCGTGCCTGTCGTAATACCATCCAAATCAACAGTAATCGTATCGATCATGTCTCCCGGTAAAGAAGCATACGGTATTTCCATCAGCATTTTTTCAAGCTGACCTGGAATTTTATCATCATTTGCAAGAAGAATATGAATAACGCTGTTCACTTTTTCATCTGCTGCTAATACCTGAAAACTGATATGCTGAATTTCATCTTTCATTGCATCTATGTCTTTTTCTTTTATCTGTACTGGAAGTTTGCTTCCATCTAACTCTAATGTGAGCTTACTTCCCTCACGTTTCTGTCGAATCAGCCTACGTGCATCACTTTCTTTTAACTGAATAGAAATCGGATCTGGCAGGGACTTTCCGAATACATTTGCCGGAATGAATCCCAGACGTCTTAATTTTTTTGCCTTAATGCCGCCTTCTCGTTTCTGAACACAAATTGTTTCCATTGTTTTTCCCTCCTGATTTTAAATTTTTGTTTTCCCTCAATACTGAAGAAAATATTTCCTTAAAACAAAATCTCAAGAATATAACAAAAAGAAGAGCCTTTTCATATGGCACCAAAAAGTGTAATATCAAAAGCCCTTCTTTTTAGACGGTTCTTTTCTGTATGATTTTGTTATATTTAGTATAGCATACTATGAAAGAAAAAGCAAATTTACATAATTTTTGATAAATCACTCTGCCTTATCGTTCTCTATCCATAGATTTTTTCTTAACTGACCGTTTCGGCTGCTGTCTGCCTTCCTGCTGATAGCGGTGCAGTTTTTCCAGTACGCTTGCTTTTTTCGGCTGTTCCAATGGATTTTCTTTCTTCTGCTCCGTCTGATTTTTCCATGCCCGCAGTTCTTCATTGTATTCCATAATTAGTGCTTCTGCTTTGTTATAGACCTTCTGAAAGGCTTGCACATTGGGATAACCTTCACGTTTTACGATCTGCTCCATACTCTTGTGCAGACGCTTTTCCAAATCCTCTAACAATTCTATTTTCCCTTCCAGAGATTTTCGTTCTTTGCCTTTAAAGAACCCTCGCAGCTCTGACAGTTGTTTTTTCAAAGAAAAAATATCCTGCTGTGTGCGTTTTATCTCCCTTGACTGTCCCTGCAAGTCATACATGACCTTCTGCATATCTTTCCACTCTTGCAAATCAATCTTTGGTACAGGTTTCGGCGGCAGCTTAAATTTGAAAATCACTTCCTGTAAAAAGTCTTTTGCCCCTCGGATAATCTGTCGAAACATATCCGGCAGCCAACCGTATGTCCTGATAGATTGCAACGTTTCATCTGTGATTTTTTCCTGCTTAATCTTCAAAATATCTTTTTCAGGAAGGCCCTCAACCAATGCCACATCAACTGTCCGATTCCATTCCTGCCTCGCCGCATTGTCTGCCTTTATCTCCTCTGCTTTCGGATTGTTCTTTCCGATTTTCTTCGTTGCCAGATAAACACCTCCCTGTTTGAATACCGATAGTTTTTCTGATTCTTCTTTTACATAGCAGTTAATTGTATCCGTAAACAGTTCTTTCACTTCTTTGGTAAAGGCTTTGTTCTTAAACCATTCCTCTTTTTTTGTGAAAATATGACTTTCATATACTTTCCCTTTCGGGATAATACTGCATCCGGCTCTGATATTTCCCTGCTCGTCTAAAATCTCTTTTTTCGTGCGTCTATGCTTTCCCTGCTCATCATAAAACATATTTCGGGTGGCAATCTTCACTTCGGGCTGTTCCAACATTTTCCGTTCGCTGAATACCAGATGAATATGATAATTCGTCTTTGTCTTGTTGTGATGAAGGGCTGCGCTGCACTCTACACCATATCTTTTATGAAAAGTCTCTGTAAAAAGTCTTACCACATCACCTGCCCTGTACTGAACAAAACTTTCGGGAAGTGCTATGATGAACTCACGCCCTTCGATACATTTCCCTGCTGAGCCGCTTGCCTTAAAATCCAACTGATTTTCTCTTGCAAGATTTTTCCAAAATTCAGGCGTTGCCCCTTCTGTCTGATAGGTCGCATAGAGATATTCCTGTCTTTTCGGATTGGAGATATAATCAATCCTTCCTGCCACGTCGGACAGCTTACTTTGTCTGATAAATGAATGTCTGCCTATAAGCATCCTCCTTCCTCGGCTCTCACCGGCTTTGCTGTGAGTAGGTGCATAGGCACCTGTTTACGAACTTATCCGCCTGTCAGCGGCTTGCCCCCTGCAAGGGCGAAATACGCAGAGCATAAACGAAGTTTGTGCGATGGGTGTATTTCGCTCTCAAACGCCGAGGGCTTGTTTTTGTTTAACACAATCCAATTACTTATCGGACTCACGCTTATATTTATGGGCGTATCCGCCCTTTTGATCTGCCCGTATCCGGGCTGTTTTTTCTATGACTGACAGCAGATGATCTACGGTACTTTCTTCCCATCCGGCAAGCCATATCAGAGTTTTTTCCTCCGCTTTTGTCAATTCCACGTCTGCCAGTACCTTGTTCATTTTTTGTATCTGTCTGCCCTCCATCTCATAAAATAAATCATTCACATTTCTGCTTTCTCTTTCCGGCTGCTTTAACATTTCTGACACTCCCTTCAAAAAATAAATTCAAATTTTATCCGTATAAGCGTATAAACGTATCTCCCATACTTTTCAGAAACCTGTAATCCCTTGATCTTCCTAACGATATACGCATATACGCTTCTTTAGAAAATTCCTTTTTATCTGTTTTTCATCCGTATCAGCGATAGCTGTCTATGCGTATCTGCGTATGAATCCCTTGAAATCCTCGGGCATTTTTTCCATTATCCGATAGAATGTTCGTAGAATAATGAATTTGATATTTCTTTTCATTTTCTTTCAAATATCCCGAAAAACTTTTTGCACTCATAGGTTTTTCTGTATTGTCCTCACACCAGCGGCAGTACGCTTGATAAAGATTCTTAGAAGTCGCTGTTGTATTTTCTTCCAACCGGATATAGCCGGAGGACTGCATAAAAGCGATAATGTTATTCCCGGATTCCATAGCTTCGTGTAGATTCTTCTTTGCACGTTCGCTGATGGTAAAGCGATATTCATTTTTCAGTAATCGTTTCAATCCATGCAAACACCAAAGAAATATATCATCCGCTTCTCTTTGCAATTTTTCAATCAGATAAGGATCATCCACCCTGTCCGGCGGCACATCTTTGACCGTAAGGATAATCTGTCTGCGGTAAAATCCATAGGAACGGTCATGCAAAGCGCTCAGACTTCCGTTTCCAAAGCAGAGAAATCTGACATATAAATTCCCCTGTACGCTCTGCTTTGACTTCCTTTCCAAATCCATCTTATCCTCCAGAGTGACTATGGTTTTAATATAGTTGGTATCTTTCAAGGCTTCCAGTTTCATATCATCATCCACCATCAAAAGCCTGTATTCCAAATCTGCCCTTGCAAAACGATTATGCTCTACCTTTTGAATATTGCTTACATTCATATTCGTTCCGAGAATTTTTCTCATAACCAAACCGATACGGGATTTTCCCTCTCCACCTTTTCCTAAAATAATCAATAACTTCTGTGCCTTATTGGATGGGATTAAGCAATATCCCATATATTCCTGCAAGGTAGGAATATCATCTTCCTCCAACAGTTCTGAAAGAAATTTCAGCCACCGTTCCGGCTTTGCTTCTTTCATTTCATACTTTACAGGCAATCGGTTCAGACAGAATTCTTTCTTCTCTGTAAAATCTCCATTCAGAAAATAAGTTCCGTTATTCACATGGATACGATCCATTTGCACCGGAAGTTCTTCTGAATAGGCTTCCAGTTTAAGAACCTCCAAAAGCTGTTTTACTTTCTTGGAAATTCCCTTCGTAAGAACCGGTTTTACCATTCTGTAAATTTCTTTTTCTACTTCGCTGTCCGGCAGCATTCCGTCATAACTGAAAAAGATACCGTTGATACACTTCAATGGCATTCTTTGCAGAAAATTTTCGCAGAATGTCACTTCATCAACCTGCCCATCCTCATACCATTCCTGAGAATAAGAGTTAGCACTCATTTCCCTCTGATCCAATGCTTCTTCCAGTTTATTCCTTGTTCTTTCGTCTATACTTTTCCATTCGTTCTTCAATTCTTTTCACATCCTTCCCTCTATCCAGTAAAAATTCAATTCTGTCCTGTAACTCTCCAAACACCAGTAAATCCAGATAGTAATTTATCTTTTCTGTCTGCTGACAGGCTTCTATAAATTCTGCCTTCCATTCTTCATCTGGTGTTTTAGGTACATACCTTACTTTCCATTCTTCCAGTAAATGAAGATAATCTGATAAAATACGGATACTTTCCCGTTCCCATTCTTCAAATTTATTTTCAGTCTGGTACAATGTTCTTTTCTGTTTTTCTTTTTTCTTACTGGCATTCCTTTTCTTTAGGTTATCTGTAAAAATAGGTATCTGAAAATCTTCTGCCAGTTTCTTTGCTGCTTCCAATGGTGCAAGATGAAAGAAATCTGCCACAAATGTGATCACATCTCCTTTCGCACCACAAGCAAAACAACAAAAACCTTTATCTATTTTCATGCTGGGATGCCTGTCATTATGAAAAGGACAACAAACCATTCCATTTTTATTTACTTTTAATCCATACTGCTCGGCAGCCTGCCTTGCCGTAACATTTTCTTTTACTACTTGAAAAATATTCAATTCGACTCCTTCTAAATTCTCGTTGTATTCTCTCAGAGCCTTTGATATACTGAATTTGCGAGATAGAGTTATCAAAAGCTCTGAGAAATTGTCCTTGTATTATACAAGGGCTTTTTCTTTTCCCTGCTTTCTTATTTCTTCATTGAAATATCCGGTTTCCTCCCACACTTTACGATCAGAACAGTAATAACTAAATTCATTGGAATCACCCATCTTCATTGCAACTCCGAATTTCAAAATTCCCTGCTGTATCCCAATACGAACGTAATGAGCATCTTTTCCGATTGCTTTTGCAATTTCTGTAATTGGCACATTCCTGCCCGTAAATGGCGGCAATTCTACATATAATCTTTTATCCATTTTCCACATCCTCCTTTACAATCTGACTGAGTTCCTGTTCTAAAGCTATGGCAATTTTATATGCTACCTGCGGTGTACAGCTCTTTCCTGATATAATGCAGGAAATCGTCTGCCTTGATACTCCACTTAACTCAGCCAATTTCTTAATTGTCAAACCTCTTTCTCCCATCAAAATCTGCATTTTCAATACGTTTATTTTCATTTTCTTTCTCCTTTCTTTTTCAATATGCACTTTTAATGCGCATTTTTATTATATGCACTTATTTTGCATATGTCAATATCTTTTCGCGCAAATATGTACTTGTAATTCATATTTCTTTATGATATGATAAGCGTGAGGTGAATAATGATGAGTAATGAGAAGTTACATAACAATCAAATCGGACTTAGAATCCGTACTGCTCGAAAAGAAAAAGGTATCAACCAGACAGAGCTTGCAAATTTATTAGGAAAATCGCTCCGCACAATCCAAAAATATGAAAGTGGAGAAATCGAAGTTTCCATTGCTATGCTCAATGAAATCGCAAAAGTATTAGACTGCGAATCAACATATCTTATCGGGTATGATGCCGAAAGAAAACCTTTAGAAAATCTTTCTGATATTATGAATTTCCTGTTTCAGTTAGATAAAATAAAGGAACTTGGCTTCAATATCGAAGTCAAACGCCCGCCACATTATGATGGATGGGAATGTGCCATCACTTTTAATGGCAAAGATGTTTCTACGGAATTAAATCAGGATCTCTGTCTATTCTTGGAAGAATTTGAGGATAAACGAAATGAAGTCAAGGACTATCAGACAAGTCTTGAATCTTATCAGAAGTGGCAGGATAAAACACTTGCTTATTATGCAAGTGCAAAACTGACTGAAAAAGAAACAGAAGAAATCTCAAACGAAGAACGCATCCAGAGATTTCAAAAAATTATGAACGAGCGGTACGGTAAGAATGAGTCCTAATTTTTAAGGAGGATTTTTAGAATATGAAATTACCGAACGGCTACGGAAGTGTAGTAAAACTATCTGGAAAAAGAAGAAAGCCTTGGATGGTTCGCAAAACCACCGGCTATCACATTGATCCTGTAAAGGGAAAGAAAGTAAATGAGTATATCATTATCGGATATGCCGCCACAAAAACAGAAGGATTACAAATGCTGGCTGACTACAATCGGAATCCATATGATACGAAAGCTGCCAAAATGACTTTTGATGAAGTGTATGAAGAATGGTCAAAGAAAAAATATCCTACGGTATCTAAAAGTAATATCAAAGGATACAAAGCTTCTTACAAAACGTGTGGTATTCTTTACAATCGGGTTTTCAAGGATTTGAAACTTGCAGATTTACAACAGGTTATTGATACCTGCGGAAAGAATTTCCCAACATTGAAGAAAATTAAAATTCTGTTCAACCAGTTATATGAATTTGCATTAAAGAATGACATCTGCAACAAAGACTATTCTACTTTCGTGGAGATTGCCCAGTATAAAGACCGCAATCCAAACAAGCACACACGTACAAAATTCACAAAAGAAGAAGTTGCAAAAGTCTGGACAATGAAAGAGGACAAATACTATCAGATCATTCTTATGCTGCTCTATAATGGCACACGTATCTCTGAATTTCTTGATTTGAAGAAAGAAAACGTGCATCTGGAAGAACAGTACTTTGATGTTATTGACAGCAAGACAGAAAACGGACTCCGAAAAGTTCCGATTGCAGATAAGCTCTTGCCTTACTATAAAAGCTGGTACGAGTCTTGTCCCGATTGCGAATACCTTCTTCATACAGAAGACGGGAAAAGGTTTCTTTACCGCAATTACTATGACAGCTATTGGACTCCTCTTGTGGAACAAATCGGAATTGACCGCACACCACATTGCACCCGGCACACCTGTATTTCCATGTTATCGGAAGCTGGTGTTCAGGACACAACCATCAAGAAAATTGTGGGACACTCCGGCGCTATGACTCTGACAGAAAAAGTTTATACTCACTTAGATATGCAGGTTCTTGTAGATGCGATCAACAAAACCTTAGAAGAAAAGGACAGCATAATCGCTGAAGCAGAATCTGCATAACAAAAAGGACACTCTCCAGTGTCTATCACCGAAAAGTGTCCTATATTTTTTAGATATTTTTGTTGCAAACGTGTTGCAAATGCGTTGCGAACTGAGTAAATTCCACCGCTTTTCACCACATCTGACAACTTCGCAAACCCTTGTAAAATAAGGATTTGTACGTAAATCCGAGTCCCGAAGATTATCTCTTACTGAACTGAAATTAACGTTGTATTTGCTGTATTGCTCGATGTGGTTGTAAGAACAGGACAACTTGGAAAAAAGAAAAAAGCAAACTGAAACTAACCGCATGATGCGGATAGAATAAAACAATGTATGAGAAGGAGAAGAAAAGATGAAAAAGAGAGTAGTAGCAATGATTTGTTGTGCAGCAATGGTAGCAGCATCTGTGATGGGATGTGGAGGAAAAGAAACAACAGAAACAACAGGCAGCACAGGAGGCAGCACAGAAGCAACAAGCAAGGAAGCAGTAGGAGACGGATACAAAATTGCACTGATTACGATGGATTCCATCGATCAGCACTGGATTACATTAAATGAAGGTGCACAGAAGGAAGCAGAGAAACTGGGTGCAACGGTTACCTTTATGGCACCAAACACAAAGGATGATGCTCAGCAGATCGAATGTGTTAATAATGCAGTGTCTGGCGGATATGATGCAATCATGGTAGCTGCAAACGGGCCGGATGCAATTTCATCCGCATTAAAAGAAGCAGCGGCAGCAGGCGTGAAAATCGTATATGTAGATTCACCGGCAAATGTAGATGCAGAAGCAACATTTTCTACAGATAACAAAGCAGCTGGAAAGACAGCCGGAGAAGAGATGAAAAAAGCACTTGAAGCAGCAGGCGTGAAATCCGGAGACATCGGTGTCATCAATGTAAATGCAGCAACAGATTCCTGTGTAATGCGTGAAGAAGGATTCCGTTCCGCATTTGAAGGAAGCGACTTCAAGATTCTGGAAACACAGTATGGAGAAGGAGATGCCGCAAAATCACAGAGCATCGCTGAAAACTATATTACTCAGGGTGTAGTTGGTATCTTTGGTTGTAATGAAGGATCTACAACAGGTGCAGGAAATGCGATCAAAGCATCAGGAAAATCAGAGATCATTGGTGTTGGATTCGATAAATCCGATGCAATCATGAATCTGATCGGTGATGGAAACTTGCTTTGCACAATGGCTCAGAATCCAGATGTCATGGGATCTGATGGCGTGAAGGCATGTGTAGATGCATTAGAAGGTGAGGATCTTGGCGGTGCAGTGACGGATACAGGCGTATCTGTACTTACCAAATAAAAAGGTATTCATAATTATGGAAAAGCATAGGAATCCACCAGGTGACTGGCGGGTTCCTAGCTGTGTTTATTTATGGTATAATATACGCGGTAGCAAAGAGCAGTGCCAGCATGCAGTGGCAAGTGTTTACGTTGTGCTCGCACATAAGTAAATACTTTCCGCCGCATGCTGATAGGGCGAAAGCCCGCGAGTGAGATGGAGCGAAGCGGAATCGAACAGCACTGCGAACAGCGCACGGTGAACGGTACGTGCACTGCGAATGACGAGGGACAAGGGAGAAGAGTATGTTAAAGGTATTAATTGCTGATGATGAGGAGCGAGTATGTCAATTGATTAACAAGTTGATAGACTGGGAAATGCTGCACATGGAAGTTGTTGGCACAGCAGCCAATGGAATAGAAGCTGCCCAGCGGGTACAGGAATTATCGCCGGACATATTAATCACGGATATCCGTATGCCCGGGTGTAATGGGCTGGAGCTGATTCAAACGGTAAAGGAGTATAGTCCGCATCTTCAGATTGTGATAATCAGTGGATATGCGCACTTTTCTTATGCACAGACGGCTATGAAGTACGGGGTGGGAGATTATCTGCTCAAACCGATCAACAAAATCGAATTGACGAATACACTGGAAAAACTATATCACAAGATTATGGAACGGAACAGGACAGAGAATAATCTGGAAAAGTTAATTCGAAGCAGCGAAAGTGACCGGATCAAGGTGAAGAATAATCTGATTATGGACATGGGAACGAAGGAAGATCTTTCTATCAGTATGGAATCTTTGCAAAAGGATTATCACCTTGCTGTGCAGCCGGGAATCTTTCAGGGCTTTTGTCTGAAACTGGATTATGATATCACCAGGTTAAGCGATGCGGCCAAAAAGATTGTCTATGAAAAAGCAACGGACATTATTCTGGGAAACATGAAACGCTTTTGCTATGAAATGATACTGAATATAAAGGATGGAGCAGGGTATGGAGTGATGAATTACTCGGCAAAGGTTCAATCCGATGTATACCGGGTACTGCGGGACTGCCTGAATCAGCTGATTGTACAGAAGAGCATCCTTGGTGATATCGAATTTACCATTGCGTTGGGGACTCCGGAAAAAGATGTCACGAAGCTTTCGGATTCCCTGAAGAAAAGTAAGCTGCTTATTCAGGAACGAGTTCTTGTCGGAACCGGATGTATGATTGAAAAAATGCCGGATCATATCGGAATGCAGGACCAGAAAATTCTGGAAAGATATTCCAGAAAGATGCTCCATGCCATTGAGCTGCTCAGCGTAGAAGAGGGCGAAGAAGCCGTGACGGCTCTCCGCAGAGTTGTTCTCGATCTGAAGAATATCAGAGGGTTTGAAATCTATGATCTGGTCATGTCAGCGGGAGGCCTGTTTCTAACCCAGACGGAGTATAAACAAAGAAAAGAAGAACTGGAAAATTTTTACAGACAATGTGAACAGTGTGGAAATACAGAACAATTATTCAGCTATCTGTCTGCCCTGCAGAACAGAGTAATCCAAACAATCAGGGAAGAGCGGGAAAATGAGGCTCTGCGGCCCATCCGTCTGGCAAAACAATATATTCAGAACCATTATAAAGAACAGATTTCTCTGGAAGAGGTAAGTGCGGCGGTCGGATTAAGCGCAGGTTATTTCAGCACTTTATTCAAAAAAGAAGAGGGCGAGGGGTTTGCAAAATATTTAATCAATGTCCGGGTGGAACAGGCAAAAATCCTGTTAAGGGAAAGCAACAGTTCCATTGCAGACATTTGCAGACAGGTAGGATACAACGATTTGAAACATTTCACCCACACTTTTGAAAAAGCTACGAAACTGAAACCAAGTGCGTACCGTAAGCTTTATGGATGATGTTGGAAAAAGAAAGATGGAGGAAGGCAAAACATTGAAAAAAAAAGTGCATCAGATCATTCAAAAATTACATTATATCTCAAATCGTGTTTTACTTTTGTTCATCTGCATGATTTTATTTATGGTTTTTCAAATGATTTATCAGCTTGGTCTGCTCCTTTCTGGTCGGGGAGCGGTCTTTCTGCTCCTCATTCTGATTGCAGGAACAATTCTGTTTGCAGGTGTTTTCTGGACAAAGATTTTTCTTCCTTATCAACAATCGGAACGAATGCTGAAGCGGTTTTTAGATGGCTATTCCATGAGTGATTATGGAGAACTCGGTCTGCCCATTCTGACGCCAAATACCGCAGATGAAATACAAAAGTTTGATGAATTATTTCGTTCCCCGCAGATGTTTGATCTGAATAAGAGGCAGGCGCAGTATCTGGCGCTGCAGAACCAGATCAATCCACATTTTCTGTACAATACGCTGGAGAGTATCCGTGGGGAGGCCTTGATTGCAGGATTGGACAGTGTGGCGGATATGACGGAAGCACTTGCTACCTTTTTCCGGTATACCATATCCAAGGTGGAAAATCTGGTATCGGTGGAAGAGGAGCTGGAGAATTGCAAAACTTATTTTCGCATACAGCAGTATCGGTTCGGCAGCCGTCTGCAGCTGCATTTCGATTACAGGGAAGAGGAATGGGAAGAAATCAAGCGCTGCCGAATCCCCAAGCTGACACTGCAGCCGATTCTTGAGAACAGCATTATTCATGGAACGGAGCTGAAGATCGGAACAGGGAATCTTCGCATTCAGTTTGAGCGGACGGAAGAGCGGCTGATTATCCGAATCTCGGATGACGGAGTAGGAATGGATGAAAACACGCTGTGGGAATTGAATAAAAGACTGCGAAAAGACAACACAGCAGCTTCTTATCAGCAGCCGGGGGAAAAGGGCGGCATTGCGCTGGTAAACGTCAATAATCGTATTCACCTCATCTTTGGAGATGAATATGGCATGCATGTTTTTTCAATACAGGGCGAGGGTACAGACGTGGAAATTGTGCTGCCGGGGGTAACCAGTGACAGAGAGATTAAGAACAGAGGAGTTCTTCAATGAGAAAAGAAGTATTTCGCATGGAAAGAGTAACCTATAGAGAAAATGGTATTCTCATGTTGGAAGATTTTAGCCTTAATATATGGGAAGGGGAAATTATGGGCCTCATACCCGTAAATTCTTATGGTCTGAACTCCTTTATTGACTTATTGGCGGGAAATCCACCGCTGGAAGATGGCTACATTTATTATCGTGAAAAGATAACCAACTCCTGGAAGAGTGCGAAACGGGGAAATAACCGGATTACCATTATCCGGGACCGGACAAGTCTGGTGGGAGGCATGACGGTTGCAGATAATATATTTGTTCTTCGCCCGGGGTTTCGCAAGAGTATCATTCAACCGGCTGTTCTGGAGAGTCAGCTGGAACCGTTTTTAAAGGAGATTGGAATCCGGCTATCTGCCCGGGCATATGTGGATAAGCTGACAAGTTTTGAGCGGATTGTGGTCGAGCTGCTGAAAGGGATTGTGGCAGGCCATAAACTGATCCTGCTCAGTGAGATGAGCACTCTGATCAGTGGAAATGAACTGCGGAAACTGTATGGAATCATCCGGCACTATGCTGCGCAGGGGTATTCTTTTATTTACATCGGATCCCATTTTGAAGACATCCTGCAGCTCTGTGACCGGGCCGCGCTGATGTCAAACGGTCATATTGAAAAGGTGCTGCAGCCGCGAGAGATGGAGACGGAAAATCTTCGCTCGCTTTTTCGAGAATATGACAAAATGGTCCGCGGTTATCTGGAACATAAAAAAGAAAAGAAAAATACTGGAAAGTATATTTGCGAGGTTTACAGTGAAATCGAGGAGATGGCAGAGCCGCTGCAGTTCCGGGTACGGCAGGGAGAGTGTCTGGTGATACAGAGTCTGGACAATCACATCTATCGCGCAATGCTGCAATTACTTTTGGATGAAGATACCGACTATTACTGGAGAATGCTTCTGGATGGAAAGCATGCGAAAATCCAGAGGAATAGAAAGATTGCAGTGATTCAGGAACAGTGTACAAAGACAATGATATTTCCGGAAATGAATTATGTAGATAATCTCTGTTTTAATCTGGATAAGCGGATTCGCAATGTATGGATCACTTCCAGAATCCGAAGGAGTGTTCGACAGGAATATGGAACAATTCTTGGGAAGGAAGTGTTTGCTGCTCCGGTGGAAGAACTGACAGAGAAGCAAAAGTATCAGATGATCTACACCCGTATCCTGCTTCAAAAGCCCGAGGTGGTCTTCTGTATCCAGCCATTTAAAGGGGCGGATCTAAGCCACCGGATGTATATATGGGAACTTTTGGAGCAGCTATTGGAAAAAGGGATTGCGGTGGTGATTCTGGCAGTGAATCTTGCAGATACGCTCTCACTTGCGGACAGGCTGATCTGTATCGACAAGGATAAACCCCAGAAGGAATACGATCAAAGGGAGTTTACTTCCATTCCAATCTTAGCACCGTGGCTGCATCTGTATCGAGAATTGCCACGTGACGGGAGAGAAAATTGAGGCTGATAAGAAAATAATTTATTCATAATAAGAAAATAATTTATTCCAGCGTTGAGGAATAAAAACTTTTCGCAATAAAATAACCAGAATCTAAGCAGGAGTACCTCTTGTGCGGTAAAATATAAGTAACAAATTTTTCGCACAGGAGGTTTTTACGAATGACAAAGAAAGAAAAACGTGAACGAAAGAAACAGGACCGTGGAATAGTTGATTTTATGATGGTTGCAAATCATTTCTTTCATTATTTACAACAATGGATCTCGGAAATGAACGATCCAAGAGATTCAAGTTACATCACGTATTCGCAGACTGATCTTGGGTATATGGCGATTCTCAAAAATATCTGCGGACAGCATACAATGAGAGAAATGGAAGAAAATTTCAATCATGAG
>NZ_FQZY01000040.1 GCF_900142165.1 Hespellia stercorisuis DSM 15480
TCAGGAACGGAACACCGTCCCTTTCCCTGCCATCCCGGCGAGGGATTATGGGTCAAGAGACTGGTCCCTTGAAGGTACATAGGGCAGATCCCTATGCCACCAAAGGGCTTAGTTGTGATACCAAGAAATAATTTTGAAACTAATTTACCTTAACACAAGAACTACTTAATTCTATTAAAACAGCCCCAGTAAAAACCGGGGCTAATGTTTCACTTATTTTGGGACATTTTCAAAAACGCTTGACATTTATTTCTTATTACTTTAATGTTCGTTCTATACCCTTATACATTTCGAAAAACCAAATAGAAGGAAACAGATCGACTTTTACCGACCTGTTTCTTTTCCACTTACTATTTTTTTCACTTAACCAACTACCTGCTGCACCTCACCTTCTTAACGCCAGACCATTCCGAATACACCGCTTTTCCAGACACCGTACGGTATGCCCTGACTTTATAGTAGTAAGTTTTTCCTTTTGTAAGCCCCTTATTTGTATAAGATACACTTCCGTTCCCCTTCGTCGTTTTTACCCGCTTATAAGTCCCGTTTGCAGATGTTGCACGGTATACCACATATCCGGATGCCCCTGTGGATTTGTTCCATTTGAGACTGACTCTTCTGGATGAAGAATTGCTGCATTTTATTATTTTTGTTGCGCCAAGTGACGGTTTCGCAGATCTAATATTGGAATAAGAACTATAATATTTCTTTCCATTGACTGTCTTATATGCACGTACCTTAAAGTAATATGTTTTTCCGGTTACGAGTCCTGTAACCTTCAGCTTTGTGTTGTAGTTGCTCTTGGTAGTCTTAACATACTTGTAAGAACCATTTTTAGATGTTGAACAATATACTACGTATCCCGATGCACTGGAATTTCTGCCCCAGGATAAGTTGATGGCATTATAAGCTGCACGTTTCGCACTGTTAAGGGTCACTTTTTTCACGGATACCGAAGTAGGATCAGGCGAAGGAGCTGTTCCCCCTGTTGTAAATCCGACTTTGTCGCTGTAAAAATTTTTTCCGTTTATTACTGCATATAACTGAAATGTGTGATATGTGCCGGATACCAGTCCTGATGGCAGTGAATCAGCGACAATGTTCTGGGTCTGGGTGATCACAGATGCGGTAAGCCCGCAATTTTCTATGTGGCTGGCTACCAGCGTCCCTGATCCATTCCATACCAAAAATCCTACCTGTGATACATTTGCACGACTTGGATTCTGGATTTTCCCATATAACTCCGCATTCCATGTATCTACCATCGTGGTCTTGACGTCCGTAAAGGAAACGGATACCTCTCCATTCGAGAAGTTTGGACGGATGACGCCCCAGTACGGGTTACTAAGTCCATCGTATCGGTATGTCACCCTCTGAACCGGGTTATTGTTGCCGCCGAAGTTCTGATGATACGTAATTCTGTCTGCTTCGTAGATCGCGACATGTCCATATGGATTGGAGCCGCTGGCGCCATATACCAGAATATCGCCCGGCTGTGGTTGCGCTTTGTAGATCCGGCTCCATCCGGCCGGAAGGCTGTTCGTCGCATAGTCTTTTCCATTTCCTGAAGAACGGGGCACGCCGAGATAATCATAATAAGCCAGTATCAAATCAACACACTGTACACCGTAGACCCCATCCGCATCAATTCCCTGTCCGACCTTGGAACGCACCCAGTTCAGAGCGTCTGCCTGGCTTCTGTATGTGGTGCATGCCTCTATATTCCCGGTATCGTCTCCGGTCAGAGATTTTTTCTTCTGCTCCTGTCCGGAATTGTTTGCTGCCTTATCATTTTCTGCCTCTGTTTCCTCTGCCGTATCCTTGATTGCTGTGAATTTTATCTGGTAGGCTATTGTCTCTTCCTCCGGAAGGGTTTCAACATAGTAGGTTTTTCCTTCCTCGAAAATGTATTCCTTCTCTTCTTCCGAATCTTCCTTTTCCGAATCAGCTTTTTCCGGATGCTCAATCAGCTTCTTTTCTTCATCATATATATGAAACTTGATTTTAATCTCTTTTCCTTCACTGTCTGTCGTGGAAAATATACAGGTCTCACTTTTTTCTGCTGTAATTTTGAAATATGCAGACCCGGTCACATCATAAACGGTATTCTGATCCATAAGAACAGCCTCTGCAAATCGATCTTCTGCTGCTTCTGTCTGATTGCCGTCCTCTGCCTGATTGCCGTCCTCTGTCTGATTGCTGCCTTCTGCCTGATTGCCGTCTTCTGTCTGTGTATTTTCTTCTGTTTTTGATTCTTCCGCCGATCCCGTTGTGGTGGATTCATCGGAATTTTCATTTTCCGGATTCATCTCCGCCGCCGAAGCCGCCTCCTCTGCCGCAGTTTCCTCCTGCACAGCCGTATTCTCCTGCTCACCATTATTTTTCTCTTCAGAAACAACTTCTCCTGCTTCATTTGTGGTCATTGTTTCCTCTGCCGCTCTGGCAACCATGACCGGCATTTCTACCGATGTTCCGATGACAGCTGCCGCCAGAACGAGTGCCGTCAATTGCTTTCTCCACAATTTTAATTTTCTTGACTCTTTTCTGTTTGATTTTTTCATTTTACTCATCCTTTTTCTCCTCACTTTCCTCATCAATACTTTTTACAATTTCTTTACCATATTTTTATTGTAGCTTTCATTTGAGAAAATTTGTTTTTCACATTTTCAAAACTGATATCTACATTTGTATACCAGCATTTATACACTCAGCATTTCCGTAAATCTTCTTCCAGCAATCTGGTAGCTTGTTCTAAGTCCGTCCTCCGTGTCCGGATACTTCAGCACATTTTCTTTTTTAATCCCGACACGTTTTGCGATGTCGATCATTTCCAGGTTTGTGCCGAACAGCATGATCTCCCATCCCTCCTTCTGCTTTCTCCGGATGAGCTGCAGGATTTCCTCACCGCTGAAGCAGGTACTTGCATTCTCCAGCCCATCTGTGATGATCATGACCACCACCCTGGGATCGACTTCTCCTCTCAAAAGCTCCTCTACCTGAAGAAATGTTTTTCCAATGGCATCAAAGAGTGCCGTGTTACCTTCTGTATAATATTCCCGCTCTGTCAGCGGCTTCACTTCTTTGATCGGTGTGTGCGTGTGAAGAACTCTGCTGTCATCACTAAAAAGCGTTGTGGTGATGTAGATGCTGCTCTCCTGGTTCTGTTTTTGGATCATCTCGTTGTAGCTCTGTATTGTCGCCTGTTCCTTGCCGTGCATAGATCTGCTCTTATCGATGACACAGACCATTTCATGTACTTTTTTCTGATTCATATGCTCCTCCTCATAATTTCTTTTTCCATTTCGCTGAACTGTTTTTTTCTTATACATTTTACTGAACTGCCTTTTCCTACGCTTTTCTCTGAAATGCCTTTTTCCTATGTTTTTGCTGCAATGTATTTGTTTTTGCAATGCGTTTTCTTGTTATGCGTTTCTCTGTTATAAGACCAGTCTACACGACAAATTGGAAAATTTGTTTTTCAGAAATTCTACGGAGAATATCCTATTAAGAATTAAAAAGGGACTGTAAAATAAGTCCCTTCCGCCGTAGTGCGAACCCCGCGGAGCGTTTTTATATCATAGGAAGATCGAAGAAATTTCCCATGATATAAAAAACAGATTAATCAGGATTTTAAGAAAAGTGGCAGCTTTTCCAAATCCTGATCAACCTGTTTTTTTATGTTTTTTTGTGTTTTCTATATTTTTTATTGTCCTTTTATATTTACTGTCTTCCTGCTAGATCAAATACTCCAGCAGTTCCTTCTGATGACAGTATGCCTCGTTATATACTTTATATAGATAAAAATTCTTTCCCTGCACAACCTGCTTTTCCACCTCTTCCTCCAGAATCTCCATCGGTTCCTGTGACCTGAGGAACCGGATCACGAACTGATCGAAGTCATTGTCCGGCTTAAGCTGTAAGAACTTGCAGTTCAGGAGAATGCGATTCAGCCTGTTCATGGTAATCTTGTTCTCCTCACTCAGCTGCATGCGCATCTTTACGAACAGCAGAAAACAGATCAGCGTGGATCGGTTGATATCTCTGCCACCAGTGATAAACTCGCGGAAATAATCTTCTCCCACACGGCCTTGCTGGTAAAGTTTTTTTGACTCGCTGTCATTTCTCTGATATGCATCATCCAGCGCTTCCTCTTTTTTCCTCTGTTTCTCTTCCATTTCTCTGAGCGTTTTCAGTGCCTGTATTTTCTCTTCCTCATCCGGCTCCATACCGCAGAGGTTCATGGAATGCGCCACCTTGATCCGAAGTGGTTCCGGCCATTCGTCAAAGGAACCGTACAGTTCGAATAAAACCTCCATCCAGTCCGCAGATACGTATCCAAAATAAAAGTAGTTAAATTCATCAAAGATGCCGCCCGGTGTCAGTGCAGTATTCTCGATATACTCCCTTTTTTCTTCCACAGACATGTTGTTTTTTGCTTTCTCTGCATCCTTTTTCAACTTTGTCAGCGGTTTTAAAAAGCTCAGTTCTTCCAGCGCAAATCGCTCCAGAGCTCCCCGTTCTGTCTTATCCAGCATGTTGCCATATTGAAGCCGCTGCTGATCGGACTTTGCACAGCTTTCGTAATAAGACTCACACTTTTCTTCTATATATAGGTAGAGATATTTGCAGAAATAGTATCTCGATTTTTCTCGCACAGTAGAAAATTTTTCTCGATTATTTTTCACAAAGTTATGGAAATCTTCCTCACTCTCGGTCTCTTTCAGTTCTGTTTCCATCCAGCGGGTCAGCATCACAGTTTCCATAGTTTCTGTGGAATTATCTGACACATATTCTTTTAGTTGCTGCAGCGTGATCTTTCCCCCTGGGAAATACTGCGATCTATTCTCAATCTCCGATGTATAGCTCTGGCAGTTCGCATAGAATTTTTTCCACTGCTCATAGTCCATCCCATGATCCAGTGCATACAAAATCGTCGCCTCAAAAAAACTGCGGGCATACAAGGTATCACAATTTTCCTCCGCCAGGACCTCATTGACCTGATCCCCTGTCATCTTTCGGCTAAATCCTTCCGCAAGAATCCTCAGTCTGAGCGGTACCTTGCTCTCCACCTCCGATGAGTTGATTTCATCCAGCAGATTGCCCGGATCTGCAAAGTTGGCACTGAGGTTCGAGTATAATGCTTCAAAGAAACTATTCTTATTTTTTTTCATAATGATATCCTTTCCTGATCTGCTGACGGTCATAAATGTGCCTGATACTTCTATATTAAGGTGGACATTTACCCACACACACGGCGATATTTTCTCTTTTAAATATAACATATTTCTCTGATAATTTCTTCCAGGATTTTTACCGCCCATAAAAATATCCAGCTTATCTCACACCGAAAAACAAATTTTCCAAAACACCATCTATACTAAAATCATCAAAGGAAACACAACAACCGCAAATAAAAAAACAAATATATGGAGGTATCATTATGAAAAAGAAATTTATCGCAATCCTTTCCCTTACACTGGCAGCCAGCAGTGCGTTTACCATGACAACATTTGCAGCTGAGAGAAAAGCAATTATCCCCAGCTCTTCTGATTACGAAGTAGGCTATGCATCTTCCGATTATGTCGTATCCTCAACGGGTTACGATGCCGAGACTAACACATCCACAGGACCGTACATTCTTCCGGAAAGTGCAAAACACTCGCTGTCAGAAAATGAGCTGAGCAATCTGACGGACTATGAACTGTTTCTTGCACGCAATGAGATTTTTGCCCGCTACGGCGTCATGTTCAAGGATGAGAAACTGAATCAGTTTTTCTGCACCAAAAGCTGGTATCACCCGACTATTTCCGCTGAGGAACTCAATGCGGAAGACATGGATGCAACGGATAAGCAAAATGTACAGACACTTCTCACATATGAGAAAAGAAGAGGTTCCCAATTCGTACCAGGTGCACCGGAAAGTATACCTTCCCCTCTGGGATCCATCACCAAACAGGAAATGGATGCATTCGTCGAAGAGCTCAATTATTCTTTTGGGCAGAGCCTCACCTTCGACACCGCGGAAAGTCGTTACAGCAGCAGTGTGGGAACCACTCTTACCAAAATCACTTATAAAGAACTCACCGGCGATTCAGAAGTCTTTATCAATATTGGTCTCGATGGAACTATATACGTTGCCGGATTCTCAGGAATGGGGTTTGAAACGGAAAATGAGATTACTGAGCTGTTCTGCCAAAGAAGAAATATCAGCGGATATGACAAAGAGAACTTTGCCGCCTGCGTAGCAAACAACAAAGAAGCAGTGACAGATGTTGATATGGGATTGTACAAATTTACCAGCAGAGAGGACGGCTACACAGGAATTGTATATAAAAATTTATAGTTCCCTGTATTTTAGCAAAATTTTGAAAGTTGTCCACAAAAGATCTGTTTTAATAAGCAGACTATGGATAAATCTATGGAAACTAAAGTCTTATGATGTTACGTATTGCTAAATATTCGGCTGTAATATCTGTAAAAATATGAGAAGGAGAAAAGTTATGGAAACGCTTATTAATTTAATTTTATTGATTCTGATTATATGTGGGGTAATTAAATTTATTTCCTGGGTAAAGGATACAACTAAAAAAACTGCATTTGACACATTCACAAAGAAAGGGCGTAATCGCAGTCAGTTAGTAAATGAATTGTATCAATTTGTCCAGCAGCACGGTGGTTTAGAAAGAGTGTATATAAGTAAAAAGCGATTGGAAATAAGAGATCTTAATAATTATACTGTAGATAGCTATTTTTTTGAGAAACATGGATATACAGAACTTGAATTTTATACTTTAAATAAAACCCATTTAAACATGGATTCTTTGACCATTTCAAATAATTCTGGAGGACAAATAGCATATGATCTGGCAAAAAAATTAAGAGGTCATGTCATTACGGATGGTCATACCGTTATGGGTAGAGGAGGGTCATTGGGAGATACTATTTCTTTTGCAATGGGTAATTATGGCACCTGTAACCATGGGGATAGCTTTGTTATAGATGGTGCCTGGATTTTGAATAATGAACGATATGCCGTTTATAAGGCACAACAAAAAAGTATGGAACAGCAACGCCCAATTCGAAAACAATTATAATGTACCTGTATCAATTGTAAATTACCAGCAAATTTCTTTATTATTCACAAACTGGGATGGAGCTATCACCTGTGCCCATCCCGGATAATCCCGATACTTTAAGCAGCTTAACTGTGCGATTCTATTATAATAAGTCGCCACTTTATCAGTATCTCCACTACGTGCTATCTGTTCATTTTCATGGATTTCCTGTGCTATCTCCTGAACAGCATCCGCGGAAGAATCTAACACCTCAGACATATGAATATAAAGAAGTGCCGCTGCCTGTTCTGTATGAGAATCCTCTTTTTCTGTGTGAGCTACCACTACGCTATAGACTTCTCCGCTGATCTGATCTATTGCGACGACCACCTGTATATCCTCTCCCACATCATAAATTTTCCGATGAAAAAAACTGGTTTTAATTACTCCACAGTTTTGAACCTGCACTTGATTTTTATTTTCTTCGGCCTGCAGTGTCACTGTGTATCCATTTTCCTTTAGACAATCCAGCACCAGCTCTTCTGTATATTGAAAATGTACTATGTTTCCAGCCTCGCCCCATTCTTTCACTGCCGTGTTATCCAGCGTATACACCACCATGCCGTCATCGTTTTTTGTATAGGAGGTATCTTTGCCATCGACAACTTCCCTTGACAAGGCATTCTTTTTGACAAACTCCAGATATTCTTTGTATCGCGCGGATCCTCTTGCATAGGAACCCGCATAGTCTCCGCTCCTGTCGACCGGCCTGCTTCTCTCATACAGGATTCCCGCAGATATGCCGCATGCAAACAGCACCATCAAAAGAAATACGGCTATTCTCTTATATTTTTTATTTCTTCGTCTTCTTTTTTTCTCGTTCATTTTTCTTACACTCGACTTTCATTTACACAGCTCCCCCGACCGACACTTCTACAAAATGGTCCTGCAGATCTGCTTTATATAAGATTTCTTTCTCCCGTTTTCTTTATGCATACGGAGCAGAGAGTGTAATCGAATACAATCCACTGCTCTCACTGTAGGATACGGAAAATCGACCATTCTTTGCCAATTCATAAGACGTGGGGGTACTTGTCACAGCATCCAATGCCGCATCTATTTCTGACTGTGTCAGATAGCTTTCCGGCAAAACGAACGGTATCATTTTTTTCAGAAACTTCTCGCACCGTTCCTTTTTTCCATCAAATTGGATCTGCCATACATAGTTTTTCACCAAATCATAGGAAATGCCAATTTTCTCGGTAATCTCAAGATCTTCTTCCTTGATGCTGTATGTTTCCGAAGAAGATGTGCTAACTGTCATATAAGGATTATACTCTCCACGGACAGTAACCTTTGAAAATGCATAAGAGTCTGTTTTTACATCGTCCGTCAAATTTGTGTCCATGATACGGGCAAATGCATCCTTCACTGTATCTTTTCGGATTGCAAAGGTTTCTCCGGTTCCTCTTAAATCTGAATTTTCAGCAGTTTTTTTCTCCGGAAGAGTATAACTAATGTAAAAAGGATCTTCCCCTTCTTCCGATGTCCTTTTTTCCGTATGATTTTTTTCAGCGTATGCCATAATCCGGTCATACTCCTCGTCATCCTTCTCATAATACTCCACCGGTGGATTTGTGGTATACGCCTTATAATCTTCATTGACCTCCATCATGATTACCTGCTCTGGATGTGTATACAAATACAGACTAACACTTCCCAGAGCTATTCCAGCCGCCGCTGCTGCACCGCATGCCAGCAAACCAATCTTCTTTAACATATAAATGCGTCTGTGCCCGGAACGTATGACAAACCGGGCGGTTTCATCCGTAGTTAATTCCAGCCAGAGATCCGCCCATTTTCCCCGTACGACACCTTCCATCTTTTTGACCGCATCCGCTGTCTCTTTCATGTCCAACGCCTCTGCGATATTTCCCAGATAGAACCCTCTCATCTGCATATCCAGATTCATTCCGTCCTGCCAGATCTTGTACTGTATCCGTTCCTCTTCATCCAGCTTTCGAACCTGTTTCCCCCGCTCTCCGCTTAGACGCTGGTCCGCTGTCTGACAGATCTGACCGAACATCAGCTCCGATCCGAGAACACATACGCTGTAAACATCTGTCCATGGTCCTGCATATTCTGGTCTGTGCTCCAGTTCCGGTGCCGTATATTTTGTTATTTCACTGCCATCTTTCCACTGATTGGGGAGCATACAGAGCTTTCCCCCGCCATCCAGTATCAAATGATCGGGAGAGATCACACCATACACCATCCCCCTGCTGTGCAGCGAAGTTAGCCCTTCCATAATTGTTCCCAGATCATTTTTTTCAAAACCTTTTCTGCTGTCTTCCATGTTGTTCCGGCTCTGCTGCAATGTGCCTCCCGGTACATACTCCGTTACCTGATACCCCTTATCCTCTGTTGCAAAATAATCAGTCACCGGAAGGATTCCGGTCAGATCCGTCAGCCCGAACCATTTTTCACAGATTTCGTGCCCCGCCGCATCCCACTTTTCCATGGTATACTCTTTGACCGCGACTCGTTTCTCCAAGGTGCTGTCAAAAGCTATATAAACCACACTCTGGCTGCTGACACTGACTGCCGCTCCGATTTCATAGCGATCTTTTAATATTGTAAATGGTTCAAGCCAACCATCCTGCCAGTCATATTCCCAGATAGATCTGTGGCAATGCGGACAGCTCTCTGTTTGATTTTCCGATGGTTCCATACAGAACACACACCTGTTTTTATTTCCAGTCATATCCCGCACCCAGCCCTCCATACTTTTTCACAATGAAACCACACACACCAGTCTGTCCCTCAAATTCCGCCTCCTCTGGATTCAGGTAATACAGCATACAGTTTTCTGTCCATACCGCACTATAAGAATTATCTCCCTCCATAGCCGCATCTTCTGCCTGAGTTTTCCTAACCTCTGATAAAAGTTTCTCACGGTCTGTCGCCGATGCGTCCAGAATCTGAATCACATCTGTCCATATCTGTTCCATCTTCATCCCATCTGCTGTCCGGTAAACCCAGACTTTATGAATACGGCTATCAAAGCTGTCCGCACTGGAAACAAGCCAGAGATTTTCTTTTATCTGATATTTGTTTTTTACGTTAAACATGGTTCGAATAGCGCCAAATTGTTGCACTTCCACCTTAATTTCAACTTTCTCCTGATCTGCCAGAGTCATCTCATATCCTGCATTTTTCATTTTTTCCACCAGTTTTTCTTCTGTTATTTCAAAATGAAACTGGTTGCATGGGCGTCCCCATTCCTGCACTGCCTCCAGTGGTAATGTATATATCATACTTCCATTTCTTTCCGGATATCTCTCAGATTCTGTCGTGTTGATTTCTTTCTCTGTGGCATTCTCCTTCACAAAATCAAGATACTTCTGGTACGTATCAGAACGCATCGAGTAATTGCCAGCTGCTGCATCCGATTCGTCCAATTTAAAATAAGCATTCCAACGATAGTATCCCACACCGGCCGCTGTGAACAGGATCACTGCCAGAACTGCAGCAACGGCTGAAATCAAAGATTTACGGGATTTTTTTTCAGACAATTTATCAGCAGCTATACTTTTTTCCTCTGTCTGTTCCACGGCCTCCCGAAGTTTTCGCATACTCCGGATGCGCCGGGATGGATCGACCTCCAGTCCATTTGCAAGAACCTGCTCCTCCTCCGGCGTAATTTCCACACCATAGGAGGACGGAAGGTATAATTCATCTTTCTGCATCCGCTCAATGGACGGATCCGGCTGCACTCCTGTGATCATCTCGTAAATTGTCGCACAGAATGCATAAACATCGGTCCAGGGACCCTGTTTTTCTCTTCCCATGTACTGTTCCGGAGGCGTATAGCCACGTTTCACCAGAATCGTCATGGTCTTCTCATTGTCAAGATAGCGTCTTGATGCACCAAAGTCAATTACCTTGATGCTGTCCTCTGTCACCAACAGATTCGACGGATTGAGATCCCGGTGAATCAAGCCCTTCTCATGCATATTTTCCAGTGCATCCACCACCGGACGCAGAAAATTCCAGGCCTGTGCAAAATCCATCGGACTGTCCAGACGGTTCATGTACTCGTCCAGCCCAATGCCACGCACATACTCCATGACCAGATAGGCCGTATCGTTTTCTTCAAAATAATCATACACTTTTACAATTCCACGAATCTGCGCCAGCTTTGCCATGCGCCTCGCTTCTTTCAGAAAATCATTCTTCCCTTTTTTCCATAATATCAGATTTTCTTTTTCTGCCGAATGCAGGACGTGTTTCCCATCTTCTGCGCGGACCACGAAACGGGATGGAAAATATTCCTTAATGACCACATATTGTTCCATGCTTTCATCAAATGCCAGGTATGTAATTCCAAAGCCGCCTGTTCCCAACACTTTATTCAATTTATACTTTTGATGCAGAATCTCACCTGCCGGAATATTTGCCCCTGCCATGCTTCACCTCATATTTTTATTCTCTTGCAACGTTAATGTAATACCCTTCCGACTTTTCCTCCGGCGCCGAAAAAGCCAATCTGTATTTTGCATTTAGCATTACACTGTATCTCTTTGATTCTGCCTCTTCTGCACTGTTGATAATTTCATCGATCTGATTGTCATACAGAATAACCTCCGGAGCAAGGTATGGCATCACATCTTTCATAAATAACCGGACATCTTTTTTTGAACCGCCCAATGACACTTCCCGTGCCTTTTTGTTCAGTGGATATCCCTCTATACTCATATATCTTCCTTCTGTCTTACCTTCAGTTTTATCAAAATATATCGATTCTGACAGACTCTGAAATATATGCAACTGGGAAGGTACTCCTGACTCGTCTGTGCTAATCTCTGCAGAACCATAAAAAAACTCACTTCTTCTATTAGCGCTTAAATTCATTTTATATTCTACAATTTCCTGTATTGTATCCATATCAAGGTAAAAGGTAGGATCCTCCGTGGAAAGTTTCCATTCTCTGGCATCTTTGATCGTATAAGAATATCTCTCTGTCTCTTTATTCTCTTCATCCCGCAGACCGTGCTTTCTAATGAATGCAACTGTCTCCGCAAATTCCGGGTCTGAACTGGATAAATATGATTTGGATGACATAACTTCACCTTGTGCTTCCGCCCTGGCCATCTCACGGTTTTTTTTCTCTGCCTTTTTCATTGCACTCTTTAGCTTATAATCAAAGATCAGTTCCTTATGTTCCCTCATATATTGCCTTCCACCATAGTATCCGCCGAAACATACTGACACGATACATACAAATACAATAGCAATTTTTATAAGGTTTTTAATATTTTTTTGTTTCTTTGATATAAATTTACTATCTCTTTCAACTTTTGTAGTAATTTCAATCCAAAGACCACCCCAGCATTCGCGTGTTTTTTGTGCCAGCTGCAGATCCTTCTGCTGATCTTCCTGACTTTTGTGTTCCGATGTCAGTGCCTTCATCAGCCCATCCATACCAAAGAACCGCTTCTGAATATCCAGAGACAGTCCCCGCATGACTGCCTGTTCACTTGCCACATCGATCCGCGCATACTCGTGAATCGGATGAAGATCATCCTCCGCCACGCGGTCCGGTGCCGAAGGAACTTTCCGACCGGTCAGCAGCTCATAGAGTACTGCGCAGACTGCATAGATGTCCGTCCACGGTCCAATCTTATCCTTCTCCTGATACTGTTCCAGGGGACCATACCCCTCTTTCAGTTCCGTATCCGTCTCTTTTATATCTGCAAACTGCATGGCTCCAAAATCAATCAGCTTCAGTTGATTCGACGCGTCAAACAACAGATTATCCGGACTGACATCACAGTGGATACCGCCCTCGCTATGAAGGCATGCCAATGCCTCCATGACCGGTTTCAGAAGAGCCAGGGCCTCCTCTTGTGGAATCTGCCCCTCTCGCTGCATCCATTCCTTCAGCGTCAGCCCCGGAAGATATTCCATGACCATATAGGCTCTGTCCTCTTCCGAAAACACCTCATAGACATTTACAAGTCCGAACGGCAAAGATGGCAGCCTCTCTGCTGTCGCCAGCAGTTTTTCCTGCTTCTGTGCTGCCTCTTTTATTGCCACACACTTTTCTGTTACTTCATCAAAAGCCAGATACGTTGCACCAAATCCACCCTCACCAAGAACCCGGCCGACCATATATCTGCCCGCAAGCATAGTATACGGCTTCAGCCAGGTCGGGTTCCATTGATACTGCCAGATGCCTTTGTGGCAGTGCGGACATTTTTTCTCCCCCTCCGGGATCTCATGCATACAAAAAATACAGCGATTGGTTTTCATGTGTCTCCTTATTTTGCAATTGGGGACGTAGCAAAGTTGCAACTTTGCTACGTCCCCAATTGAACTTCAACCTGTCCCCAATGACTAAAGCGGTCATTCGAGTCCAAGTTTTATTCTTCTATATCCGTCTCAGGCTCTTCATCTACAACGACATCCTCTGCGGTCTCCACCGGCTCCACGACATCGTCGCTCTCTTCCTCTGGACGAACCTTGGCAATACTTGCCACCGTCACGCCATCCGGTACGTTGATCAGCTTCACCCCGCTGGTCACACGGCCGAGAATTGAGATTGCCTCGCACCTCATACGGATCACAATTCCCTCTGTGTTGATGATCATGATCTCATCTTCTGTGTTGACAGCTTTCATGCCGACTACGTTGCCTGTCTTCTCGGTGATCTTGTAGCACTTCACACCCTTACCGCCACGGTTCTGACTGGTAAATTCATTCAGGTCGGTCAGTTTACCCATTCCTTTTTCCGATGCAACCAGGAGATAATCTCCCTGTACGTCCACCTGCATACCGATCACGTCATCTCTGTCATTTAAGTTCATGCCGCGCACACCCATAGATGTTCTTCCGGTCGCACGGACGTCTTTTTCATTAAAACGAATACACTGGCCATACTTCGTCACCAGGATCACATCCCGTTCTCCGTCTGTGATCTTCACCTCGATCAGTCTGTCATCCTCACGCAGTGTAATCGCCGCCAGACCCTTCTTGCGGACATTCGCATACTCTGCGATCGGTGTCTTCTTGATGATTCCCTTCATAGTCGCCATCAGCAGATACTTTCTGTCATCCACCGGAATCACCGCGGTCACCTTCTCATCCGGCATAAGCTGCAGCAGATTGATGATTGCCGTTCCTCGGGAGGTCCTGGACGCCTCCGGAATCTCATATCCCTTCATGCGGTACACACGTCCGGTATTGGTAAAGCACATGATGAACTGGTGAGTGTTGCTCATAAACAGCTCCTCAATGTAATCATCATCCAGTGTCTGCATACCCTTGATTCCCTTGCCGCCGCGATTCTGACTCTTAAAGGTATCCATACTCATTCTCTTGATATAGCCGAGCTTCGTCATAGTGATCACCACATCTTCTTGCGGGATCAGATCCTCCATGGAAATGTCAAACTCATCGAAACCGATCTGGGTTCTTCTCTCATCCCCGTACTTCTCGCTGATGATCAGTATTTCTTCCCTGATCACTGCCAACAGTACTTTTCGATCAGCCAGAATAGCCTTTAACCCTTCGATTTTCTCCATCAGCTCCTTGTACTCCGCCTCCAGTTTCTCGCGTTCCAGACCAGTCAGTGCACGGAGTCTCATGTCCACGATAGCCTGTGCCTGCACATCTGAAAGACCGAACCGCTTCATCAGTTCTTCCTTGGCAATGGCTACATTTGCCGAACCGCGGATGATGCGGATGACTTCATCAATATTATCCAAAGCGATGAGCAAGCCCTGCAAAATGTGTGCTCTCTCTTCTGCTTTATTTAACTCATATTTTGTTCTTCTTGTCACGACCTCTTCCTGATGAAGCAGATAATGCTTGAGCATATCCAGAAGGTTCATGACACGTGGCTCATTATTCACAAGAGCCAGCATGATCACACCAAATGTATCCTGAAGCTGTGTGTGCTTATACAGCTGATTCAGCATGACATTGGCATTGACGTCCTTACGCAGTTCGATGCAGATACGCATTCCCTCACGGCTGGACTGATCCTCCAGGTTGGTAATTCCGTCGATTTTCTTATCGCGGACCAGCTCTGCGATCTTCTCGATCAGACGGGCTTTGTTTACCATAAATGGAAGTTCTGTCACCACGATACGATTCTTGCCGTTTTGCATCGGCTCGATGTTGGTGATTGCCCGCACACGGATCTTGCCGCGCCCGGTTCTGTATGCCTCCTCAATTCCCCTGGTTCCGAGAATCTCGGCCCCCGTCGGGAAGTCAGGACCCTTGACGATCTTCATGATATCTTCCAGAGTGGTCTTCTGCGGAAGTTCCAGCATTCCATCACTGTCTTCCGTCAGTTGATCTGCAACCGTAGGATTGACTCTTTCCATACCGATAGCAGCACCTCTTTCAGCCAGATCTTCGCCAGCCTGTACCGGTGCATTTCCTATAGACTGATTATAAGCCTCAACTGCCACCTCATCATCGATGATCTTCACCACCGCGCCAATGATCTCACGCAGGTTATGAGGCGGGATATTTGTCGCCATACCAACAGCAATTCCTGATGTTCCGTTCACCAGAAGGTTCGGATATCTGGAAGGGAGCACCGTCGGCTCCTTCTCTGTCTCATCAAAGTTCGGTGCAAAATCAACGGTATTCTTGTTGATGTCAGCCGTCATCTCCATGGAAATCTTACTCAGTCTCGCCTCCGTGTATCGCATGGCCGCCGCGCCGTCACCGTCCACAGAACCAAAGTTTCCGTGACCGTCGACCAGCGGATATCTGGTAGACCAATCCTGGGCTAGATTAACCAGTGCACCGTAGATCGAACTGTCACCATGCGGGTGATATTTACCCATGGTATCACCGACGATACGCGCACATTTACGATGCGGTTTGTCAGGACCGTTGTTCAGCTCAATCATAGAGTAGAGGATTCTTCTCTGCACCGGCTTCAGACCATCTCTTACATCCGGAAGTGCACGGGATGCGATTACACTCATGGCATAATCAATATAGGACGATTCCATTGTCTTTTTCAGGTCGACTTCGTGGACCTTATCAAAAATATTGTCTTCCATTGTTATCTCCTTTTATTTAAGCAGAATATTTTTGATCATAAAAACTTCTCAGATTCGATTTATAATTCAAAAATATTCATAGTGTTAGATGTCTAAATTCCGCACATATTTCGCGTTTTCCTCAATAAATTCTCTACGCGGCTCCACCTTGTCTCCCATCAGAGTCGTAAAGGTCAGATCCAGCTCAGATGAGTTCTCCTCATCCATCGTCACGCGGAGCAGTATTCTGTGTTCTGGATCCATAGTCGTATCCCACAGCTGCTCGGCATCCATCTCTCCAAGACCTTTGTAACGCTGAATCTTGTTGCTGCCGTCACGTCCCACTTCCTGCAGGATGGAATCCAGTTCCTCATCGCTGTACGCATACCAGGCCTTTTTGTTTTTTTCCAGCTTATAGAGCGGCGGCTGAGCCAGGTACACATATCCCTGTTTGATCAGCTCCGGCATAAACCGATAAATAAATGTCAGAAGCAATGTCGCGATATGGGCACCGTCCACATCGGCATCGGTCATGATAATAATCTTATGATATCTCAATTTTGAAATGTCAAAATCGTCGTGAATCCCTGTACCAAACGCCGTGATCATAGCCTTGATCTCAGCATTGCCATAGATGCGGTCCAGTCTCGCCTTCTCCACATTCAGAATCTTTCCCCGAAGAGGCAGGATTGCCTGTGTCGCACGGCTTCTCGCAGTCTTTGCAGAACCTCCGGCAGAGTCTCCCTCTACGATATATATCTCACAGTTTGCCGGATTCTTGTCCGAACAGTCTGCCAGTTTTCCCGGAAGAGACATACCTTCAAGCGCTGATTTTCTTCTCGTCAGATCTCTCGCTTTTCTCGCGGCCTCTCTCGCACGCTGTGCCATCACAGATTTCTCTATGGTCATCTTCGCGATTACCGGATTCTGCTCCAGATAGATCTGCAGCTGGTTACTCACGATGTTGTCCACCGCCCCGCGGGCCTCGCTGTTGCCGAGCTTCTGCTTCGTCTGTCCTTCAAACTGTGGATCCTCGATCTTGACACTGATGATGGCCGTCAGTCCTTCACGGATGTCCTCACCGCTCAGATTTGACTCAGAATCCTTCAAAATCTTATTCTTTCTCGCATAATCGTTAAATGTCTTAGTCAGTGCATTTCTGAAACCAACGATATGTGTTCCACCTTCCGGTGTAGTAATGTTATTTACAAATCCATAAGTATTCTCTGTATAAGAATCATTGTGCTGCATGGCAACCTCCACGGCCACGCCGTCCCGGATACCCTCGCAGTAAATGATCTGATCATAAAGTGCTGTCTTGCTCCTGTTCAGATAAGTGACAAATTCCTTGATACCGCCCTCGTAGTGGAAGGTCTTCTCAATAATCTCTTCCGGCCTCTCATCACGAAGCACAATTTTAAGTCCCTTTGTCAGAAAAGCCATCTCTCTGAAACGCTGTTTTAACGTATCATAGTCAAATGTAATGTCTTCAAAGATCTCTGTGTCCGGATAAAATGTAACCTTACTTCCCGTCTCATGTTCCTCGCACGTTCCAATTTCCTTCAGCGGATACATAACATGACCGCGTTCATAACGCTGTTTGTATACTTTTCCTTCTCTTCGGATCTCGACCTCCAGCCACTCAGAAAGCGCATTTACAACAGATGCACCAACACCGTGAAGTCCTCCAGATACCTTATATCCTCCACCGCCGAATTTACCGCCTGCATGAAGTACCGTAAATACAACCTCAACTGCAGACAGACCCGCTTTATGGTTAATGTCAACAGGGATACCACGTCCGTTATCAATTACGGTAACCGTGCCATCCTTATTGATCGTGATACGAATTGTATCACAATATCCCGCCAGTGCCTCGTCCACCGAGTTGTCCACGATCTCATAAACGAGATGATGAAGTCCACGCAGAGAAGTGCTGCCGATATACATACCGGGTCGTTTTCTTACAGCTTCCAGTCCTTCCAATATCTGAATCTGGTCCGCCCCATATTCCCCTTCGTCTACCTGAGAAACACGTTCCATTTCGAGATCAAATTCTGTACTTGATGCACCCATATAAATCCTCCTTATTGGCAATCCTCTATTGTGCCATTTTTAACATGAAATACTTTATTTATAGAAAAACGATGATTTACAAACTCATCCAGCCCTGTACAGGTAATGACGGTCTGTATATCGTGAATACTATCTAACAAATAGTTTTGCCTGTTCTTGTCCAATTCAGACAATACATCATCCAACAAAAGGATTGGCGTATCATGAATCAATTCCTTTACCAGCTCTATCTCTGATAATTTTAAAGACAATGCAGCCGTTCGCTGCTGACCCTGCGATCCAAATCTGCGGATATCAATTGCTTTTCCCACAGTATAACTTCCATCCACACTACTGTCAGATTTTTGATTTTGATCTGAGTTATCGCCTAAATCTTCCGGATCTCCATTCAAATTATCTGCAAAACAGGTGGTCACTGAAAAGCACAAATCATCTCTGTGCGGTCCCACCGAGGTGCTCTTCACACGGAGATCCCTCTCCCTGTTTTTCTTTAAAGCCGCCTCCAATGTCATATTTCCATTGCTCTGCTCATAAGATATTACGAGGTTTTCTTTTCCACCGGTCAATCGGAAATGAACCTCCGATATGATTTCATTGACCTGATCTATAAATTCTTTTCTTCGTTCTATTATCTTGTTGCCATACTCGACTAGCTGAATATCCCATACATCCAGCGTCTCCATCAGGTTTTTCTGATAGTAGATATTCTTTAACAAGGAATTTCTTTGATTGATTATTCGATTATAATTAGATAAATTACTGAGATAAACCTTATCTAACTGAGATAACTCCAAGTCCACAAACCTTCTTCTGCCGGACGGTCCGTCCTTGATAATATTCAGATCCTCCGGAGAAAAAAACACGAAATGAATAATGCCAAACAACTCACTTGCTCTCTTGATTGGCACCTTATCAATAGCTATTCCTTTTGGACTGTTCTTCTTCAGATGGAGATCAATCTGAAAATGTACTCCGTTTTTCTCAACAACTGTCTCGATATGTGATTCATCGTGCTCAAACTGGATCAGATCACGGTCCTTCGTCCCACGATGTGATTTGGTAGTTCCCGATAAATAAAGGGCTTCCAGAATATTTGTCTTCCCCTGGGCATTATCGCCATATAGAATGTTTGTATGAGAATCAAAATCTATACTCAGCAAATCATAATTTCTGTAATTTTTTAATTTCAAAGATCTGATTAACATCCATACCCTCTTATTTTACTCTTTTTTGGCCTGTTTTTCAATTTTTATTTCATTCCCGTCAAATGAGGCCACATCCCCGTCATACAGCTTTTTTCCCCGCCTTGTGTCGATCTCACCGTTCACAGACACCAGGCCGTCCAGTATCACATCCTTTGCCTCCACACCGGAGTCCACCAGACCGGCAGCCTTCAATGCCTGACCAAGCTTAATGTATTCTTCCCCTTCACGTAATTTAATAATTTCCATGATAAATCCTCGATTCCTTTTTTATGAAATTTGATACTGTGCAAAATAATCACAGATTTTTATTAAAAATGGTTGTCTATATATATCCTTTCACACACAGCAGTACTTCAGTACTTATCTGTCTGATCATAACAGACCATTCCATCATTCTTCGTTTACTCTGAACTTTACTAAGCAGCTGTAAAATTCACTGGCAGAATCAGATAAATATAATTCTGGTTTTCGTCCCGGATAAAGCATGGTGCTTTCGCATTCATGAAGTAAAGATCCACTTCCTCATCATCAATAACCCGAAGAGCATCAATCATAAATCTCGGATTGAATCCGATCAGCAGATCCTTCCCTTCCTTCGCAATTGTGATATCCTCATTCATAGAACCAATCTGTGACTGGATTTTGAGTTCCATCACCTCGTCACCAATATTGATGATGATCGGCTTCTTATCGCCCTCTTTTATAAGCAGAGTTGCACGGTCAATACAGTTCAATAACTCACGCTTATTAATTCTTACCTTTGTTTCATAATCACTGGAGATCATCTGATCGATCTTGAAGTAATCTCCTTCGATCAATCTGGAAACAACCAGAGTCTTATCAAACTCAAACACAATATGATTCTTCGTAAATGAGATGTCTACGTTGCTCTCAGCCTCTCCGTTTATGATCTTACTGATTTCCTGAAGTGTCTTACCGGGTACGATTACCTTCTTGTAGCTATAAGACTCCTTCAGTTCAATCTTACGAATGGCAACACGGTGTCCATCCAGAGAAGTCACCTTCAGAATATTGTCATTGATCTCAAACAACTCTCCGGTCATCATCTTATTCGTGTCATTGTCTGCAATGGAGAAGATCGTCTGGCGAATGACCTCCTTCAGGGTAAATTCAGAAATTGTGATGTAGTCCTCTTTTTCGATATTGGGAAGATAAGAAAAATCTTCTCCTGACTGTGCAGCGATATTGAACTTCGCTTTCTCACAGGTTATCAATGTCTGATTACTGCTGTCCGTCTCGATTGTAACTTCATTGTCCGGAAGCTTACGCACGATCTCTGAAAATATCTTGGCATTCAGTGCAATGATTCCTCTGTCAATGATTTCTCCTTCTATGGTTGTTTCAATACCTAACTCCATATCATTGGCTGTTAATTTTATAAAATCTGTGGAAGCGTCTATCAGGATACATTCCAGGATAGGCATTGTGGTTTTAGAAGGAACTGCTTTGGAAACAATGCTAACTCCTTTTACCAGGTTTGATTTTTGACATATGATTTTCATCTGTGTATAACTCCTTTCGCTGCTTTAAGATAAAAAAATAAATAAAAGAATTCCGTCGTATCCTCCGTAGGGGCTGTAGATAAGTTAATAACCACTTCAAACCCTTGAAAATCAAGGCATCAGGTGAACTGATAACTCTGCATAAAACTAAAAAATAACCGTTGGAAAAGATAGGGATAACTTTTTTCAGTTTTGTGTGATTCGATTTATCAAAAAGTTTTCAAGTAGTTATTTTGCAATTATTCACAAGTTATCTACAATGCTGTGATTTCTTCACAACAGCCTTTTTGGTCTGTATGTGAGTGCTTAAACCTTTAAAATAAGCATATATGAACTTTAAATCGGATTAATCTTCTTTTTAATAATGTTAATAGTATTGCTGAGAGCCTCGTCTGTCTTTATCTGATTCGTGATCTTGTTTACTCCGTGGCTTACAGAAGCGTGATCCTTGCCTCCGAGTATAATACCGACGGTCTTCAGAGGGGTGTCCGTCATGGTCCGGCACAGATACATGACAATCTGTCTTGGAAGAACGATCTCGCTGTTACGCTTCTTTCCTTTTAACTCTGTAACCGGCACATTAAAGTGTTCGGAGACGACGTCCATGATCAGTTCAGGTGTCACCACGCGGTTTTCATCCGGAGAAATGATATCCTTCAGAGCTTCTGCGGTAAGAGGAATATCGATTTCCTTGTTTTCCAGATTCGCAAGTGCGATCAATTTGTTAAGGGAGCCTTCCAGCTCACGGATGTTGGATTTCACGTTGTTGGCAATATACTGCATGACTTCGTCCGGAATATGGTATCTCTGCAGATTATCCAGCTCTTCCTTTTTGCGGAGAATCGCCATTCTTGTCTCATAGTTTGGAGACTGAATATCCGCGATCAGACCCCACTCAAATCGGGTTCGAAGTCTGGCCTCCAGCGTCTCAATGTCCTTTGGGGGCTTATCACTGGAGATGATGATCTGCTTTCCTGAGACATGCAGATGGTTAAATGTATGGAAAAATTCTTCCTGTGTACTTTCTTTTCCTATTATAAATTGAATATCATCGATGAGCAGCACGTCATTGGTCCTGTACTTTTCACGGAAGGTGGTCATCGCCATCTCATTGCTTTTTTTACCTTGCTTCAGGGCATCGATCAATTCGTTGGTAAATGTCTCACTTGTAACGTAGAGTACTTTTTTACCGGGATCGTTCTGCAGGATATGATGTGCAATGGAATGCATCAGATGAGTCTTGCCAAGTCCAACACCTCCGTATATAAACAGCGGGTTATAAACCTCACCGGGAGATTCCGCAACTGCGACTGACGCTGCATGAGCGAAATTGTTGTTGCTTCCCACTACAAATGTGTCAAATGTGTACTTGGGATTGAGGTTTGCCTGTTCAAACAATGCGTTTGTCTGATTTTTTTTGGCAATAAATTCTTTCTTTTCCTTAATGTAAGCATTGTCCTCGGTCACGAATGCGATATCGTATTCCTTTCCGGTTACTTCTGCGACACATACTCTGAAAGGAAGAATGTATTTTTCCTCAATGTGTTCGATGCTTGGTTTCAAGGCAACAAAAATAAAAACTGTATCATCTGTTACTTCATAAACGGTTAATGGTGCAATCCATGCATTGTATGCAGTAGTAGATGAACAGTATTCTACTTTCATTTTCTGTAGTATTTCGTTCCATTTTTCTTCTACGATGTTCATTTATATTACTCCTACTTCCAGGTATGATGCCACTGAAGCCATGATACCTTAATCCCTTATATTTTACATCAAAACAGGGTTTATAGCAACGACAAATCAGTGTGGATAACTTTATCCTCAAAATTCACATGGCAAAATAATACTTTTCATCAGTGATTATCAGATGTTTCCAGAAAATCGCACTTTTCCAAATTATTTTTTATAAACACGTTATTTTCCACTTATCAACAAGTTATCCACATAAAAATAGAAGCATATCCCAGAAAATGCACGGTTTTACTTGACTTTTTGGTTGTTTCTTAATATAATAAATCGCAGTGTCTTAATTTAGTTTTATTTATGAAACGTATGAAACGGAGGTGTATATATATGAAGATGACATTTCAGCCGAAAAAAAGATCAAGATCTAAGGTTCATGGATTCAGAGCAAGAATGAGTTCTCCAGGTGGAAGAAAAGTATTACAGGCAAGAAGAGCAAAAGGAAGAAAACAGTTATCAGCGTAGGCCGCATATATGTGGCCTTTTCTTCTATTATTTTATGGAACAGATGCAGGAAATCTAGGAGATCAACATGGAATCTTTGAAGAAAAATAAAGATTTTCAGCATGTCTATCGGACGGGAAAATCCTTTGCAAACAAGTATTTAGTAATGTATATTGCAACCAATCATTCGAGTAATAATCGTATCGGAATTTCAGTTAGCAAAAAAGTAGGAAACAGTGTTGTGAGACACCACATCACGCGACTTGTAAGAGAGAGCTACAGACTAAAAGAAGAACATTTCCAAAAGGGCTATGATATAGTGGTAATAGCGCGACCCGGTGCCAGAGAAACAGGGTATCATGATATAGACAGTGCACTTGTCCATTTGGGAAAACTTCATAACATATATGAATAAAACTGGTAATTGCCCTGGGAGTGATGCAATATGAAAGATAATTCAAAAAAATTTCTGATAGGATGTATTCGGTTTTATCAGAAGTATTTATCTGGAATGAAGCCACATTCTACCTGTAAGTATACACCTACCTGTTCTCAGTATGGAATAGAAGCCATCGAGAAATACGGTGCGTGCAAAGGTGGAATTATGGCTTTATGGCGTATTTTACGCTGCAACCCATTTTCCAAGGGCGGATTTGATCCAGTTCCCTGAGGGAGGAGCCCTGCAGGAATCTTTTGGATTTTGAAGCAGAGGCGATATGAAGGAGGATAAAACATGTACGGTTTATTGGCGACAGCGTCAACGACTCCGATTATTGCACAGATTGCGTGGATAATCGGAAAATTAATGGATTGGATTTATACAACACTCGGTGTTCATAATATTGGATGGTGTATTATTATCCTGACCGTTATCATTTACACATTGATGATACCGCTCACAATCAAGCAGCAGAAGTTTTCCAAGATGTCTGCGATGATGAATCCGGAGATCCAGGCTATAACTAAGAAGTATGCAAACAAAAAAGATCAGGTTTCCATGGAAAAACAGCAGGCAGAGATGCAGGCTATCTATGAGAAATACGGTACATCACCGATGGGCGGTTGTTCTGGCCTGCTGATCCAGATGCCGGTTCTCTTCGGTATGTATGCGGTAATTCGTAATGTACCGGCATACGTGGACAGTGTAAAACAGATGTATATGCCTCTGGTCGATCAGATCATGGCAACAGATGGTTTCAGAAAGATCATGGAAGGCATCGGTACTGTGAAGCCGGTCCTGATCAGTGCAGATAAATTTGATTATACGCATGCTAACACTTTGATAGATGTATTATATAAATTTCAAAACAGTACATGGGATACTCTGGTGGACAAGATACCGAGTATAAGTTCTATTGCGACGACGACACAACAGTCGTTGGAACACATCAATAACTTTTTTGGAATCAATATGGCAGAGGCGCCGTTAACAATGTTTCAGAATGCGCTTCATCCATTTTCAATCGGAATGATCATCTTGGCGGTCATCATTCCAATCATGGCAGGTGTTACACAGTTCGCAAGTGTGAAGCTTCAGCCACAGCAGTCGACAGATCCTGATAACCCGATGGCAAACTCCATGAAAAGCATGATGTTTACTATGCCGTTGTTTTCAGTATTTATGTGTTTTACACTGCCTTCAGGTCTTGGTCTTTACTGGTGTATTAGTGCGGTTGTCCGCTGTGCACAGCAGATTGCAATCAACAAATATCTGAATACAAAGACTACAGAAGAATTATTTGAAGAGAATCAGAAAAAGGCAGCGAAGAAGCGTGAGAAAAAAGGAACAGCAGCCAAAGAGATCACTCAGATGGCGAAGACAAGTACCAGAACAGTAGAGCCAAAGAAATCGACGATGACTGATAAAGAGCGTGAAGAGAAGTTAAAAGCCGCTGAAAAATATACAAAGAATGCAAAAGCAGGAAGTCTCGCGTCAAAAGCAAATATGGTCAGAAGTTTCAACAGTGGTTCAGACAAAGATGACAAATAGTTTTTTTCATAGAGAAAGTGAGGATTCACCATGGGCGATATCAGAGTATCAGCAAAAACAGTGGATGATGCAATTACTGAGGCATCTATTCAATTAGGGATTCCAAGCAGTGAACTGGAATATGACATCATTGAAAAGGGCAGTGCAGGATTCTTAGGAATCGGAATGAAACAGGCAGTTATCGATGTTCGCAAAAAAGTTGTGAAACCGGAAGTACAGGAAGTTGTAAAAGAGACAGCAAAAGAAACAATAAAAGAAGAGAAAAAAGAACAAATTAAAACGGAATCTAAGACAGAGGATTCCAGGACCGATGCAAAACCGAAGCAGGAGTCAAAATCATTTAAGTCAGAGAAGAATAACAGTTACAAAAAAACAGACAATAATAAATTCAAATCTGACAGACCTGCCTTTGAGAAAAAGGACAGACAGGAAGTAAAAGCGGATTCGGAAGATGGGTCAAAAACAGAAGTAACATCACAAAAAAAAGATGTTGAACTTGCTAAAGTTTCTGAAGAAACAAAAAAAGCAACAGTAGATTTCATTCAGAATACGCTGAAGGCGATGAGCATGGAAGTAGAACTCACCTGTGAGATTGACGGGGAAGGTGCTCTCTGCATCGATATGAAGGGTGACAATATGGGAATCCTCATCGGTAAGAGAGGACAGACACTGGATTCTCTCCAGTACCTTGCCAACCGTGTGGCAAACAAGAATCAGGAAGGTTATGTGCGTGTGAAGCTTGATACAGAGGATTACAGAAAGCGCAGAAAAGCGACCCTTGAGAATCTGGCCAAGAACATTGCCTACAAGGTAAAGAGAACAAAGAAACCGGTATCGCTTGAGCCTATGAATCCATATGAGAGACGTATTATTCACGCGGCACTTCAGTCAGACCGCTATGTAACGACTCACAGTGAGGGCGAGGAGCCATATAGAAAGATCGTTGTCACATTGAAAAAATAAGTAATTTTATAACGCTGCTGCTATCAGGAAACAGAAGTTTCCCACGACGCAGCGGCGTTTTTTAATATAATAGGAAATTCTTTTGGATTTCCTATTATATTAAAAAACGCCGGGGGATGCGCAATGCGCGCAGGATGAAAATAATCACTGGTGAATTTTGGTTCTTAGCGGGAAAGTAAATTTTATAGATACAGGCAGCAATAGCTGCCATGAGATCAGAGTAAAACAGCAGAGCAGATTATAGAAAACTCTGCTTTGATATCTAAATTATTATGAAAGAGAGAAGGTGCTATAATGCCAGACAGAACGATCGCTGCCATATCCACAGGCATGACAAGTTCCGGAATTGGAATTGTAAGAATGAGTGGAGAAGAATCATTTCAGATAATCGACCGAATATATAAGGGAAAAGAAAAGCTGGCAGAAGCCCCCTCACACACCATCCATTACGGTTTTATCCGTGATGGTGAGGAAGTGATAGATGAGGTTCTTGTAATGCTTATGAGAGGCCCCAGAAGCTTCACAGGGGAGGATACTGTAGAGATCAACTGCCACGGAGGAACTTTCGTTGTGAACCGTTTACTTGAGACTGTAATTAAGCATGGAGCAAAACCTGCGGAGCCGGGAGAATTTACGAAGAGAGCATTTCTCAACGGGCGTATGGATCTATCTCAGGCGGAGGCAGTGATTGATGTGATCAACTCCCGGAACGAATATGCTTTAAAATCATCAGTCGGTCAATTAAAAGGTAGTGTAAAGAAAAAAATAACTGATATTAGAAACAAAATAATTTACCATACTGCTTTTATAGAAACAGCACTCGATGACCCGGAGCACATCAGCGTGGATGGGTATGGTGCTACGCTGAAGCTTACTGTAGACGAGATATCAGCCGTGTTAAAAGATCTGATTGACTCCGCCGATGACGGCAGAATCATGAAAGAAGGAATCCAGACGGTCATTGTAGGAAAACCGAATGCCGGAAAGTCTTCCCTTCTGAATGTGCTGGCCGGAAAAGAGCGTGCCATAGTGACGGATATCGCCGGAACGACGCGGGATACGCTGGAAGAATCCATTCAGCTGCAGGGGCTTTGTCTTAATATTATTGATACGGCCGGAATCCGTGATACGGAGGATATTATCGAAAAAATCGGTGTGGATAAGGCAAAGCAGTATGCCCGGGATGCCGATTTGATTATCTATGTGGTGGACTCTTCCAGAGAACTGGACGAGGATGATAAAAAGATTATGGATTTGATTTATGATAAGAAATCGATTATTCTATTAAATAAGTCAGATTTAGATATCATCGTGACGAAGGAAATCTTGCAAAATGAAATTAAAAAATGCTGCAATTCGGATGGAAATTCTGAGATAACGATCCCTATGATCGAAATTTCGGCAAAAGAAGAGCAGGGGATCAAATTGCTTGAAAACACTTTAAAATCAATGTTTTTACACGGCGAAATAGATTTAAATGATGAGATTTACATCACAAATATCCGCCAGAAGACGGCTTTGCAAGAAGCTTATAACTCCTTGCAAAAAGTAAACGAAAGTATAACTGAAAACATGCCGGAGGACTTTTATTCCATCGATCTGATGGATGCATATGAGTCTCTGGGCAGCATCACAGGTGAAGCGATAGGAGAAGATTTAGTCAATGAAATATTCAGCAAATTCTGTATGGGAAAATAATGATAATTATGATGTTGTGGTAATCGGAGCAGGGCACGCGGGATGTGAAGCTGCACTTGCATCCGCAAGACTCGGTTTGAGGACGATCTGTTTTACAGTGAGTGTGAACAGTATCGCCCTGATGCCGTGCAATCCGAACATCGGGGGAAGTTCCAAGGGGCATCTGGTGCGTGAGCTGGATGCGTTGGGCGGTGAGATGGGAAAAGTGATAGACAGGACCTTTATTCAGTCCAAGATGTTGAACAAATCCAAAGGACCGGCCGTACATTCACTGCGCGCCCAGGCGGATAAGGAGGAATACAGCAGAGCCATGAGACAGGTTCTGCAAAATCAGGAGAATCTGGATATCAAACAGATGGAAGTGACAGACATTCTCACAGAAAATGGAAAGATTACTGGAGTACAGACGTATTCGGGTGCCATATATAAGTGTAAATCTGTAGTGTTGTGTACCGGAACCTATCTGCGCGCTCGCTGCATTTACGGAGAGGTGAGCATGAATACGGGGCCGAATGGACTGCAGCCGGCAAAGTATCTGACAGAGTGCCTGAAGTCGCTGGGAATCAAAATGTACCGTTTTAAGACGGGAACGCCGGCCAGAATTGATAAAAATTCGGTGGATTACAGTAAGATGGAAGAGCAGTTCGGAGATAAGAGAGTGGTGCCGTTTTCCTTTACAACAGATCCGGAGGATGTGCAGATCGATCAGGCATCCTGCTGGCTGACCTACACCAATGAGAACACACATCAGATCATCCGTGAAAATCTTGACCGTTCACCACTGTTTTCCGGTATGATCGAGGGAACCGGGCCGCGTTATTGTCCATCTATTGAGGATAAGGTCGTAAAATTTGCGGATAAAAAACGGCATCAGGTATTCATTGAGCCGGAGGGACTTCACACGAATGAAGTCTATATCGGTGGAATGTCAAGCTCGTTGCCGGAGGATGTGCAGTATAAAATGTACCGCAGTGTACCGGGGCTGGAGCATGCAAAAATCGTGAGGAATGCATATGCGATCGAGTACGATTGTATCGATGCGAGACAGCTTAGACCGACTCTGGAATTTAAACAGATCAGCGGTTTATTCAGCGGCGGACAGTTCAATGGCAGCTCGGGATACGAGGAGGCTGCTGCTCAGGGCCTTGTAGCGGGGATAAATGCCGCTTTAAAGGTGTTAGGCAGGGAACAGTTAGTCTTAGACCGTTCGGAGGCTTATATCGGCGTTTTAATCGACGATCTTGTCACAAAGGAAAGCCATGAGCCGTATCGGATGATGACCTCCAGGGCGGAATACCGTCTGCTCCTGCGCCAGGACAACGCAGATCAGCGTCTGACCGAGATCGGACACCGTATTGGTCTGATCAATGATGACCGACTGAATAAGCTTCATGAAAAGATCGGTATGATCGATGAAGAAATCAAGCGTCTTGAGCGTACCCATGTCGGGACAACGGAACCGGTTCAGAAAGTCCTCAGAGATCATGGAAGTACCGAATTAATATCAGGAACAACTCTCGCGGAAATGATACGGAGACCGGAGCTGTCCTATGAAGCGTTGGAATCAATAGATCCAGACCGCAGACAGCTGCCGGAGGATGTGATCGATCAGATCAATATTAATATCAAGTATGCAGGCTACATTTCCCGCCAGCTGAGACAGGTCGAGCAGTTCAAAAAGCTGGAGTATAAAAAGATTCCGGAAGATATCGATTACAATGAAATCAAGAGTCTGCGTATTGAAGCGAAGCAGAAGCTGACAGAATTTAAGCCTGCATCAATCGGTCAGGCAAGCCGTATATCCGGAGTATCACCGGCGGATATATCCGTGCTGCTTGTGTATCTGAGTGCGCATTAGAATGTGTATGCTTATGTGAAAAGTATCTGAGTGTACATTAGAATGTGTATGCTTGTGTAAAAAGTATCTGAGTGTACGTTAGAATGTGTATGTTTATGTGAAAAGTATCTGAGTGCACATTAGAATGTGTATGTTTATATGAAAATAGAACAGGCTGTGACGTGGATAATTTGTTGAAAAGAATTTGTGATAGAGAAAGTGCTGGGAATAAATATGAGTGAAATATTTCAGAAAAAGCTGGAACAATTAAATATCAGATTGGAAGAAAAGCAGTTACAGCAATTTGATCAGTTTTATGAACTTCTCGTGGAGTGGAATAAGGTGATGAATCTGACAGGAATTACAGAATATGAAGAGGTAAATGAAAAACATTTTGTGGACAGTCTGGCTTTGGTGAAGGCGATTGACATCCAAAATGTTGAGACTGTGATCGATGTTGGAACCGGAGCTGGTTTTCCAGGGATCCCATTAAAGATTGCTTTTCCACATTCGGAGGTTGTTTTACTGGATTCTTTGAACAAGAGAGTGAAGTTTCTCAATACGGTTATTGAAGAATTGGGATTGACCGGAATCAGGGCAATTCATGGCCGTGCAGAAGATTATGCAAAACAGGCTGAGTACAGAGAGCAGTTCGATCTGTGTGTTTCACGTGCCGTTGCAAATTTGTCGACGCTCAGTGAATACTGTTTACCTTATATACGGGTAGGGGGTATATTTATATCTTATAAATCCGGTGAAGTAGATGAGGAGTTAAGTGAGTCAAAAAATGCAATTGGAATACTTGGCGGAAAGGTAGAAGATACAGTGAAATTTCAATTGCCGGGAACAGAGATTGGGAGATCATTTGTTAAGATCGCGAAAGTGAAAAATACCGGAAAAAAATTTCCGCGGAAAGCAGGAGTGGCAGCAAAAGAGCCTCTGCGTTGATGGAATACACTGAAAAGATTTTAAGTGAAAAGATTTTTGATTCAGACAGTGAAAGTATATAGTGAAAATATAAGTATAAATAAAAGTTTAGGAAAAAGTATAAAGTATATGGTATTGCTATGAGATTATTGTTAAGCATCGAAGCGGATAGAAGTGGATTTAATTACGTTTTCCACATGTAGAGATGTTTTTATGTGAAAAGAGTGTATAAGTATGTGGATAACTCAATAGAATGCATTGAAAATGTTAATAAAATCATCAATATCTTTATGCAACAGAAAAATCATCTGGATTTTGGCTAAACGTAATTGTGCTTCAGCGGAGAACACTGCAAGTAGCAAAGCGGATTACGAATATCCGTTTTGACTATATGAAATAATATGTGATCATTTTAAATTTTTATTAATAGTACAATAAAAAACAAGCAATTTGCAGGCATACTTTTATATACCCGTAAATTGCTTGTTTTTTTTGTTTTTCTATTTGATGAATGCTTTACTTAAATAAATTCTAATAATTTTTTTAATGCTGCTATAAATTCATCAGGTTTTTCGAGCTGTGGAAGTTTCTTGGTTTCTTCTATTGTTATAATATTCATTCCAGGTATTTGGTTTTCATATTGAGCTGCTGCAAGTGCATATTCAGGGTTTGAGTTTCCAACTATGATACTGATATTGTTATTAATTGTGTTTAGACAGCGCAATACATTTGCATTTGTGTATTTTGATTTTATACTTGCATATAAGTATTTGGAACCTGTTTTCCCGGATTGAGAGGATTCTATATATGTTCTCAGTGTATTTTCTTCTATTTTTTCTCTGTCATAAAAGAAATCAGATTCAAAATCATCCTTTATTGATTTAGGATTCACGGCGATATTGTAAATTAGTGTTCCAAAAACTGGTACACCCATCATAGTGTGAATGAATTTTAATTTGTTAGTGGGTACCTTTGCTAATTCTGTAAGGCTTGATGGATTGATCATTACGATTTTATTAATAAGTTTGTCTTCATTCATGCAGGCCATCAGGACGAAAGAAGCAGAATCACCTGTTGCAACTACATCTGGTTTCTCTTTTATGACGTTATCTATAAATTCGGTAAGCATTTTCATATAGATATAATTGGTGTAGACAACATTTGTTTTGTCTGATCGTCCACATCCAAGTAAGTCAAGTGCGTATACAGTGTGATTTTTTGCTAATTCTGAGACGACTTTATCCCATTCATTTAGCGAACTACACACATTTAAGTCATGTATTAATAGGAGAGGAGTTCCTTCACCTTCTTTTGTATAACATACCTTGCCAAAACTCGATTCATAATATTCACAAGCTGTTGTTGAAAGCAAATCATCGATTGTACATATGCAATTGATGATTTTATTTATACCATATATCGCCCCAACAGATAATGTTGAATAAAATGCACTTTTGAATAATTTTTTCTTTAAATTCAATGTATCACCTGCTTTCCTTATCCATCTTATTATACTACAGAAATGCTTGTATTTAAAGGATTAATTGTGAATTATACTTGTCCATTTATTATTTGATTTCATCAATTAAACTCCCTGCTTCAGGCATAAGTAGTAAAGCAAATTTAGAGTAAGAAATCTAAATTTATTACTTACAGTTAAAAAAATGATGAAAATTTATTAATGTTTCACGTGAAACATTAATTGAAATCAAATGTACAGCAATAGTATTCTTATGTTTGATCATCCGAAAGTATGCATTAATTCAAGCGGGAAAACATTGAGTGCTGGGGATAATAATTATAGATTATGTTTGTAACTTCGACCAAAACCAAGGAGTTTTTATTACTTTTCTTTAGAAGTAAAGAAAAATTTAATAAGACATAATCTGTAAAGTGACTTTGTGAAAAGTAGTGGGGAGTGTTATATCATGAATTTAAAGTACAAATTCATGAGCCTCATTCGCCGTTCGCCACTCGTGCAAGCACGGTGTCTCACTAGTGCTCATTATATCATGTCATCCGCAGTGCCGTTCGATTCCGCTCTGCTTCATCTCACTCGCGGGCTTTCGCCCTATCAACAGGTAGCGACAAGTGTTTTCTTATGTGCAAGCACAACGTAAAAACTTGCCTTTACCTGTTGGCACTGCTTTTTGTTGTCGCGTACATTATTGCTCTGCCAAAATAAAGAGTCTTTTATTAACTGATGTCTGGTATGTTATCACCAATTGCGGGGGTTAGAATATTAAATCCACTTTATTTAAATGTTTCACGTGAAACATCTAAAACATAAAATATCTCATATGAAATATCTAATACATAAAATGTGAAATGTTTCACGTGAAACATTTGAAAATATTATATAATTACAAAAAAACTACTAATACTCAATAAATCAGCTTCCTTAGACTAGGAAAAGTGAAAATATAAATTCTGAGTGCTGATCAAACTATACATAATACTTTAATTGGTAAAAAAATACAGATAAAAACGATGTTTCACGTGAAACATTGGGTAGATAAAAAAAAGAAAAGATGATATAATTATAAAGTGCAAATAGAAAGGGGTAAGAGTATGGGAAGAATTATAGCTGTTGCCAATCAAAAGGGCGGCGTCGGTAAGACTACAACTGCAATCAATTTATCAGCAGCTTTAGCTGTTCAGGGTAAAAAAGTACTTGGAATTGACATGGATCCGCAGGGAAACATGAGCAGTGGACTTGGCGTTGATAAAAATGATGATGGCGCCAACATATATGATCTGATACTTGGGGAGAGCACAGTTGAAGAATGTATACGTAAAGATGTTTTAGAAAATCTTGATGTTTTGCCATCAGATATTAATCTTTCGGCAGCAGAGATAGAATTGATTGATAATGATAATAAGCAATTTATCATAAGAGACGCAATATCTGGAATAGTAGATGATTATGACTTTATAATTATTGACTGTCCGCCAGCACTTGGAATGCTGACAATTAACGCGTTGACAACAGCACACGGTGTACTTGTTCCAATTCAGTGTGAATATTATGCACTTGAAGGTTTAAGTCAGTTAATAAATACAATCGAACTTGTAAAAGAACGTCTTAATTCAGATTTGGAAATAGAAGGCGTGGTATTTACTATGTATGATGCCAGAACCAATTTATCTCTTCAGGTAGTTGAAAATGTGAAGGATAATCTTAATCAAAATGTTTATAAGACAATTATCCCTCGAAACATCAGACTTGCGGAAGCACCGAGCTATGGAATGCCAATTAATTTATACGATTCAAAGTCGACGGGTGCGGAAAGTTATAGATTGTTAGCAGATGAAGTGATTCATAAAGGAGAAGATGACTGATGGCAGTGAAGAGAAGTGGACTTGGAAAAGGCCTGGATAGTTTGATTCCAGATAGAAGAGCAGATAATAAAGAAAAGGCAAAAAAACAGGCAGCATCCGAAAAAATTGAAAAAGAAGCTAAGGTTGCAGCCGAAGAAAAGCCTGAGAGCAGTATAGAGGACAAACCAGAAGAAAAGACTAAAATCAAGACAGAACTCAAATCAGATGAGAAGATTGAAAGTAAGACAGAAGATAAGTCAGATAAAAAAGTAATTAAAGCAGAAAGTGTAATCAAAAGTGAAATCATTGAAGAGAAAAAAGAAATAAATGATTCCGGGGAAAAAATGGTGAAAATATCTCTTGTTGAACCTAACAGAGAACAGCCGAGAAAAGACTTTGATGAGGATGCACTGTTGGAACTTGCAGATTCCATAAAACAGTTTGGAGTATTGCAGCCACTGCTCGTACAGAAGAAAAAAGATTATTACGAAATCGTTGCAGGTGAGAGACGCTGGAGAGCAGCAAAGCTGGCCGGTGTAAAAGAAGTACCTGTTGTAATAAAGGATTATACACAGCAGGAAATAGTGGAAATCTCATTGATTGAGAATATCCAAAGAGAAAATCTGAATCCGATTGAAGAAGCAATGGCCTTCAAAAAGTTATTGGAAGAATTTTCTCTAAAACAGGATGAGGTTGCGGAAAGAGTATCAAAAAGCAGAACTGCTGTTACAAATTCAATGCGTTTATTAAGACTGGACAGCAGAATACAACAGATGATTATCGATGATATGATTTCAACCGGACATGCAAGAGCATTACTTGCTATTGACGATAAAGAACAGCAATACATTCTTGCTAATAAGATATTTGATGAAAAATTGAGTGTGCGTGAGACAGAAAAGTTGATAAAATCTCTTAAAAATCCTAAAAAAGAGACTAAGAAGCCATCGATTGCAAACAATTTTATCTATGAAGATCTGGAAGAGAAGATGAAAAAAATCGTAGGAACAAAGGTCAGCGTAAATCAAAAAACGCAAGGTAAAGGAAAGATTGAAATCGAGTTTTATTCCGAAGATGAGCTCGAACGTATATTCGACTTGATAATGTCGATCAGAGATTAAGTCAAGCACTTGCATTTTTCGAACGGCGAATGCCGATCATGAATTTGTACTTTAATTCATGATATAACACGCGTGTATATAAGAAAAAGTTTCAAAATAAATTCAGTAAAAGGAGAAACTATAGATGGAAGGCGGATTATTTGCAAATATGGGACTTGACGCCTCGTATTTGATAATTTTACTGTTCTTGATACAAGTTTTGTTATTTGTATTGTTGATGAACGTAAATATGAAATATAATAGGTTAAAGACAAGTTATGCCTCGTTTATGAAGGGAAAAGATGGAAAGACTTTAGAGGAAAGTGTTCTTGACAGGTTTGAAGACATTGAATCTCTGATGGAGATGGCGAAGAAGAATAAGCAGGATATTAAAGATATCACAAGAAAAATAGAAGGTGATTATCAGAAACTTGGAATTGTGAAATACGATGCATTTCATGAGATGGGCGGAAACTTAAGTTTTGCGCTGACAATGCTTGACGGAAATAACAATGGATGGATCATCAATGCAATGCACAGCAGAGATGGCTGCTATACCTACATCAAGGAAATCGTCAAGGGAGAGAGTTATATCGAACTGGCAGAGGAAGAGGCAGAGTCACTTGACAGAGCAATCTACCAGGAGGCATACGGACTTGACATTAAAGATCTGGTGTAAAACAAGTAAAAAAGCGAATAAATCAAGAACAAAAATAAAGACGAATCTATAAATGCGAAGTAATAAGACGAAGCCAATAAGATGAGACAAACAAGATTAAACCGACAAGATGAAGCCAATGAAATAAAATCAAACTAAAAAAATGAAATAAATAAGATCAAGCCAATAAAAAGGAGAATAACCATGTTAGATATCAAATTTGTAAGACAAAATCCAGATATAGTAAAGCAGAACATCAAAAATAAATTTCAGGATGAGAAACTTGCACTGGTAGATGAAGTGTTGGAATTAGATCAGAAAAACCGCGACATAAAAGGTGAGGTAGAAGCACTCAGAGCAAATAAGAACAAAGTTTCCAAACAGATCGGTGCATTGATGGCTCAGGGTAAAAAACAAGAGGCAGAAGAAGTAAAAGCACAGATTGCAAAAGATGGAGAAAAAATTGAAATTTTATCTGCAGAGGAAAAAGAAGTTGAGGAAAAAATCAAGAGAAATATGATGATTATACCTAATATTATTGATCCTTCTGTGCCAATCGGAAAAGACGACAGTGAAAATGTTGAAATCCAGAAGTACGGAGAGCCGGTAGTACCTGAGTATGAAATTCCGTATCACACGCAGATCATGGAAAGCTTTGACGGAATTGATCTGGAGGCAGCAGGAAAAGTTGCGGGTAATGGATTTTATTATCTGATGGGCGATATCGCAAGACTTCATTCAGCAGTGATTTCTTATGCAAGAGATTTTATGATTGATCGTGGATTCACATACTGTGTACCACCTTTTATGATTCGAAGCAACGTTGTGACCGGTGTCATGAGTTTCGCCGAGATGGATGCCATGATGTACAAAATCGAGGGAGAAGATCTGTATCTGATCGGAACCAGTGAGCATTCCATGATCGGAAAATTTATTGACACAATGCTTGAGGAAAGTGAACTTCCGAAAACATTAACAAGCTACTCTCCATGTTTCCGCAAAGAAAAGGGTGCACATGGTATCGAGGAGCGTGGTGTATACAGAATCCATCAGTTTGAAAAACAGGAAATGATCGTGGTATGTAAACCGGAAGAGAGCAAGGCATGGTATGACAAACTGTGGCAGAACACAGTGGATCTGTTCCGCTCACTGGACATCCCGGTTCGTACACTGGAGTGCTGTTCAGGAGATTTGGCAGATTTGAAAGTAAAATCATGTGATGTTGAAGCATGGTCACCGAGACAGCAGAAATACTTTGAAGTAGGAAGCTGTTCTAATCTCGGAGATGCGCAGGCAAGAAGACTTGGAATCCGTGTAAAAGATGAAGATGGAAACAAATATTTTGCTCATACATTGAACAATACGGTAGTCGCACCACCGAGAATGCTGATCGCATTTTTGGAAAACAACCTGCAGGCGGACGGTTCTGTGAGAATCCCGGCACCATTACAGCCATACATGGGCGGACATACAGAACTTACAAAATAAAGACTATTGGCGAAATATAATCCATAGTGGGAGTAATATATGCATCAGTATTTGAAAGCAATCGGCTTCTCGGATATAAAATGTAAAAGAGAAGAAAAAGAATTACTCCGCAAGATTGAGAATACCTTTACTCATCAGACCATAGTTTCTTATGATGAAAATGCAGATTTTTGTGAATATAAGAAACAGTATGGAAAGAAGATCGGTATCGCTATCTGCGGAGAACTCGATACGGAAGAACATTTCGAGGCGGATTACTATTTTCCTTACTTTCGCGGTGACGGAGTCACGTCCTATGCTGATATTACAGTGGAACGCCGCATTGAGAAGGAAGAATACATGGGAATCTGTGAGGATATCCGGGTGGATATCAGCCTGATCTTCCACCTGCAGAACGGTGTTGAGTACATGAAGGAGAAGCAGCTCGGCCTTATTCCGAAGCAGTCTACGTCTGTCACATTATCCGGATTATCAATGGGAGGAAAGATATTGTTTCCCGTGAAAAAGGATGAAGAACAGACGAAAATCAGAAATGAGCAGAGCCAGAACAGACTGTCACTCCTTAATGCGGCCCGCAAAGGCGATCAGACGGCCATAGAGACACTTACACTGGATGACATAGATATGTATTCAAAAGTGTCCCGAAGATTGATTTCTGAGGACGTATTCAGCATTGTAGATACCTACTTCATGCCCTTCGGTGTGGAATGTGATCAATATTCAGTGCTGGGAGAGATTCTGAGAGTAGAAACGGTGGTAAATACTACCACAAACGAAGAATTGTATCAGATGTGTCTACATATCAATGAATTAAAGTTCGATGTATGCGTTCCGGTGGAGAAGGTGCTTGGAGAACCAGCGGTAGGAAGAAGATTTAAGGGAAATATCTGGCTTCAGGGATTTATTAATTTTTAAAAAGACAGGGTGCTCATAATAACAATGAGCAGTGATATAAGGTTATGGGAAAGTGGCGGAGCGGATTGCAAATATCCGCTTTGACCCGTACCCTGATCTGATCAGATAAAAATAAAGATAAGATAGTTTTTAACAGGAAAAATAGAAAAGACTTGCATGAAATGCAAGGATAGTATAGAATACTAAAGGAAAATAAATATGTCTCTGCAGTTCAATGGCAAGAAAAAATGTATATTTTCTAATTCAGAAATCGATTAGTGTTTATGAAAACCAAAACCTGATAAAGTGCTACAAACCCAGTGTTTAAGCCATTTATTAGGCACTATGTTCCCTTAGTTAAATGGATATAACAATAGCCTCCTAAGCGAGCGTTGCAACAACAGCCAAAACTAAATAAGTTCCAGTACCTCAGTAGGATAGAGGGTTCGCCTCCTAAGCGAAACGTCGCAGGTTCGATTCCTGTCTGGAACGCCAGATAATAACGCTGAAAGCCTTTAAACACAAGGTTTTCAGCTTTTTTTGTTATATCTTTATGTGGCTTGTTATAAAGAAATAAGTAGATGTTTTCTATATGTTTTTTGTACTCTATATCTGAAAATATTTGCTAACACTTTTTTCTTGAAACTTAAATTTTGAAGATTTTTCACAGTTTTGCTAACACTTTTTGTTAGCAAGTTTTTTTAAGACTGGAACAGTCACAGTATATCCTTAAGCATTAAGCGACTGTTTCAAAAGCTTCTCTTTCATTTCGGGCGACATTGCCTTTAATAACTGTAATAGAAGTTCTTCCTCATTTGTTAATGATTCTGTCGGTTCTGTGCTTGCTGGTTCGTTTAAAGAACCATAAAATTCTTCGTCCATCTTTTGAGCATTGTAACGTCTATCTTCGTCAATTACTTCGGAATAGATTTCTGTAACCATTTCTGCTTCTGCGTGTCCTGTGTCTCCTTGTACAGACTTAATATCTCCACCTGTCATTTTAAGTTTATAACCTGTACTCAAATGACGTAGACTGTGGAAAACTACAACTTCAAAACCATGTTCTTCACAGAGATTTTGGAATCTGTCTCTTACAATACGGCTCTCAACAGGATTTCCGTTTTCCAATGCAACTACAAGGTTGTAATCATTGTAAGCATCTCCTAAAAATTCTTTTAACTCCTGTTGGGCTTCTTTAAATTTAACCAACAATAAAGCTACTGTTTTAGGCAACCAGACAATACGGTTACTTGTTTCTGTTTTAGGTATCTTTAATACAAGTCTAGTAGTGCAATGTGGTTTTAAGGTAGGGAAAATTTTGATAATGTCTTTTTCCTTTAACTTCTGCATAGCTGTTACAGATACTCTGGACAGTTCCTTGTTAATGATTACTCTTGCTTGATTGTTATTGATTGATTCTTCATCAATAATCACATCTTCCCACGTAAGTCCTGTAATCTCTCCAATACGCATAGAACACGAGAACGCCAAGTGCATACAGATAAGTAGTAAATCGTCCTCTACAAGCCGTACTGCTTCTTTGAAAGTATCAATCTTCCAGACCTTACGCTTTACTTTTTTCATTGTAGGTAAAGTAGCAAGAGAAGCAGGATTCCTCATTTTCGTATCAAGGTATTCCCAGCCGATTGCTTGATTCAATGCACAGCGAATAATGTCATGTATCTTTTTGATATTGGTAGGTTGCACACAACGTCCAGTCGCCTGTCTGTTTGCTCGTGGTACTTCTGGAACACTTAGCAAATCATTGTAATACTGTGTCAATTAGAACATAAGGACATCACAGATAAGGGACAGACGGTAACAATCAAGAAAGTTCCCGAAACGCCCACACCAGAAAAACCAGATACACCAGAATCCAGCACACCAACGAAAACCAGTAACGCCCCAAAGACAGGCGACACTACAAATATCTTAGGGTTTCTTGCCCTGCTTGCAACATCTGGTGGTGGCTTGGGACTTGCGTATTTCTTAAAGAGACGTAAATCTAAAAACGTATAGGACGGTTTGATACAATGAAGCAAAAATGCCGTTCCCCGACAGAAAACGTGTCGGCAGACTACCTTTATTCGGGCTTGTCTGCCAATGACCTGCAAGAGAGCGGATTGTCAAGGGTGCTGAAAGCACAACGCTTGCCCTTGATAATCTGGGAGCTTGCTGGTATCAATCTATCTGCCCGAATAGAAACTACAAACTTACAGAAAGAATCGAGGTAAATATATATGGAATTAAAATTTGTAGTGCCGAACATGGCACAGACTTTTGGAAACTTGGAATTTGCAGGAGAAAACGAGGTTGTACAGCGTAGGATCAACGGACGCTTGACGGCAGTGTCCCGAAGCTACAACCTCTACTCCGATGTACAGAAAGCCGATGATGTTATCGTAACACTTCCTGCTGAAGCTGGGGAAAAGCATTTCCAGCCAGAACAGAAAGTGAAGCTGATAAACCCACGTATTACCGCAGAGGGTTACAAAATCGGAAA
>NZ_FQZY01000065.1 GCF_900142165.1 Hespellia stercorisuis DSM 15480
AAACGTTCTATCATAATTTGCCAATCGGCAGTTCTTAGAAATTTTCGATGCTTAATACCAACCAACAGGCAGAGAGGATTTCGGGATGAGCAGAATGGATTTCCTCCTGCACGATATTTAATTCAGGAGGAAAAAAATGAGCGAAAGAAAAACAGAAAAGCAGAGTTACAGAGCAGTAAGGAAAGCAGAGTGCGAAGAGATACGTCAGAAAACGAATCAAAAGATGAGTCAAAAGATGAATCAAAAGATGAACCAAAAGATGAAACAGGAGATGGATCAGAAAGTGCACCGGGAAATGCATCAGGAAGGTGTGCCGCAGCGGACCTACAAAGACCGGTTATTTCGGATGATATTTAAAGAAAAGGCCGAATTGCTGGGTCTTTACAATGCGATAAATCAGACACATTACACAGATCCAGAGGATCTGGAGATCAACACACTGGAAAATGCAGTCTATCTTAACATGAAAAACGATCTATCCTTTGTGATTCATACAGAGCTGTCGCTTTATGAGCACCAATCCACTTATAATCCAAATCTTCCGATTCGGGATCTGTTTTATGTTGCAAAGGTCTATCAGGGAATAACGAAAGATATGAATCTTTATGGTAGCCATCAGATTGAGATACCGACGCCAAGATTTATTACTTTTTATAACGGGATTGAGAAGCAGCCGGAGTGGAAGGAACTGAGACTGTCAGATGCATTCAGAAGGCAGGGCGGGAAAAACAAAGAACAGAAGGCGGGAAGTATCCGCGAAAAGACACTTGATGCTGGGGCGGAGGCTGCAGATAATAGTGAGGAAAGTCTGGAATTAAAGGTCTTGATGCTTAATATTAACCCCGGTTATAATGAAGAACTTATGAAAAGTTGTAAAACATTGCGGGAATATACGGCTTATGTGGATAAGGTTCGTACATATGAGAAGAGAATGAGTCTGGAGGATGCAGTAGAAAAAGCAATTGACGAGTGCATCAAAGAAAGCATATTGGAAGAGTTTCTGACGAAGTACAGGGCGGAGGCGAAGGACGTGAGTATATTTGAATATGATGAAGAAAAACATATGCAGCAGGAACGGGAAGAGTGGGAAAAGCGAGGAGAAAAGCGAGGCAGAAAACAGGGAATCAGTAAAATAAATCAGCTAAACCAGATGTTGATGAGGGATCAGAGGCTGGAGGAGCTGCAGCGGGCAACATGTGATGAGGAATATCAGATGAAATTATTGAAAGAGTATGGCTTGGATTAATAAAAATGCAAAGCGGCGAAGCAGTATAAAATCGGGTAGAATCTCTACTCGATTTTGCTTTCACCGACACGACTGCTCGGGGATATAGAATATACTTCAAGTGTTTATTTCAACTGTAAATGATATCAGGAAAATAAGAAGGTGGGAATGATGGATAATAGAATTACCAAAACAGAACGAATTGCAGCAATTCTGTTCCTGATAGTGGGAGCGCTCACGGTCATGGAATATGTGTTTGTGCGCGGGATGTTCACCGCGCCGATCATGATTGCGCTGTCGATTTTGGCGGGAGTGATAAATGTGGCAGCAGCGGCAGTGCATCGAAAGTGGATGAATGTTTTATTCTTTATTCTTCTGACGGTGGCATTGAACATGGGATACTTTACGATAGGCGGATATTAAAAAATGGAGAAAGAAATATCATCACAGATGTATGAGGGAAATACGGGAAACTTCTGCGCCCGGTTATGAGAAATTCCTCACTCACGGCAATCCAGCAGTCCATCATGAATTTTGGTATTCTGATGGTGCAGGGGCTGGTCAACAGCTTTGGATTCGAGGCAAGTGCCGCATTTGCGGTGGTGGTGTATTATCTTCGACGGCGAAAAGTGCTGTTGGGAAAAAAACAGAAACGAAACTGAACAATCGGCAGAAAGAATCAGACGAGAGAAGCAGAAGAAGCGAGCAGGAGAAGCACTTCACAGAAGGGAACAGGAGAAGGAAAGATGACAGGATTAAGTACATTATGCTATATCGAGCAGAACGGGCAGTATCTGATGCTGCACAGGACCGTAAAGAAACATGACGTCAATAAGGATAAATGGATTGGCGTTGGCGGACATTTTGAGGCGGATGAGAGTCCGGAGGAGTGTCTGCTGCGCGAGGTATGGGAGGAGACTGGATACACGCTGACTTCCTATCGATATCGGGGAATTGTTACTTTTGTATCCGGCAATGGCGTGACGGAATACATGTCTCTGTTTACAGCAGACGGATTTACCGGCGAACCAGTTGCCTGCGATGAGGGGCAGCTGGAGTGGGTGGATATCGAGCAGGTCTGGAATCTAAATATCTGGGAAGGGGATAAGATTTTCTTCCGGCTGATGGATGAGGATTATCCGTTCTTCTCGTTGAAGCTGGTCTATGATGGATCGGACAAGCTGGTATCAGCGGTTCTGGACGGAAAGCCAATGGAGCTGTTTGATATCCTGAACAGTGATGGAACAAAGAGCGGCATTGTGCGGGAGCGTGGTGTTGCTCACCGGGAGGGAAGCCTGCATGGAACGGTACACACCTGGGTAGTGCGGGAGCGTGAAGGCGGGAATTTTGATGTTCTTCTGCAGAAGCGCAGTGCCTGCAAGGATTCCAATCCGGGATGCTATGATATTTCTTCGGCGGGGCACGTGGGAGCAGGGGACACATTTCTTGAGAGCGCGGTACGTGAGATCGGTGAGGAACTGGGAATCGCGGCAGATCCGGAGGAACTGCAGTATATCGGCAGTCATAAGGGACAGTTTGAGGCGGTTTTCTACGACCGTCTGTTCCGGGACAATGAGTGGAGTGCAGTGTATTTATATATGAAGCCGGTGGAGATCGAAGGGCTGCACTTGCAGGCGTCGGAGGTGGAGGAGGTTATCTGGATGGACTACCGGGAATGTCTGCGGAAAGTGCAAGATCACAGTCTGCCAAACTGTATCTATGAGGACGAGTTCCGAATGGTCGGGGAGGTTCTCGGAATAAAGTGCGATTAAGGGGTTGAAAAAAATAGTCAATTCGGTATTCTGAAAGTATGGAAACTGACCGGAGCGGTTAGACCAGAATAGTCAGACTGAATCAACGAGAACAAAGCAGCAAGACAGAAGCAATAAGAATAAAGCGGCAAAATTGAAGCAGTAAGCATAAAGCAGCAAGATCGGAGTATCCAGCGGATCGGGAGGGCCAACGGACTTCAATAACCAATATGCGAGGTGATACCATGAATGAAAAATTTTATACACTTCCGGAGGAAAAACAGCAGAGTATTCTAAATTCTGCGATGGAGGTGTTTGCCCTAAATGAGTATAAGCGCGCGTCCACGGATCTGATCGCGGCGAAAGCGGGCGTCTCCAAGGGGCTGCTGTTCTATTATTTTCATAATAAAAAGGAACTGTACCTGTATCTTTACAATTATGTGGTGGATATTGTAAAGGCACAGGTTGTGGATCGACGGTTCAAAGAGATCATCGATTTCTACGAGCTGCTGCGCTACTCTGCCACGGAGAAGGTTAAGCTTCTCGAAAAGAATCCCTATATATTAGAGTTTGCAATCAAGACATTTTATTCGGAAAAGGAAGATGTATCGGAGGATCTGCAGAAGATGACAATCACGCAGACAAAGGCGATGTATAAGGAATACTTTGAACATCTGGATCTGTATAAGTTTAAGGATGAGGCAGATCCACTCTATATCTATAAGATGCTGGTATGGATGGCAGACGGTTACATGCATGATCTGAAAATGTGTGGGCGGGTGATCGAGCTGGAGGATATGATGGCACAGTTTGAGATATGGATGAGCATGCTAAAGAAGCTGACGTACAAGGAGGAATATCTGAATGAAAACCATAGAAATTGAACATATCACCAAGGATTACGGTCAGCACCGCGGTGTGTTTGACCTGAGCTTTGATGTGAGAAAGGGCGAGGTGCTCGGTTTCCTCGGACCAAACGGGGCGGGAAAGACAACCACGATCCGACAGCTCCTCGGATTTATCAAGCCGGATCAGGGTAAAGTGAATATTCTGGGAAAGGACTGCTTTGAGCAGGCTGATGAGATTAAAAAGAGCCTGGGATACCTTCCAGGGGAAATTGCATTTATTGATTCCATGAGCGGGATGGAGTTCATACGATTTGTGGCGAAGATGAAAAAGATGAAGGATCTGGGACGGGCACAGGAATTGATGGAGCAGTTTGAACTGAATGCCAATGGGAAGCTCAAGAAGATGTCCAAGGGAATGAAACAGAAGATCGGGATCGTCTGTGCGTTTATGCAGGATCCAGATATCCTGATACTGGACGAGCCGACCAGTGGACTGGATCCGCTGATGCAGAACCGGTTTGTGGAATTGATTCTGAGCGAGAAAAGAAGAGGGAAGACGATCCTCATGTCCTCCCACATCTTCGAGGAGGTAGAGCGCACCTGTGACCGGGCGGTGATCATTCGCGGCGGTGAGCTGGTCGCAGTGGATACCATGGAGAGCCTGTGCAGCGGGAAACAGAAACGGATGGAGATCACATTTGCAGATACGGCTATGGCAGCAGGCTATGTATCCGGATTTGCAAAGGCTGTGCAGGACGAGCAGGATGGACGCAGGGTTACGATGAAGGTCGGAAGAGATATTGATGAAGCCGTCAAAAAAGCCGGGGCGTTCACGGTGGTGGATCTGAACGTTCACACCCAGTCTCTGGAAGATTTCTTTCTGCATTTTTATGGAGGTGACCAATCGTGATGAATCTGACATTATATAAAAAAGAGTGGAAGGCAAACTGGATCCTTCTGGCGATCTTTATGGCAGTGCTGACCATGTATGCGACTATGATCATTGCTATGTTCGATCCGAAGATGGGGGACAGCCTGCAGGAGATGGCGGCCAGCATGCCGGAGGTCTTTGCGGCGTTTGGCATGGCAGATGTGGGGCAGACGCTACTGGAGTTTACCACCGGTTATCTGTACGGAATATTGCTGACGGCATTTCCGGCGGTATACATTATCATTCTGAGCAATCGTCTGGTGGCACGGTATGTGGACAATGGTTCCATGGTTTATCTGCTTGCCGCACCGGATAAAAGAGGGAAAATCGTTGGAACACAGATGATTTTTCTTGTGACAAGTCTGCTGCTGATGCTGGTCTATGTAAGCGGCGTGATTCTGGCAACGGCACACCTGCTGTTTCCGGGCGAGATGGATATTCCGGGGTTCCTCCGGGTAAATGCAGGTCTGTTTGGACTGTGGATCATGGTGGGCGGTGTCTGTTTCCTGTCTTCCTGCGTCTTTAATGAGTCAAAGATGGCAGTGGGAATCAGTTCTGCGTTTGTGGTATACTCTCTGCTGGTGCAGATGATCTCCCAGGTTGGAGAAAAGTTTGAGGGATTGAAGTATGCTACGCCGATGACCCTGTATGCAGTGGACGGACTGATTGCGAAGGACGGGCAGGCGTGGCTGACGTGCGCAATCATGTACGGTGTCGGAATTCTGTGCTTCGCGGCGGGGATTGCGGTATTCAGGAAAAAGAATCTGCCGATATAAGGGCGGTATAAAAAAAGAGTGGAACACAGCAAAATTTCCAGACAGGACGGATTGCTGTGTGCCACTCTTTTTGACGTGCGTAAGCATATCCCGCTTCAAGTGCTCAGAATAAGAGGTGGATTCTGAAGGTCCCCTGTACGGTGGTCTGTGCTGCACAAAAACGTAAAATGATTTTACATTTCTTTAACCGATTTTTAAATTCTATTTGCAGACAACTTTACATTGGATGCGTATACTTGACAAAGTGTCTTGAAGGAAGGGAGAGAAAAAAGTGTCAGAAATTACGTTGAAAAATATTTGTAAGCAGTATGATGATGAGCACTATGCCGTAAAGGATTTTAATCTGGACATCCATGACAAGGAGTTTGTCATTTTTGTGGGACCCTCCGGATGTGGAAAGTCTACCACGCTCCGGATGATTGCCGGGCTGGAAGATATCAGCGATGGAGAATTATGGATTGATGATGAACTGTGCAACTATCTGGAGCCGAGAGACCGTGGTATGTCTATGGTATTTCAGAACTATGCACTGTACCCGAACATGACGGTGTATGACAATATGGCATATGCATTGAAGATTCGCAAAATGCCGAAAGCGGAGATTGACGAGAAGGTTCATCAGGCGGCGAAAACGCTTGAGATCGAACATCTGTTAAAACGCAGACCGGGAGCTCTGTCAGGGGGACAGAAACAGCGTGTGGCAATCGGGAGCGCGATCGTGCGCAAGCCGAAAGCATTTCTTATGGATGAGCCACTGTCCAATCTAGATGCAAAGCTCAGGGCGCAGATGCGTATTGAATTGTCGAAGCTTCACAGAGAACTGGGAACGACAATCATCTATGTGACCCACGATCAGACGGAGGCCATGACGTTGGGGACTCGGATCGTGGTCATGAAAGACGGCATCGTACAGCAGGTGGCTGAGCCGCAGAAACTCTACAACAATCCGGCAAACCTGTTTGTAGCGGGATTTGTGGGATCTCCGTCCATGAACTTCTGCGACTGCTATGTGGAGCGGGAGGGCGACCGATGTACGCTCAGACTTGGCAGCAGAGATTCAGAGAGAAAGATTTATCTGGATGGTGTCAAGGCCGGAATGCTGAATATGTTCCACGCGGATGAGCAGGTGACTCTGGGAATCCGTCCTGAGGATATTTATGAGTATGAAGAGGCAGCAGCCGGCGGCTTCGAGAAAAACACCATCGGTATGGTGAAAAAGGTTGAGACCCGCGAGATGCTTGGCGCGGAGGTGGCTCTTTATTTTGAAGAGCAGGGCAGTACATTCGGAGCGAGACTGAAGCCGGAAAACAACACGCAGGTCGGAGAAGAGGTCGCGTTGTATTTTGACCCGGATAAGATCTATGTGTTTGACAAGATTACAGAAGAAAATATTTTTTATAAAGAAGGAATGTAGAGATGAAAACAAAAAAAGGAATGAATGTCACACCATATTTTTATCTGATTCCGAGTATGCTGGTGTTTGCGGTATTCTTGTTTTACCCGTTTTTCAAGACCATTTATCTGAGCTTGTATAAAACGAACAAACTGGGAGAGGCAAAGATTTTTGTAGGGCTTGGAAACTATACGGAACTTCTCACATCGGCAAGTTTCCGAAACAGTTTGAAGGTTACGATGATCTTCGTGGTGATCGTGGTAATCGGCGGTATGCTTCTCGGGCTGCTCACAGCTGTGCTGTGTAACAAAGCGTTTCCGGGAATCCGTGTTTTCAGTACAGCTTATGCGCTCCCGATGGCAATCGCATCCAGCTCGGCTGCTATGATTTTCCAGATTATGCTTCACCCGGCTGTAGGTATTGTAAACAAGCTTCTGGGGCTGGACATCAACTGGCTGAATGATCCGAACACGGCATTGTACTGTGTGGCGATCCTGACGGCATGGCTGAACAGCGGAATCAACTTCCTGTATTTTTCGGCAGGACTTGGCAACATTGATGAATCGCTTTATGAGAGGGCATCTGTGGACGGGGCAAACGGGATTCAGAAATTCTTTTCCCTGACACTTCCGGGACTGTCACCGATCATGTTCTATACACTGGTCGTAAACATTATCCAGGCATTCCAGTCTTTTGGCCAGATCAAGATCCTGACCGAAGGCGGTCCGAGTGAGAGCACGAATGTAATCGTGTATTCTATTTATCGGGATGCATTTTTTAACTACAGATTCGGAAGTGCATCTGCGCAGTCCGTGATTCTGTTTGTGATCATCATGCTGATTACACTGGTGATGTTCCGGATTGAGAAGAAAGGAGTGAGCTACTAATGAGTCAGACAGCAAGCATGACGTTAAAAAGAAAAGGAGCTATGACTCAGGAAGAACTCCTGGAGTTGAAACAAAAGATGAGTGCGAAGGCACTCACGAAGAGAAGAACAAAGACAGGACTCCGGATCGCAGCCAATGTCGCGGTGGCCCTGGTGGTACTGCTCCCGCTGCTCTATGCACTGAGCATCGCATTTATGCCGTCCAGCGAATTATTTACGACGGAGATGAATCTGCTGCCGAAAAGTCCGACGCTGAAAAATTTTGCGGACGCATTTACCCAGGTACCGTTGCTTCGCTTTATTGTGAACTCGTTTATCATGGCAGGATGCATCACCATCGGACAGATTATTTCCTGCTCTCTGTCGGCATTTGCATTCTCATTTCTGGAATTTAAGGGAAAAGGAATCCTTTTCATGATCGTTATGGCGACCATGATGGTGCCGGGTGAGGCAACCATTATCTCCAACTACCTGACAGTCGGAAACTGGGGAATGCTTGATACATATCCGGTACTGATTATTCCGTACCTCACATCGGCGATGGGAATCTTTTTGTTTCGTCAGTTCTATATGACATTTCCGATGTCACTTTTCGAGTCGGCAAAATTAGACGGGTGCTCCAATCTCAGATTTATTGTATCCATTCTGACACCGCTGACAAAATCTGCCATCGGAGCCATGGCAGTTTATACCTTCATCAACGCATGGAATATGTACATGTGGCCACTGCTTGTTACCGGATCAGACCAGAAGAGAACGGTTCAGATCGGTATCAGTATGCTGAGCGCGGTAGATTCGCAGTCCATCACATTGATGATTGCAGGAGTAGTTATGATTATTATCCCGTCCATTTCCATCTTCATCTTTGGACAGAAGCAGCTGATCCGCGGAATGTTCTCCGGAGCAGTAAAGGGTTAAGAAGTCATTTTACTATATGTGCTAAGAGAAATCCGCCGCAGGTGGGAGAAAACTTAGTGTTTACAATGAAAAAATTATGAAATATGAGGAGAAAAAAATTATGAAAAAAAGAATTGTTGCTGCACTTATGGCAGCTACTATGACAATTGGTCTGCTGTCCGGATGCGGCGGTAAGACAACAGCAGAGGCGACAAGCGGTGCTGCAGGCTCTACATCGGACGCGGTTGCATCAGACGCTGCTATGGCAGATGCATCTGAGGTGGACGGAACAGAGATTACTTTCTGGCATTCCATGGGTGGTGTCAACGGTGCAGCAATCGACACACTGGTAAAAAAATTCAATGACGAAAATGAATTGGGAATTACAGTGAACTCACAGTACCAGGGAGAGTATGATGACTCTCTGAATAAGCTGAAAAGTGCGCAGATTGGAAATATGGGAGCAGATCTCGTACAGGTTTATGAAATCGGAACAAGCTTTATGAAAGATTCCGGCTGGATCGTACCAATGCAGACAATGATCGACGCAGACTCTTACGATGTGTCCCAGATCGAACCGAACCTTTCTGCATACTACACAGTAGATAATCAGCTGTATTCTATGCCGTTCAACTCATCTACACCAATTATGTACTACAATAAGGATATGTTTGCCGCTGCAGGAATCACAGATGTTCCGGACAGCCTGGAGGCAATCGGTGAAGTGGGCGACAAGCTGCAGAGTGCAGGAGCAGGTGAAGCAATTTCTCTTGGTATCTACGGATGGTTTTTCGAGCAGCTCATCAGCGAGCAGGGACTTGACTATGCAAACAATGGAAATGGTCGTGACGAGGCAGCGACAGCAGTAGAATTTGACTCAAACGGTGCAGCAAAAAATATTCTTACAGAATGGAAAGCACTTTATGATGCAGGATATGCTCCGAATGTAGGACGTGGCGGAGATTCAGGCCTGGCAGACTTCTCCGCAGGAAAATCAGCAATTACACTTGGATCTACAGCATCTCTGAAACAGATTCTTCAGGATGTAAACGGCAAGTTTGAAGTTGGAACGGCTTACTTCCCGAAAGTGAAATCCAGCGATCAGGGTGGTGTATCCATCGGTGGAGCATCTCTGTGGGCACTTGACAACCAGGATCCTAAAAAGCTTCGTGCTACATGGGAATTTGTGAAATTCCTGATCTCTCCGGAGTCACAGGCATACTGGAACGCACAGACAGGTTACTTCCCGGTAACAGTAGCAGCACAGGATGAGGCTGTATTTAAAGACAACATCGCACAGTATCCACAATTCCAGACGGCAATCGATCAGCTGCATGATTCAAAACCGGAGTATGCGGGCGCACTGCTCAGCGTATTCCCGGAGGCAAGAGCTACAGCCGAGACCGAGATTGAGACTATGCTGAACGGAACAGAGGATGTGGACACTGCGGTGAAGAACATGGCAGAATCAATCAACAAGTCTATCGAAGAATACAATCTGGTAAATGAGTAAGCGATACCGGATATCTGCAGCTGCATGGCATGCGGGCATCATCGGAAGGTATCAAAAAAGATGAGATAAAAAGAATAAGATAAAAAAGATACAGCAGGGCGCTTTGCTCTGCTGTATACTATATTTGTGCAGACAAATACGGAAGCTACTGCAGCCTTACAAAAGCTGCGCAGGGTTACAGGAAAATAGGAAAGCGGATTCCGAGTGTCCGCCTGATGAAAAAGAAAGGCAGGGTGATACAGATGAGACAAACAGAAATATTTGCACACAGAGGTGCTAGCCATTATGCACCGGAGAACACAATAGAGGCATTTTCTCTGGCGAAAGAGCAGGGGGCGGACGGTGTGGAACTGGATGTCCAGCTGACGAAGGACGGGCAGGTCGTGGTCATTCACGACGAGACCATTGACCGGGTCAGCGACGGCAGTGGATTTGTGAAGGATCACACGCTCGAAGAACTGAAAACATTTTCGTTTCACAATCATATGGAGCAGTTTCGCGGGGCAAAAATCCCCACGCTGAAAGAGGTACTGGAACTTCTGAAGCCGTTTGGGATGAAGGTGAATATCGAGTTGAAAACCGGAATCTACTGGTATCCGGGAATTGAGGAGAAGACATTAAAGATCGTGCAGGACTGCGGAATGGAAAGCAGAGTGATCTATTCTTCCTTCAACCATTATAGTATCCAGCGCGTCAGAGAGCTGAAGCCTGAGGCAGAGACCGCTTATCTGTTCGGTGACGTGATGCTTCAGGTGGAGGAATATGCAAAAAAGACAGGGGTGAAGGGGCTTCATCCTGCACTGTATCATGTGAAAATGGCAGAATTTTTAAGGGAATATCTTGAGAGCGGACTGGCAGTCCGGGTTTGGACTGTCAATGAGCCGGAGGATATGAAGCTGCTGATGGATGCAGGAGTGACGGCGCTCATCACGAACAAGCCGGATGTGGCCAGGCAGGTGTTCGGATAGCCGCCACATTTTTCATGTAATAGGAAAGTTCTCTGAACTTTCCTATTACATAAAACCCTCCGGGGGATGCGCACTACGCACAAATGGAATATGGTCACTGAGGTGACCGCGCTTTGGCGCGAGAGTTTCGCTTGCGAAACTCTTTGTTCAGTGCGTACTGCAAACGCAGGAGCATAAATGCTCCAAGCGTTTCACTTGGTGTATTACATCACACTACTTGTAAATCTCTGTATTACAGCAGGAATATAAGTCCTGCATGGCAAAGTCTAACCAACAGCCATTACCTAGTCCTTGGATGCGAAGTGGTAACATCAGCATTAAGCGTAGGGCGGGGAACATCAGAGCCAGAATTAATATATGAAGCCATACAGCCCCGAAATCATCAGTTGGGAGAGCCGATTCCGTTGAACTCGAAGCAGGCAGAAATGTTGGATTCGTTATGGTAAGAATACAGCAGACTTCCCGGGGTCTCAGGGACTGGCGAGGATGTACAGGAATACAGAGGGACAGTAGAGACCCTGTTAAATCTGAGTAAATCAGTACGGGAACAAGTCCTTAGAAAGACGAGGTAACCGAAAGTTTAACAGGGAGTCCGACCGTTTCATAGTACCGTAGAAATCTGTGAAAGCAGACGGAGGGAAGGGAACGGCATTATACAGACCTGCCCATGATGCAGGTAATCAGACAGGAGCTGAAAACATGCTGGAAGCAGAATTGGACAGGATAAGCAATTATTCAAAGAGAAACATCAAGGTAGAGAATCTTGCGTGCCTAATCACAAAAGAGAACCTTGAAGAAATCCATCGCAAGATGGATGGAAAGAAAGCAGTGGGAGTAGACCATGTGTCAAAAGCAGAGTATGATGAGCGGTTACAAACGAATCTAAATACTCTGATTAAAAGAATGAAAAGTCAATCATACCACCCACAATCATGCAGACGTGTTTACATTGATAAACCAGGTAGCAATAAGAAAAGACCTCTTGGTATATCCTGCTATGAGGATAAACTGGTAGAAAATAATGTCGCTGCAATACTGAATGCAATCTATGAAGAGAAACAATATGATTTCTCTTATGGTTTTCGACCAAAGAGGAATTGCCATCAGGCAATAAAAGAAATCTGCAAGCACCTGCGTAGCGATAAAGTAAGCTATGTTGTAGAAGCAGATATTCGCTCATTCTTTGATAGTATGGACCATGAATGGCTGATAAAGTTTCTTGAGCATGATATAGCAGACAAGAGATTTATAGAAATCATTCGCAGAATGCTAAAAGCAGGGATACTTGAAAATGGAAAACTCCTAGAGCATGAAGCAGGCTCTCCACAGGGAAATGGCAGTTCTCCCGTACTTGCAAATGTGTACCTGCACTATGTGCTTGATATGTGGTTTGAGATTCGCATGAAGAAGCAATTCCGTGGGGAGGCGTATCTCATTCGATACGCCGATGATTACGTGGGAATGTTTCAATACAAGGCTGATGCAGAACTGTTTTATGCGCAGATGCGTGAAAGATTTATGAAATATGGGTTAGAACTTGCAGAAGAGAAAACAAGGATACTAGAATTTGGCAGATTTGCGGCAACCAATAGAAAAGTACGCAATGAGGGAAAGCCAGAGAGTATTGATTTTCTGGGATTTACTCTGTACTGTAGCACTAACAAGTGGGGGAAGTTTACAGTTAAGCTGAAAACGAACCGCAAGAAGATGAAAACAAAGCTAGTGAAGCTAAATATTTGGCTTAGGGACAATCGAGAGCTTGGAGCAGTAGAGATGATAAAGAGAATTAATCTGTCGCTAAATGGTCATTACCGCTACTATGGTGTATCTTACAACTTTAGGTGCATGAGAGGATTTCGTTTTCAAGTAATAAAATATCTATTCAAATGGCTTAATAGAAGAAGCCAAAAGAAAAGCTATACTTGGAAACAATTTAAGGATTTATTGAAGTATTACCCGATTGTGTATCCTAAGATATACGTGAATCTATTTGAATAATGTAAATGTGTAGTGAAGAGCCGGATGCGGTAGTTCCGCAAGTCCGGTTCTGTGGGGGGCATGGCAGGTGACTGCTGTGTCTACCTAAGAAAAGGATGACCTGAACACAGGAAAAGGGCGAATAGACTAAGTTAATTATGGCTCTGAATATTGCAATATGCGGAGACATCTGTTAAAATAAAAAAAGCACATATTCACGAGAAAACATACAGGCGGACTGCAGAAGTCCGCCTGACTTTAGCATATAGGAGGAAAAAATTGTATCAGATAATCACAGACGGGTCGTGTGACCTGGGAGAAGAATGGGCAGAAAAACTTGGTGTGGAGGTTGTTCCGTTTTCCGTTTCACTGGATGGAGAGACATATCGGAAAGAGATAGAGGAAATCGGGGTCAGAGAATTTTATGAATTTATGGTGAAGAATCCGAAAGTATTTCCGAAGTCTTCACTTCCGTCGGTTCAGGATTATATAGAAGTGTTTACAAAGTACGCGAAGCAGGGGATTCCGATGATCTGCATCTGTATTACTGCCAAATTCAGCGGATCCTTCAACTCAGCCATGAATGCGAAGGAGATTGTGCTGGAGGAATGTCCAGGTGCACAGATCACGGTGGTGGATTCCATGGTCAATACTGTGCTGTAGGGAACACTGGTCATGGAACTGGTCCGCAATCAGCGAGCAGGTGCTTCTTATGAAGAGATTTTGAACAAAATTGAGGAGATTAAGACCACGGGAAGAATTTTCTTTACGGTGGAAAACATTAATTATCTCACAAAAGGTGGAAGAATTGGCAAGCTGGCGGGAGTCGCAACCGGAGCGCTGAGCATCCGGCCGCTGATCGTGCTGAAGGAAGGCGAGATTTTCCCGAGCGGAATCACCAGAGGACGTGAAAAGTCAAAGAAAAAAGTGACCGAACAGATTTTGAAATATATCCGTGACAACGGCAATGATCCGGATGCGTTTGCGATCAACGTCGGCTATGGATACGATCTGGAAGAGGGAAAAGCGTTTCAGGAGCATTTCATAGAATTAGTAAAGAAAGAATGGCCGGATGCGAAGGCCGAGGTCGGTATCCTCCAGATTGGAGCGACAATCGGTGTACATACAGGACCACATCCGCTGGGATTCGGGATTATAAAGAAATAATAGACAGAGGCAAAAAGAGAGCAAAAAGGGACAGGTCAGGGGGCAATTGGGGACGTAGCAAAGTGACACTTTGCTACGTCCCCAATTGCCCCCTGACCTGTCCCTTTTTGCTCTCTTTTGCCGGTTTCGGCGATAAGACTATATCAATCCTCCGTTTTTCAATATGAAAATCCATACGGTAAGTGTGACAGACGAGAGCAGTGTCGCGAGCACTACGATGCTGGAGGTCAGGATTTCATCGTTGTCCATGTTTTTTGCCATGATATAGCAGCTTACCGTTGTTGGAGAACCGGCGACGATGAGAATCGATATCAGAGCGCTGTCGCGAAATCCCATGGCGACCGCCGCGGGAAGAATCAGAGCCGGCAGGATCACCAGCTTGATAGCGGTGGCGAGCAGCGTCGGTTTGATTCTGGTCAGCGCTTTCTTTCCCTCGAACTCCGCGCCGATCATGAGGAGCGCAATTGGAGTGGCGGTATTGGCTACGCTGGTCAGTGCCTTCAGTGGAATCTCCGGAATGGAAATCTGGAAAAATGAGAAGGGGAGTCCCGCCAGAATCCCGAGAATGATCGGATTCGTGATAATGTTCTTGAGGGTCTTTTTGGCAAGCTCACGCCCGGTGCTGTCTGCTGTACGACTTCTGGCACCGAAGGTCAGAATGATGACAGAGTAAATGTTATACAGTGGAATGGCCGCGACGATCATGAGGGGAGCAAGTCCCGAGTTTCCGTAAATGTTTTCCACAAAAGCGATGCCAAGGATTGCTCCACTGCCGCGCACAGCCGCCTGGGAAAATGCACCTACCATGGATTTATCTTTCATAAAGAGGTTTGTCAGTGCCCAGACTCCCATGAACATGATGGTGGTTACTGCCGCGCAGAAGATGACGAAGCTCCAGTCAAAATCCTTGTGCAGATCCATGGTGGCGATGTCCCGAAAGAGCAGAACCGGAAGGGCCACCTTGAAAACATACCGGTCTGCGATGGTGCAGAAATTGGCGTTGAACAGTTTCATCTGCATTAAAAACCAACCAAACACCATGACTAAAAAAATAGGGATGGTTGCGTTGAGGCTGAAAATTAAATTATTCATAATTATAAGTATCTCCTGATTATTTATCGCTTTATTATAGCAAATTGATCTGTAAATAGCAATTACAACGATGAGCAGGAGTGTACAAACGATGGGCAGGCGTGGATTCCGAACGATGAGCAGGAGTGGATCATGAAGCTCCGTTTTATAAGGATATAATTTCTATTTTGACCGGTCCCGAACAGCTGTCAACCCTTGAAAAAACAGGACAAAAAGCGTGGCACTAACCCATGGTGCCAAATCTACGTTTCTATTGATTGAAAAATGGGCCCCGATGAGGTTATAATGACATTAACACAAGAGATTGATTGGCCAATCATACCTCAGATACATAGAAATAGTATGTAACCTAAAAGTGATGAGAATTGGAAGAGGTGTGAAATCAATGAAAGAAAAAGTACAAGTTTTTGGAAGATTTTTAAGCGGTATGGTTATGCCGAATATCGGTGCGTTTATCTCATGGGGATTAATTACTGCACTATTTATTGAGACAGGGTGGATGCCAAATGCAACCCTTGCAAAGATGGTAGGTCCTATGTCACAGATGTTACTGCCGCTGTTGATTGCATATACAGGCGGTAAAGTTGTTCATGACCACCGTGGTGGTGTAATCGGCGCGATTGCGACGATGGGTGTAATTGTTGGAGCTGATATCCCGATGTTTATCGGAGCGATGGTTGTCGGACCACTGTCAGCATGGATTTTAAAGAAATTTGATAAATGGGCAGAGAATAAAGTAAAAGCAGGCTTCGAGATGCTGGTTAACAACTTTTCTCTTGGTATTTTAGGAGCACTTCTTGCAGTGCTTGCAATGTACGGTGTGACACCACTTGTGTCTGGCCTGAACTCTGTAATGGAGGCTGGTGTTGGATTTTTCGTAGACCATGGTCTGCTTCCACTGGCAAGTATCTTTATTGAACCTGCAAAAGTACTGTTTTTGAATAACGCAATTAACCACGGAATTTTATCACCAATGGGAATCCAGCAGGTAGAAGAGCTGGGCAAATCAATTTTCTTCCTGCTGGAAGCAAATCCGGGACCGGGACTTGGAGTTCTTCTCGCTTATTGTATCGCAGGAAAAGGAAATGCAAAGAGTACAGCACCAGGAGCAGCGATCATTCACTTCCTCGGTGGTATCCATGAAATTTACTTCCCATACATTCTGATGAACCCATTGCTTCTTATTGCGACAATAGCAGGTGGAGCAAGCGGAATCTTCTGCTTTAGCCTGTTCAATGTAGGCCTTACAGCACCGGCTGCACCGGGAAGTATTATTGCAATTCTGATGATGTGTGAGAGACACAGCTACTTAGGTCTGTTGATTGGTGTGGCAGTGGCAACAGTAGTATCATTTTTTATCTCACTGTTCATCCTGAGATTTGCAGGCAAAGATGCATCCCTTGAAGATGCACAGGCAAAGAAAGACAGCATGAAAAAGGAATCCAAAGGAATCGCTACAGCAGAAGCTGGAAATGCAGCAGCAGAAGGCGGACAGAAGAACGGCATCTCCCGTGCAAATGTACATAAAATCGCATTTGCCTGCGATGCAGGAATGGGATCCAGCGCAATGGGTGCAACAGTATTGAAAAAGAAACTGACAGCTGCAGGAATTACAGATATCGAAGTAATCCATACACCGGTGTCCTCTATTCCACAGGATGTTCAGGTTGTAGTAACACATCAGGAACTGGGAGCTCGTGCAGCACACAGCAATCCAGATGCGGAGTTAGTATTGATCACAAACTTCCTCGGAGCACCGGAGTACGATACGCTGGTTGACAAATTACGATAATAATTGGATATAGACGGAGCAGTGCTATGAGAATCTGAACTTTATATCAGAGGACGCTGCGTTTGTAATTCCTCCGTTGGAGACATTACAAATAATAAAAAACAGACAAAAAACAAACGGAGAGCATCAGCAGGAGCGCCTGCTGTATGCTTTTCGTTTGTTTTATTTGCTATTCGGCAGGGGACAAGTTATAATAGGGGCGAAGAAATAATGGGGGGTGTGGTAATCTGCGTGTTTGTGGTGGAGTTGCAATGAATGATAAACCGCAGCAGTTACCCGAAAAGAGAAGGTATTACAAAATGAAAAAGACAATACATAAAATTGGAAAGTTTTACAGCAAGATTATTATGAAATATATCGGAATTTTCCTGTTCATTGGTTTTTCATCTGTGCTGTTTGGAAAAAACGGATGGATTCCCAATGAGAGCCTGAACCAGATCTCAGGTCTGGCGTACAGTGTTGTGATTCCCTGCCTGATCGGCTATGCCGCCGGCGAGAATCTTGGCGGGGACTCAGGTGGCGTCGTTGGGGTGCTGGCAACCATCGGTATGATTGTAGGGAATGACCGCATGGGAATCCTGGGAGCGATGATCCTGGGACCGATGGGCGGCCTCAGTGCCAAAATTGTGATTCAGCCGGTCATTGACCGGACAAAGGCAAGTCTGCAGATGCTGGTGCGCAATATTCTGCTGGCAGTGCTGGGCGGTATCTGCTGCATGGTGGGATTCTTTCTGCTGGCGCCGGTTTTAGGAGGAATGTCGGCCTGGCTGTCACATGCGCTGAAAATTATGATTGCAGAGAAATGGATTGTGCTGAGCAGCGTTCTGATCGAGCCTGCCAAGGTCCTGTTCCTGAACAACGGAATCAATCATGCAATTCTGACTCCTCTTGGAATCCAACAGGTGGAAGAGAGCGGCAAGTCGATATTGTTTTTGCTGGAGACGAATCCGGGGCCGGGCATGGGACTGCTGTTGTCTCTACTCTGTTATAAAAAAACGAGGAAAGAGCAGTACGCCACAGGTTTGTTCGTGCAGGGAATCGGCGGAATACATGAGGTCTATTTTCCATTTGTTCTGTCGGAACTCCGTCTGCTGATCGCATTGATTGCGGGGGGAATGGTCGGAACCTTCTGCTTTGCCGTGACGGGAGTGGGGCTGCGGGCACCGATCTCACCGGGAAGTCTGATTACCCTGTTTTTGATGGCGGATTTGGAGGACTATCCGGGACTTATGCTGGGGGTCGCGGCATCTGCGGCGGCAGCCTTTGCAGTGGGCTGGCTGATGCTTGCAGTGAAGAAGAAAAATGCGGGGAAATTAATAATGGAAGAGGAAAAAGAAAAGGGCATGTCACCGATTCATAAAATCGGTTTTGTCTGTGACGGAGGTGTCGGCTCCAGTGTAATGGGGGCGGCGCTGTTTCGAAAAAAAGCGGCACAGAGGGGAATGGAAGGATTGGAAGTGAAGGCTTATGCGGTAGATCAGATACCGGATGGTCTGGAGATGATCGTGTGCCAGAAGGATTTTGCGGATATGATACCGGAATCCTGCCAGACAATGGAACTCTTTGCATTGGATAATCTGGTCAGCAGCGAGAGCTATGGAAACCTTCTGGATGAGATTCAAAAAAGAAACGGGTGAAGAGCATGAATTTTACAACACGGATGAGGCAGATGCTGACTGTACTGCTGCAGGAAGATACGCCGGTCTCTGTCAAATATCTTGCAGAGCAGGTTGGGGTGAGTAAGCGGACGATGCAGAGAGAATTGGAATATATTGATTCTGATTTGCGCGGCTATCCGATTACTTTTAAGAGCAAAACCGGTGTGGGGGTCTGGCTGGAGGGAACGAAAGAGGACAAGGAGCAATTCCTGTCCAGTCTGGATGAAAACAAAGATAATATCGATATGATGAACAAAGAAGAACGCCGTAAAAGGCTGATTCTGGAAATACTCAAGGACAAAGGCCTGAAGAAGCTGTTTCACTACAGCAGTCAATTTCAGGTCAGCGAGGCAACGATCAGCAACGATCTGGAGGCGGTGGAAGAATGGCTGAACCAGCAGAACCTGCGCGTAGTCCGCAAGCCGGGCAGTGGTGTGCTGATCGAGGGAGTGGAGGAGGATTACCGCAAGGCTATCCGGGTTTTTATCGGCGAGAACATGAATGCGGATTTTATCAAAGAATCCTATGAACTTCAGGAGAGCGGGCCCGGAAGAGAGCGGGGAATCGAAAAGCTGAAGAAAAGTGAAATCGGTCAGGTCCTGAACGAGGACATTCTGGGGAAGGTGGTCAACACGGTCATAAGCCTCAATGACGCACGCGTGCTGAATCTGACGGAGAACGCATACGTGGGTCTCGTGCTTCATATCTCGATTGCAATCAATCGGATCCTTAAGGGCGAGGTGCTTGGGCAAAATGAAGCTTTGATTGCCGATGTGGCAAAGGACAAGGACTTTGAACTGGCGGAAGAGATTGTAGAAGCGCTGGAGGCGGAGTTTGAAATTGTGATTCCGGAGATGGAAATTTATTATATTTGTCTGCATATCAAAGGCGCAAAGCATCAGAAAATAGAACTGGATTCCCGGAACTCGGTGGAGAGCGAGACAAGGAATCTGCAGCGGCTGGTGAATGAGATGATCGATGCATTCGACGAGGAACTGGCATATCTGCTCAAGCAGGATGACGAGTTTATTCAGGGACTGCTCGCGCATCTGCAGCCAACCGTTATTCGTATCCGTTATCACATGCAGATTCAGAACCCGGTTCTGCAGGAAATAAAAGAGAGCTATCAGGAGGTCTATGAAAAGTGCCGGAAAGTGGCGGAGGTACTGGGCAAATGGATTGGAAAGCCGGTGCCCGATGCGGAGACTGGATTTCTTGCGGTTCACTTTGGCGCGGCACTTGTGCGTCTAGAGGATCGGCGGGAAATTTTTCGTCAGGTCACTGTCGGAGTAGTCTGTGCCAGCGGGATTGGTATTTCCCGGCTGATGGCCTCAAAGATTGAGAAGGCATTTAAGAACAGAGTGCAGCTGGTTACTTATGGAAAAGGTGATCTCACGCCGTTTATCCTGTCCAGCACCGATTTCTTCGTGTCGAGTATTGCGGTGGAGGAGACTCAGGGGGACGTGATTTTCGTGAACCCATTGCTGAATGATGAGGATATGGAACACATTCGGGACAAGGTACGTTACTATGAGCGGACGCCGAAGGAAAAACAGGAAAGTCCGGCAAGCCTGCAGCTGGAAGAGACCAACTTTGTGGCGCATCAGATCCACCTGATCGTAGATCATATGGGATATTTTGCGGTAAATGCAGACATAAGATTTGAGGATCTGGTAGAGCAGATCGGAGACCGGATGGCCGGCTATGAGGATCAGAAGACAAGCATTGTGTACGATATTCTGAACCGTGAGAAGCTGGGGACACAGATTTTTGCAGAGTTTGGATTCGGTCTGCTGCACACGCGGACAGAGGGAGTAACGCGCCCGGAATTTGCAGTGTGCAGACCGGTGCAGGGCAATCAGTTTCAAGATCCTTATTTTAAAGGGATACAGGTGGTTCTTGTCATGTTGATCCCGGTGGACGAACATATCCGGGAGAACAGTGATATCCTTGGGTTTATCAGCAGTACGATGATTGAGGATGAGTCGTTTCTGGATACTATGCTGACCGGGGATGTGGAACGGATGAAGGAACATCTGTTGGCGACACTGAAAATATACTTCTATCATTATCTGGGGCGCTTGTAGAGAGAGAAAACACAGAGCCATCGCATTTATTTGCGGTGGCTCTGTGTTTTGTTTTCGGACTGCAGGTTTTTCCGCAGTCGGGAAGGGGTGGTGTGGAATTTGGCTGCGAATAATTTTCGGAAGAGCTTATAGTTGGAGAAGCCGTGCAGATCCAGCAGGTATTGAATGGGCTGTTCCGTGGCGATCAGGTCATTGTAAAAATGGGATAGCCGTATTTCATTCATATATTCCAGACACGTAAGTCCCATGTTTTTCTTGAACAGGCGGCAGAAATATTCAAACTGGAACCCGGCTATGTCGGCGATCTCATGCAGAGAAAGCGGCTCCGTGTAATGCTCCTGAATATAATCCAGCACGGGTTCCAGCTTGTTTAAATCTTTTGCCTTTTTCTGCATGGAGGACTGGAAATCCTGTGTACGGAAGTTGTGATAGAGCTGATAGAGGAGCTTGAACAGAAGGCTTGTGAACTGAAGTTTTTCTCCATCCGGATGGTATTCATTTACAACCAGCATCTGCTGAAGAGTTTCTTTTAACTGCAAAAGCTTGGTTTTCACGAGCGAATCTTCTGAAAAACAGTCTACGGAAAAAATATAATCATCCATATCAGGTATATAACGTTTTAAAAATGGATAAGGAATCTGGACCAGTATAGATTCATTCGGGGCGGTGCATATGGTGGAATGCACTACCTGGGAATTTATAAGGATAATATCGTCCTGTTTATAATGCAGCGTCTGCTTTCCAATAGAAACATCCAATTTCCCATTTAAAAGAAGAATCAATTCGATATCGTTATGCCAATGGTTGGAGACCAGGCGGCCCTGGTCAAAATAGTGCTCAAAATAAATATCCCCGGAAGGATCTATTTTGACAAGCTCATATTCTAAAGGCTTATTTTCTGCATTTCCCATACCATCCCTCCTGTATTTTTCATATTATTATATAAAAACAGTATGGCAGTTAAAAATAAAAAAGTCAATATTGACCTATTGATGTGTCAAAAAAATATCTACAAATGAAGTAAAAACCGTAGTATATTCTATTTGTAACAAATCAAGAGCGCGCTTGATGAGTAGTTTTTCCGGCTGCTACAATGGCAGGAGAATAAAAAATGAATTAGGGATGGAGAAAACTCATGGAAAACAAGTCAAAATTAACATTTAGAAAAATAATTGAAAGATTTTCGTAACTGTTCAGAACCCCCTTGGGGAACTAATTAATTTTTGTACAAAACAGAGAATTTTTAAAACCTGTTTTGCGATATTATTTCGGTAATTGGTGGATAACCAATTGTTTGTGATTGAATAATTTAATTCATTGTGGATTACTCTTTCAATCTTTCAAATAACTCTGATTCAAAGCCAAATTCTATGGCTTTTGAATATATTTAACAACAACTGAACATTGAAAAACATTACTTATCCACAGTCATTTTCACCATAGGTGAATCTATGTGAATTCGCTTTTTTCCTGAGTTTTTAGTACAATGGAGACATAAAACA
>NZ_FQZY01000132.1 GCF_900142165.1 Hespellia stercorisuis DSM 15480
AGCATGGAATAAATGCTTTTACAGCAATCAGAGAAGCCCTTTTAGGGAATTCCGATATCATCTTTAACTAATGGAGTTCTGAACAGTTACAAAATCCTTATATTATAATGAAGATCCACTAATAAAGGGAAAAGTAAAAGGAAATATAAAGCTTGTATATATTGATCCACCGTTCTCGCTGAAACAAGAATTTAAAGGAAAAAAAGGCGAAAAAGCATATGCGGATAAAGTTAAGGGTGCTGAATTCGTAGAATTTTTGAGAAGAAGATTGATTGTGTTAAGAGAACTTATGGCAGACGATGGGGTGATTTTTGTTCACTTAGATTATCGTAAGAATCATTACATTAAAATTATAATGGATGAAGTATTTGGAGAAAATTATTTTCAAAATGAAATAACATGGAAAAGAACTAGTGCACATAATGACACAGGGAAATTTGGTGTTAATACAGAATACATTTTATTCTATTCTAAAACAGATAAGTATACGTGGAATACGCAGTATGCTGAATACTCCGAAAAGCATCTGAAAAGATATAGAAGAAAAGATAAACAGGGGAGACATTGGACGGATAGTCCTTTGACAGCTAAAGGATTATCTGGAGGAGGATATACGTATACATATAAGGGCGTTACAGATGTTTGGAGATGCCCGATTGAGACAATGAAACAATTGGATAAAGATAATATGCTTTATATAACAAAAACAGGTGGAATAAGGGTGAAAAAATATTTGGATGAACTTAAAGGTACGCCTGTACAATGTTTATGGAATGATATAGATCCAGTTAATTCACAATCAAAGGAAAGAGTAAATTATCCGACGCAGAAGCCAGAAGAACTTATAGAACGAATTATTAGTGCAACAACTAATCCAGGGGATTTAGTATTAGATTGTTTTGCGGGATCTGGAACTACATTATCTGTTGCAGAGAAGATGGGAAGAAGATGGATTGGCTGTGATATTGGAAAATTGTCAATATATGTAATACAAAAAAGACTTCTTGAAATTGCTGAAAGCAAATCATTTAGCACAGAAGATTCAATTAACGTTGGTAAAGAATATGGACAGGAGGCAAAGCCATTTTCAGTGGTGACAGCGGGGCTGTATGATTTAGCAAAAGTATTTTCAATGGAAGAAGAGAAGTATAAATCCTTTGTTAAAACATTATTCGATATAGAAGAAATTGAAAAAAAGGATATCAATGGTGTGGCAGTAGATGGAGAAAAAAAGGGATTTTATGTAAAAATATATCCATATTGGGACAGCTCCTTTAGAAATGCAGATGTAGATGAAACATATGTTGAGGAACTGCATAAGAATATAGGTTCTCATTTAAAAGGAAGATTTTATATAATCGCACCAGCTACATGTGTTGCATTTATTAATGACTATTATGAAATTGATGGGATTAAGTATTATTTCTTAAAAATTCCTTATCAGGTCATTAAAGAACTTCATGCCAATAATTTTAGAAAACTTAAGCAACCTCAAAATGAAAAAGAAGTAAATGATTTAGAAGAAGCAATTGGGTTTCATTTCATAAGACAACCAGAAGTTAATGCAAAATTGATTTTAAAGAAGGGGAAACCATATATTTCAATTTCGCATTTTATGTCGGATTACGATTATGACGAAGAAGGAAATATGTTGAATGATTTCGAGAGTTTGTCTATGGTTTTGCTTGACAATCAAGCAAAAGAAGAAAAAGCACCCTTTGTAATGACTGATTATTTCTTTGCTCAAGATTTAATAGAAGGAATGTCTGCTAAAAAGAGAAAAAAACAAGGGGAAGAAGAAAATACTAGAAAAGAATTGAAAAAGATTAAGGAAATCCTAGTACCTATTCAGCCTCAGCATGAGGTTGTAAAGGTGGTATATGTTGACATTTATGGTAATGAGTTTTCAGAAACATTTTGCATGGAGGATTAGTAATGGATGGGATAATAAAAATTGAAGAATCAAATATGGTTTTGCAAGTAAGTAAAGAATTTGATCCTTCAGTGTTGAATATGTCGGAATGGGATGATTTTTTAGACTGTTTATGTGGAACCAGAGATTATCAAAAGCAAGCGATAAAGACCGCCATTATTTATATGGCTTCTGGTGAATATGAGTCGATAAATCAGCTTGCTAAAGTGAATTATTCAGATAGTAGTGAATTACAAGAAAAATATAGAACAGAAATCGATTATATTAATACGTTGCAGTTACCAAATAAATTGTCTGGTGTTATTGACTTGGCAACAGGTACAGGAAAAAGTTATGTCATGTACGGAATTTCGCAGCTTATGTTGGGCATGGGTTTGGTAAAGCGAGTATTAGTGTTGTGTCCATCTATTACTATCGAAAAGGAATTACAACAAAAGTTTAGAACTCTCTCTCAAGATGCGAAATTAAAATCGTATTTACCTTCTAGTAGTTTGATGAAAAATCCAAGGATAATTGATGCCAATGTTACAATAGGAGAGAGCGATATATGCATTGAAAATATACATACCGTATATGCAAATACGGGGTCATCTATAGAGGATAGTTTTAAGTTTGGGGGACAAGATACATTAGTTCTTAGTGATGAAGTTCATCATGCATATAATTCTTCAGGTGATGCAGATATAAAAAAATGGAAGGAATTCTTATTAGGAGTATATAATTTTAAGTATTTGATTGGATTGACAGGTACAGCATATATTGAAAATGAATATTTTAGTGATGTGATTTATAGATTCTCACTTAGAGAAGCAATCGATAAGCAGTTTGTGAAAATGGTTGAATATGTAGCTAAAGATGAAGGTCTAGAGCAAAATGCAAAATTCCAGAAGATATACGCAAATCATATAGAATTTAAGAAAATATATAGTGGAATAAAACCATTAACATTAGTTGTAAGTAAAGATATTAGATCTGCAGATTGCTTGGCAAATGAATTTATTGATTTTTTGTAACTGTTCAGAACCCCCTTGGGGAACTAATTAATTTTTGTACAAAACAGAGAATTTTTAAAACCTGTTTTGCGATATTATTTCGGTA
>NZ_FQZY01000038.1 GCF_900142165.1 Hespellia stercorisuis DSM 15480
AAAAATTCTTATAAAGCAAACAAAAAACTGTAGGGCAGGAACTGTCCAAACAGTATAATCTACGCCTGTGGAGTAAGCATAAGACCAGCATTTATTGTGGGGATTTACGCCGAAACAGGAAGCACGTGACTTCAGTCATGTGAGGGTTCACGGGATAGAGTGTATTGGTGAGAATATAGATCTCATCAATGAGTTTTATGATTTTGGCGTAAGACATGCAGGTCTTACATGGAACGAAGAAAATCTGCTGGCAACAGGAGTCAGAGGAACACCCGGACGTGGGCTTACAGAAGCAGGGCGAAAAGCTGTCAGAAGAATACAGGATCTGGGAATGCTACTGGATGTCTCCCATTTAAATGACGAGTCCTTTTGGGGAGTTATGGATGCGGCGGGCGGACCGGTTGTTGCCTCTCACTCAAATTGTCGGGCACTTTGCAATCATCCAAGGAATCTGACGGATGAACAGTTGAAAGCCCTTGCAGAGACAGGAGGCGTTGTGGGCCTAAATTCTTTCAATGAATTTGTGCATAGGGAAGAAAGAAGCCAGACGGTTGAAAATCTGGTGAGACATGTGGTCCATATGGCAGAGCTGATCGGAGTAGACCATATCGGATTTGGTTTTGATTTCTCGGAGTACCTAAACGGAGATACGCTGAGTCTGTACGCCAGCCAGGATACGACATGTACGATCGGACTGGAAGATGCGTCCTGTGTTCCCAATCTCGTAAAAGAGTTGAAGAGAGCCGGATTCAATCAGGAAGAGATTGAAAAAATCACATACAAAAATTGGCACAGGCTGATGAAGGAAGTGATGGTTTAGGGTGTGGAAGCCTATAAAAATCAAGTATTTGATATAAAATAAAAGGAATTTTATAATATAGACACAGACAAAAACAAGATCGGCGTTTGTCTGCGTCTATATTTTTTGTATCACAGGAAATTCCTTCGAACTTCCGGTGATACAAAAAAACGCCCGCGGGGGTCGCACTGCCGAGGTGTATTGAAGTCTTGGCAGGACCAGTGCTTTTATCGTATCTTTTTGGGGTCACGCTTCAGATAAAAAGTGGTTAAAATTGCATGGTTGACTTCTCTGTGAAAAGGGGTAAACTAGAGTGTATCGTGTTTTTTTGCATACGATTTTGACCGGATGAAATCATAGGAAACGAAGTTTCATATGAGAAATGTCCCAGACAAACTACTACTGAATACCTGCGAGGGACGCTGCATATTATACAGGAGAATGTATCATGAAAATTTTAAAACAGTTTCTAATTATTTTGCTTTATTCATTTATAGGAGAAGCGCTGAACTTTTTTTTGCCGTTGCCGATTCCGGCGAGCATTTATGGTATGGCGCTTCTTTTTGTATCTTTAATGACGGGAATCATACGGGTGCAGGATATTCTAGAGGCAGGGCGCTTCTTAATTGAGATCATGCCCGTCATGTTTGTGCCGGCGGGAGTGGGGCTTATGACTTCGTGGGGGATATTAAAGCCGATGCTTCTTCCGGTCAGTGTGATTATTATGGCTGCAATCATCACAGTCATGGCTGTGAGCGGGCTGAGTTCCCAGTGGATCGTGCAGCACACAAGAAAAAAGAAAGAGGATTTGAAAGATGAATAATTTTTTGACAGCATCCGCATATGCAGGAGTAACGATCAGCATTCTGTTTTATCTGCTCGGCATGTATCTAAAGAAGAAATTTAAATTTGGATTTTTAAATCCATTGCTTTTGGCAATTCTGTTCACCATGGTGTTGCTGCTTCTATCGGGAGTGGATTACGATACGTACAACGCAGGTGCCAGGTATCTCAGCTGGCTTCTGACGCCGGCTACAGTCTGTCTTGCAATTCCACTGTATGAGCAGATTCAGCTGTTGAAGGACAACTATCAGGCGGTGATTGTCGGAATCGTATCCGGAGTGTTTACCAGCCTGGTTACGGTCTTTGTTCTGGCACTTTTATTCGGACTGAATCATCAGGAATATGTCACACTTCTTCCGAAATCCGTCACAACGGCAATCGGAATGGGCATCTCGGAGGAACTCGGCGGTTATGTTACGATCACGGTGGCAGCGATTGTGATTACCGGAGTGCTCGGCAACATTTTCGGTGAAATAATCCTGAAGATTTTCCACATTAAGGAACCCATAGCAAAGGGTATTGCGCTGGGATCAGCCGCTCATGCCATTGGAACGGCAAAGGCAATGGAACTGGGAGAAATCGAGGGAGCCATGAGCTCGCTGTCGATCGCAGTGTCGGGGATTCTGACTGTTGTCGGTGCATCTGTTTTTGGAATGTTTATTTAGTGAAAGGAAAAAACCTATGATTATTACAATAGCAAGACAGTGTGGCTGTCAGGGAGACCTTGTCGGCGCGAAGCTGGCGGAACACTTCGAACTGCCGCTGTATGATAAAAAACATATCAGAGAGCTGGCAGAAAAATGCAGCATGGCAGGGCGATACCCCGGTTTCTTTGAGGAGAGGGAGACCAATCTTTTCCTCGAAGCAATCGCAGCGGACATGCCGCAGGACATGGCACAGAAGACTGCCATCAAGGCACTTACGACCACCCTCGGAAATGGACCGGCCGTAGTTATTGGACGATGTGGAAATTTCGTATATGAAGAGGAACCGGATGTGGTCCGGATATTTCTGTGCGGCCCGATGGACTACCGGATTGAGCAGATGGAAAAAGCACATGATATTTCCCGGAGGAGAGCAAAGAGGCTTGTGGAGGAGACGGACGCGAGAAGAGCGTCTTACCATAAATACTATACCGGGCAGACGTGGGGATTTGGCGGCAATTACGATCTGTGTATCGATGAAAGCCGGGTGGGAGCGGATGGTGTGGTGAATTTGGTTTGTGCGTATATTGCCCAGAGCTCTCATTAAACTGCAGAATGGATGGAGGTAATTACAAAGCTGATTTGCATTTTTCAGAACAGAGTAGAAATCCCTTTAGATAAATCCATATGATAATCCTCCCGTTATCAATCATCTTCATCATTGCGGAGATGAGAAAACGGAATAAGAAGATCAAAAAGAATTAAAACCGGTATAGAAGGCGCAATTGAGTGAATAATGGGATATGTAGCGTGTAAAGGTTTTAATGAATTTCGTGAAAAAAATGGAGGATATCATGTTAAAGGTAGAAGAAATAGCAGAAGAAAAGGCAATGGTAAAATTTCTTGAGCGGTTCAGTGACAATCCATTCTGCGTGAAGTTTAAGAACCACGAATATATGATCGGTGAAGGACAGCCGGCATTTACCGTGAAACTGAACAGGGCGATTCCGATGGCAGAGCTCTTAAAGAGTACGTCATTAGCGCTTGGCGAAGCGTATATGCAGGGCGACCTTGATATCGAGGGGAACCTTTATGAGGCGCTGGATCATTTCCTGGGGCAGATGGGAAAGTTTTCCACAGATGAAAATGCACTGAAAAAGCTGATGTTTTCTTCCACGGCCAAGAGCAATCAAAAGCAGGAAGTGACCAGTCACTACGATATCGGAAATGATTTCTACAAGCTGTGGCTGGATGAGACGCTGAGTTATTCCTGCGGATACTTTCTGAATGAAGAGGATTCCCTGTATCAGGCACAGTTAAATAAAATCGATTACACCCTGGAAAAGCTGTGCTTGAAAGAGGGGATGTCCCTGCTTGATATCGGGTGTGGCTGGGGATACTTGCTGATTGAAGCAGCAAAAAAATATAAAGTACATGGGATGGGAATCACACTGAGCAAGGAACAGTATAAGGAATTTCAAAAACGGATCGAGGAAGAAGGCCTGCAGGAGTATCTGACAGTTGTACTGATGGATTATCGTGATCTGCCAAAATACGGCCGGCAGTTTGACCGCATTGTGAGCATCGGAATGCTGGAGCATGTCGGCCGTGACAATTACAGACTTTATATGGAATGTGCGAATCAGGTATTAAAACCGGGCGGAGTATTTCTGCTGCATTTTATCAGTGCACTTCAGGAGCATCCCGGTGATCCGTGGATAAAGAAGTATATCTTTCCGGGCGGGGTCGTTCCGAGCCTACGTGAAATGATGTCCTATATGGGGGACTACAATTTCCATACGCTGGACGTTGAAAATCTGCGGCTTCACTACAATCGGACACTTCTGAAGTGGCTGGAAAATTTTGAGGAGAATCTGGAAGAAATCAAAAAAATGTTTGATGAAACCTTTATCCGCATGTGGAGATTGTATTTGAGCGCATGCGCAGCGACCTTCCACAATGGAATCATTGATATTCATCAAATACTGATGACAAAAGGAGTGAACAACGAACTGCCATCCATTCGGTGGTATGGGGCGGAGAATAAAAGAGAAGAATAAAATTATATAATCTCTACTAAATGGTAGTGCAGCTGCAGAAAAGAAGAAATTGAAAAGATATGTAAGCCAGGTCCCTTTATCAGATTGTAATCTGATAGAGGGGCTTTTTATATCCTGGGAAATTTCTTCGAATGTCCCAGGATATAAAAACGCTCCGCGGGGTTCGCACTGCGGCGGAAGGGAATTTGTCGATAAATCGACCCGCCGCAGGCGGATAATCTTGCAAGCAAGCTTCTTTTTTAAAATAAAGTGTTGACAAACGACAGATTCCTGAGTATAATTCAAAACATATTAATCCTATCAAGAAAGTATGAAATAAAAAAGAAAGGGGAAACACATATGAATACATTAAAAAGAAGAAAGAATATGATGATCTGCTGCAAAGGCATGTGTACCATGATGTGCATGTGCAGGGTGGCTTCTTCACGTATGTGTTTATTACCTGTTTATTCAGTAAGTCAGCGAAACCGGTAAAATGGCGGAAATAAGACTTGGAGAGGCAGATATGCATATGTGTATCTGCTATTATTATGCCCTTATAACTACCAAAATGAAGCGATAGTAAAATTGCAGGTTTTCGAAACAGCGGCAGAACGCCCGCTTTATGAAATAGGAGAGTTCAGGGGAAGGGAATGCAAAAGGAGGAAGAGATGGCACAAATTATTTTAGACCACATTTCAAAAAGGTTCGTGGCAGATGGGCGAAATGTAGATGCTCTGAAGGATATCAGCCTTGAGATTGAAAAAGGGGAAATATACGGGATTATCGGAATGTCCGGAGCTGGAAAAAGCACATTGGTTCGATGTTTGAATTACTTAGAGAAACCTACGGATGGAAAAGTATTCATCGAGGGAAATGAACTGGGCAGTCTGAAGGAACGGCAGCTTCGGGAAAAAAGACGCAGCATTGCCATGATTTTCCAGCACTTTAATCTGCTGATGCAAAAGACGGTTCTGGACAATATCGTGTTTCCCCTGCTCATTCAGGGGGAGAAAAAGAGTGCGGCCAGACAGCGGGCAAAGGAATTATTGCAGGTGGTCGGATTAACTGAAAAGGAAAAAGACTATCCATCCCAGTTATCGGGAGGGCAAAAGCAGCGGGTTGCAATTGCAAGGGCACTTGCCTCCAATCCTCACATTCTGCTTTGTGATGAGGCGACCAGCGCACTTGACCCGCAGACGACACAGTCGATATTGAGACTTCTAAGACAGATCAATCAGGAATATGGAATTACCATTGTGATGATCACCCACCAGATGGATGTTATCCGGGAAATATGTGAAAAAGTGGCGATTATCGAACAGGGCCGCGTGGTGGAATCGGGATATGTGGAGGCGATTTTCAATCATCCGAAATCAGATGCGGGAAGGCGATTGATTATAGGAGATGCGGCTGCAGGCTCCCAGTTGGGGGCCGGACAGCCGGAAGAGGGGCAATTGGAAAAGCCGGAAGAAAGAAACCGGATGGAGACGGAGGTGATTTTCAGGATCGTATTTACAGAAAATTCGGCGTTTGAACCGGTGATTGCCAATATGATTCTCCACATTGGAGAGCCTATTAACATTTTGAGGGCAGATACGAAAAACGTAAATGGAATTGCCAAAGGCGAAATGCTTCTGGGGATTCCAGAACACAGGAGACGGGAGATAGAAAACTATCTGACGGAAAAAGGATTGGAAGTTGAGGAGGTGGACAGACATGTTCAATAGTGAAGTACTATCTATGATTATCAAAGGAATCGGGGAAACACTCTATATGACGATATTTTCTACGGGATTTGGATATCTTCTTGGGCTGCCGTTGGGCATCATTCTGGCAGTCTCGGATAAAGACGGCATCAGGCCCAATGCATTCCTTTACCGGATACTGGATGTGCTGTCTAATATTCTGCGCAGCATTCCGTTTTTGATTTTATTGATCCTGTTGATTCCATTTACAAGAGCCATCGTTGGGAAAAGCTATGGCTCCACAGCGACCATCGTCCCGCTGGTGATTGCAGCGGCACCGTTTATCGGAAGAATGATCGAATCATCCATCAAAGAAGTGGACAGTGGAGTTGTTGAGGCAGCCAGATCCATGGGCGCATCCACGCTGACTATTATATGGAAGGTTTTGCTTGTGGAGGCCAGAACTTCAATCCTCACAGGCGCAACCATCGCAATCGGAACGATCCTGGGATATTCCGCGATGGCGGGGACGGTCGGCGGTGGCGGACTGGGAGATATTGCAGTCCGCTATGGTTATTATCGCTATCAGGAGGACATCATGATAGCAACCGTAATTTTGTTGATCTTATTGGTGCAGTTATTCCAGATCGTTGGGATGAATCTCGCAGCAAAATTTGATCATAGATAAATTGGAAACAAGTAAATAATACGAAAGAACAAAAAAGAGGAGAGAGAAAGATTATGAAAAAGAGATTATTATCAGCAGTAGTAGCAGGAAGTCTTGTTGTGGCGGCACTGACGGGCTGCGGCAGTAATGCCGGACAGACAGCAGACAGTGGTTCGGGGAGCAGCGCAGGAAACAATTCAGGAAGTGACACAAAAGTGATCAAGATTGCGGCGTCAGCGACACCCCATGCGGAGATTCTGGAGCAGGCGAAGCCGATTCTGAAGAAAGAGGGATATACGCTTGACATTACCGTGTTTGACGATTATGTACAGCCCAACGAAGTTGTAGAGAGCGGTGAGTTTGATGCCAATTATACACAGCATGTTCCGTACATGGAGAGTTTTAATGAAGAAAAAGGGACGCATCTAGTGGATGCCGGAGACATTCATTATGAGCCGTTCGGTATTTATCCGGGAACAAAGAGCAGTCTGGATGATCTGGCAGATGGCGATACTATTGCAGTTCCGAACGACACCACAAATGAGGCGAGAGCGCTCCTTCTGCTCCAGGACAATGGACTGATCACACTGAGCAAAGATGCAGGTCTGGAGGCAACGGTCAATGATATTACAGAAAATCCGCACAACATTCAGATTGAAGAGCTGGAAGCAGCACAAGTTTCACGTGTCACCGGTGAAGTTGCATTCGTGGTCTTAAATGGAAATTATGCACTGGAAGCAGGCTATACCGTAAACAAAGATGCGCTTGCATATGAGAAATCTGATTCAGAGGCGGCGAAGACTTATGTGAATATCATTGCGGTGAAAGAGGGTAATGAAGAAAACGAAGCAATTCAGGAACTGGTAAAGGTTCTGAAATCAGATGAGATCAAGCAGTATATCAATGATACGTATGAGGGTGCTGTTATTCCATTTGAAGAATAGACTGTGCGTATAGAAAGAGGGCATTCCGATGAACTGGGAATACATACAAACATACCTGCCGATGTATGAAAAGGCGGCACTGCTTACTCTGAAACTGGGAATTGCCGGAATCCTTCTTGCGATTCTGGTGGGTCTGTTCTGTGCGGTGATCCAATATTACCGGATACCGGTGCTCAGAAGAATTGTGGCAGTTTATATAGAATTAAGCAGAAATACACCGCTTCTCGTACAATTATTCTTCCTATATTATGGGCTGCCGAAAATCGGTATTGCGACAGATGCACAAATGTGTGGAATTGCAGGATTGACATTCTTAGGTGGAAGTTACATGGCGGAAAGTTTTCGAAGCGGGTTTGAGGCTGTTGAGAAGATACAGGAAGAAAGTGCGCTCAGTCTGGGAATGAACTCCTGCCAGGTCATGCGCTATGTGATATTGCCGCAGGCGGTTTCCGTCAGTGTTCCTGCATTTCTGGCGAATATAATCTTTCTGTTGAAAGAGACGAGTGTATTTTCAGCGATCAGCCTGATGGATTTGATGTTTACGGCGAAGGATCTCATAGGGTTATACTATAAGACAACAGAAAGTCTGGTGCTGTTAGTGGCGTTCTACCTGATGATTCTTCTGCCGGTATCACTTTTGGGAGCATGGCTGGAGAGGAGGGTGCGGTATGCCGGATTTGGGAATTAATGTATTACTAAAGGGCAGCAACCTTCTCAGACTTCTCGGCGGACTCGGTGTGGCGCTTCGCATCAGCCTGATTGCGGTTGCAGTCAGCATTCCGCTGGGGATTCTGCTGGGAACGCTGATGACCGGGAAAAATGTTGTCATAAAGTTCATTCTGAAATTATATCTGGAATTTATACGGATCATGCCGCAGCTGGTACTTTTATTTATCGTGTTTTTTGGCAGCACACGGATGTTTGGTTGGCAGCCTACCGGTGAGTTATCAGCGATCATAGTTTTTACCCTCTGGGGTGCGGCGGAAATGAGCGATCTGGTCAGAGGTGCACTGATCAGTATACCGGTGCATCAATATGAAAGCAGTGAGGCACTTGGTCTGAGCAGATTTCAGACGTACCGGTACGTGATCATCCCTCAGACGGTGCGCAGATTGATTCCATTATCGATCAATCTGATTACGAGGATGATCAAGACAACAAGTCTGATTCTGATGATTGGAGTTGTGGAGATGATCAAGGTGGCACAGCAGATTATCGAGGCAAACAGAATGGCAAGTCCCAATGCAGCGTTTGGAATATATCTGGTAGTGTTTTTCCTGTATTTTCTGGCGTGCTGGCCCATCAGTCTGATGGCAAAATATCTGGAACAAAAATGGAGGTGAGAGCGGTGGAACAACAGATACTGACGGTCAGTCATCTGAAAAAAGAATATGAGGATCACCTGATTTTAAACGATGTGGATTTGGTCGTGAAAAAGGGAGAAGTGGTGGTGATTATCGGACCCAGCGGATGCGGAAAGAGTACACTGCTTCGATGCCTGAACGGCCTGGAGAAGATTCAGAGCGGATCCATAAAATTACGGGAAGAAAGCATAGAAGCGGAGGGCACGAATCTGGTCCAGATCCGGCAGAAGATAGGAATGGTGTTTCAGAATTACGAATTGTTTCCGCATCTCACGGTTCTGGATAATATCATGCTGGCTCCGTTGAAGGTACAGAAGCGTGAGAAAGCCGCCGTGAAGGAGGAGGCACAAAAGCTCCTGGAACGGGTGGGCCTGAAGGATAAGGCGGACAGCTATCCGAGGCAGTTGTCCGGAGGACAGAAACAGAGAGTCGCTATTGTCCGGGCTCTTTGCATGAATCCGGAGATTCTGCTCTTTGACGAAGTCACGGCAGCACTCGACCCGGAGATGGTGCGGGAGGTTCTGGATGTCATGCTGGAGCTTGCAAGACAGAAGCGTACGATGATTATTGTGACACATGAAATGCAGTTTGCCAAGGCAGTGGCAGACAGAGTGCTCTTCCTTGATGAAGGAAAGATTCTGGAGGCGGGAACGCCGGAGGAGATCTTTGCACATCCAAAGAAAGAGCGGACAAAACAGTTTTTAAATATATTTGAATTTGAGGCCGTGCGAAACCAGGAGGTTGTATAGCCTTTCAAAGAAGCGGCGGAGTGAATTTAGAGTCTCCACGTCAGGAGCAGTGTAAAAATAAAGGAATTATGGAGGAAATCAGAATGATAAAAAATTTTAAAAAACTTACGGCAATCGGGGCAGCAGTGGCACTGACACTTGGTCTTACAGCATGCGGAGGTTCCGGGGGAGCAGCGGCTTCAGCCGGATCGACAGGTGCGGCGGGAACGGAACTGGCATCGGGCTCAGCAGAGAATACGTCAAAAAGCGGGCAGGTGTTTCGCACGTTAGACGAAATCAAGGAGAGCGGAGAAATTAATATCGGAGTATTTTCAGACAAAAGTCCTTTCGGTTACGTAGATGAAAACGGGGATTATCAAGGATATGATATCTATTTCGCAGACAGACTCGCGAAGGATCTGGGTGTGAAGGCCAATTACGTTTCCACAGAGGCAGCAAACCGTATCGAATATCTGCAGACCGGAAAAGTGGATGTGATACTGGCAAACTTTACGGTGACGGATGAAAGAAAAGAGGAGGTGGATTTTGCACTTCCGTACATGAATGTATCCCTTGGTGTTGTTTCACCGTCGGACAAAGTGGTGAAAAGCTTAGATGATCTGACTGCCGATGATCCGGTCATTGTGATCTCCGGAACAACAGCAGAGACATATCTCATTGAAAACTATCCGAATCTGACACTCCAGAAATATGATACCTATGCCAACGCCAAGAATGCACTGGAGAATGGAAACGGCGTTGCCTGGGTCAACGACAATACGGAGGTTCTTGCATTTGCCAGTGAAAACGATGGTTACGAAGTCGGCATCGCGACATTGGGGAGCAAGGACACCATCGCACCGGCAGTGACAAAAGAAAATCAGACACTTCTCGATGCAATTAACGGGGAAATCAAGAGTCTGGGAGAAGAGCAGTTCTTCCACAAGGATTATGAAGAGACTCTGGTGGATACCTATGGTGCAGATTATGAGGATGAGCTGGTCGTAGAAGGCGGCGTGACAGAGTAAACGAGTGCGGATGGCAGAGTAGAGGGCGGCGTGACAGACCAGTACGGATGACAGAACATAGAATGACAAAAGCAGCCGGGCGGAATATAATGAATAAAAAAGGTGTTTTATGCGCGACAATACACCCGGAACAGTTTTTACCGCTATTTTAAATAAAATGCATCCGAAAGCGATGGCATGGATTCAGGGGAATACCGATTATCCCCAACTGAGCGGGCTGGTGAAGTTCTACGATACCCCTTATGCAGGAGTACTGATAGAAGCTGAGATCTTCGGCCTCCCAAAGAATAATGACAGAGGAGATACCGGTTATTATGCGATGCATATTCATGAAAAAGGAGACTGCAGGATTCCGTTTGATCAGACGGGAGACCACTATTCCAGAGAGCCGGCCCCGCATCCGTACCACAGCGGCGACATGCTGCCATTGCTTGGAAATAAAGGTTATGCCTGGTCGGCTTTCTACGACAGCAGGATCACGATCGAAGAAATTATCGGGCGTTCGGTTATTGTACACGGGCATCCGGACGACTTCACGACACAGCCCTCGGGAAATGCCGGGGAGAAAATAGGATGTGGTGTTATCCGTGAGGAGGATGTGAAAGACAGATACATGTGATACGCCTGAACGGTGAAGAAAAAAATGCAATATATTTGACAGCAAAACAGACTGCTGCAGATGTATTGCATTTTTTTTCGAGAGAAAGCAGGGAAAATGGGAGGGATACATTTGATTGTAATAAAGTGTGGAGTTGAGTATAATTAGAGAGGAAAAGAAGTATTGGATGCGGCAAAAAAGAAAGGACAATTTCAAATGAAAGTATGCTTATTAAACGATTCCTTTCCACCCGTCATTGACGGTGTGGCAAATGTTGTTATGAATTACGCAAAAATTCTGCAGAATCAGAATCTGGCGGAGGTTCTGGTGGGAACGCCGGAGTATCCGGGAACAGACTACTCGGTCTATCCGTATCGGGTGGTTCCCTACCAGAGCTTTGATACCACAAAAATCGTGAAGGGGTACCGTGCGGGAAATCCGCTGGACATTAAGGAATTGGGGGATATGGCTGAGTTTGAACCGGATATCATTCACAGTCACTGTCCGGTTTCCTCCACAGTACTGGCCAGAATGCTCCGCGCGAGAACAGACGCTCCGCTGGTATTTACGTATCACACAAAATTTGATGTGGACATTGCAAAAGCAGTGAAGTCCCGGTTTATCCAGCGGACGGCAATTGAGGCACTTGTCAGCAATATTGAGGCCTGCGACGAGGTCTGGGTCGTGAGTCACGGCGCGGGGGAGAATCTCCGCTCACTCGGATTTGAGGGGGATTACCGCGTGGTAAATAACGGTGTGGATTTTGCAAAAGGGAGAGTGGATTCTGCACAGGTGGCACAGGTGACGGCAGGTTATGATCTGCCGCCGGATATTCCGGTGTTTTTATTCGTGGGACGTATCATCAAGTACAAAGGACTTCCGCTGATTCTGGATGCGCTCGCAAAGCTTGCGGATAGCGGGCAGGATTTCCGTATGGTATTTGTGGGAAGTGGACCGGATGAGGAGGAACTGAAGGGGAAGGCCAGAGAATACGGACTTTTTGAAAAAACAGATCGCAGCAGACCGGGTGCATGCATATTTACTGGACCGGTATATGACCGTGATAAGCTTCGCGCGTGGAACACCCGGGCGGATTTGTTCTTGTTTCCGTCGACCTATGACACAAATGGGATCGTTGTCAGGGAGGCTGCGGCATGCGGGCTTGCGAGTGTTCTGATTCAGGGGAGCTGTGCCGCGGAGGGGATCACACATGATCGGAACGGATTCATCATTGAGGAGACCGCCGAAGCGATGTGTGCGCTGCTCCGGGACGTGTGCAGGGACATGCCTCATGTGAGTCAGGTGGGAGAGAATGCCATGAACGAGATCTATATTTCCTGGGATGAGAGTGTGCATGAGGCGCATGAGCGGTATGGGCAGATCATCGACGCAAAGAAGAGCGGACAGATGCTCAGGAAAAGTGAGATGGTGGCAGAACATTTCCGGGAATTTACGGCGGAACTGCTGGAGGATACGCAGGAGATGCTGGCGCGTCCCAGACGCCTGTTTTCCGACATGCGAGACAATGTGAGTGAAGCGGGCGGGGAACTCCGGGATGAAATCAGGGAAGAATTTGAAAAGTGGTTTTAGATACTGAAAATCGAGGTGAGAACATGGAAAAAGACTGGTATAAGCGAATGTCTTTTTATCAGATCTGGATACGCAGCTTTTACGATGGAAATGGGGACGGAATAGGTGATCTCGCGGGAGTATACGAAAAACTCCCGTATATTCAGTCACTTGGTGTGGATGGCATCTGGTTTTCGCCGCTGTACCCGTCGCCCAATGCAGACTTTGGATATGATATTTCTGATTATAAAAATATTCATCCGGATTATGGAGATTTAGAACAGTTTCAAAAGGTGCTCGACCGGGCACATGAGATGGGAATGAAGGTGATTATGGATCTGGTGATCAACCATACGTCTGATGAGCATCCCTGGTTTGTGGAGAGCAGAAAGAGCAGGGACAACCCATACAGTGACTACTATATATGGAAGGATGCCAAAAATGGCAGGCTGCCCAATAACTGGAACAGTCTGTTTGAGGGGAAGGCGTGGGAGTATGCGCCGGAGCGGAATCAGTATTATCTTCATTTGTTTGCGAAGAAACAGCCGGACCTGAACATGGATAATCCGAAGGTGCGGGAGGAAGTGAAGGAGATTATGCGTTTCTGGCTGTCTATGGGAGTGGACGGCTTTCGCGAGGACGTGATCACATTTATATCGAAGGCGGACGGACTTCCGAATGGTCTGCCCCTCATCCCGGCGGCCAACGGAATGCATCTATATAAAGACGGTCCGCATATTCATGAATATCTCGCAGAGTTTCGAAAGGTATGCGAGGAATACGACTGTTTTCAGCTGGGGGAAGGTCCGATGACGACCACTGAATCCGCGTTGTCCTACATGACGGGCGAGAAAAAATCGCTGGATCTGATGTTTCATTTTGATCATATGATGGCAGACTGTCTGTTCACGGAATATATACAGCGGCCGTTTAAGCTGACGCGGCTCAAGCGCGCCTTTCGGAAATGGCAGCACGCGCTCAACGGCAAGGCGTGGAATACACTCTATTTGGAAAATCATGATCATCCGCGGGTCATCAGCCGTTATGGAAATGAAGCGTTTGTGCGGGAGAGCGGAACCATGCTTGCAGTCTGCTACCTGTTTCAGCAGGGAACGCCCTTTGTCTATCAGGGGCAGGAGATCGGGATGCTCAACATCCACCTCGATTCTATTGATCAGTACATGGATGTGTCTTCCAAAAATAATTATCACAGCTTTCATCGGAGGGAGAGCAGGGAAAAACGGATGGCCAGGATCCACGCGTCGAGTCGTGATTCCTCCAGAACACCGATGCAGTGGAACGATTCGTCCAATGCCGGTTTTACGACGGGAACGCCCTGGTTTTATGTGAACCCCAATTATAAAGAAATCAATGTGGAAAAAGAAGAACGGGAACCGGACAGCATTTTGAATTTTTATCGCAGATGCCTGCACTACCGGAAGAAAAGCGAGACGGCACTGTGGGGGGATTACCGGGAATTTCGAAAGTATGATAACCGCATCTATATGTATGAGCGCCGCTATCATGGAAAGAGCCTGCTGATCGTGTGTTCCTTCAGCACCAAAAATCTGAGGTGGAGAATGCCGAAAGAATGCCGGGGATGGCGGAAAAAGCTGGTTTTGTGCAACTACGGGAAAAGCGGCGGGAAAGGCAGCAGGAAAAATGGGGCTGGAAAAACATGGAGACTGCTGCGACCGTATGAGGCCAGAGTTTACGAGATGGACTGTCCGTAAGTAAATCCTGCATTTCAATTGTGCAGAGCACAGAAGTATACAGTCCCGTCTGCCGCCGGGAAAATATTCCATTCATGTTTATAGAAGAAAAAATATAAAAACCGTCAGTTCAGGATTTAAAGCCCTTTTTTTGCTATATTTAATATAAAAAAATGGAATAATATACTAATATTTAGACCGAATTAACTCTGAAAAAATAATTGTTCTTGTATTTGCTGTGCTTTTTTTATATAATAAAGGTTATATACCGTTTTAAGACGGGCAAAATGTACAAGTAGAAATGAAGGAGAGAGGCAACAAATGAAGAAATATGTTATCAAACGTGTTTTAATGGCGATTGTTACGGTGTTTATCGTAGCGACGCTGACTTTCTTTCTGATGAATCTGGTTCCCGGAGGACCATTTATGTCGGAGAAAGCAATCAGTCCGCAGGCACAGGCCGCACTCGAGGCGAAGTATGGTTTGGATAAACCATTGGGACAGCAATATATTACATATATGACAGACGCGCTTCACGGAGATTTTGGGGATAGCCTGAAGCAGCGTGGACGTACAGTGACACAGATTATTCTATCTAAATTTCCAGTTTCAGCAAAGGTGGGAGGACTGGCAATACTTGTGGCAGTCTGTCTCGGTATACCGCTGGGCTGTATTGCGGCACTGAACAGAGGGAAGTTTCTGGATAATCTGATCAGCGTCATATCGACCTGTGGTATCGCAGTGCCAAGTTTTGTTATTTGTACACTGCTGATGTATTTCTTAGGAGTACACCTGAAGTTACTTCCGACCTTCGGGCTAGCCTCCTGGAAAAATTATATTATGCCGGTTGCATCGCTGGCATTCTATCCAACGGCATACATTATGCGTCTGATGCGTTCTTCCATGCTGGATGTTCTAGGACAGGATTATATGAGAACAGCACGTGCCAAGGGTCTGACACAGTTTATCAGCTTGTTTAAGCATGCACTGCGTAATGCAGTCCTTCCTGTTGTTACTTATTTGGGACCAATGATGGCTTATACTTTAACTGGAAGCTTTGTTGTGGAGAAAATCTTCACGATTCCTGGGCTTGGAAGCCAGTTTATCGGTTCCATCAACAACCGTGACTACCCAATCATTATGGGAACAACCATTTTCCTTGCAACACTGATGATCGTCATGAACGTGTTGGTGGATATTGTCTATAAGCTGGTTGATCCACGTATTAAGTTAAAGTAGAAGGAAGGATAGAGATAGAAGATGAAAGAGAATCCATTAAGTTTTCAATTAAAACTGAAACCGGAAGATTTTGCACCGGCATCGGACAGTGAGAAAGAAAGCCTCACCGTCATGCGGGAGAGCGTCGGCTTCTGGAAAGACGGTCTGCGCCGCCTGAAAAAGAATAAAATAGCAATGGTAAGCCTGGTCGTAATCGTATTAGTCATGATTTTTTCGTTTATTGTGCCGAGTTTTTACCCATATTCATATGAAACACAGATTCAGGGAGCAAACAACCTCTCACCGATGACCTATTCTTCAAATGAACAGCAGGCAATTGATGCGGGAGAGAAGGTATTCCCACACGTGCTGGGAACGGACAAGCTGGGACGTGACTATGCAATCCGTGTTATGATGGGCAGCCGGATCTCGTTGATCGTAGGACTGGTTGCAACGGCAATCATTCTGCTGATCGGTTCCATTTATGGTTCGGTCGCTGCATTTTTCGGGGGCTGGACGGATATGATAATGATGCGTATTGTAGATATTATTTACACCATACCGGATATTCTGCTGATTGTACTGCTTTCTTTTGCACTGAAGGCACCACTGGAATCACTTTCCCAGGTTCCGGGATTCACCTGGATCCAGATTGTGGGTAAGAACCTGATCAGTATCTTCATTGTGTTCGCACTTTTATACTGGGTCGGAATGGCACGTATGGTGCGAAGCCAGGTGCTGATGCTCAAGGAGAGTGAGTACGTGACCGCGGCGAGAGCGCTGGGAGCAAGCAATGCACGTATCATCAAGAAGCATCTGCTGACCAACTGTATCGGAACACTGATCGTTACCACGACATTACAGATTCCTTCCTCTATATTTACAGAGAGTTTCTTAAGCTTTTTGGGATTGGGTGTTGCAGTTCCCCTTCCGTCGCTGGGAAGTCTGGCAAGTGATGCAATCAACGGATTGAACACCTATCCGTATCTGCTCTTTGCACCGGCTCTTCTGATCAGTCTGATCATACTGAGCTTTAACCTTCTGGGAGACGGACTGCGTGACGCATTCGATCCGAAGATGAAGAACTAAGAAAGGAAGAATTGATATGAGTGAATATCTGGTAAATATTGAGAATGAACGCCTTTCTTTCTTCACACCTGCTGGAGAGGTCAAGGCTTTAAATGACGTATCCCTGCGTCTGAAAGAGGGAGAGGTGCTGGGAATCGTAGGAGAGAGTGGTTCCGGCAAATCTGTAACTGCATATTCCCTGATGGGACTGACTGCACATCCGGGACGTCTGATCGGCGGAACACTGGAGTTCAACGGACACAAGATCAACGACATGACGGAGAAGGATATGTGCACCATCCGCGGAAAAGAAGTTGCAATCATTTTCCAGGACCCGATGACCAGTCTGAATCCGGTGTTTACGATCGGGAATCAGATCAGAGAAGTGATCAAGCTCCACACGGATAAATCAAAAGAAGAGGTTCAGGCACGTGCAGTCGAGTTGCTCACGCTGGTTGGAATCAACGAGCCGGAGAAGCGTCTGAAGCAGTATCCGCATGAACTGTCCGGTGGTATGAGACAGCGTGTGATGATCGCCATTGCACTGGCCTGTGAGCCGAAGCTTCTGATCGCGGATGAACCGACGACCGCGCTGGATGTTACGATTCAGGCGCAGATTCTGGAATTGATGGTAGAACTGAAGAATAAACTGGGAATGGCAATCATCATGATCACCCATGACCTGGGAATTGTTGCAAATATGTGCGAGAAGATCGCAGTCATGTATGCCGGAAAGATCATTGAATACGGTCTGACAGATGAGATATTCTATGAGCCCGGACACGAGTATACCAAGGGGCTGCTCAAGAGCATTCCGAGACTGGATGCGAAGGAGCATGAGAAGCTGGTTCCAATCGAGGGAACACCGATCGATATGCTGAATCCGCCGAAGGGATGTCCGTTTGCACCGCGCTGTGACTCCTGTATGAAGATCTGTCTTCGCGAGATGCCGCCTGTTACGGAATTTAGTGATACACATTATACAAGCTGCTGGATGCATCAGAAGAAAGAGTTTGAGGGAGGTAACGTACAGTGAGTGAAATATTAGTACAGGCAGATAATTTAAAACAATACTTCCCGGCAGGTGGAGTTGGAAAGAAGAAAAAATATGTAAAGGCTGTGGATGATGTCTCTTTCTTTATTAATAAGGGTGAGACACTGGGACTGGTAGGCGAATCCGGCTGTGGAAAGACGACGACGGGACGTACGCTTCTTCGTCTGTATGAGCCGACTTCCGGGCGTATCACATACGACGGGAAAGTGATTTTTGACAGTGAGAAAAAGATAGCGGAGAACATGCTCCCTTATCGCAGAAAAATGCAGATCGTATTTCAGGATCCTTATGCAAGTCTGGATCCACGTATGACGGTCGGTGATATCGTGGGAGAAGCCATCGATATTCATAAGTTGGCTGCAAGCAAAGAGGACAGACAGAACAAGATCATAGAGATGCTGCGCAAGGTAGGACTGAACTCCGAACATGCGAACCGGTATCCACATGAATTTTCCGGCGGACAGAGACAGCGTGTGGGAATCGCCCGTGCCCTGGCGGTAGATCCGCAGTTTATCGTGTGTGATGAGCCGATCTCTGCGCTGGATGTATCCATTCAGGCGCAGGTAATCAACATGTTTGAGGAGCTGCAGGAGTCCATGGGACTGACCTATCTGTTTATCGCTCATGACCTGTCGATCGTGAAACACATTTCCAATCGAATCGGTGTCATGTATCTCGGAAAGCTGGTGGAGCTGGCAGACAGCTACGAGCTCACAGAGCACAGTCTGCATCCATATACACAGAGCCTGATCTCGGCGATCCCGATTGCGGATCCGAAGCTGAGCAGAGCAAGCAAACGAATTATCTTAAAGGGGGATGTACCAAGTCCCCTGAATCCGCCTTCCGGATGTCGTTTCCGTACTAGATGCCCATACGCTACAGAGCAGTGTGCGGCGGAGGAACCGGCATGGCGTGAAGTAAGTACCGGTCACTATGTGGCGTGCCACAAAGTACAATAAATAAAAAGAAAGTATTTCATGCTTTCAAGAGGAGGTAAAAATGAAAAGGAAAGTAGCATTATTGCTGGCGATGGCATTGGTTGTCGGCAGTCTGGCAGGATGCGGAGGCTCTAAGGATAAAGCATCCACATCATCGTCAGGATCATCAGAAGGAAAGCAGCTCGCAGTGCAGGTTGGACCGAACCCGGAGACACTGGATCCGGCATTGAACTCGGCGGTAGACGGAGGCAACATGATTCTGCACAACTTTGAGTGTCTTCTGACAGTAGATAAGGACAATCAGATTGCTCCCGGACAGGCAGAAAAATGGGAGAGCTCAGAGGATGGTCTCACATGGACCTTCCACCTGCGCGATGGTCTGAAGTGGTCAGACGGAAGTGATCTGACAGCAAACGACTTTGTCTACAGCTGGAAACGTGTATGTGATCCGAATGTAGCAGCACCTTATGCATCCACCGTACTTGGCGTGGTAAAAGGATTTGACGAAGCGGTAGCAGGTGACCTGGATGCGCTGGCGGTATCGGCTCCGGATGACAAGACATTTGTGGTAGAACTCTCAGCACCATGTACTTATTTCGAGAGCCTGGCAGCATTTGCAACATTGAGCCCTGTACAGGAGGCAACAATCGAAAAAAATGGCGATGCATGGGCAACAGATCCTGAGATGTATGTATCCAACGGGCCTTTCAACGTAACAGAGTGGGTTCCTGGTTCACACATCATCATGAGCAAGAATGAAAATTACTGGAATGCAGATGCGATTAAACTTGGAAGCATCAAATGGGTATTGATGGAAGACTCCAATGCAGCCTACAGTGCATACCAGACCGGAGAAGTTCTGATGATCAAGGACGTACCGACAGAAGAGATTCCTTCTCTGGATGGACAGGATGACTTCTACATTGATCCGATTATCGGAACATATTATGTAAGTCTGAATGACTTAAAAGAACCATTTGACAACGCACTGGTACGTAAGGCATTAAACCTTTCTATCGACAGAGAATATGTGGCGAATGAACTGATGCAGGGAACCTATACACCGGCAACATCTATCGTTGGCCCGGGATGGTTAGACACCGATGGTTCTGAATTCTCAGAAAATGCGAATGGCGGAAAACCATACATTGATTCTAAGACATTTGATGAAAACCTGAAAGAAGCAAAGGCAGCACTTGCCGAAGCAGGATATCCGAATGGAGAAGGCCTCCCGACCATCACATACTCAACAAACGATATGGCTTATCATAAAGTGGTAGCAGAGTATCTTCAGCAGGCATGGGCAGAGATCGGCATCACACTCAATGTAGAGATCGTAGAGTGGGCAAGCTTCACACCGATGAGACGTGCCGGAGACTATGAGACTTCCCGTAACGGATGGGTAGGAGATTATTCAGATCCTTCCAACATTCTGGAACTGTTCACAACCGGCAACGGAAACAACGATGGTAAGTTCTCTAATCCGGATTACGATGCAGCGATGGAGACAGCGGCGGAAACACTGGATCCAAAAGAGAGATCAGAGGCACTCCACAAAGCAGAGGATGTGCTGATGGAGAACAACGGATGTATTCCGATTGCTTACTACAATGACTTCTGGTTACAGAGTGACAAAATCACAGGTTCTTGGCATTCACCATACGGTTACTGGTACTTCATGTACGCAGATGTTGCAGAGTAAGACACAGTGCTCAGAACCAGCGAATCAAAATAATATTTAACGAGGTAGTGCAGAGGAAACTCTGCACTACCTTTTTGCCTTTTCAAGAAAAAACAGTATTCGAAAGAACAGAAGATATGGTATAATGTACGCGACAGCAATGAGCAGTGCCAGCAGATGACAACAAGCGTTTACGTTGTGCTCGCACATAAGTAAATGCTTGTTGTCATCTGCTGATAGGGCGAAAGCCCGCGAGTGAGATGGAGCGAAGCGGAATCGAACGACACTGCGGGCAACATACACAATGTAAGCATACAAAAGCCCGCGAGTGAGATGGAGCGAAGCAGAATCGAACGACACTGCGGGCAACCAGCACAATGCAAGTAAACAAAAGCCCGCGAGTGAGATGGAGCGAAGCGGAATCGAACGACACTGCGGGCAACCAGCACAATGCAAGTAAACAAAAGCCCGCGAGGAGATGGAGCGAAGCGGAATCGAACGACACTGTGGAATTTAGCCTGTAACTAGATTATGTAAAATTGGAGGGAAATTATGTACGGAATTATTGATATTGGATCGAATACGATGCGTCTTTCCTGTTACCGCGTCGTGGATAAAAAATTATTACCCACATTCCATAAAAAGAGTATGGCAGGACTGGCCGGATATGTGGATGAAGACAACTGCCTGAGCAAGAAAGGCATCAAAAAAGTGGTCGATACGCTGGATGATTTTAAGAAAATCATCATGTGCATCGGGTTGGACCGCCTCTATGTTACAGCGACTGCATCACTGCGAAACGTGGATAATACGGAAAAAATCGTGAAAGAGATTTATGACAAGACCGGAATTGAGGTGGAGATTATATCCGGCAAAAAGGAAGCCATGTATGATTTTGCCGGAGCTACATATGGTACGGACTTTGAGACCGGGATCGTGATCGATATCGGTGGCGGCAGTACAGAGCTGGTGTGTTTCAAAGATGAGAAGGTGGAGAGTGCAGACTCTATACCGATCGGTTCGCTGAAAGCATTTTCTAAATATGTGGAGGGACTGTTCCCGACAGAAGATGAGGACGAAGAGATCAGAGAGCACGTGAGAAAAGAACTGGATAAGCTGCAGATTGGAAAACAGAGGCTGGCACTTGGCGTTGGCGGAACAAACCGTGCATGTCTGAAGCTGTACAATGAGTATTTTGACTGTTCAGTGGATAACACGGTGATGGAATGTGACAAAATCAAAGAGCTTTTGAATGAATTAAGACACGGGAAGAAGGCAGGAATGGCCAGAATCCTCAAGATCGTTCCAGATCGAATCCACACGATTATTCCGGGAATGATCGTACTGGACACAATCAACGATTATTGCAGGTGTAGAAAAATCCAGATGGCAGCAGGTGGAGTCCGTGAAGGTTATATGATGGAGAAGGTTCTGTAAGTACAGCATTACATTCATTACTTGTCACTATCAAGTGAAAAGAAGAGGAAGAGATTCTGCGAGTGATGGAGTGGATAAAAGAGCATATGAGAACATACGAGAGAGTTCAACGGAGTTCAACGCTTCTGGAAGGAAACCTGGTGAGGATGGGTACAGTGGAGTGGCGGGAAATATATGAAACAGTATATTCCGCCGCTTCTTTTTTGTATATCAATTTATACAGAAGCTGCTGCCGGGGGGGAGTTGCAGACAAGACTCCTGCGGAGCCAATATGGAAAACACCAGGGTATTTTAATACATGTTTTCCGGCAATCAGGTAAAGTGACTTCTGAGAGAAAAACATTTGTGCTACACTAAATTCAACAGAATGAGATGGGAGAAGAAAATGTATCAGATTGCGGTTTGTGACGACGAAAAAAGGATAACAGATGAGGTGTCCGGACTGATAAAAGGCTGGAATCCGCAGGTACAGGTGGACTGCTTTCAGTCTGGTGAGGCATTGCTTGAAGGATACCGTCCCTATCATGCTATTTTTTTAGACATTGATATGAAGGGGATGAATGGAATCGAGACGGGCAGAAAAATTCGTGAGACCGACAGGGAGACCCGGATTGTGTATCTGACAGCATATCGGGATTATGTATCCGGTGCATTTGGTGTTCATGCATTCCAGTATTTGCTGAAACCGGTAAAAGAACAGGAAATCCGGGATGTGCTGGAGGAAATATTTCGCTATTCCATGGCGGAGAAAAAGAAGACGATTCTGGATTTTGAGACAGTCAAAGGGCTGGTGTGCCTTGCGACAGAGGATATCTGCTACTTTGAATATGAAGATCGCAGAGTGCGCATTGTCACAGGGGAAGAAAGCTATTACCTGAAGGACAGGATTGGAGCGGTGGCGGAGCGGATGAAACCTTTTGGCTTTTCCATGCCGCATCAAAGCTTTGTAGTAAATATGTTTCATGTGAAGAATGTGCGGGGAAACGTTATCCTGTTGGATAATGGGCTGGAGATTCCTGTTGCCCAGAAGAAGCAGAAAGGATGGAAACAGGAACTGGTATCTTATCTGTCAGAGAGAATGGAGGGGGGAATATGGTAAAAATTGTGTCGCTGGTATTCACTGTGCTTGACATGCTGGCAATCATGGGCTGTTCTGTGAGTTTCCTTCATGCGATTCCGAGAGAAAAGGATGTGGATAGATGGAAGAAGGTAATCGCGTGGATTTTTTATGGAGTTCTGGCCACGGTGCTGCCGTTATTTCGCAATGATATTCTGACGACAGTCGTGATGACACTCTTTTACGTTGGAATCGGAAGAACTTTGTATTATAAGAATAAGACGGGAATCCTTTACCAGATCATATTCTGGATGGAATTTCTGGCCGCACAGTATATGGCAGCCTATGCTGTAGCTGTGATTACAATGGCCGTACAGGTGGAGTATCCGCTGACAATAGTTCTGCTGATTATACTGCGGGTTGCGTTTCTCATGGCGGTGACGTTTGTGATGCGGCGGCTTCTGAAAAGCCGCTACACAGATGCCGGAAAAGAGCTGAAGATCAGGGGAATGATTATTGTTCCGGTGTTCAGCACTGCACTGATGTTTCTCTATGCGATTTCAGGAGAAGTGTTCCTGGTTCGATACGGGTATGGCTGGATGCTGCTGTTTGATGGACTGCTGATCGTGATCAATGTGTACTGTCTGTATTTTTGGTATGATGTGGCAAAAAACAGAGAACTGAAGCATCGGCTGAAACTGATTCAGCAGCAGAATGAGCTGACACTGCAGTACTATGAAGATCTGGAAGACAATTACAGCCGTTCCAGAAAGATAATCCACGATATCCGAAATCATTTGACCGTTCTCGAGCAGGCGGAGAAGATGGAGAACAGTCCCTACATTGAAGACATGCATGCAATGCTCAATTCACTGGGAATGAAATTCTATGCGGAATCAAAGATGCTCAACATCGTACTCAATGATAAATTCAAGGAGTTTCTTCCAGAGCATGTGGAGTGCCGTCTGGGGGGGATCAGTTTGGAATTTATATCAGATATGGACATCACGACGATCTTTGCAAATCTTCTGGATAATGCTGTGGAGGCGCAGCCGGATAGGGAGACGAGAAGCATTCGGATTCAGGGGGAACAGATTCATGATTTTACGATGATAAAGCTCACCAACCCATTTGCGGGAGAATGCAGCACGGAGGGAACTACAAAAAAAGGGCATGAAGGTCTGGGTCTTACAAATGTACGGGGCGCCGTAGAAAAATACGGTGGGGAGATGCAGGTGACGCAGGCGGATCATATGTTTGCTGTTACGCTGGTGTTTCCGGAGAAACTGGAGAAAATCCAGAGAGAGTCATAAAAGGTAAGGAGCGGAGAAAATGAAAAAGCTATGTGGAGAGAGTGGAAAACATGAATGCATCCTGAGTGGTGTGGCAGGGAAAAAGGAGGACAGAATGAAGAGAGGAACAATAGCGATACTTATGGTATTTGGAATTTTGCTGGTGCTGCTTACAGGCTGCAGTTCGGCCGGAACAGAACTTTCGAATGCATTTGATGAGGAGACGGTGAAGGCTGAGTCAATGAAGGCGGTTGAATATTTCAATGACAGGGAGTATCAGAAGATCATTGACATGGGGAATAAGGAGCTGAAAGACGCAATCACTGCCAAAGAGTTCGCAAAGCAGGGCGATCCCTATCTGGATAAGGACGGAGCGTTTCAGAAAGTGATAAAGACTGTGACGATGGGAAGTGAGAATAAAAAGACCGGTGAGGCATATGGCGGCGTCGTGATGGTCGGGCAGTATGAAAATGGAAAGATACAGTTTACAATCGGATTTGATGAGGATATGAAGCTGGTGCAGTTCAATATAAAGTAAGGTTACAGAGTGAAATTTACGCAATATTATGAAGGAATATGAGGTGAAGAGGATGCGGTTTACGGAAAAAGAGAAAAAACAGTTGTTGATCTATGTTTTGATTGCGTTCGGAACCCCCTATCTGCTGGGGCTGCTGATGTGGTATGGGAGTACGAAGGGTGTGGATCTGAGCGTGTTCGCGAATGCACAGATGATGTACCCGGCGGCGGGAGTGATGCTGGCGTACATGATTACAAAAAAAGAGGATTTGCGGATTCCAAAACGGTTTTTTGTGATGGTGGTGATTTTTACAGCTTTGATGGCGGTCATGAGCATTGTAAGTGTGTTTGCTCCGTCGGAAAATATGTGGATCCTGGCAGCACAGCTGATGATTATGGCCGGAAGTGTTCTGGGATGGATTCTACTCCTGACAGAAAAAAAGGAAAAAAGAGAAGCTTATGGCCTCCGGTTCAGAAAATGGAAGAGTTCAGTGTTCTGCGTTGTTCTGTTTGTTTTCCTGTATCTTTTGCGCACGGTAATTGCGTATGCGCTCGAGGGACAGTTATCAGCTATAAAAGAGATTACAGGGAATCCGATGACATGGATCACATTGGCGGCATTGCCGGTCAACTTCTTTCTTGTATTTCTTGCATTTTTTGGTGAGGAGTATGGTTGGCGCTATTTTCTGCAGCCGCTTCTGCAGAAACGATTTGGACTTCGCCTGGGTGTGATTGTTGTGGGAGTCGTCTGGGGGTTATGGCATCTTCCGATTAATTTCTTTTATTATAGCCTGGGATCCGGACTTGCAAGTGCGGCAGGACAGCAGATTACCTGTATCACCCTTGGAATTTTCATGGCATACGCATACATGAAAACGAAAAATATCTGGGTGCCTGTTATCCTACACTATCTGAATAATAATCTGATCCCGGTCATCACGGCGAACTATAGTGCGGATGTGCTGCAGAATCAGCAGGCAGGATGGTCAGAACTCCTGCCGGCACTGATTATGAATGGACTGATATTTGGTGGATTTCTGTTCACAAAATATTTCCGGCGTTCGGATGAAATGAATAGTAGAATATAGATTTGTATATAAGGGACAGGTTGAAAGACAATTGGGGACGTAGTAAAGTTGCAACTTTACTACGTCCCCAATTGCCTGATTGCCAAATATAGATTTGTATGTTATGATGCTTTTACTTACAGCAGTTCTCGCTTAAGTAAAAGCATTTTATCGTCAGAAATATATAGGACGATATCATCGGTCTTTTCGACCAATATTTTCAACAACCAGTTTAAAAAAACAGCATACTCTGATATACTTTAGAAAAAGACGGGTATTTCTTTCTTTTGCATATCAGGAATGTAAAAGAAAGGAAATGCATATGAGAAAAAAGAAAGAAGTAGCGTATCAGAATAAGGATATTCTCTCCAAAACATTTGCGGAGATGTTTCCAAAACAGTCATTGGAAGTCTATGGAGTGCACTTGCCCCGAATTGTAGAAGTATTACCGACAAACCTTCCGGCAGTCAGGGCAAATGAACTTCGGATTGACAACATTTTCAGACTGGAAGATGGGAGCTTTGCAATTATTGATTATGAGAGTGCGTACAAAGCCAAAAACAAACTTAAATATTTGGAATATATTGTGCGTATACTGCGGCGTTATCAGAAAAGTGGTAAAATTAAGGTGAGGATGATTGTTCTCTACACTGCGGATGTCAGACCGCAGGAGACAGAAGCAGTGATGGATGCCGGGGCGGTGAGTCTATGTATTGAGCAGGCATTTTTATCAGAATTGGACTCGGAAGAAATAAGAGTGAGACTTGATGAAAAAATTCAAAATAACGAGAAATTAACGGATAAGGAATTGATGGCGTTTGTCATTTTGCCACTTACATATGTGGGAAAAGAGAAGAAAAAAGAAATGATCAAGGAATTGTTTTCTGCGGCAAAGGAAATCGAGGATGAGAAGACACAGATTTTTTTGCTGAGTGGTATTCTTGTATTTTCGGACAAAGTAATTGATAATGAAGTCGCAAATCAAATGAAGGAGTGGATTATGATGACGAAAGTAGCAAAATTGTTTGAAAAAGAAAAGCTGGAGGCTGTGGAAGAGGCTGTGAAGACAACCAGAAAAATTGTGACAGAAACAGTGACCAAAGAAGTGACTAAAGAAGTGACTAAAGAAGTGACCGAAGAAGTGACCAAAGAAGTAGCCAGAAAAAATGCGCTCGCCATGTTGAGAGAAGGCGATTCGATTGAAAAGGTCGCCAGATGCATCCAGTCTTTAGATATAGCGGAAATTAGAGAATTAACAGTTAAGTAAAATAAAAGAAAAAACATGGAGAAAACCGATGATTAAGAAAGAACAGATAGCCAGACTTGCAGGGCCCCGCTCATATTCCCGCGGAGAACAGATTTACAGACAGGATAAGATCCTTCATTTTTCGGCTGCGGAGGACGACTACGCAGAATATGATGAGATCGCGGCAGTGGTGGCGGGAAGTGGTGGCAGCCTCTACGAAGTGACCATGAGTGTAAACCTGTTGGACGATGAGATTGAAGATATAGATTGCGAGTGTCCGGCATTTGCCTCTTACAGTGGAATCTGCAAGCACTGCGTGGCCGTTCTTTTGAAATACATGGAGGATTCTTCCGACACTTGGCAGCAGGAATTATGCTCAGAGAATGGAGAGGGGATATTTCAGGGCAGCAGGTTTAAGATTCAAAAGGGAATAAAGCCAGAGACAACACCGGTGCTTGGCCAGCTTCTCAGAAAAAGGCAGGAGGAGCGTATGCTGCCGCTTTTGGAGCAGGATACATACGGGCAGGTACATCTGGAACCGACGATGTTCTGTGAGGCTGACAGTGTTTATGTCTCCTTTAAAATTGGTATCACGCAGATGTACGTTGTAAAGGATGTGTTTGAACTTATAAATCACATTGACAGGCGGGACAGGTACAGATATGGAAAGAAACTGGAGTTCCTTCATTCTATGGAAGCGTTTGACGAAGCCTCTCGAAAGCTTGTGAAATTTCTGGAGCAGTGGACCAGAGAGAATGCGGAACAATACCGGAACGACAGCTATTATGGCTATTACAGTTATGGACGTTCGGCTCCAAAGAGCAGGGAGATGTATCTGAGTGGAGACGCGTTGGAGAACTATCTGAATCTGATGCGCGGGCAGTCTTTTCAGGCACAGGTGATGGGGATGCCATACACAACATGGCAGATTTCGGAAAAGCCACTGTCCAAAAAGCTAAAGCTGACGGGGAACAAGGACGGAGTAAATCTGGAGGTCTCGTTATATCCGGGGTACAAATTAAATCGATCCACGGTGTTTTTCCATGACGGATATGTATATATCGAACAGATAACAGAAAATGAAGTCCTCCGGGAATTTGTGGGTGCGATGACACAGCTCCAGAGCGGAAATGCGTTCATCGGAAATGCGGATATTCCGGCTTTTTGCAGAGAATTGCTGCCTGCGCTTGAGGAGCATTACGAGTGTGAGGTCGTAAATTTTGACAAGGAACAGTACGGGGTGCAGATTCCGGAATTTATGATCTATCTGGATGCACCGCAGACCAATATGATTACATGCAGGCCGGTCGTAAAGTATGGCGAAACAAAGTATTCACTTTATGAGACGACGGATATTTCAAACCGAAATATGGAAGAAGAGTACGCTGTGCGGACACTGGTACATGAGTACGGCAATGCCTTTGACAGCAAAGAGAACTGCATTGTGGCAATCGATGATGAAGAAGCCATCTACGAACTGCTTGTCTATGGAATCCCACGGATGCAGCAGATTGCGGAGGTATTTGTATCCGACACGATCAAACGGATGGAAGTAAAATCCGCGCCGAAGATCACGGTGGGCGTTTCCATCGAAAGCGGGCTTATGAACCTGACGCTGGATTCCGGGGAAATGCCGCGGGAAGAGTTGATTGACATTCTGTCAAAATATGATCGAAAGAAAAAGTTCTATCGGCTAAAGGACGGCTCTTTTATCAATGCGGAGAACTCCGGACTGGAGGATGTGCTCGAGCTCAAGGAGGGGCTTCAGATATCAGATAAACAGTTTGCTCAGGAGAACATTCAGGTGGACAAGTACCGCTCACTCTATGTGGATGCACAGCTCAAGGAAAGCCCGGCAATCGCGTCTGTCCGGAATAAAAGCTTTCGGGAGCTGATCCGCAACATGAAGACCGTGGAGGATAATGATTTTGAAATCCCGGATTCTCTGGATAAAACATTGAGAGCATACCAGAAAAAGGGATTTTTATGGCTGAAAACATTAAAGCAGAATGGGTTTGGCGGTGTGCTGGCAGATGATATGGGACTCGGAAAGACTCTCCAGGTCATCACATTTCTGGTGTCAGAGTATCAGGAAAATCCAAGGTGCGGAAGCACGATCATCGTGACACCGGCTTCGCTGGTGTTTAACTGGTACGAAGAATTTCAGAAATTCGCACCGGAGCTTTCGGTATGTATGGCGGTGGGCAGCGCAGCCCAGAGAAAACAGACATTGGAAGGATTGACAGAAAGCGATATCGTGATCACCTCCTACGATCTTTTAAAAAGAGATATCAAATTATATGAGAAGCTTACATTTGCGGCACAATTCATCGACGAGGCCCAGTACATTAAAAACCATAACACGCAGGCGGCAAAGGCGGTGAAGGCAGTCAACGCATCCTTTAAGCTGGCACTGACAGGAACGCCGGTCGAAAACAGACTGAGTGAGCTGTGGAGTATATTTGATTATCTGATGCCAGGCTTTCTGTACAAATACAAAAAATTCCGCGAAGAGCTGGAGACTCCAATTGTGCAGAACCGGGATGAGACAGCAACTGAACGTCTCAGGAAGATGATCCAACCATTCGTGCTGCGAAGATTAAAGAAGGATGTGCTCAAAGATCTTCCGGATAAGCTGGAAGAGAATGTCTACGCGAAAATGGACACAGAACAGCAGAAGATATACGATGCACATGTACAGCGGCTGAAGCTTCTTCTGGACAAACAGACCGATGAGGAATTTAAGACTTCGAAGATCGTAGTTCTGTCGGAACTCACGAGGCTTCGGCAGCTGTGCTGTGATCCGTCGCTGATTCTGGATGGATACAAGGGCGGTTCCGCAAAAAAAGAGATGTGTGTTACATTTATACAGAATGCAGTGGACAACGGACACAAAGTGCTCTTGTTTTCCCAATTTACATCGATGCTTGACCAATTGACGGAAGAACTGAAAAAAACAGAGATCAGCTATTATATGCTGACCGGTTCCACCAGCAAGGAAAAGAGAAGACAGATGGTAAATGCATTTAATCAGGACGACACCTCCGTGTTCTGTATTTCCCTGAAAGCCGGTGGAACAGGGCTGAATCTTACGGCAGCAGATGTGGTCATCCACTATGATCCGTGGTGGAATATTGCCGTACAGAATCAGGCGACAGACCGCGCACACCGGATCGGCCAGGAGCATGTGGTGAATGTGTACAAGCTGATCGTAAAGGGGAGTATCGAAGAGAACATTGTCAAGATGCAGGACCGGAAGAAAGAACTCGCCGATCAGATACTGAGCGGCGAGGGGCTGGACAGCGGCAGCTTTACGCGGGAAGAACTGCTGGAGATTTTGAAGTAGGGTATTATAGGAAAATAGAAAATGGGCAGCCAATGATTTTTATCACAGATACAAAGAAGAGATTCGTTCTAAGGGGGAGAAAGTGTAAGCGATGAATATGCCAATTGGAGTAATTATTAACGTGTTCTCAGTTCTGACCGGGGGAGTACTGGGAACAGTGGCGGGACATAAGTTAAGTCATGAATTTAAGACCAGCATTACCATGGTATTCGGCGTTTGTTCCATGGGAATGGGAATCAGCACCATCGGGCTGATGGAGAATATGCCTGCAGTTATCTTTGCGATGGTGGTCGGAACCGGAATCGGTCTGGTCATTCATCTCGGCCGAGGAATCAATGCGGGTGCCGTATTGATGCAGAAAGGGATATCAAAAATCGTGAAGAACTCAAATCCGGACATGCCGGAGGAAGAGTTTATCGATACGTTTGTGACCATCATCGTACTGTTCTGTGCCAGTGGAACAGGAATCTACGGATCCATCGTATCCGGGATGAGCGGTGACCACACCGTGTTGATATCAAAGTCTATTCTGGATATCTTCACGGCGGCAATCTTTGCCTGCAATCTGGGAGCGGTGGTGTCATTGATCGCCATCCCGCAGGCAGTTATTTTTTTGATATTATTTTATGTGGCGGTGATCATCTATCCGATGACGACACCGGCCATGATCAACGATTTCAAGGCCTGCGGCGGTTTCCTTCTGCTGGCGACCGGCTTTCGTATGATCAAGGTGAAGGATTTTCCGGTGGCGGATATGATCCCGGCGATGGTGATCGTGATGCCGCTGTCGTTTGTCTGGTCGACGTATATTATGCCGCTGATTCAGTGATGCAGACTTTGTGTATCTGACCTGCCGCTTCAGACCGCCGGTCTTACGGATAACACCTGGACACAGGCTTTAATTTATCGCTTCTGCGTCAGTGTGTACTCGAACAGATCTGTCCGATAATACGTGCAGAAGGATTCAATCGGAAACTCGGTATGATCCTTGATGCCGAATGTGACTGCGGAGGAGTGCAGAAGCGGTACATCTTTCTCAACATCAAGATACTCGGCAACCTCGTGTTCGGCGGGAACGGCTTTCAGCTTGACATTTGAAGAGGAGATTTTGACTGCGTACTGATTCTCGATGACATCATAGAGTGAGTTCTCAGCAAAATCATACGTTTCGATATCGCGGAACAGCTGGTAGGGCAGACTGGTGGATGTGTAACAAAGCGGTTTATTGTCTGCATATATAATACGGTTCAAGAAAAAAACAGGAGCTGCCTTGTCGAGAGACAAGGTGGCTTGTTCTGCTTTTGTGCACAGGCGCAGGCCGGATGCAATCACTTTTCTGGTGGGGGTCATCCCCTGTCTTAGAATTTCTTCGGTATAGCTGGAGACCCGGGTCAATTCCTGCGGCTTGGCAGCTTCTTTTACATATCCACGTTTTCCCTGATGCTTTTCAATAAATCCGGCACGATACAATTCATCCATGGCGCGCCGGACAGTGATCCGGCTCACCTGGTAGGTATCAATTAATTCAATTTCGCTGGGCAGTTCGCATCCGGGCTGATATACGCCGTCGGTGATTGCCTGGATGAGATCATTTTTGATGAGTTCATATTTGGGCTGTGTTCCCATAGAAATACCTCCTGTAATATTGTTACACTCAGTATAATATGTAAAACCAAAAAAGTAAATGCTTTGTCAATATTGCACAAATTGTAATGTGGTTTTTGATCTAAGTTACACAATTGACATAATAAGATAAAAGACTTATTATAACAAGCAGAACAAGGAAAGAAAAAAAGGAGAAGAACATGAGAAAAAAGATTTTAGGTGTATTGTATGGGATGGCTATCGGAGATGCAATGGGAATGCCTCCGGAGCTGTGGAGCCGCAGGCGTGTGCTTGAGAAATATGGAACGATTACGGATTTTCTGGAGGGGGATCCGGAAAATGAGATTTCTTATCAGTATCATCGGGGAAATTTTACGGACGATACAGCGCAGGCAATCACGATTCTTGACAGTCTCATAGAGACGGACTTCCGTCCGGATGGGGCAAACATTGCAAGGCATATTCTGGAGTGGGCAAAGCGGGAGAATGCGTTTGAGAATAATATTCTGGGTCCAACGTCGAAGATTACACTGGATCTGTTTGAAAAAGGGGAAGACGCCAGCGTCTACTCAGATCAGGCGCTTTCCAACGGTGCGGCCATGCGTATCGCGCCGATCGGAACACTCTTTTGTGCGGAGCAGAAAAAGGCGTTGTGTGATTATGTAAAGCAGGTCTCTTCCGTGACCCACAGCAGTGATATCACGATCGCAGGTGCAGCCATGATCGCGATGGCAGTTGCATCGGTAATGGAGAAGGAAGACCGGGATGCGATGATTCAGGATGTTCTGGAAATTGAGGAGTATGCGTTATCGCTGGGAGCCAGCACCGTATCGGCATCGCTGGGAACCCGCATCCGCTATGGTGTGGAGCTGGCGCACAGACACGCGGAGGATGAGACCGCATTTTTACAGGAACTCTATGACATGATGGGGGCCGGTGTGAATACGGTGGATTCGGTTCCCTGCGCAATTGCCATTGCCTACTACAGCTTTGATGTGAAAAAGTGTGCCCTCATGTGTGCAAATCTGGGGGGAGACACGGACACCATCGGAGCCATGGCAACCGCGATCTGCGGCGGGATCAAAGGAATCGACGGAATTGCGGAAGCGGATCTACGACTGATTCAGACGGCAAATGAAGTGGATTTTACAGAGTACGCGGAAAAAATAGAAGAGAAACGGGGGAAACTGCAATGAAAAAATGTCTTGTAATCGGAGCTGCAATGCTGGATATCGTGATGCAGATTGACAGACTTCCTAAGACCGGGGAGGATGTTTACGCAAAATCACAGGAGATGACGGTAGGCGGCTGCGCCTATAATGTGGCGGATATCCTGAAGCATTTTCAAGTGCCGTATACACTGTTTGCACCGATCGGGAGCGGTATGTACGCTGAGATGGTGGAACGAAAACTGGAGATGGCAGGCCACGTCAGCCCGATCCGGAGTGAGAAAAGTGACAACGGGTACTGCCTGTGCATGGTGGAGGCGGACGGAGAGCGGACATTCCTTACCCTTCCGGGAATCGAGTGTACATTTGAAGCAGAATGGTTCGAACTCATAGATACAAAAGAGTATGATTCGGTATATATTTGCGGATACGAGATCGAGGGAGCCGGCGGAGAGAAGATTATCCGGTTTTTGGAAATGCATCCGGAACTGAAGGTCTACTATGCACCTGGCCCGAGAATTAGCTATATAGAAAAAGAAAAACATGCGCGCATCTTTCAGCTTCATCCGGTCCTGCACCTCAATGAGAAGGAGGCGCTGGACTACACCGGAGCAGTGGATGCAGCGCAGGCGGCAGAAAAACTGCAGGAAAGCACAAAGAATACAGTAATCATCACCCTTGGAGGGGAAGGAGCACTTCTGCGGGAGAAGGATGAAACAAGAATCATCGAGTCAGGAACGGCTGTTGTGGCTGACACTATCGGAGCGGGGGATTCCCATATTGGAGCGGTGATCGCAATGGAGCAGTCAGGGGCGCAAGCAGAGAGTGCAGTGCGCACCGCCAACCAGATATCGGCGCTGGTAGTGAGCGTTCAAGGTCCCTCAATAACAAAAGAAGTATTTGAAAAATGGAAAGCACAGGAGGAAAAGTAGATGGAGAGAGTAAAGAAGTTTTTTGGTGATTGGACGATGTTTGAAAAGGCATGGCTGACCATATCAAGTATTTTAATGATTGTGCTGTCTCTTATCTGGGGCGATAGTATCCTTGCGCTGCTCAGCGGTCTGGCGGGAACGATCAGTGTGGTACTGTGTGCAAAAGGGAAAATCGAGAATTATGCATTTGGTCTGTTTCAGGCGGTAACCTATGCGTTCCTCTGTTTTCAGTCCCACATTTACGGCGAAGTAATGTACAATATCCTGATGGTGCCTATGATCATTATCGGCTTCATCAGCTGGAGAAAAAATATGGCATCTGGAAATGAAGAGGTAAAGGCGAGAAATCTGACCCCGAAGGGCTGGATCATCCTGATCATCGGCTCGATTGCGGCAGTGGCAGGCTACAGCATGGTATTAAAAATGCTGGGCGGCAGCTTCGCCATGATCGATGCGACATCCACAACGCTGAGTGTGATAGCTACGCTCCTCATGCTGGCGAGATACTCCGAGCAGTGGGTGATGTGGGTCATTGTAAATGTGGCATCTGTAATCCTGTGGGGCATGGCGCTGATGAAAGGCGATTCCGGGGCGATTACACTGGTCGTAATGTGGTCCGCGTATCTGTTCAATTCGGTGTATGGCTACATTAACTGGAGGAAAATGGCAAAAGCAGATTAGCCTCTTATACGAAATATTTCGAATGTCACTTATACTAAATATTTCGAGTTGTTGTGAGGAAAGATTCATAGTATACTTATGGATATCAGATTTGCACGGCAAAGTGTAAAGCATGATTTGCAAAAACGAAAGGAGTTCATATGATACTTATCAAAAACGGATACGTAATCGACCCGAAATCGGGGCTGGAAAAGACAACCGATATAGAGATAGAAGAGGGCAGAATTGTCTCCATCGGAGACCGGAAACCGGGGGATGCTTACGAGCGGGTGATCGATGCAAAGGGGCTGATCGTGGCGCCGGGGCTGGTGGATGTTCATGTACATTTCCGGGATCCGGGATTTACGTACAAGGAAGACATCGCGACTGGTGCGGCAGCGGCAGCGGCGGGCGGATTCACCACTGTAGTCTGCATGGCGAATACAAAGCCGGTCATCGACAACCTGGATACACTGACTTATGTGCTCGACAAGGGGCGGGCGACACCGATCCACGTGTTGTCGGCGGCAGCTGTTTCCAAGGGATTCAAGGGACAGGAACTTACGAATTTTGAGGCACTGACGGAGGCCGGGGCGGCAGGCCTCACAGATGACGGGATTCCTTTGCGGGATCCATTGGTGGTGCGGGAGGCCATGCGGCGTGCGAAGGAACTGGACATTCCGATCAGTCTCCATGAGGAGGATCCGGCCTTTATCGCATCCAGCGGAATCAATCAGGGAGCCGTGTCGGAAAAACTGCACTTTGGCGGGGCACCTGCGGTATCGGAGCAGGTGATGATTGCGAGAGACTGCATGCTGGCGCTGGATACCGGCGCGCGCGTCAACATCCAGCATATCAGTTCCGGCCCGTCCGTAGAACTGGTGCGGACAGCACAAAAACTGGGGGCGGATGTCTGGGCAGAGTCCACGCCACAGCATTTTTCACTGACCGAAGAAATCGTGCTGGAAAAGGGCGCTCTGGCGAAGGTGAACCCGCCCATACGGACAGAGGCGGACAGACTGGATATCATCGAGGGCTTAAAGGATGACACCATTCAGATTATTGCCACGGATCATGCGCCTCATTCTGAGGAGGAGAAGGCGCGCGGTCTGGAGAAAGCACCAAGCGGAATGATCGGGCTGGAGACTTCTCTGGCACTGGGAATCACCAATCTGGTACATGCGGGGCATCTGAGCATGATGCACCTGTTGGAGAAGATGACAGCAAAGCCGGCAGAACTTTACCACATGAATGCGGGTGCACTGAAAGTGGGAAAACCGGCAGACATCGTGATTTTTGATGAGCATGAGGAGTGGACGGTCACCGACTTTAAGTCGAAGGCATGCAATTCACCTTTTACCGGAATGAAGTTGTCCGGCAGGGTGAAGTATACGATTTGTGATGGTGAAGTGGTGTATGAGGATTAGGTTTTAAATTTAGCAAGGAAAGAATACTATTTTTCCAGATAGTGCGAAACTACCTGATTTGCCTTGGAGATGATAGAATCCTCATCGAGCGTGCACAGACGACCGTCTTTTACGACCACCTTACCGTTTATGACGGAGTAATCGACATTACCCTTAAACCCGACGGTTCCGAGTAATGATTTGGGATCGAATTGTGTGCCAATCAAAGAGATCCGATTCATGTCAATCATGAAAAAGTCAGCACCCATCCCAACAGCGAGACATCCAATGTCATCGCGGCCGAGTATTCGAGCACTTCCCCGGGTTGCAAGTTTTAGAATGTCGTATCCGGTAGGGGCGTCTGAACTTGAATTTAGACGATGAAGCAGATAGGCAACACGGATTTCCTCCAGAAGGTTGGAGCCATCATTGCTTGCAGAGCCGTCAACAGCCAGTCCCACAGGGACATCAAGCCGCAGCATTTCCGGAATCTTCGCAATACCGGAAGAAAGCTTCATGTTGGAAATCGGACAGTGGGCAACCCCGGTTCCTGTTTTTGCCAGAAGTGCCAGCTCGTCCTCGTTGAAATGGATACCATGGGCATACCAGACATCAGAGCCAAGCCAGCCGAGACTCTCCATGTATTCTAACGGACGCTGATGATAGTGTGTCAGTGTGTAAATTTCTTCATCGCGGGTCTCTGCAAGATGTGTGTGAAGGCGAACCCCAAGTGTTCGCGCCAACAGAGCAGACTCTCTCAAAAGATCGCCTGTGACACTGAATGGCGAACAAGGTGCCAGAGCCACCTGATGCATGGAATAACGGCTGGGGTCATGGTGTGCTTTTACCACACGCTCTGAATCTGCAAGAATCTCATCTACAGTCTGTACCACGGAATCTGGTGGAAGACCGCCGTCCTTGACACTTAAATCCATGCTGCCCCTTGTTGCATGCAAACGAATCCCAAGCGCATCAGCAGCTTGAAATTGTGTATCAATTAAATTAGAACCTGTTTTTTGTGGAAACACATAATGATGGTCCAGACAAGTTGTACAACCTGATTTTAACAACTCGCCCATTCCGGTAAGTGAACTATAATAGATTACCTCATCATCAAGATTTTTCCAAATTTCATATAAAGTTTTCAGCCATGGAAATAATTCCATATTTTGTACCTGTGGTAAATTCCGACTGAATGTCTGGTATAGATGATGATGGGTGTTTATCAAACCCGGATATACAATCATCCGGGATGCATCAATCGTATCATCTGCTTCCATAGTATCCTCACCAATGTAGGTGATGACTCCATCTTGCACGAAGATGTTGACATTTTCCAGCAATCGGTCATTGTCGTCACATGTAACAAGATATTTTACGTTTTTTACTAATAGGGTTTCTTTCATGATTAACCTCCTAAATGTAAGTTCATAAACATCTTTGTTTCATATAACTATAAGACTGGTATACTGCTGGCGGTGCGGACGTTCACGAAGCGTCCAATTTTCAGGAGTGTACCTGAAATATCGTGTGAGTCCAGCTATGTTTTAAACAGTGATATAGATATGATTTTTTCAAAGAGCAATGTTTCTGTTACAGTATAGCAAACAAAAAGCAGTTGGTCAATTGGTGCAAATTATCATTTACTTGGATGAAAAATTGTAAAAAGTGTACAAGCATGAACAAAATAAAAACCACATTTATCTGTTTTATAGTTGTAATCCAAAGAAAATCTGCTATAATGACATATAGAAATAAAAACAGGGAGCTCACAGAAGTGGGCTGAGAGTAAGCTGATACTGCTTAGACCGTGAACCTGATTTAGGTAATGCTAACGTAGGGAGATAATTGACATTTATGCGATGAGTCCCTATCAGGCTCATCGTTTTTATTTTTACCGCCTTTTTATTAGAGAAGGCTTAAACTGCATAAGAGAAACGTAGAGTGAATCAGAGGTTCATGAAGGGGTACACCACCGCGGGTGTAGTTCTTTGTGAACCTCTTTTTTAGTGGACACGCCAGTGCACTGGAAGAAACAGGGCGGAGCACAGGCTCTCACTGCGTATTCAGGAAGGAGAAGTGAATGACGATCGAAATAAACGGAAAACAGGAAAATATTTCAGAAAACATGTCTCTGGCAATGCTTGTAGAAGCGAAGGGATATGAGCTGAAAAAAATTGCGGTGGAATTGAACGGAGAAATTATTCCAAAATCAAAGTATGAGAGTTGTTTTTTAAGCGAATATGACACGCTGGAAGTCGTGACATTTGTGGGAGGAGGGTGATGCAGATGATTCCGACAAGGGACGAGGTATATGAGACGCTCTGTGTGCGCCACACAAGAGCAGTGCAGGAGAAACTGGCGGCAGGGCGCGTAGCAGTCGCGGGACTTGGAGGGCTCGGTTCCACCGTGGCAGTCGCACTGGCGAGAGCAGGAGTGGGACAGCTCCATCTGATTGATTTTGACAGAGTCGACCTGAGCAATCTGAACCGCCAACAGTACAGAATGAAAGACATAGGCAGATATAAGACGGAGGCGCTGCGTGAAATTATCGGAGAGATCAATCCGTATCTGAAGATTGAGACAGACACCGTGAAGATCACAGCGGAGAATGCGAAAGCACTGTTTACGGAGGAGGATATCATATGCGAGGCTTTTGATCAGGCGGTGGAGAAGGCCATGCTGACGGATGTGTTTTTCGAGGAACTGTCCCGGGAGAAAATGCTGGTGGCAGCGTCCGGAATGGCCGGGTTTAACAGCAGCAATCTGATTCGGACGAGAAAGGTTAATTCCCGGTTCTATCTGTGCGGCGATGAGACCAACGGACTGGAGAGCGGGGGCAGCCTGATGGCACCGCGGGTCGGTGTGTGTGCAGCCCATGAGGCGAATATGATTCTGCGCATATTGGTGGGAGAAGCGGAGGCCTGAAACAAGAATCATATGAAAGTGCAAAATAACAATGAAGAGAGAAAATAGCAGACAATAGAAAAGGGGAAAACAATGGAGACAACAGCAAAAGCAGCACAGACAAATGACAAGTTAATCTTAGGAGGCCATGAATTTGATTCCAGATTCATCCTGGGTTCGGGAAAGTATTCCCTGGAACTGATCGAGGCGGCGGTGGAGCATGCCGGGGCACAGATCATCACTTTGGCGCTCAGAAGGGCGAACGAGGGCGGAAGTGCCAACATTCTGGACTACATTCCGAAAAATGTGACGCTGCTTCCCAACACTTCCGGTGCGAGAACAGCGGAAGAGGCGGTGCGGATCGCCAGATTATCCAGAGAAGTGGGATACGGTGATTTTGTGAAAATAGAAGTGATCCGTGATACCAAATACCTTCTTCCGGATAACTACGAGACCATCAAAGCCACAGAGATCCTGGCGAAAGAGGGATTTGTGGTCATGCCTTACATGTACCCGGACCTGAATGTGGCGAGAGACCTGGTGCAGGCAGGTGCGGCGTGCGTCATGCCGCTGGGCGCGCCGATCGGTTCTAATAAGGGAATCTGCACCAAAGACTTTATCCAGATTCTGATCGATGAAGTAGATGTGCCGGTCATCGTGGACGCAGGAATCGGTTCCCCGTCTCAGGCCTGCCAGGCGATGGAGATGGGAGCAGCAGCCGTGATGGCCAATACGGCGATTGCCACAGCGGGAAATATTCCGGTGATGGCGGAGGCGTTCAAGAAGGCAATAGAAGCCGGAAGGGCGGCATATCTGTCAGGCCTTGGACGTGTGATCAACAAGGGCGGCTCGGCATCCTCACCATTGACCGGATTTTTGAAAGAACAGGGAGAGCAGTAAGATGGGAAATAAAGTAAACGAAAGCATTTTGACAGAAGAAATCAAAGAATTACAGAAGAAAAACAGAATTGACCACATGACGTATCTTCCGGGAATGGAGGTGCTGGACTCCGATATTCAGGAAAAGGTGATCGACCGGATGAATGCCTACGACGAATCCAGCTACACAGCGGCGGATGTGCGCAGGGCACTGGAATCAGAGGTGTGCAGCCCGGAGAATTTTGAGGCACTGCTATCCCCGGCGGCACTCCCGTTTCTGGAGGAGATGGCGCAGAGAGCACAGCTTGAGACAAGGAAACATTTCGGAAATTCCACCTTCATGTTCACGCCGCTCTACATTGCCAATTATTGTGAGAACTACTGTATTTACTGTGGATTTAACTGCCACAACAAGATTCACCGCGCGAAGCTGAACCCGGAGCAGATCGAGAAGGAGATGCAGGTGATCGCAGAATCGGGACTGCAGGAGATACTGCTTCTGACCGGGGAGAGCCGGAAGATGTCAGATGTGGAGTATATCGGAGAAGCGTGCAAGATTGCACGAAAGTATTTTAAAGTGATCGGTCTGGAGGTATACCCTATGAACTCGGATGAATATGCATATCTTCATCAGTGCGGCGCGGATTACGTGACGGTATTTCAGGAGACGTATAATTCCGATAAATATGAGACACTGCATCTGTCCGGGCATAAGCGTATCTTTCCTTACCGGTTCAACGCACAGGAGCGGGCCATCAAAGGGGGCATGCGCGGCGTGGGATTCGCGGCACTCCTGGGACTGGATGATTTCCGAAAGGATGCGGTGGCGACAGGCTATCATGCTTACCTTCTCCAGCGGAAATATCCCCATGCAGAGATCGCATTTTCCTGTCCGAGACTGCGCCCGATTTTGAACAACGACAAAATCAATCCGATGGATGTACACGAAAAGCAACTCTTGCAGGTGGTGTCCGCATACCGCATTTTCATGCCCTTTGCGAGCATTACAATCTCCACCAGAGAGTGCGAGCGGGTGCGGAATCATCTGATCCAAATCGCGGCGACGAAGATCTCAGCGGGAGTATCGGTCGGAATCGGCGAACATCTGGAGGATGAGGACGCCAGGGGAGACGAGCAGTTCGAGATCTCGGACGGTCGAAGTGTGAAGGAAGTCTATGCGGCAATTCAGGCACAAGGACTGCAGCCGGTCATGAGCGATTATATCTATGTGTAGGGAGACAAACCGGATGGTAACAGCCGTGACGAACCGGAAGCTGTGCCGGGGGGATTTCCTGGAGCAGATAGAAGTGCTGTGTCGGGGCGGTGTGGACTGGATCATCCTGCGGGAAAAGGATATGACAGAGTCAGAGTATGAGGAGCTTGCCGGAAAGGTGCTGGATATCTGTAGTAAATACGATACAGAGTGCATGCTGCATCACTTCGTACAGGCAGCAAAACATCTGGGCTGTGACCGGATCCACCTTTCTCTCCCGGATGCGCGGGCTACTGATCCGGAGGTGAGGCAGTCCTTCCGGGTACTGGGAATCTCCGTGCACTCTGCGGAAAAAGCGGTGGAGGCGGAGCGCCTCGGTGCAGCATACGTGACAGCCGGTCATGTGTATGAGACAAGCTGCAAGCCGGGGCTTGCACCCAGAGGGACTAAGTTTTTGCGTGAGGTATGCGGAAGCGTAAAGATTCCGGTACATGCAATCGGAGGAATCACAGAGCAGAATATGGCAGAAACATTTGCGTGCGGTGCAGCGGGAGTGTGCCTGATGTCTGCGATGATGAATATGACAGAGGAAGAGATCGCGAATCTGAACAGGCGGTAAAGCAGACGTTCCAGAGTCAAGAACCGAAATGCTTATTTACAAGATTGACACATTGATAAAAACTGTTATAGATGTTAAGATGAAAACATATATAACAGTTTTTTACGCAAGGGAGGTTCTGTGATGACGTATACACCATTACCAATAGGGATTGATGATTTTGAAAAGATTATTACGAAAGAGTATTATTATGTGGATAAATCACTGCTAATCAAGGAGTTACTTGATAAGAAGGGGGAAGTGAACCTGTTTACGCGTCCGCGCCGCTTCGGAAAGACATTGAACTTAAGTATGCTCCGGTATTTTTTTGAGAAGCCTTTGGATGGGACGAGCCGAAAGCACCTGTTCGAGGGGCTGCGGATCATGGATGCAGGCGAGAAGTATACCTCGGAGCAGGAGCAGTATCCGGTGATTACACTTACGTTGAAGTCGGCGAAACAAAAGGATTATGCTGATGCATTTGGCAGAATGAAAGAGGCGATTGCGGAGGAGTATCAGAGGCATGCTGATGTCATGAAGAGTTTAAAGTTAGAGTCTGATCAGACACTTTTTTATAATATCATGTCCCGAACAGCTGAGGACGCATCGTACCTGACATCTTTGAAATTTTTGTCAAAGTGCTTGTATGAATGCTACGGGAAGAAAGCAATTATTCTGATCGATGAATATGATGTGCCGCTGGAGAATGCTTATTATAAGAAATTCGTAACTGTTCAGAACTCCATTAGTTAAAGATGATATCGGAATTCCCTAAAAGGGCTTCTCTGATTGCTGTAAAAGCATTTATTCCATGCTTATGAGCAGTCCCAATATAGCTCATGATTGTAAGATATTCCTGTGCGCCTTCCTCACTGCGAAAACATCCTGAGACCTTGGTTTTAACCTTAATCATGCGCAAATCACGTTCCGCAAGGTTATTATCAAACGGAACACAGAGATTCTTTATAAATAAGCAGACTGATGCCTTGTAATTCACAAGTCTGTCAATTAGATTTAGTACCTTGGTCTTTTTCTTTCGACCACGCTTTTTGGTTGTGACTTCTG
>NZ_FQZY01000036.1 GCF_900142165.1 Hespellia stercorisuis DSM 15480
AGGACTTCCTGCATAAGCAGTCAACCGAGATAGCCAATCGGTATGATATGGTGTGCATCGAAGATCTGAATATGCGCAGTATGTCTAATCAAGGCTTTAGGAATGGAAAGGCTACATTAGATAATGGGTATGGGATGTTCACATCCATGCTGGCGTATAAACTTGCAGATCGCGGAAAACAGCTGATGGTTGTTGATAAATGGTATCCATCCTCCAAAACTTGCAGTCGATGTGGGAGCGTGAAGGAAATATCATTGGAACAGAGACGATATATATGTAAGTGTGGAATGAACCTGGATCGAGACTTAAACGCAGCGATCAACATTAGAATGAAAGGGTATGAGATGTACTGCCAAATGGCAGCATAAAAAATGTTACTTAATAAAACAAACAAAAAACTGTAGGGCAGGAACTGTCCAAACAGTATAATCTACGCCTGTGGAGTAAGCATAAGACCAGCATTTATTGTGGCGATTTACGCCGAAACAGGAAGCATGTGACTTCAGTCATGTGAGGGTTCACTTTATGGAGAGAAAGTATGAAGATACACATTATTGGTGGTAGTGGTTCTGGAAAGACTTATTTAGCCAACAGGTTATCCGAGGAATACAATATAGGACATTATGATTTAGATGATTTACTATGGGATAACAAAGCTGATTCTTATGGCGTTAAGAGAAATACAGATGAAAGATATGCAATGCTGCAAGAAATTTTAAATAAAGATAATTGGATAATAGAGGGCGTTTATTATAAGTGGTGCAAACAGTGTTTTGCAGATGCAGATAGGATATTTTTACTAGAAGTACCAAGGCATACATATAGATACCGTATTATAAAAAGATTTATAAGAAGAAAATTAGGGCTTGAGAAAGGTAAAAAAGAAACTTTGAAATCGCTTAAGGATTTGCTTAAATGGGCTGATTCATATAGTGCTAATGATATGACTGAAATAAAGAAATTGGTTGAACCATACGAAAATAAGGTGATTAGAATATAAATCTTAGTTTTTCAAGACAAAAGAAGCTTTTTGGACTCCCAGTTCACACTTGACATATAAAAAAGATAACACAAAAATCCCCTGCAGTATCGGCTGCAGGGGATTCGTATTATCTAAAGGAATGAGAGTAAAGTTGACAAATACGGGAACCTCTCACTGGGAGAGGTATTCCGATTTTGCCATTACTTTATGAGGGGGGATAGTTTTATTAACTATCTGAGTACAAGTATATCCACAAAGTGTGTAGAAAATGTGTGCAATTCCTAAAAGAAATCTTAAACAAAAATATATTTTCTATAAAGTTACTATGTTATTATTTAAGTGCGAAAAAAACAGAATGAAATATATTCACCATGTGACAATAGAAATAAATATGCTATAATGTACGCGACAGCAATGAGCAGTGCCAGCCGATGCAGATATACATTTACGTTGTGCTTGCACATAAGGAAATGTATATCTGCATCGGCTGATAGGGCGAAAGCCCGCGAGTGAGATGAAGCAAAGCGGAATCGAACGGCACTGCGGACTACATAATACAAAGCCAGCAGGTGCAGATATACATTTACGTTGTGCTTGCACATAAGGAAATGTATATCTGCATCGGCTGATAGGGCGAAAGCCCGCGAGTGAGATGAAGCAAAGCGGAATCGAACGGCACTGCGGATGCCACGACATAATGAGTGCTAGTGAGCCAAGTGCTTGCATTTGGCGAACGGCAGTCATGAAAAATAAAATGATTATAAGGAGACATAATAATGCAATTATACGTAGGACGTCCGGAGGATACCACCGGACGGGAAGAACGCGAAGTGAGAGTTTACAACTATCTGGATAATCTGGGAATCAGCTATTTCCGCACAGATCATGAGCGGGCAGATACGATGGAGGCTTGTTTGGAGATTGATAAAGTGCTGGAGGCCATGGTATGCAAGAATCTGTTTCTGTGCAACCGACAGAAGACGCAGTTTTATCTTCTGATGATGCCCGGAGACAAACCGTTTAAGACGAAGGAGCTCTCCAGTCAGATCGGAAGTGCCAGATTGTCATTTGCGCCGGAGGAGGCGATGCTTACGTACCTCGACATCAAGCCGGGGGCGGTCAGCGTTATGGGCCTGATGAACGATACAGAGAATAAGATTCATCTTCTGATAGATGAGGATGTTCTGAAAGATGAATATATTGGATGTCATCCATGTGTATGCACATCCAGTATGAAGATAAAAACGGAAGATATTGTGAATCGATTTCTTCCAGCGACCGGTCACGAGGTTGTGACCGTCAGACTGAAAGGAGAATAGCATGGCAATAAACAAAGCAGCACAGGCAATTTTGAAGGCACTGTCTTTCGGCGGGATTGAGGTGGAGGCATCCAGGCATCTTGCGGATCTGAAACGGCTGGATCCGCTGAGTGTGTTTTACAAGACGATCGATTACAAGATATATAACGGTGAGTATGAGGTGCCGACAAGGGTTTATTTTCCGAATGAAAAATCGTTTCAGGAAACGGGCAGGAATACATTGCCGGTGCTTCTGTTTATCCATGGCGGAGGCTGGGTGACTGAGAGTGTGGATAATTACCAGCGCATTTGCGCCCGCATGGCCAATGCGACGAACCATGTGGTTGTCTCTGTGGAGTACCGCCTGGCGCCGGAGTTCCCGTTCCCGGCGGGGCTGGAAGACTGTTATGCTGTGGCAAAGGCACTCTTTACGGACGAGTTTTTCCTGAATGTAGAGCCGGAGGATATCACGATCATGGGGGATAGTGCAGGGGGAAATCTGACAGCAGCGTTGTCCCTGATGGCGAGAGACCGGGGAGAATTTATGCCGAAGCGTCAGATTCTGATTTATCCGGCAACGAATAACGATTACACAGAGACATCGGAGTTTCAGTCGGTACATGATAACGGAACAGATTATCTGCTGACTGCGGGAAAGATGCAGGATTATATTGATTTCTATGCGGGCGGCGAGGAAAATAAGCAGAACCCGTATCTGGCGCCGCTGTTGGAGAAAGATCTGAGTAATCAGCCTATGACATTGTTGATCACGGCGGAGTTTGACCCGCTCAGGGATGAGGGGGAGGAATACGGCCACAGATTAAGGGCGGCTGGAAATAAGGTGAAGATGTACCGGATTGAAGACGCGCTGCACGGTTTCTTCGCACTTGGAATTAAATACTTACATGTACAGGAGAGTTTCGAATATATCAATCGATTTTTAAAGGAGGCAAAATAATGCGTCAGTCTAAGCGGGCCTATTGGCGAAAACTTGACAATGCGGCGAAATTATTTCCGGCTACCAGCAATGAAAGGGATACCAGAGTGTTTCGGTTTTATTGCGAGTTGCGAGAAACGATTGTGGAGGAATTACTGCAGAAGGCGGTGGATAAGACCCTTAAAAAGTATCCGGTTTTTTTGTCGGTTATGAGAAAGGGATTGTTTTGGCATTATCTGGAGAAAAGTGAACTACGGCCTGTGGTGAGGGAGGAAAACAAAGAGCCCTGCAGTAACATTTACGTGAAGGACAAAAAGAGTCTTCTCTTCGAGGTGACATATTATAAGAAGAGAATCAATTTTGAGGTGTATCATGCACTTACAGATGGGACCGGGGCGACGGAGTTTCTGCGGGAACTAGTGAAAAATTATCTGGTGATCGCACATGCAGAGGAGGAGCTTGCGGACATGCCGCTCCTCACAAAAGAAATCACTGTGGCGGATCAGGAGGATGACGGATTCAACAAATATTATTCTAAGAAAGGTTCGGCGGGAAAACAGAAGAAAAAGAAGGCATTTCAGATCAAGCGGCCGAATAAAGAGTTCGGGGAACTGCAGGTGACGGAGGCGACCATGTCAGTGGGACAGCTTTTGAAAAGATCCCGTGAGCTCGGGGTGTCCATGACGGTGCTGTTGTCAACTGTTTTTCTGTGTGCTATTCACGAGGAGATGACAAAGCTGCAGGAGCATAAACCGGTTGTGCTCATGGTGCCGGTGAATTTGAGAAAGTTTTTTCCATCCTCATCCATGCTGAATTTTTTCTGGTGGATAGAACCTTTTTATCAATTTGGCGGTGAGGACGATTCTTTTGAGGCGGTTCTTGCACATGTGAAGACATTTTTTAAAGAAGAACTGACGCAGGAGAAAATTTCGGAGAATATGAATACACTGATATCTCTGGAGCATCACCCGATTTTACGGCTGGCACCGCTTGAATTGAAAAATCTCTGTATCAATGCGGGGGCAAGGTTTTCGGAGCGGGACACAACGGCAATTTTTTCCAATATGAGCGTGGTGTCCATGCCTGAGGTGTATGAGCCGTATATTCGACGTTTCGGGGTTTTTACAAGTACCCCTAAGGTGGAACTGTGCATGTGTTCATTTCGGGATACGATCACGCTTGGTTTTACATCCAGACATGACAGCACGAATATACAGAGAAATTTTTTCCGGATTCTGTCAGAGCTCGGCGTTGATTCGGTGATCGAGGAGCCGGAGTATCCGCCGGAGCGGCATGAACGGTCAATTGGAGCCATGTTTTTTAAAGGTTTTTCCTTTGCCTGTCTTGTGCTCATCGTGGCGGCGGTCGCGGTGGATGTGTGTCTGAAAATGAAGTTTCACTGGCCGTTGTGGGCAGCAGGCGGAGTCGCCAGCATGTGGATGGCTCTGGCAATCGGTTTTTCGAAAAGACATAATCTGCTGAAAAACGCGATGTGGCAGTTGATTGCGGTTCCGGTCATGTGTATCCTGTGGGATGTATTTACCGGATGGAAGGGCTGGTCGATAGATTATGTGCTGCCTGCAGTCTGCGTTCTTGTGCAGCTTTCGATGTTTATAATATCAAGACTGCAGTCGCACACAGCGAGAGAATATATGATCTATTATGTAATGGCTTCGGGATATGGGATTGTGGTTCCACTTGTCCTGATGCTGGTTCATTGTGTGAGTCTTACATTTCCTTCGGTGATCTGTATTGGGGTCAGCTTCATTATGTTGATGGCGCTGGTGATATTTAAGGGACGGGAGCTGAAGGAAGAGATGCAGAAGAAGTTCCATTTATAAGGGGACCGAAAAAGCAGCGAAGCGGCTGATCTGTGCGTACATTGTGTTTGGTTTCATGGAGCGGAGAGTGAGATGGACAGGCATGTTTATGCCTTGCAAAAGGAAAAAAAGTAAGTTATAATAAAAAACATGAGAGGGTGCATTATAGAATATCTATAGTGCGCCTTTTTTGATATAATAGGAAAAACTTTTGGATTTCCGGTTATATGAAAACCATCCAGGGGGGGATGCGCACTGCGCGCAGGATGGAAATGGTCACTGGCGTGACCGCGCTTCGACGGAGAGTTTCGAAAGCGAAGCTCTTTGTTTTAATGGAAAAGAGCATATAAAATAAGGAGGAAAACATGAAAAAAACGGGGAGATGTAGGAAAAGAACAGTCAGCTTTCTTTTGGTGGCGGCATTGACATTTAGCAATGTTTTTTCGGTGCTCGCTACGGATGGCAGCACGGCTATGGATGAAAACACGGCATCGGATGCTGGTCAGATTACCGGCAGCCCGGTGGCAGAAGAGAATGCTCAGATAGATGTAGCTTCGGAAAAGCAGGAGAGCGTGTCACAGGAAAAAGGTGCGGAGGAAGAGGTTCTCGGTGAAACTGGTGAAGAAGAGACAGATATAGGAACACCCGGTAATGAAGCCGGTGAGACACAGACAGATCTGAAAGCGAAAATTGAAATTCCGGCGGAAACAACAGACAGAGCGGCGGGCACATTTCGGGTGAAAATAACGGAACTGAGTCCGGAGGATATGCTTGAACCGGACGATGTGCAGCAGGATGCGCAAGACACGCAGGATATGCAGAATGCGGGAGAAGCACAGGATGCACAGGACGTAGTGAAAGTGCAGGATGAGCAGAATACAGAAAAAACACAGAATACAGAGGCGGCAGGGACAAAGATTTCGGTTGCAGTTTGGTATCTCGAAGATCAGAGCGACATAAAATGGTTTGATGCGGTCGGGCAGGACGACGGAAGTTACACGGCGGACATCTCGATCTCTGATTTTGATTATCATGCAGGTGAATACAAATTACATACGTACCTGTTAAAAGGCGAAGAGAAAAAAATAAGTATCGAAGACATAAGTGATACCGTTTCTGCAGATATAGAATCCGGAGAAACCACGGAGACAGGCATCCTGGATGAAGCAGCGGAGGCGACAGAAGAGACAGCACCCGAGACGCCAGAGGTGACAGAGCCCGCAGAACCGGAGCTGATCCCGGTTCAAAAGACCGTGGATATGAAAGCGGTATGCGGCGAATTAAAAAGTACAGTTTCCAAAGACGGGAAAAGCTACACTCTGACCGTGTCGGACGTCGTGGTTCCGGCAGGAGAAAAGGAAGTACAGTTTGCCGTATGGAATCAGAAGGATACAGAAGAAAAGGCCGATTTTGTCACAGCGCAAAAGGGAGAAGACGGAAACTATTCTTATGAATATCCGGTGGATGCTGCAAAAGCGCCGGAGACATTTGAGGCAAAGGCGTATGCTGTTACAAAGGCAGACGAAAAGGTGTGGATGAGCAGCAGCACAACATTTTCAACGACAAAAGCTGAGGCGGAAAAAGAGACCGAGGCGGTCAAAAAGAAGAATGAACCAGAAAAAGAAGTGGTGGCGGCTCAGGCAAAAGATGTGAAGTATAATGTGATTTCTGTGCAGAGCACCAATGTTTCGGCAGGAACATTCAGGGTGAAGATATCTAATCTGAAAAACGCATCCAAGGTGGACAAGATTCAGGTTCCGGTATGGTGTGCGGAAGATCAGAGCGATATAAAATGGTATGATGCAACAAAACAGACAGATGGCAGCTACCTTACGACGGTGAAGCTTTCAAACCATAAATATCATGTTGGAACGTACAAAATACATGTATATGAAGTTCTCAAAGACAGCACCCGGAATTTTATCGGGGATACAAGCCGTAAAATGGTCGTATCACCAGGTGTATTCAATGCGACGACAAGCGCAGCTTCGAACCGTTTTAAAGCGACATTGTCTTCTGCGGTGATTCCCGGCGGGGCAAAATCGATGTCGTTCGCGGTCTGGAGTGCTGCAAATGGTCAGGATGATCTGAAGTGGTATACGGTGACCAAAAATTCAGCGGGGAACTATGCACTTGACATCTATCTGAAAAATTTTAAGTCTTCAGGAACATACAATGTTCATGCATATGCGACACAAAAAAACGGAGAACAGATTTTTGTGAACAGCACAACTTTCGAGGCGGCGGAATCCGGAAGTGTGGGGAAGATAAGTGTGAATAATCCTGCGGGAAGTTCCAGCTTCAAGGTTACACTTTCCGGAATTACCAATGGAGCATCGATCAAGGCAGTCTATGTGCCGGTGTGGTGTGCGTCCGACCAGAGTGACATTGTCTGGTATAAGGCGGCAAGACAAAGCGATGGTTCCTATACGGTAACGTGTCAGATATCAAAACATCAATACCATACAGGAACGTATAAGATACATGTTTACACGGAATCCTTCTACAGCGGGAAAAAATTTGTAAAATCGACATCGACGGAGGTGGCTGCGAAAAAGGGGACCGTTCAGGCTGCAGACTCCAGCAGCGGGGCACAAAAGACTTATACCGCAACGTTGTCCGGTGCAAAGATACCGGGAGGAATAAAATCAGTCACGGTAGCGGTCTGGAGCAAGAATGGAGACCAGGATGATCTGAAGTGGAGTACCGCAACAAAAAACAGCAACGGGACCTATTCTTACAAGATAAAAATTTCGGATCATAAGGACTCAGGAGAATACAATGTACATTTTTATGGTATGAGCATGAAGAATGAAAACAACTTCCTTGGATCCGGGACATTCTCGGTTTCGGCACCGACCGCGAAAGTGGCGGTGAGCAGCATAGACGGGACGAAAGGAACATTTAAGATTACAGTTTCGAATATTAACGCTCCATCCGGAATCACAAAGGTGCAGATACCCGTCTGGCATGATGGGAATCAGGGAGACATTCAATGGTACACCCCAAGCAAGGTGAACAGTACTACATATTCCATAACCGTGTCAGTGAAAAATCATAATTATAGTTTTGGTGATTATAACATTCATGTGTATATCCAAACGGGAAATGGTATCAACACATGTGTGGCCACGGAAACGACTTCGATTACTGCAAAAGATTTTCTGTTCTACAATGAATTAGGACGCGGGAAGGTAGAGGTCGGAATTATAAATCCATCCGGAAATGTATCAAATGTGTATTTCCCAACATGGTCAGAGGTAGGAGGACAGGATGATATCGTATGGTACGAAGGTATGCAGAATGGAACGACCTGGACGGCGACCGTGAACAGTGCAAGTCATAAGCATACGGGTGCATATCTTACCCATGTATACAAAACAATCAATGGGGAACAGGTAATGGCGGGGGCGCTGTCCTATCATATCGATTACACGGCAATAGCAAACCGGAAAGGTATTGATATATCAGAGTGGCAGAGTGGAATCAACTGGTCCCAGGTCGCAGCATCCCAGTATGGGGACTTTGCGATGATAAGAACGACCTATGGCTCAACGTATACGGATCCATATTTTTATGCAAACTATACAAATGCGAGAAATGCAGGGGTTCCGGTTGGTATTTATCATTATACGCGGGCAAAAACGGTTGCACAGGCGCAGACAGAAGCGCTGAATGTGGTGCAGATTTTGAACGGAAGAAGTCTGGATCTTCCGGTCGCATTCGATCTGGAAGATGACAATCAAAAAGGATTGAGTGCGACACTGAATGCGCAGATTACCAATGCGTTTTGCAGGATCCTGAGTGCCAATGGCTATCAGGTAATGATCTATTCCAGCGAAAGCTGGTTTGGCAGTTCCATAGAGACTTCTTCACTGGATTCCAATATACAGATCTGGTGTGCAAAGTGGAGCAGTACCTCTCCGAAAGTAACAGGGAAGAGTGTCGACATGTGGCAGTATGCAAGTGACGGCTCGGTTCCTGGAATTGTCGGGAACGTTGACATGGATATTTTGTATTAAAATCTGGAAACGGCTTGCAAAAATAAAAAACCTATGGTAATATGATGACTAATTAAAAAAGAAATGCGAAGAACAAGACTCTGATTTTGAAATCTGACAGGAAGGATGGCGTCACCGACTGAGAGCGCCGCACAGAGGAAGAAATCTACAGGGAACACTTGGGAGCAGACCTGTCGAAAGATAAAGTAGGCTGGTACGGTTAATACACGTTACGTATGAAAAGGGGAATAAGCAAGGGTGTTTATTCAATGCGGGTGGTACCGCGGATTATATTACGATAATATTTTCCGTCCTGACAAATCATGTCAGGGCGGATTTTTTACGCGCTGGCAGACGTTGTCTGCGCGGAAATATCAGGGCAGACAATTTGAAACATTAAAATTGGCTGTCCTTTTATGTGTCGATAATGAGCCGAACGGCATCATGCCTGCATGAATGCCACCCGGAGAATATCCATCATCGAACAACGGCAGTCTGTAAATCAGAAAGGAAGACATTGAGATGGAATATTTAACAGGCGTCAGCAGAAAAGAGACTTTAGAACTGAGTGAATTACTGAAAGAGGATATGATTGGAAAAACCGTCAAGGTCAATGGAGCCATTCACACGATACGCGACATGGGGACAGTTGCGTTTGTGATACTGAGAAAGCGCGAAGGACTGATACAGGCGGTCTTTGAGGCGGGATCCTGCGGGTTTGAATTGAAGGAGGTGAAGGAGGCGGATACGGTCGAGATCACCGGAATTGTTGAAAAAAATGAGAAGGCACCGAATGGAATTGAAATCCGTATAAGCGGAATCCGCATCCTGAGCGAGCCGACGGAGGCGATGCCGCTGGCAATCTCCAAATGGAAATTGAATACATCTCTGGAGGCAAAATTGAACTATCGTCCAATCTCTCTCAGAAATGTCCGTGAGCGTGCAAAATTCAGGATTCAGGAGGGTGTTGTGAGAGGATTTCGGGATTTTCTTTACAGAGAAGGCTTCACGGAAATTCACACGCCGAAGATCGGTGCGAAAAGTGCGGAGGGAGGGGCCAACCTCTTCCGCCTGGAATATTTCCACAGACCGGCCATCCTGCAGCAAAGTCCTCAGCTGTACAAGCAGATGATGGTCGGCGTGTTCGACAGAGTGTTTGAGACAGCTCCTGTGTTTCGTGCGGAAAAGCATAACACCAAGCGTCATCTGAATGAATATACGAGTCTGGATTTCGAGATGGGATACATCGATGGATTTGAGGATATCATGGCAATGGAGACCGGGTTTCTCCAGTACACGATGGAGCTTTTGAAAAAAGAGTATTCCAGAGAGCTGAAAATGCTGGGAATCACACTGCCTGAGGTGGAGAAAATTCCAGCGGTAAGATTTGACGAGATCAAAGAAATGGTTGCAGAAAAATACGATCATAAGATGAAAAATCCATTCGATCTGGAGCCCGAGGAGGAAGTTCTGATCAGCCGTTACGCAAAAGAAGCGTGGGATGCAGACTTTGTGTTCGTTACGCATTATCCTTCAAAGAAACGGCCGTTTTACGCGATGGATGACCCGGAGGATACCAGATATACGCTCAGCTTTGACCTTCTGTTCAACGGGATAGAGATTACGACCGGCGGTCAGCGCATCCATGATTATACGATGCTTGCCGAAAAGATAGCGGCACGCGGGATGACGCAGGACGGGCTGGAACAGTATCTGGGGGCGTTTAAACACGGAATGCCGCCCCACGGCGGGCTGGGAATCGGCCTGGAGAGACTGACCATGAAGCTGCTCGGGGAAGACAACGTCAGGGAGGCCACACTGTTTCCACGAGATCTGAGCAGATTGGAGCCGTAGGCAGCACAATGGATGATTGCCAGACATATTAGGGGGAAGCCGACTGTGCATGTCTGCGCTGCCGGTGAAGACGGCACTCATGAAGAAATGGAAGAAAAATGCGTGAAGACAGCGATAATATAAGTTCAGAAAAGAGAGGGAAAAACATGGCAAACATAATATCAGATGAGACGATCGAATATGTCGGAATACTTGCAAAACTGGAGTTGTCCGGCGAAGAAAAAGAGAACGCGAAGCAGGATATGGAGAAAATGCTTGATTATATTGACACATTAAATGAGTTGGATACAGCGGGAATTGAACCGATGTCTCATGTGTTTCCGGTACAGAATGTGTTCCGTGAGGATGTGGTTACCAACGGAGACGGACATGAAGAAACATTGAAGAATGCACCGCTGCAGAAGGACAACAGTTTTGAGGTTCCAAAGACGATTGGATAATGCGTGGTCGCTTTACTGAGAAAAATCATGCAGGCATTGACAAAAGGTGGTCTAAATGAACATGGACTGCCTAAATAAGCGAGGGAGAAACGATTATGGATATTATGAGTTTGACGGCAGTGGAACTGGGCCGGAAAATAAAGGAAAAACAGATATTAGTAAAGGAAGCGGTAGAAGCGGCGTTCGCACAGATCGAAGCGGTGGAATCCGACATCAACAGCTATGTGACACTGGATAAAGAGGGCGCGCGAAAGCGTGCAGAGGAGGTTCAGCGCCTGATTGATGCGGGAGAGCTGACTGGTCCGCTGGCCGGAGTCCCAGTGGCAGTCAAGGATAACATGTGTACAGAAGGGATTCGGACGACCTGCAGTTCTAAGATTCTGGAAAACTTTAAACCGACCTTTACGTCGGAGGCGGTTTTGAATCTGGAAAAGGCAGGTGCGGTGATTCTCGGAAAAACGAACATGGACGAGTTTGCCATGGGAAGTACCACGGAGACCTCCTATTATGGCGCGACAAAGAATCCTCACAATACAAACCATGTTCCGGGAGGATCTTCCGGAGGTTCCTGTGCGGCCGTTGCGGCTGGGGAGTGTTCTTATGCGCTGGGATCTGATACAGGCGGTTCCATTCGCCAGCCAAGTTCCTTCTGTGGAGTGGTGGGATTGAAGCCAACCTACGGGACGGTGTCCAGATATGGGCTGATTGCATATGGTTCTTCACTGGATCAAATCGGGCCGGTGGCGAAGGATGTGACAGACTGTGCCACGATTCTGGAGGCCATCGCATCACATGATACAAAGGACAGCACATCTGTGAAACGTGAAGATTACGATTTCACTGGTGCACTGGTGGATGATGTGAAAGGAATGAAGATCGGTCTTCCCAGGGATTACTTCGGAGAAGGCCTGGATCCGGAAGTGAAAGCCGCGGTACAGAGGGCAGTGAAGGTGCTGGAGGAAAAAGGCGCTGTGGTGGAAGAATTTGATCTTGGGCTCGTGAAGTATGCAATTCCGGCATATTATGTTATCGCATCGGCGGAGGCGAGCTCCAACCTGGAACGGTTTGACGGCGTGAAATATGGACATCGTGCCGCGGATTATGACGGACTACACAGCATGTACAAAAAGACCAGATCAGAAGGTTTTGGCGCGGAGGTGAAGCGCAGAATCATGCTGGGATCCTTCGTACTCAGTTCTGGATACTACGATGCATATTATCTGAAGGCACTGCGGACGAAGGCTTTGATTAAGGCTGAATTTGACAAAGCATTTGCAAAATATGACGTGATCATCGGACCGGCTGCACCGACGACTGCTCCGGAACTTGGAAAATCTCTGAGCGATCCGATTAAAATGTATCTCGGTGACATTTACACAATTTCCCTGAATCTTGCGGGACTTCCCGGAATGTCAGTTCCGGTGGGATGCGACAGCAAGGGACTGCCAATCGGAATGCAGCTGATTGGGGACTGCTTCAAAGAAAAGAATATCATTCGTGCGGGATACACGTACGAGTGCGCAACCGGAAAAGAATACGAGACAATGGCAATGGGAAAGGAGGCGTAACCATTATGACAAAACAATACGAGACGGTCATTGGACTGGAGGTCCATGTAGAACTGGCAACAAAGACAAAAATTTTCTGTGGATGCAGCACAGCGTTCGGTGGTGCGCCCAATACACATACCTGCCCGGTCTGCACCGGAATGCCGGGATCTCTTCCGGTGTTGAATAAACAGGTGGTGGAATATGCGATGGCAGTCGGACTTGCGGCGAACTGCAGAATCACACAGGTCTGTAAGTTTGACCGGAAGAACTATTTTTATCCGGACAATCCGCAGAACTATCAGATTTCCCAGCTGTACCTTCCCATTGCAAGAGATGGATTCGTCGAGATTGAGATCGGAGACACAAAGAAAAAGATCGGAATCCACGAGATGCATATGGAGGAGGATGCCGGAAAACTGATTCATGATGAGTGGGATGATACTTCGCTGGTGGACTATAACCGCAGCGGTGTGCCGCTGATCGAGATTGTTTCCGAGCCGGATATGCGTTCCGCGGAGGAAGTGATGGCTTATCTGGAAAAGCTACGTCTGATCATCCAGTATCTGGGAGCATCCGACTGCAAATTGCAGGAAGGCTCCATGAGAGCGGATGTGAACTTGTCCGTGCGTGAGGTCGGTACGACGGAACTCGGCACGAGAACCGAGATGAAGAATCTGAACTCCTTTAAGGCGATCAGCCGTGCAATCGAAGGGGAGAGAGCACGTCAGATTGAATTGCTGGAGGAGGGGAAAGCGGTCATTCAGGAGACCCGCCGCTGGGATGACAACAAAGAGTATTCTTATGCCATGCGGTCCAAGGAGGATGCACAGGACTACCGCTATTTCCCGGAGCCGGATCTGGCGCCGATCGTGATCAGCGATGAGTGGATTGCGCGGATGAAGGAGCAGCAGCCGGAGCTGCGCACAGAAAAACTGGAGCGCTATAAGAGTGAATTTAAGATACCGGAGTATGATGCGGGAATTATCACAGAATCCAAGCATATGGCGGATCTGTTCGAGGCGACTACCGCAATCTGCGGCAAGCCGAAGAAGGTGTCAAACTGGCTGATGGGCGAGACGCTTCGCCTTATGAAAGAACGGGATGTGGAGGCTGACGCGCTGAAGTTCTCGCCGGAGAATCTGGCGAAACTGGTCGAGCTGACAGAGGCGGGAACCATCAACAGTTCTGTGGCAAAGGAAGTGTTCGAGCAGGTGTTTGCGGAAAATGTGGATCCGGATAAATATGTGGAAGAACACGGATTGAAGACAGTTAATGATGACGGTGCGCTTCAGGAGGTGATTGCGAAAGTGATCGCGGAGAATCCGAAAGCAGCAGCGGAATTTAAGGGCGGTAAGGAAAAGGCTATCGGGGCGCTGGTCGGACAGACGATGAAGGCGATGCAGGGGAAGGCGAACCCGGCGAAGGTGAATGAGATGCTGCGGGCCGCTTTGAAGTAGTTTCATCGGATGCAGGCGTTGTCCTACTATATTGTATGTGAAAGTGTGGAGGTTGTTTTGGGGAAGAAAGTGAAAGAGGTTAAGACGAATGCAATGCGGATCCTGGAGTCTTGCGGGGTGTCGTTTGTGGTGCATTCGTATGAGTGCGGAGATTTTACAGATGGAGTGAGCGTGGCAGATCAGTTGGGGCAGCCTCACGAGATGGTTTACAAGACTTTGGTGGCTGTGGGGAAGAGTAAGGAGCATTTCGTGTTTGTGATTCCCATTGAAGCAGAGCTGGATCTGAAGCTGGCAGCCCGGGCAGTGGGAGAAAAATCAATTGAAATGCTGCCACTTAAGGATTTGACGAAGGTGACTGGATATGTGCGCGGAGGATGCACTGCCATTGGAATGAAGAAGGAGTTTCCGACGGTGGTGGACAACAGCGCGAAGGAACAGGAAGTGATTATGGTGAGCGGCGGCAGGCGTGGTTCGCAGATTGAGCTTGCACCGGATGATCTGGTGCGGGCAGCTCATGCCGTCTACAATGATATTACGGTAAAGAAGTAACACGAAAGTTTATAGAAATTTTATATTTTTAATAATATTATTAGCACTCGCTTTGAAAGAGTGCTAAATTCCTATTGACATTTATTTTGCCCGGCGTTAGAATAATCTTTGTAAATAAGATTTTTTAGCAAAGGAGTTGTTATAAATGGGAACGAAAAAAGGAACGTTATCAATTGACAGTGAAAATATTTTTCCGATTATTAAAAAATGGGTGTATTCCGATCATGATATTTTCTTCCGTGAATTGGTTTCAAACGGGTGTGATGCGATTACAAAGCTGAAAAAACTGGATCTGATGGGCGAGTATGAACTGCCGGATGATTACAAGGCGAAGATTCAGGTAATCGTAAATCCAGAGGAGAAGACTCTGAAGTTTATTGACAATGGTCTTGGTATGACTGCGGATGAGGTGGAAGAGTACATTACGCAGATCGCATTTTCAGGTGCGACTCAGTTTTTGGAGAAGTATAAGGACAAGACAACTGAGGATGATATGATCGGTCATTTCGGACTTGGATTTTATTCTGCATTCATGGTTGCGGATGAGGTGCATATTGATACACTGTCCTATCGTGATGGCGCGACTGCGGTTCACTGGACCAGCGATGGCGGAACAGAGTATGAGATGCAGGATGGCGACAAGCAGACCGTTGGTTCAGAGATTACACTGTTCCTGAACGAAGACAGTCTCGCATTTGCCAATGAGTACAAGGCACGTGAGGTGCTGAACAAGTACTGCTCGTTCATGCCGGTCGAGATCTTCCTGTCTAAGGCAAATGCGGAGCCGGAGTACGAGACGATTGACGAGGCCGATGTGTTAGATACAGACGAAGTGGTAGAGCATATCACAGAGGAGCCGAAGGAAGGCGAGGACGGAGAGAAGTCTGAACCGGTTCAGAAAGCGAAGATTGTGAAGCGACCAGTCTCCATCAGCGATACGACGCCGCTCTGGACGAAACATCCGAACGAATGTACCAATGAAGAATACATTGAGTTTTATCGGAAGGTCTTTATGGATTACAAGGAGCCATTATTCTGGATTCATCTGAATATGGATTATCCATTTAATCTGAAGGGAATCCTGTATTTCCCGAAGATCAATACAGAATACGATTCAATAGAGGGAACGATCAAGCTTTATAACAACCAGGTATTTATCGCAGACAATATCAAGGAAGTAATTCCGGAATTTCTGATGCTCCTGAAGGGCGTGATCGACTGCCCGGATCTGCCGTTGAACGTATCGCGAAGTGCATTGCAGAACGATGGATTTGTGAACAAGATTGCGGATTACATTTCCAAGAAGGTGGCAGATAAACTGTCCGGAATGTGCAAGACAGATAAGGAAACCTATGAGAAATACTGGGATGATATCAGCCCGTTCATCAAATTTGGCTGTCTGAAGGATGAGAAGTTCGGGGATAAGATGATGAAATCAATCCTCTTCAAAAATCTGGACCACAAATACATGACATTGGACGAGTGCATCGAGGAGAATGGCGGTGTGGTTGTGAGTCCTCATGAAAAAGAGGAGAGCGAGGCGAAGGATGCGGCAGATGATGCTGAGAACGATGTGGAAGAAATCAAGACCACGATCTATTATGTATCAGATGAGCAGCAGCAGAGCCAGTATATTAAGATGTTCAAGGAAGAGGGCGAGGATGCGGTCCTTCTGACACACAACATTGATTCTGCATTCATCACACATCTGGAGCAGAAAGAGCCAAATGTTCGTTTCCAGAGAATTGATGCGGATGTGACGGATAATTTTAAGGAAGAGATTGCAAAAGAGGATGAGGAAGAGTTCAAGAAGACATCTGACAGCCTGATCGAGATTTTCAGAAAAGCATTGGACAATGATAAGCTGGATGTGAAGATCGAGAAGCTGAAGAATGAGAACGTTGCATCCATGGCAGTGCTTCCGGAACAGTCCAGACGTATGGAAGAGATGATGAAGATGTATGGCATGTCCGGTATGGATGCCGGTGCGTTTGGTTCTCAGGCCACACTGATCCTGAATGCAAAACATCCGCTGGTACAGTTTGTGGTAGAACACAAGCGCAGCAAAAATGTTCCGGTAATCTGCAAGCAGTTGTATGATCTTGCAATGCTGGCGCACAAACCGCTCAGCCCGGAGGAGATGACAGAGTTCGTAAACCGGAGCAATGAGATTATGATGCTTCTGACGAAGTAAATGGTGATCTAAATACGGGACGGGGTATCCACGAAGAAGCGGCAGAGCAGATTGCGAGTGAACGTTCTGTTCGAATCCCGCTGTTTATGAAAACTTATGTTCCAGATAGAATAAAAAAAGAGAAAGACATCGGATAAAATCAAATTTACCCGATGTCTTTTTTTCTTCCCTTATTGAGTAAGAGGCATCAAAATGGACCTTGCCCGCGGCATCTGCGCAGGCAATAAGGCTCTATAATATATAATATAAAGAAGCTTTTGACATTTCTGCCGTCAGATAAACGCAGGCTTACTCTGCGCCATCCTCAAATGCCAGTTCGTGCTGTGTGAAAAACCTGCGTACATAATTGTCCCAGATTTTGTCCAGCGACTTATCCATGGAGAAGACTTTCAGAGAAGTGCCGGTGATACAATGGAGCGTATCATTCTCGAACCGGAAGTTCAGGTAGAGCCCCTGCACGTCGGCTGCCTGAATCGTGGTGTCCGGACTCTGCAGGAGAGCAGCTGTTTCAGAAGAACTCAGGCTGAAGATGAACTTGAAGCTGAGAGGGGTGCGTTTCCCCTTGATGATCGAAAAGCAGAACTCCCGCACATCCCTCCAGTCGGAGTACTCGGCGGAAGGCTCCGTATCATTTTTATAAAATTCTTTTTTTATGTAACCGTCGATCCGGAAGGTGTTGTATGTCACAATTTCCGCTTCAATCAGCGAAAACGGGTCAAAAACATCCTTCAGCAAAAGACTGGACATGCATTTTTTGACATCAGTCATTTTTAAAGCAATCATGAAAAATACTCCTGTTCATTGAAATCTGTTGCGGAGGTGCCTGTCTGGAAAGCAGCGAAGCGGATTGCGTGTGTACAGTAACACTTACTCCATATTTCAAGTCATATTATACCCTAAAGATTGACTTTTTCATAGGAAAACAGTATTATTAACGTGAATACTTATGAAAAAATATGTGGGAGCCTTACAAATGAAAATAGATAAAAGAAAAGTCGCAGTATTGATAATTGGAGTCATTGTGGTCATAGTGGCTCTTTTTGGAGTCGTGAAGCTGGTAGAGCGGTTCACAACAAAGAAAACAGATACATCAGAAGGTCTTGCAATCATAAAAGAAGAGGAAGATAAGAGTGTCCAGGATGTTGAAAAACGGATTCAGAATCTGGAGGACAGGGACGTGGCGACAGCGGAGGAACTTGCAAACCGCACACCGAAGGAAATCTTCGCGAACAGTGTAGTGATGGGCGATTCCATTACACAGGGATTTGCTGATTACGATATTCTGGATACGTCCAGTGTGATTGCAGACCGCGGTGTGGAGCTGGATGAGCTGGGCAGTGCACTCGAGACAGTAGAGGCACTGAGCCCGCAGGTCATTTTTCTGGCATATGGTATGAATGATGTGATAGGAACAAACGGGGATTCTGCACTTTTTAAAGAGCAGTACAGTGCCGTGCTGGACGAGCTGTCTGAAAAGCTGCCGAATACAAGGGTGTTTGTTAATTCGATTTTTCCGGTTCAGCAGGTCGAGATAGACAATCAGCCGCTATACAAGAATCTGGACAAGTACAATAAGGTACTGAAGGAGCTCTGCGATGAGAGACAGATTTCGTTTATCGACAATACTGAGATCGCAACATCGGACTACTACGAGGATGACGGCGTGCATTTAAAAGCCGATTTTTATCCGATATGGGCATCGCGCATGACGGAGGTGGCTTCTTTATGATAGAAGAAAAAACACAGAAGAAAACACAGAACAAAACACAGGAACAAAAAAAAGCACCCCGCAGAACGGCAGGGAATCCACGTGCGGCAGCAGCTCCGAACAAAAAGAAACAGAGGAGACCGAGCAGGCAGGAGTGGGAGGAGGACCAGCGAATCCGTCAGGAGGCAGTCCGCAGAAGAAGCGCGGTTCAGGCTGTCGGAGAGCCAGGCGGAAAGCCGCAGAACAAGAAGCTGCTGGTCTTTAAGTATGGAATGGTGCTGGCGATTGTCGGCTATGTGGTCCTTCTGCTGCTGATGACAGGTGGAAGTTCCAAGCCCTTTGACACCATTGAGAAGGCTGTTGAGAAAACGCTGGACACGGAATCGGTTTCCAAAACGACGAACCAGGGACTGAAACGCTACTACGGACTGAACGCAGCGGATTACGACGGCGTGATGCTTTACGTGTCGAAGTCAAGTCTGTCTGCGGAGGAAGTGCTGCTTTTAAAGGTAAAGAACAATGAGCAGATTGAGGAAGTACAGAATGCGATCGTGTCGAGAAAAGACAGACGGCGCTCCGACTTTGAGGGCTATGCACCGGATGAGGTGGCGCTGATCAATAACTCGGTGCTGTCTGTGCGTGGACAATACATCTTTTTTGTTATTTCAAAAAATGCATCTGAATATAAAACAGCTTTTGCAAAAAGTCTGTAAATTACAAAAGAAAAGGAACGTGAGAAATGCTATTTAGCAGTGTCAGTTTTTTGTTTATGTTTTTGCCGATTACACTATTGTTGTATTTTCTGGTGCCGGCAAGATTTAAAAATTTAGTTTTGCTTATCTGTAGTTTGTTTTTTTACGCGTGGGGAGAGCCGGTATATGTTGTCTTGATGATTCTTTCCATCGTGTTTAACTATGCGTGTGGTCTGGATATCGGATACAACGCAGATGATCCGGTTCATGCAAAAAGAGGTATTATCTTCGCTGTTGTGGTGAACCTGCTGATTCTTGGCTTTTTCAAATACTACGGGTTCCTGATTGGCAGCATCAATGCGGTTTTTCCGGTAAACATTCCCTATCGTGAACTGGAACTGCCGATCGGAATTTCGTTCTATACATTTCAGGCGATGTCTTATGTGATCGATGTGTATAGAAAGCGCGTGAGACCGCAGCGGGACCTGATGCTTTTTGCGGTGTATGTGTCGATGTTCCCACAGCTGATCGCAGGCCCCATCGTCCGCTATGCGGATATTGAGGCGCAGCTGAAGCAGAGGAACATTTCCCCGAATCGTTTCGGGGATGGAATCATGTATTTTATCAGAGGTCTTGCAAAAAAGGTACTGATTGCGAACACGGTAGGCGGGATTTTTGACCAGATTTCCGGTATGGGGTTTGGAAGCTTCTCCATGCTTACGGCGTGGGTGGGCTGCGTATCTTATGCATTCCAGATCTATTTTGATTTCAGTGGATATTCTGATATGGCGATCGGCCTGGGCAAGATGTTCGGCTTCGATTTTCTAAAGAACTTTGAGTACCCTTATACAGCGAAAAGTATTACAGATTTCTGGCGCAGATGGCATATCTCGCTGAGCACCTGGTTCAGGGAGTACGTCTATATTCCGCTCGGCGGAAACCGAAAGGGAACAAAACGGACCGTGATCAATCTTCTGATCGTGTGGGCACTGACTGGATTGTGGCACGGCGCAAACTGGACATTTTTGTTCTGGGGATTGTATTACGGTGGAATACTGGTACTGGAGAAATTTGTGATCGGAGAGCGCATCAATAGACTGCCGGGAGCACTGCAGCATGCCTATACACTGATTTTAGTGCTGATCGGCTGGGTATTTTTCTTCAGCCCGGATCTGGGATATGCGTTCCGCTATCTCGGAGTGATGTTTGGAATTGGAGCCAAAGGTCTTGCGGATCAGCAGGCACTGTTCTTTGTGCTGACAAACTGGCTGCTCTATCTGGTGTCGATCACGGCGTCGACATCGTTTGGATATTATGTGCTGGACCGGGGAGTATACAATTATCGGAACGGGCAGGGACGGAGAGGTGTCGCCTGTATAATTTATTTGGCAATGTTCATTGTATCTATCGCGTTTTTAGTAACGGAAAATTTCAATCCATTTTTATATTTCAGATTTTAGGTGAGGGTTCATGGCGAATAAAAAGAAAAGAAAAAAGATAAAAATACAGGCTTTTCTGGTAAAGCCGTTCCTGATATGTCTCGGAGTATTTATGATTGGGAATATTCTGCTCCCGACGAGGGAATATTCTGAAGTAGAGAACCGGAGTCTGGCAAAACGCCCGCGGCTGACACTCAGCAGTCTCCAGACGGGAACATTTATGGAACAGTATGAGGATTACCTGATGGACCAGTTCATCGGAAGAAATCTTCTGAGAGATCTGAAGGTGCGGATCGACACCTTTGCGGGAAACAAAGAAGAAAACGGTGTGTACAGGGGGAAACAGGGGCAGCTCATGGAGGATGTAGTCATTCCGGACCAGGAAGTGCTGAAGAAGAATGTGAAGGCAATCAAAGAATTTGCGGAGAGCAATTCCGGGATACCGACCAGCATGATCCTTGTGCCGGATGCGGCATGTATTCTGGAGGATGAGCTGCCCTCGCTGGCGACGGTAGCCAACCAGAGAACCATGATCAAGAGCGTGAAGCGGGAACTGGGAGAGAGTGTTTCCTGGGTGGATGCGGTCTCCGTGCTCGATACACATAAGAACGAGAAGGTCTATTACAAGACAGATCATCACTGGACAACGCTGGGAGCATACTATGTATTTCAGGAGTCGGGCAGCGCACTCGGGGTTCAGTCCAAAGAGGAATCCACATTTTCACCGTATGCCGTCACAACGACCTTTAACGGGACGCTGTCTTCAAAAAGCGGTTATGAGGAAAATGAAAAGGAAGAAATTGACATCTACACACCTCAGGGAGAGGATCTCGATGTGGTTGTGAATTATGTGCAGGAGCAGAAAAAGACCACATCCTTGTATGATTCCACCAAATTGGATACGAAGGATAAATATGCGGTATTTCTTGGCGGCAATTATTCACTGCTGGATATCAAGACCACTGTAAATGCGAAGCGGAAACTGCTCATGTTCAAGGATTCCTACGCAAACTGCTTTATCCCGTTTCTGACACCCTATTTTCGTGAGATCGTGGTGGTGGATCCAAGGTACTACACGGGGGATGTGAGCGAGCTGGTGGGCACATACAATATTACGGACTGCGTATTTTTATACAATGCCAATACGTTTTTTGCAGACAATAACATTAGTGGAGTATTAACAGGTGAGTAATCGAATAAAAAGAGAATTTCAAGAAAAAAAAGAGCCGGTCCGTTTGAATAAATATTTGAGCGAGGCCGGTGTGTGCTCTCGCAGAGAGGCGGACAGACTGATTGAGGCCGGGCGAGTGACAGTGGATGGGAAGCCGGCTGAGACGGGAATGCGCATCGTTCCGGGGCAGCGGGTTCAGGTTGGGAAAAAAGTAGTCTCCAGAGCAGATGAGATGGTGGTGCTGGCGGTCAACAAGCCGGCGGGAATCGTCTGTACGGAGGAAAAGAGGGAACGGAACAGTATCGTCCGTTTTCTGGACTATCCGATTCGGGTGACTTACGTAGGACGTCTGGATAAGGACTCCAAAGGCCTGTTGCTCATGACAAACAACGGCGATATCATCAACAAGATGATGCGTGCGGGAAACCGCCATGAGAAGGAATACCGAGTGACAGTGGACAAGGAAATTACGCAGGATTTTATCCGAAGGATGGCATCTGGTGTTTCCATACTGGATACGGTAACGAGGCCCTGCGAGGTGGAAAAAATCGGAAAATACACATTTTCCATTATCCTGACACAGGGGCTGAACAGGCAGATCCGCAGGATGTGCGAGGCGCTAGGGTATCAGGTTCGTGAACTGAAACGGATCCGGATCATGAATATCGAACTGGGAAACCTGAAAGAGGGTGCGTACCGGGAGCTGACGGACACGGAGCTGGAACAGCTCTATGAACTGATCAAAGATTCCTCCAATGAGACGGTGAAGACACCATATCATACCGGGAGGTAGAGACAGCGGACCGTGTACAGGTTATGCGGGAGTGAGACAGTATGCTCCGTGTAACCGGTGAATTGTGAAAAGATGAATGGAGATAGAAGCAGATGAGTCAGAATGCGAAAACAAAACGAATGCAGGAACTGGTGGAAATTCTGAATCATGCCCGCCGGACTTATGAACAGGAAGACCGCGAGATTATGAGCAATCTGGAGTACGATAAGCTGTACGATGAGCTGCTTGCTCTGGAGCATGATCTGGGAACGATCATGGCGAACAGCCCGACGGTCAACGTTGGATATGAAGTGCTGAGTGAACTCCCGAAGGAGCGGCATGAGCGGCCGATGCTCTCGCTGGATAAGACAAAAGAAGTCGACCAGCTGAAGGCGTTCCTCGGAGAGCAGAAGGCGGCGATTTCATGGAAGCTGGACGGTCTTACGATTGTTCTGACTTACCAGAACGGGACGTTGGCGAAGGCTGTGACGAGAGGGAATGGTGAGATTGGTGAGGTGATCACCAACAATGCCAGAGTATTTCGGAATATCCCGCTTCATATTAATTATAAGGAAGAACTGATTCTGCGCGGCGAGGCCGTAATCGGATATAAGGACTTTGAGAAAATCAACGAAGAGATTGAGGATGTGGATGCGAAGTACAAGAATCCGAGAAATCTCTGCAGCGGCTCGGTGCGTCAGTTGAATAATGAGATTACTGCGCGGCGGAATGTGAAGTTTTTTGCATTTTCGCTGGTGAAGGCAGAGCATGTGGATTTTAAAAATTCCAGGATGGAGCAGATGCGGTGGCTGGCATCCCAGGGGTTTGATGTGGTGGAGAACCGGCCGGTCACGGCAGATACAATTGAGGATGAGGTGGCTTATTTTGCAGAGAAGATTGTCCGCAACGACTTCCCGTCAGATGGGCTGGTTTTGGTTTACGATGATATCGCATACGGACAGTCTCTAGGAAGTACAGCTAAATTCCCGCGGGATTCGTTTGCATTTAAATGGGCGGATGAGATCAAAGAGACGAAGCTGCTTGAGATTGAGTGGAGTCCGTCCCGGACGGGGCTGATCAATCCGGTGGCGATTTTTGAGCCGGTGGAACTGGAGGGCACCACGGTGAGCCGGGCGAGTGTGCATAACATCAGCATCATGGAGGAACTGGAGCTTGGGGTGGGGGACACGATTCAGGTGTACAAGGCCAACATGATCATTCCCCAGATTGCTGAGAATGAGACGCGTAGCGGCGTGAAAGACATCCCCGCAGTCTGTCCGGTGTGTGGTGGAGACACAAAGATATCCCAGCAGAATGATGCGAAGTCTCTCTACTGCACGAACCCGGATTGTCAGGCAAAGCAGATCAAGTCATTTGCCCTGTTCGTGAGCAGGGATGCACTCAATGTGGATGGGCTGTCGGAGGCGACGCTGGAGAAATTTATAGCAAAAGGTTTCATAAAAAGCTACACGGACATTTTCCATTTAGATCGGTATGAAGAAGAAATCCGTACGATGGATGGATTCGGGGACAAATCTTACCAGAATCTTATAAAAAGTGTGGATACGGCCAGAACGACGACCCTGCCAAAGCTGGTCTACGGGCTGGGGATCAGTGGAATCGGACTTGCCAATGCGAAGATTATCTGCAGGGCGCTGGATTTTGAAATCGAAAAAATCGTGCATGCAACAGTGGAGGAGCTTGGAGAGATAGACGGAGTCGGAGACGTGCTGGCAAAGGCATTTGTCGCGTATTTTACGGACGATGCCCACCGGGAATTGTTTTATCGCCTTCTGGATGAATTAATTATTCCAAAAGAGGAGATAAATAAAGAAGAGCAGATCTTTGCCGGTGTCAATTTTGTGATTACCGGGAGCGTGACACATTTCGCGAACCGCAATGAGGTGAAGGAAGTCATCGAGAGCAAGGGGGGAAAGGTGACCGGGTCGGTCACATCCAAGACGAATTATCTGATCAACAACGATGTGGCGTCAACCTCCTCGAAAAATAAAAAGGCGAATGATCTGGGGATTCCCATCATCTCGGAGGAAGACTTCTTGCAAATGCTCGAATAAAAAGGTATTATGGGAGAAAGACAGGAGGAAACGCATATGATACATGTAACGTCAAAAAATTTTGAAGAAGAAGTTGTTAAGTCAGACAAGCCGGTGCTGTTGGATTTCTGGGCAGCCTGGTGTGGACCGTGCAGCGGATTTGCGCCGATACTGGATCAGTTCGAGACGGAGAACCCGGGGAAGGTGAAGATCGGTAAAGTGAATGTCGATGAGGAACCGGAACTGGCCCGCAGATTTTTGGTGATGAGTATTCCGACAATCCTGCTTCTTGAGAAGGGTGAGAAGAAAGCAGTGACAGTGGGAGCACTGGGGCTGGCCGACCTGGAGGCATGGGTAAACGCGAACGTTTAAAAGCAGAGACGGTAGAGACAGATGCTGTGGGTTGCTGAAGTCAGGAAGTACAGCGGATGGTGAAGAATCCTCCGCTTTGGAAACGGTATCTGCCGGAGGAGAAAATCCTGCGGCAGATACCGTTTTGCGGTCCTTGGACAGTCCGTGGCTTTGAGTGCACAAACACCGGGAGGTGGGGAGGGGGACTTTAGAAAAAGTTTACTTGTATGCATAATGCTTCTGGTTTATAATGTTTCCATGGACTATTCCCGCAGGAGGCATCCGGCTTTGCGATACGGCAGAGAAGTGATGACCGAAAAGATAGAAAGCAGGAATAGTGGAAGGAAAGGATAAATTATGTCAGATAAAGAATACATAGACAGTGAGATTGTGGAAGAAAAAGAAGATCAGAACCTTTCGGGAGATGACACGGATGTCATTACTCTGGGAACTGAACAGAATATAGAGGATACAGCGGAGAAGGACGGCGATGACGATGACTACGAAAAAGTCTGCTTTATCTGTCACAGACCGGAGAGCACCGCGGGGAAGATGATTGAACTTCCGAACAATATAACCGTATGCTCTGATTGTATGCAGAAAAGCTTCGATGCGATGACCAACGGTTCCATCGATTACAGTAAGTTAATGAATACACCGGGAATCCAGTTTCTGAATCTGTCTGATCTGGAAAATCGTGTTCCGCAAAAGCAGAAGATCAAAAAGAAAAAAGAAAGCAAGGCTCCGGAACTGAATATCAGTGAGATCCCGGCGCCACATAAGATCAAGGCACAGCTGGACGGATATGTTGTCGGACAGGAGTATGCCAAGAAAGCAATGTCTGTTGCGGTTTATAATCACTATAAGCGTGTTGCGACAGACACCATGGACGATATCGAGATTGAGAAGTCCAACATGCTGATGATCGGACCGACAGGCTGCGGCAAGACCTATCTTGTGAAGACACTGGCGAAGCTGCTGGATGTGCCGCTCGCGATCACAGATGCAACCTCCCTGACAGAGGCAGGATATATCGGTGACGACATCGAGAGTGTGGTATCAAAGCTTCTCGCTGCGGCGGATAACGACGTCGAGAAAGCGGAGCGCGGAATTATCTTTATTGATGAGATTGATAAAATTGCCAAAAAGAAAAACACAAGTCAGCGCGATGTAAGTGGGGAGTCTGTACAGCAGGGAATGCTGAAGCTTCTGGAGGGCAGCGAAGTGGAAGTTCCGGTGGGAGCAAACAGCAAGAATGCCATGGTACCACTTACGACTGTGAACACAAAGAACATCCTCTTCATCTGCGGAGGCGCATTTCCGGATTTGGAAGAAATCATCAAAGAGCGGCTGAGCAAGCAGAGTTCCATGGGATTCAACTCGGAGCTGAAGGACAAATACGATCACGACAAGGATTTACTGTCGAAGGTCACGGTTGAGGATCTGCGCAATTTCGGAATGATTCCGGAGTTCATTGGACGTCTTCCGATTATCTTTACCCTGAAGGGCCTGGATGCGGATATGCTGGTCAAAATCCTGAAGGAGCCAAAGAACGCTATCTTAAAACAATACCAGAAGCTTCTCGCACTGGATGAGGTAAAACTGGATTTCGAGGATGAAGCCCTGAAGGCAATCGCAGAAAAAGCCATGAAAAAAGACACCGGAGCCAGAGCACTCCGGGCCATTATAGAGGAGTTTATGCTGGATATCATGTATGAGATACCAAAAGATGACAACATCGGTCAGGTGATCATCACAAAGTCCTACATAGAAGGAACAGGAGGACCGATCATCACCCTCCGCGGTCAGGATGTCCCAAGAATCCAGGCCAAGCAATAAGGCGGGTGGCACACCAACTAATTCAGTAGTAAGAATACCCCTAAGCTTTTTTCCCCGCAAGCGCAGCGAAGCAGCCAGGAAGTCAATCGCTGGTAATGTTATGGGGGGACGAACAGGCTGAGCGGCTGCCGGTGGGGGGGCCGGGCGCGTAGAGTGCGTCGTGTAATTTCTTATAGAAAAAACCGGGGATGCCCGGGGTGAAATTCGTTTTCCAAAACGAATTTCAAGAACACGTGAGGCGAGCAGGCATCAAGCCCGCTTGCCGATTGTGTTCGGTCCCCGGAGCATCCCCGGTTTTTTATATTAGGAATTGCCGACAAACGGTCAGCGCACAGACCGCCCATCGGCAGCCGCGACAAGCCGTCCCGTTCACCAAATCCCCCTACCCGCGATACTTCAAAGCGGCTTCAACAAACCCTTTGAAGAGTGGATGTGGGCGGTTTGGTCTGGACTTCAGTTCCGGGTGAGCCTGCGTGGCGATAAACCACGGGTGGTCCGGAATCTCGATCATCTCCACGATCCTTCCGTCCGGTGAGAGACCGGAGAGGAGCATTCCATGATTGATGAGATCATCGCGATAGTCATTGTTGACCTCATAGCGATGGCGGTGACGCTCAGAAATCTCACCCTCACCGTATAGTTCGTAGGCTTTGGAGGACTGATCCAGAACACATGGATAAGCACCGAGTCTCAGTGTTCCGCCGATATCCTCAATGCCAATCTGATCCGGCATGATGTGGATGACCGGGTGTGTGGTATCCGGTGCCAGTTCCACACTGTGTGCGTCGTTGAAGCCGACCACGTCGCGGGCAAATTCTACGATTGAAAGCTGCATGCCAAGGCAGAGTCCAAGGAATGGAACGTTATGGGTTCTTGCATATTTGATGGCTTCAATTTTTCCGTTGATTCCGCGGTCGCCGAAACCGCCTGGAACAAGGATTCCGCTGACATCACCGAGCTGTTCCGCTACATTTTCCGGTGTGACGGTCTCAGAGTCCACCCATTTAATATTCACCGTAGTGTGGCTGAAGATACCGCCGTGCTTGAGAGCTTCTACAACACTGATATACGCATCGTGGAGCTGGATATACTTGCCGACCAGAGCAACCGTGACCTCTGAGGTCGGAGTCTTCAGGCAGTCGACCATTTCCGTCCAGTCCTTCAGATCCGGCTCTGGACAGTCCAGGTGCAGGCATTCGCACACAACGCCGGCAAGATTTTCAGCCTCCATGGCAAGCGGTGCCTCATACAGGTATTCTACATCCAGATTCTGTAGAACGTGGTTGGCAGGTACGTTACAGAAGAGTGAAATCTTGTCCTTCATGGCAGGCTCGAGAGGCAGCTCAGAACGGCACACGATGACATCCGGCTGGATACCGATTTTCTGCAGCTCTTTTACACTTGCCTGAGTAGGTTTGGTCTTGAGTTCGCCGGACGCTCTCAGGTAAGGAATCAGAGTGACGTGGATGAGGGCGACATTATCATGACCTCTGTCGTGCTGGAACTGTCTGATCGCCTCCAGAAATGGCTCACTCTCGATGTCACCGACAGTACCGCCTACTTCGATGATGGCAATCTCCGTGTCTGTGGCAGCCGGATTGCGGTAGAAACGGCTCTTGATTTCGTTAGTGATATGTGGGATTACCTGAACGGTACCTCCTCCGAAATCCCCGCGACGCTCTTTCTGCAGAACGGACCAGTAGATTTTTCCGGTGGTTACATTTGAATTTTTTGTGAGGCTTTCGTCGATGAAACGCTCGTAATGTCCGAGATCCAGATCGGTCTCAGCACCGTCATCTGTGACGAATACCTCCCCGTGCTGAACCGGGTTCATGGTTCCGGGGTCGATGTTGATGTATGGATCGAATTTCTGCATGGTTACCGTGTACCCACGGGCCTTCAACAGACGTCCTAAAGATGCTGCGGTGATTCCTTTTCCGAGACCGGATACGACTCCACCTGTTACAAATACATATTTTACTGCCATATGATCCTCCTATGTGAATTTGAATTAATGAGTTCTGGGGCTTTGGATTCTCTTTATCGACTTTTTTGGAGAATAGTCGATTCGGGCTTTGCTGATACTGTCAGATTTTAGACAGCTAAAAAATACTTAAAAAGTATACACCCAAATAAAAAGAAAATATAGTATTTTTTGAAAAACAAAGTAAAACACACTGTAAAACAAAAGAAGGTAAGAAATAAGAAAAAAAGGACAGAAATTCCCTACAGAATTTCCGTCCCCATTGACGAATACGTTCTCTTTTAGTGGTAGTGCTGTTTGGTCTCGTAGGTTGCCTCGGATGTGAGATCTACACCAAGTTTTTTGAATACTTTGATATCGACATCGGACAGCATGACTGAGGTGTGTACCTGGCAGCCCTTCAGGTTCGGAACCTGTGCCAGCGCCCGGTCTGCCGCCGGATTTGTGTAGGAGCTGGTGGACAGTGCAATCAAAACCTCGTCGGTGTGAAGTCTTGGGTTTTTGCTCTGCAGGTAGTCCACCTTCAGCTTCTGGATCGGTTCGATAGCCTCAGGAGAAATCACGTGTTGTTCGTGACTGATTCCAGCGAGATCCTTCAGTGCGTTCAGCAAAAGTGCGGCAGAAGCTCCGAGTAGATTGGTGGTTTTTCCGGTGATGATCCGGCCATCCCCGAGTTCCATTGCCGCGGCCGGACCATCGGTCTCTCTGGCACGGGACAATGCGGCATCCACCACCCTGCGGTCGTGAACGGTGACCCCGATCTGGTTCATCAGAAGTTCGATTTTCAGTGCCTCGTCCTCGCTGCTCTCGCCCTTCAGCAGTGATCCGAGCGCATGGTAATAACGGCGGATAATCTCCTGTCTGGAAGCCTCCTGGCACGCTGCATCATCACTGATACAGTTTCCGGCCATATTGACGCCCATGTCAGTAGGTGATTTATAAGGACTTTCCCCGTATATTTTTTCAAACATGGTGTTCAGAACCGGAAAGATCTCCACATCACGGTTGTAGTTGACTGTGGTCTTGCCGTATGCCTCCAGATGAAACGGATCAATCATGTTGATGTCGTTTAAGTCCGCGGTGGCAGCCTCATACGCCAGATTGACCGGGTGCTTCAGCGGAAGATTCCAGATCGGAAATGTCTCGAACTTGGCATATCCGGCGCGGATGCCGCGTTTTTCCTCGTGGTAGAGCTGGGAGAGGCAGGTTGCCATCTTGCCGCTGCCGGGTCCCGGTGCTGTGATGATCACCAGCGGGCGTGTTGTCTCAATATAATCGTTTCTGCCAAATCCCTCATCGCTTACGATGTGTGGAATGTTGGAAGGATAGCCGTCGATAGAGTAGTGCAGGTAGACCTTAATGCCAAGGTGCTCCAGCCTGTTTTCGAACAAGTTGGCGCTGGTCTGACCACTGTACTGCGTGATTACCACACTGCCGACAAAAAGTCCGTTGTCCTTGAAAGAATCAATCAGACGGAGAACATCCAGATCATAGGTGATGCCAAGGTCTCCGCGAATCTTATTCTTCTCGATATCTTTTGCGCTGATGGCGATGACAATCTCGGCCTGGTCGCTGAGCTGCTTGAGCAGACGGAGCTTACTGTCCGGTTCAAAGCCGGGCAGCACGCGTGCTGCATGGTAGTCGTCAAACAGTTTGCCGCCAAATTCCAGGTATAGTTTGTTGTCAAATTGATCGATGCGTTCACGAATATGCTGAGACTGCATATCCAGGTATTTTTGATTGTCAAATCCTATTTTCATATATGACCTTCCCCTTGTCTGATGTTTTATAATTTTTTTACCCCAATACAGTCTATAGTATACTATAAAACCCCCTTAGTTTACAATATTTTCATAATGTTTTTATTGATTTATGTGGAGTTCATACTTATAATAAAGCATATGACGTTTAGGAGGAGAAAAATGGACAACCAAAATAATAAAAATAACCAAAGTCCGCGGAACGGAAAGCAGGGATGGATGGTTATTTTAATTACCACACTGCTGACTGCTTTTCTGGTATACGGTCTGTATTCTATGATGCAGAGCGGCAGCCCGGAAGAGATTACTTATAATAAGTTCCTGAAGATGATTGATGAGGGGAAGGTTGAGAAGGTTACGATATCATCCAGCCAGATTTACATCACATCAAAAGATGACAAGAACAAAAGTACGGCAAATGAAATCGAGAACGCACTGACAGGAACAGAAAATCAGAAAGAACAGGCGGAGAAGGAACCTGATTACTATACCGGTCTTGTGAAGGACGATACGCTGTCCGACAAGCTGTATGCGGCCGGGGTGGAATACGAGCAGGAGATTCCGGATACGACCTCGTCCATGATGTTTGAGATTTTTGTGACAGTGATTCTTCCGATCCTGATGCTGGTACTGCTCTTTGTATTTATGACCAGAAAGATGTCAAAGGGCGGCGGCATGATGGGAATCGGGAAGAGTAATGCAAAAGTATACGTGGAAAAAGAAACAGGTGTCACTTTTGCGGATGTGGCAGGACAGGACGAGGCGAAAGAGTCTCTGGAGGAAGTCGTAGATTTCCTTCACAATCCTGGAAAATACACTGGAATCGGAGCGAAGCTTCCGAAAGGAGCATTGCTTGTGGGACCTCCGGGAACCGGTAAGACATTGCTTGCGAAGGCGGTTGCAGGAGAAGCAAAGGTACCGTTCTTCTCACTTTCCGGATCCGCATTTGTGGAGATGTATGTCGGTGTCGGCGCATCCCGTGTGCGTGATCTGTTCAAGCAGGCACAGCAGATGGCACCGTGTATCGTGTTTATCGATGAGATTGATGCCATCGGCAAGAGCCGTGACACTGGCATGGGAAGTAATGACGAGCGTGAGCAGACCCTGAATCAGCTTCTGGCGGAGATGGATGGATTTGATACGAACAAGGGACTGCTTCTGCTGGCGGCGACCAACAGACCAGAGGTTCTCGATCCGGCACTTTTGAGACCGGGACGTTTCGACAGACGGATTGTCGTGGACAAGCCGGATTTGAAAGGACGTATTGATACCCTGAAGGTACACTCCAAAGAGGTGAAGATGGATGAGACGGTCGATCTGGAGGGCATCGCACTTGCGACGTCAGGTGCAGTGGGATCGGATCTTGCGAATATGATCAATGAGGCGGCAATCAACGCAGTTAAGAACGGCAGACAGGTCGTGTGCCAGAATGATTTGTTTGAGGCGGTCGAGGTCGTGCTGGTCGGCAAGGAAAAGAAAGACCGGATCATGAGCAAAGAAGAACGCCGGATCGTGTCTTACCATGAGGTGGGTCATGCGCTGGTAAGTGCATTGCAGAAGGATTCGGAGCCGGTGCAGAAGATTACGATCGTGCCGAGAACGATGGGAGCACTGGGCTACGTAATGCAGACACCCGAGGAGGAAAAGTTCCTCAACACGAAGAAGGAGCTGGAGGCTATGCTGGTGGGAATGCTGGCTGGCCGTGCGGCGGAAGAGATCGTGTTCGACACGGTGACGACCGGTGCATCCAACGATATCGAAAAAGCGACGAAGATCGCGAGAGCCATGATTACTCAGTATGGTATGTCCGAAAAATTCGGACTGATCGGACTGGAATCTATACAGAACCGTTATTTGGATGGCCGTGCGGTGATGAACTGCAGTGATGACACCGCGGGCGAGATTGATAAAGAAGTGATGGGCATGCTGAAGTATGCTTATGAAGAAGCGAAGAGACTGCTCAATGAGAATCGTGAGGCACTGGATAAAATAGCGGCCTTCCTGATTGAGAAGGAGACCATCACCGGCAAGGAATTTATGAAGATATTCCGTGAAGTTAAGGGAATCGAAGAACCGGAGGAAGGCGCAGCGGCAGAGAGCACTTCCAGAGAAGAACGCATCATCATGAAACCGGCAGCGGAGCAGAATGCGGAGGAAGAGACAGAATCTAAAGCAGGGATCGAGGTTGCGGATGAGGATGCATTTGAGGCAGAGTAAGCGGCCGTGCCGGCAGTAATAAAATGTTCAAAGAATAAAAAAGGACAAGGCAATTTGCCTTGTCCTTTTTGCACATTCAAAGTATAATATAACTTATGGAAAATAATAATTTTATAATAGAAGATGAACTGAAAAAACTGCCCGGAAAACCGGGCGTATATATTATGCATGACGAGATGGACCGCATCATTTATGTGGGAAAAGCGATCAGCCTGAAGAACCGTGTGAGACAGTATTTCCAGAGCAGCCGCAATAAGGGTGCCAAGATAGAGCAGATGGTGACGCATATCACGCGATTTGAGTACATTGTGACAGACTCGGAGTTGGAGGCCCTGGTCCTGGAGTGCAACCTGATCAAGGAGCACCATCCGAAGTACAATACGATGCTGATGGATGACAAGGCGTATCCGTTTATCCGGGTGACTGTGGAGGAGGCCTATCCGCGTATCATGCTGGCCCGCAGGATGAACAAGGACAAGTCGAAGTATTTTGGACCTTATACCAGTTCCGGTGCGGTCAGGGATACCATTGACCTGATACGGAAACTGTATCAGGTGCGGAGCTGCAGCCGGAACCTTCCGAAAGATATCGGGAAGGAGCGGCCGTGCCTGAACTATCATATTAAGCAGTGCAAGGCACCGTGCCAGGGATATATTTCCGAGGAGGAGTACCGCAAGGCGATCGATGAGGTGCTGCAGTTTCTGAATGGCAGATACGATACCATTCTGGGAGAACTGGAGGCGAAGATGAGTGAGGCCTCGGAGAATCTGGAGTTCGAGCGCGCCATCGAGTACCGGGAAATGATTGGAAGTGTAAAAAAAATCGCCCAGAAGCAGAAGATCACGGACAGCAGCGGTGAGGACAGGGATGTGCTCGCCGTGGCAACGGAAGGCACTGACGCAGTGGTACAGGTATTCTTTATCCGCGGTGGAAGATTGATCGGACGGGATCATTTCTATCTGCGGATCACAGAGGGGGAGGAAGTGTCGGATATCCTCTCGAGTTTTATCAAGCAGTTTTATGCGGGGACGCCGTATATACCGGGAGAACTTTTCCTGCAGGCCGAGATTGAAGATGCGCAGGTGCTGGAGGAGTGGCTCGGAACAAAGCGAGGCCACAAGGTGACCATCAGAGTGCCCAAAAAGGGCACGAAAGAAAAACTGGTGGAATTGGCGGCGAACAATGCAAAAATGGTTCTGAGCAAGGATAAAGAGCGTCTGAAGAGGGAAGAGGGGCGCACCATCGGGGCGGTGAAAGAAATTGAGCAGCTGTTGGGACTGGATGGAGTTGTCCGGATGGAGGCGTACGACATTTCCAACACCAACGGATTCGCGTCGGTTGGTTCGATGGTGGTCTATGAGCATGGGAAACCGAAGCGCAACGATTACCGGAAGTTTAAGATCAAGGGTGTACAGGGGGCGGATGATTATGCCAGTATGCGCGAGGTTCTGACCAGAAGATTTCGCCATGGGCTGGAAGAACGAAAGAGCGAGAAGGAAGTGGGGCGCTTTACCACATTTCCGGATCTGATCATGATGGACGGAGGAAGAGGCCAGGTCAACATCGCATTGGAAGTGTTGGATGAGCTGAAGCTGAATATCCCGGTCTGTGGTATGGTAAAAGATGATCACCACAGGACAAGGGGGCTGTATTTTAACAATGTTGAGATCGAAATCGACCGGTCCTCGGAGGCGTTCCGCCTGATTACCCGCATCCAGGACGAGGCTCATCGGTTTGCGATAGAATTTCACAGAAAGCTGCGCGGGCAGAACCAGGTACACTCGATTCTGGATGATATACCCGGGATCGGACCGAAGCGGCGGAAGGAATTGATGCAGCATTTTATGAATCTGGATGCCATCAAAAATGCATCGGTGGAAGAACTGAAAAAACTTCCATCCATGAATGAAAAATCGGCTGGTGAGGTATACAACTTTTTTCGTGAGTGATATACTGAACGTAGCTGTTACAGTGCGGATGATCGCTATCCGTTTATTTTAAGATGAAAAGGAGATTATTATGACAAAAGGTGTTAAGTTAAAAGAATTGGTTGAGAAGATGGACTTGAAGAATCTGACCCCGGATATCGATCTGTCAGACCGGAATGTTGCAGTTCCGGACGTGAACAGACCGGCACTTCAACTGACCGGATTCTTTGATCATTTTGATTCAGAGCGGGTGCAGATCATCGGCAATGTAGAGTATGCTTTTTTAGAGACACTGGATGCGGAGAAGAAAAAAGAAATCTATGACCAGCTGCTTCAATATGGAATCCCCTGTATTATCTTCAGCAAGAACCTGGAACCGGAGGATTACCTTCTGGAGAAAGCGCAGGAGTCGAATATTCCAATATTTCAGACAGTCCAGTCAACCTCTCCTTTCTCTGCGGAGCTGATTCGCTGGCTGAATGTAAAGCTTGCCCCGTGCATTTCTATTCATGGTGTGTTGGTAGACTGTTATGGTGTCGGTGTCATGATCATGGGAGAGAGCGGGATTGGAAAGAGTGAGACCGCACTGGAGCTGATTAAGCGTGGACACCGCCTGGTGACGGATGATGTCGTGGAACTTCACAAGGTCAGCGATGATACGCTGGTCGGCATGGCACCTGACATCACGCGGCATTTTATCGAGATGCGCGGTATTGGTATCGTGGATGTGAAGACGTTGTTTGGTGTACAGAGCGTCAGAGAGACACAGAATATTGACCTTGTCATTACGCTGGAGGACTGGAATAAAGACAAAGAGTATGACCGTCTGGGACTGGAAGATGAGTATACAGAATTTCTTGGAAATAAAGTGGTCTGCCACACACTTCCGATTCGTCCGGGGCGTAATCTGGCCATGATCGTCGAGACAGCGGCAATCAATCACAGACAGAAACAGATGGGATACAATGCGGCCCAGGAATTATATAGAAGAGTGCAGGAGAATCTCACAAAGAACTAGTACAGTGGAAAGGAATTTTATTATGAAATATTGTTTTGGAGTAGATGTAGGTGGAACAACGGTTAAGATGGGACTTTTTGAGTTTGACGGAAAGATTGTGGAGAAGTGGGAGATTGTCACCCACACGGAAAATGAGGGAGCGGCAATCCTTCCGGATGTGGCAGAATCCATCAAACAGAAGATAAAAAAATATAACATCAGCCTGGAAGATATCTATGGCATAGGCATGGGAGTTCCGGCACCGGTCAGCGCGGAAGGAATCGTGTATGATAGTGCAAATCTTGGCTGGAAATACAAAGAAGTAAAAAAAGAGCTGGAAGAATTGACCGGAATGAAGGCTGAGATTGGAAATGATGCCAATGTAGCTGCGCTGGGAGAAATGTGGAAAGGCGGCGGAATGGGCGAGAAGAATCTCGTGATGGTGACGCTTGGAACCGGAGTGGGCGGCGGAATTATCATAGACGGGAAGGTCCTCACAGGGGCGCATGGATCCGGCGGCGAGATCGGTCATATCTGTGTGAACTATGAGGAGACGGACTCCTGTGGCTGTGGAAATCATGGATGCCTGGAGCAGTATGCATCCGCAACCGGAATCGTGAGACTTGCCAAAAAGAAGCTGGAGGAAGATTCCAGAGATACGATGCTCAGAAAGAGATCGCTGTCGGCAAAATCTGTTTTTGATGCGGTAAAAGAAGGAGATGAGGTAGCGAAAGAAATCGCAGTCTCTTTTGGAGAATATCTCGGACATGCTTTGGCAAATATTGCAGTGATTGCAGATCCGACAATTATCGTAATCGGCGGCGGAGTTTCAAAAGCAGGAGAGATTCTTTTGCCATACATAGAGAAACCGTTCAAGGAACGTGCTTTTTTTGCAAATCTGGATGTGACATTCGCACTGGCGACTCTGGGAAATGATGCAGGAATATGTGGTGCAGCAAAACTGATTCTGGAATAAGAGGAGCATGAGACTGCAAGTATCCTCCTGAATGGAATAAGTGTAAAAAAGAGAGATAAAATAAAAAGATATGCCCTCTGTCAAACAGACACGGGGCATATCTTTTTATTTTATCTCTCTTTTTTATATGGCTGAATAAGTGATCTTAATTTTACTGTGCCGCAGAGTCACCACCGCCAGAGTCACCACCACCGGTAGTGTCGCCGCCACCGGTAGTGTCACCGCCGCCAGTAGTGTCGCCGCCACCGCCAGTAGTATCACCGCCGCCGGTAGTGTCGCCGCCACCGCCAGTAGTATCACCATTGTTTGTCTGGCCGTTATCATAATCGGTACTGCCGTTAGTAGTTCCAGTTCCGTCAGTAGTGTTTCCTGTAGATGAGTCGTAGGTTCCGCTTGAATTATTGGAGCTGCTGGATCCGTTTGAATTATTGTTGTAGGTGTAACCATGTCCTGGGCAAACCTGGGTAGGAGCAGTTGCTGTAGCAAAATAATCGGTAACAGCCGGACAGCCGGAATTAGCAATCAGACCGGTCTGTGTACAAACGGTAAGCTGTTCGATAGAAGGTGGAATATCAAAAGCCTTGGTTTCAAGATTTTGATGAACACGATCCATAATGCTTCTCCATAGAGTGAGATGCCAGGATGTTTCCCAATCGTTTAACGGCTTGTTGGTGTCATATCCGCCCCAGACAGAGCAGGTATAGTAAGGCGTATATGCTGAAAACCAGATATCTACGTTGTCACTGGTCGTTCCGGTCTTGCCGGATACCGGCATATTGGTGATTGCTGCCTGGGTACCGGTACCTTTTGTGACTACGTCCTGCATGGCATTGGTGAGCAATGCAGCTGTGGATTCCTGAACTACCTGATGCTGGTCAGGAGTGTTGTCCAGCAGAACAGCCCCGTCGTGATCTAAAATCTGTGTGTATAATATCGGCTTCGTATAAACACCACTGTTGGCAAGAGAGGCATACGCCGCGGTCATCTCGATGTTATAGACGCCTCGCGTGATACCACCGAGAGCGGTAACCTGCTGAATATCAGAATAGCCCGGATAGTCAGGGTCTGTTCCATCTACCAGAGTGCTGAATCCGAAATTGATCAGATAATCAAAACCGGTCTGTACGCCGATGGCCGTCAGTGTCTTAACGGCGCAGACATTCATGGATTGTTCAATTGCTTTTCTGACGGATTGGTTTCCTTTATAGTAGTCGCCCCACCAGTTCTTGATCGGATGACCGGTCGTTGTTGTGAATGGCTCGTCCAGAATCTGTGTCTGCAGTGTATAGCCGCCTACGTCCAGTGCAGGCGCATAGGCCGACAAGATCTTGAAGCAGGAACCGGGCTGTCTGGTAGCTTCTGTCGCTCTGTTATAAGAAAGACTGGTTTCTTTGGCGCCGCGTCCACCGACAATTGCTTTTACCTGGCCGGTATACTGATCCATAATGACAACCGAGGTCTGCGGCTGCGGCGGGTAGGAAGTCTTTTCGTCCAAAATGTCACCCTCACCAATGTTGAGTGTGGTTTTATATTCCTCCACTGCCTGTGTGGCAGCCTCTATGCTGTCGAATACAAGAGGATACTGTTCTCCGCGGGTGTTTGCAAGATAGTCGCGCAGCATCTCTGTGCTGTAGTTTTCCACAGAACCATCTGTTCTTGTGACCGTGGCTCTGAACTCTACTCCATAGTAGATGGAGGAAGGATAGTTCGCGTCATTGGCAACTTCCTCATCAGCGATGGCCTGAATGGTGGGATCCTGTGTTGCTGTGATGGAAAGTCCGCCGCTGTATACTGCATTATAAGCCTGGGTGTAAGAATATCCCAGCTGATCTCGAAGATCCTGAATGACTTCTGCGGATAATTCATCAATAAAGTAGGAATAAGGGGAATCGTCAGAACCATCTACGACTGTGGCCTGAATACGGTCATATACCGGGTCCGCTTTGGCTTCATCGTATTCCTCTTGGGTGATGTATCCCTGTTTTAACATTTTGCTGAGAACTTCATCCCGGCGTGTCGAGTTTGCCTCCGGATGATTTACCGGGTCGTAGTTTGTAGGACTCTGTGTGATTCCGGCGATGACTGCAGCCTCCGACAGGGTGATCTCACTTACATCTTTATTAAAGTAGCGCTGAGAAGCAGCCTGTACACCGAGGCAGTTCTGTCCTAAGTTGATGGTGTTCATGTAAGCCTCAATGATCTCATCCTTACTCATCTGTTTTTCGATTTCGACCGCTAAAAATTGCTCCTGCAGCTTACGTTCTACACGGTCATATAAGGTTTTTTCTTCGGTAAAGTCCGGAAATACATTATTCTTGATCAGCTGCTGGGTCAGGGTACTTGCACCCTGTGAGAGATCTCCGCTTGTGAGACCGATCACGCCGGCTCTCAGAATACCCTGCATGTCAATGCCGTTATGCTGATAAAAACGTTCATCCTCAATTGCAACAAAAGCTTTTGCAAGGCAATCTGGAATCTCGTCAATTGTCTTGTAGATACGGTTGGATCCGGAAGATACGAAGCGTTCCAGTTCGGTGCCGTCCTGAGCATATACAAAAGTGGTGTAGCCGGATGGTTTAACATTGGTGGGTGATACATCCGGGGTATCATCCAGAATCCGCTTTACAAACATACCACAGCCCGCGACACCGAGGATGATTGCAAGAAGAACGCAGATAAGAAGTGCTTTAAAAAGCCTTACACCGACGCGTTTCTTTTTCATATTTGTTTTTGAAGAAATATCTTTTTGCCGCTTGGCGGCATTCTCTTTTCCGTAATTCATGAATAATGTCCTCCTTTACCCATACAGGCTGATTATAACAAACTTAAGACATTAAATAAAGGTAAATTATAAAAACTTAATTATTTTGTATGGGGTGGAAAGAAGTTCTATTGTGGCTGCAAATGCCTGTGTCTTCAGCGGAAGTGGTGTTTTGCGTGAAATGGGATTGGTTTTTGACGTGATTCTTGGTATAGTATGAGAAGAAAAGGGAAAGGCAGGAAGAGAATATGCTCAATTCTTATCAGACAATATATAGAGGCGGAACGGGAGAAATCGTAGAGAAAAAATCACGTTTTATTGTGACGACATTTCCGGTTGAGACAGAGGATGAGGCGACCGCAATTATAGAGAAGGTGAAAAAACAGTATTGGGATGCCAGACATAACTGTTGGGCTTATACGGTTGGTGTAGAGCAGCCGCTTGTGCGCTGCAGCGATGACGGGGAACCCAGCGGAACGGCCGGAAAACCGATAATGGAGGTGATTACGGGGCAGGAACTGAAGAATGTGCTGGTGATTGTGACGCGGTATTTTGGCGGGACACTGCTCGGAACCGGCGGATTGGTACGGGCTTATACTGCGGCGGCGAAGGCCGGGATTGACGCGAGCGTGCAGGTTGTGAAGACATTTGGGTATAAGCTGCGGGTGAAGACGGATTATACCGGATTGGGGAAGATCCAGTATATATTGGGGCAGCGCGGGCTGACGATTTTGGATTCGGTGTATACGGATGTTGTAGAGGTGGAAGTGCTGGTTCCGGCGGAGGATGAGGAACGGATTGTGGCGGAGATTGTGGAAGGGAGTAATGGAAAGGCTGAGATGGAGAAGGGGGCGGAGTGCTTTTTTGCGAAGGTGGATGGGGAGATGGTTGTGTTCTGACGGGGGGCGGCAACAGCGCTTCGCTGGTTGCCTGGGGAATGGGTGGAGTTGAGTGGGCAACGGCGCTTCGCTGGTTGCTTGGGAATGGGTGGAGTTGAGTGGGCAACGGCGCTTTGCTGGTTGCCTGGGGAATGGGTGGGAGTGAGTGAGCAACGGCGCTTTGCTGGTTGCCTGGGGAATGGGTGGGAGTGAGTGAGCAACGGCGCTTCGCTGGTTGCTTGGGGATGGGGTGAATGGGGGAATGAGTGGGTGGAGCTGTGGGCAACGGCGCTTCGCTGGTTGCTTGGAGTGGGGAGGATGGAGTTTGTGGGTGAATGATTTAGGGTCACAAGCCGTGCACGCCCCGAAAAGGGCTTTTCGGGGCTGTCGGGCTGGCGCCCTATATAAATAAAAAGGAGAAGACCTGCCAGTGTGCGAGCACCCTGGCAGGTCTTCTCTTTTTTATTTATGCACGGCTTGTGGCTAGGCAAATTCTGGCTCGATCAACCCGTAGGATCCGTCTTTTCTTTTATAGACTACGTTTACATCTTCGGTTTCTGCGTTAAAGAAGACGAAGAATGTATGACCAAGAAGTTCCATTTGGATGCAGGCATCCTCTGGATACATTGGTTTGATGCCGAAGCGTTTGGTGCGGACGATTTTGATTTCGCTTTCGTCGGTGTTGTCTTCGGCGTCTACAAATTCTTGTTTGAAGTTGCTGGTTCCGATGCCCTGGTTTTTGGCTACCAGTTTGTTTTTGTATTTGCGAAGCTGCCTTTCTATGACTTCTTCTACTAAATCAATAGATACGTACATGTCATTGCTCACCTGCTCGGAGCGAATGATGTTTCCTTTTACTGGTATGGTTACCTCGATTTTCTGTCTCTCTTTTTCTACGCTGAGGGTGACGATAATCTCGGTTTCAGGAGTGAAATACCTTTCGAGTTTTCCTAATTTCGATTCGATTGTGTCCTTCAAGCCTGGTGTTACATCGATGTTTTTTCCGCTGATAATAAAATTCATGATGCTCAACTCCTTTTATTCGTATTTGTACAAAACTGATGTATGAAACTATGTTAAAATCATGTTTGTACTATGTAAATATTATACCACGAAAAAAAATGAATGTATAGACGAGAAAATGAAAGATTTGTGTTGTCAGCTGGCGGCAGGCTACTGTTCACACGCAAGCTTGACACCTGCTGTCAAGCTATGCGCCAATCAAGTAAATATAACCATGAGCCGGTCCCATCATCAAAGATGATTTAAAAACGGACCGGCGACGTTACTGGAACAGATTGGAGCTGCAATTCCAACTTTTTTCTTGTGAGATACATGCTTTTATAAAATTGATTATCTAGGTTATACTTTGTGAGTAAATTTTATTCATTGACTTTTAACATATATCGTCATATAATTTCTTTGGAGGTGCATTATGCAAAGAATAACCAAAAATCCAGAAACCAGACGACAGGAAATAATAGATGCGGCTATTGGCTTATTTGTTGAAAAGGGTTATGAACATACGAGTATGCTTGACATAACTAAGGAGATTAATGTATCACAGGGTTTGTGCTATCGTTATTTTAAGTCGAAAGAAGAAATATATCAAGCTGCATTGAACTTATACGTAGAACAGGGAGTCGATTGTTTTAATGCCATGATGCAAAATAAGAATTGTTCGCTTTTTGAACTTATTGATACCCTTCCTGCATTGCATGATATGGTAATTGAGGATAATCAATACCATAAATTTTTTAATTCACCTGGTAATTCTAATTTTCATCTACAGATGGAAATTGCTTTAATAAATGAACTTATTCCTATTCTCACAGAACGACTTGAATCAGCTAAGGAAAATAGAGAAATTAATATTGAAAATTCAACGCTATTAGCAACTTTCTTCTTTTATGGGCAACTGGGAATATGGCAAAGAGGTGATATAGAAAATAAAGAAAAAATAAAATATATAAGAGAGTATGCAAGAGCGCTATTGGAAAGGAATTAATATGGGACTGTCGCACTAAGTAATTAGTGCACACTGCTGGATTTAATCAGCTAGTGTGACAGCCCTTATATTTTGATAATAAAAATGAATGAAATTTACTCACCATCTTCACTTGTTCATATTTTTTTTATAATGGCACTTATATGTACTTTCATATTATTTACGTCAAATTGTGTTTATGCTGATACAAAGCAGGAGAAAACTGATATGGAAACAACTATTTCAAAGGAAAAAGCAAAAGAAATTGATGACCTTATTAAAAAGACATTTCAATCAATTCCTATTGACCATCTATCTATAACAATTACAGATCAAGAAGACGAATTGTTTTCTATGAACTATGGTGCGGGGATAACTGGCAGTTCTTCTTTTGTACTTGGTTCTACAAGCAAAGCATTTACAGCCGTAGCTATGTTTAAATTATTGGGAAAATTTTCAATAAGTATTGACACACCTATCTGTCACTATTTACCCGAAATAAACTGCACCGATGAAATAACTATTAGAGATTTACTTAATCATACCAGTGGGATAGGTACTTATGAAACAATAGATAATCTTAAATTTTCTGGTAAATATGGTGCGTTTGAATACTCTAATGCTAATTACAATCTAATTGGCAGTGTTATAGAAGTGATAACAGGAAATACCTTTTCAAATTATGTCGAAACACAAATTTTTACCCCTTTAAAAATGAAACAAAGCTTCGCTTTTTCAGATAGCGCAAAATCAAAAGTAATGCAGGGATATAAAGCATATTTTGGATTTTCTTTACCGTATGACACAAAAGTGCCAAATGAATATTCATGGATACAGGAGCCTTCGGGATATTTATGTTCAAGCACCGCTGATATGGGGAAATTTTTGCGGTATATGATGAAGTACTCATATGAGGGAAACCAATTATCAAAAATAGTCAAGGAAAATGGTGTATCAGTAAAGAATAGTCCTGCTATTGAAGATATTTATATCAATAACGATGGAATATATAGTGCGGGGTGGATAAACAAAACAATAAACAACGTTGATATTCTCTACCATACGGGAAAGTTATCTAATTTCTGTAGCTTTTCCGCATTAATTCCTGACAAGCATCTGGGCATATCAATTACGTGTAACTTCGGGGATTTTTTAGTAGGCACAAACCAGATTGAGAAATTGTATGAGGGAATAACTTCAATTTTGATTAACAAGGATATCGCGAATTATATAAATCCATATGACTATTTCATAAGACATTCTGTTATAAATTCTATATTACTGATACTGCTTATGTTATGCAGTTTGCCATTTATATTATATTATTGTAACTGTTCAGAACCCCCTTGGGGAACTAATTAATTTTTGTACAAAACAGAGAATTTTTAAAACCTGTTTTGCGATATTATTTCGGTAATTGGT
>NZ_FQZY01000153.1 GCF_900142165.1 Hespellia stercorisuis DSM 15480
CTTCTTTATAATCAAGGTCTAAGTTCTTTGACTTCGCTTCGTGTTCAGGAATGCATTCTAAGGCATAGATGTCTTTGTCGTTTACACAGCAGTACTGCTTGCCATCGAATGCCTGAATAAACATTGTTTTTGTACCTTTTCGATAATGCACTTGCATGCCTTTACAATCCAGCATCTTATAGTATTTATTACTGTGTCTGAGACAATGACCAGTATCAACGGTTCTTTCGCATAAAACAGCAAGAGTCAGATTGATTTTTTCATCAGATGGTTGCATTTCAAACACAGATTTGATACTATTCAGAGGAAGGGCAAACTTCTCATTGAATTCTTTTATGTAGGAGTTTAAGAATTCATTGGCTTCCTCTATGGTCGTGATTCCTTGCAGTCGTAACTCGATTGGAAGGCGCGACTGTAGGGTTTGATTTAAACGTTCTACACGGCCTTTGGCCTGTGGTACGCTGCTTGATCCTAACTCAACGCCCAGTTGATGACAGGCATAAGCGAACTGTGTATAAGTATCCTCATCGAGAGATGGGGAATTTTTCTTTTTATAAGTAAAGACGGTACGACGATCCGTGAAGAACTTGTAGGGAATTCCATAAGTCGTAAGTATTTGATGAAAAATCTGGTAGTAGCCACGCAGAGTCTCCTGCGTATCAAACCATGCACCCACAATTCTGCCGGTAGCATCATCGATAGCAAGGTGAAGGTGCCATATAATACCGGGAATCCATTCATAAGGGGTTGCATCCATCTGCAACAGTTCTCCAAAGTAAGCAGCTCTGGGACGTCTGGAATGCGCATCTTCAACCGCTACAAGATTGGTTTGAATTGCATCGGCTTCTTTCTGGGTTTTAGCAGCCTTCTTTAATTCTTTCAATTCTCTTTTTTTGCGTTTTTGTTTGGCACGAGATACTTTAGGAGAAAGTATGTATTCACTTTCCAGAATCTTGGAAACGGAAGAAGCGGAGATGTTAATCTTTTCGTGTTTGCCAAGCAATTCAGTATAATGAGTAAAGTTGGCATCAAAGTACTTATTGCGATAGAGATCTATAACAATAACCTTTGTTGCCTCAGGGATGGTATTGGCGGGCTTACGGCCTTTGTTACCGTGTACAAAGTATTCTTTCCCTGATTTTGTGTAACCAGCAAGCATGCGGTTGATGTGGCGTACTGTGCAGCCAAGTGTAAGAGCAGCTCGTTCTTTGTTTGGACTTGGATGGTCAGCAAGCCCTTTAATCACTTCATATTTCTTTTGTTCGTCCATATCTAATATAACCTTTCTGATAATGAATTCCTCCTGTTCTAAATTATAAGCAGGAGTCAGTATACCATACTTGGGACATTTCCCCTTGTGGTATATAAGGACATTATCATAAATGGTTCATA
>NZ_FQZY01000047.1 GCF_900142165.1 Hespellia stercorisuis DSM 15480
AAAGAAAAAGACCAAGGTACTAAATCTAATTGACAGACTTGTGAATTACAAGGCATCAGTCTGCTTATTTATAAAGAATCTCTGTGTTCCGTTTGATAATAACCTTGCGGAACGTGATTTGCGCATGATTAAGGTTAAAACCAAGGTCTCAGGATGTTTTCGCAGTGAGGAAGGCGCACAGGAATATCTTACAATCATGAGCTATATTGGGACTGCTCATAAGCATGGAATAAATGCTTTTACAGCAATCAGAGAAGCCCTTTTAGGGAATTCCGATATCATCTTTAACTAATGGAGTTCTGAACAGTTACTTTATAAGTATATAATTCATTGACAAAGAAATAATAATAGCAAACTTATAACATATATTAAAAAGCAAAAATATAAGTTGAACTTTACAAAAATAAGAGTATAACGAAAAATATAAGATGGATTTTACGGGATGCTTGAGCGTGTGATTCGATTTGTATCTAAAAATAAGGCAGGGAAATTGTATTTTCCCCCTCAATCGGCTATACTGTTTGTAGATGACAGTGTAGTCGATTTTTCAGTAGTGAAAGCAGGTGCAGAACATGAAGAAGCCCTTAGCAATTGGCGTGGATAATTACAAAGAAATCATTAATGAAGAATATTATTATGTAGATAAAACTTTGCTGATGAAGGAACTTCTGGATAAAAAGGGAAAAGTAAGTCTTTTCACAAGACCCAGACGATTCGGTAAAACACTTGCACTCAGCATGCTGAAAACTTATTTTGAGAAAGAATATACCAGAGATGGAGTGTTAATAGATAACAGCGGATACTTTGAGGGAATGAGGATTCTGGATGCCGGAGAACGCTATGCGGATGAGATGGGTCAGTATCCGGTGATTTCTTTATCGCTTAAATCTGCAAAACAGCCAGACTTTGAGACGGCTTATTTTTGTCTGAAGAATGAAATTGGAAGGGAGTTTGACCGGCATAATTATATTATTGAGTCGGATACCTTGACAGAAGAAAAGACTCGATTTCTACAAATCAGGGACCAGAAGGCAGAATATGCAATCAATGTCACTGCCCTGCAGTTTTTATCATTTTGTTTGGAAAAATTTCATCATAAAAAAGCGATTATTTTAATCGATGAATATGATGTTCCACTGGAAAATGCTTACTTCCATAATTTTTATGATCAGATGATTCATTTTATCCGTTCATTGTTTGAGTCTGCTTTAAAAACCAATGACAGCCTTCAGTTTGCGGTCATTACGGGGTGCCTTCGGATCAGCAAAGAGAGTATTTTTACAGGCTTAAATAATCTGGAAATCATCTCTATACTGAATGTGGATTATGCCGAGTATTTCGGATTTACGCAGTCGGAGATAAACGTCATACTGGATGATTACGAGTTAAATGAAAAAGAACAAGAAGCCAAATTCTGGTATGATGGATACCTGTTTGGTAAAACTGAAGTATACAATCCATGGAGTGTAATCAATTATGTGAAAAGTGCGATGGCTGATTTTGATGCTTTTCCCAAGCCATATTGGTCCAACACCTCTTCAAATTCTATTGTGCGGGAACTGATTGAAACCGCAAACAGCGAGGCAAAACAGGAAATCGAGAACCTGATTTCTGGCGGTACGATTGAAAAACCGGTACATGAAGACATTACCTATGGGGATATTCATAAGACGCAGGATAACTTGTGGAATTTCCTTTTCTTCACTGGATATCTGAAAGCGGAAAGTCTGAGATTTATAGAAGATACAATCTATCTTACAATGAAAATACCCAATATGGAAGTGCGCTATATTTACCGTAAATTCATTCGTGAATGGTTTGATGAAAAAATCAAGGTGAGAGATTTCTCGTCTCTTTATCAGGCATTTGCAGATATAGATGAGGCGAAGATTGAAACCGAAATCCGGGACATCCTGAAAATCAGCATCAGCTATTATGACGGCAATGAGAGCTTTTATCATGGCATCATGACCGGACTTTTGCAAGGCTGGTCAAATTACACCATCAAATCCAACCGTGAAAGTGGTGATGGCCGCCCCGATCTGGTTTTGATTCCACTGGATGAGCGGGATCCGCTATATATTTTAGAATTTAAATATACGAAGGTCTTCACAGAGATGGATGCGGGGTGTCAAAAAGCGCTGCAGCAGATCGAGGATCAGAATTATGCAGAAGAATTTCTGAATGAGGGGTACCTGAATATCCGGAAGCTTGGAATCTGCTTTTGTAAGAAGAGTTGTCGGGTGAAAAGCTGTCATATATAGCATTTTTTGCATGTGAAGATGGTTTCCTGACAGCATCTACACTAGCAACAACCCAGCTGCAAGAATGGGCAACTCAGATCCGGGAATGTCAAAACAGAATTCCTGGAACATCTGTAAAAGAATGGTGTGAGCAGCATGGATTAAACGTGGCGAATTATTACTATCGCCTTCGTGAAGTGCGTAAGGCCTGCTTATGATTTATTCTTTAGTGCGTATTTTATTCTTAAAAAATGAAAAATAGATTTTGATTTCAAGGCTACCGGTTGATTGGTAGTCTTTTTTGCATTGGCATGCTACTTCAAGTAGCGTAAAATGATATATGTAGTTGGTAGAATATAGAATTCCATCATTATGGCGATACCAGAAGAAATAATCGCTAAATTAAGTAAAGCGAAAACGGATGAGGAACTGATTGAAATGATTAACTGTCTGACGGATGAGGATAAGAGAGAGGTACTTCTTAACTTGGTACGAAAAGCTCAATTGGAAAATAGATTTTGATAGGAAAGCATCTAGCTTATCAAAAGATAAACAAAAAAGTTGTTTAAATCCTGAATTTGGGTTATACTATGAATATGGAGGTAGCAAAATGAAATTATTGAGAGTAAAAGCAAGTAACTTTAAGAACTGTGATGATAATTTTGCCATAGACATGGTTGCAAAATCCAAAAAGACATCTGAGGACAAAGAATATGAATTGCAGGAAATCGCAGATGATCTGTATGTGTATAATACCTTGGCTTTTGTAGGGAAAAATGCATCAGGTAAAACAACAGCAATAGAACTCCTTGATTGCTGCTATTCAATTTTGGGTGATTTTAGACTTGAAAATAAGCATTATGATTATGAAAATATTCGACTGGAGATTATATTTTTCCATGAGGGATTTTTATATTGCTATAGAACAGTGCTTAAATCAGATACAACATTAGGCAATAAGGCAACGTTCACAGAAGAAGTAATACTAAAGAAAAAATATTTCAAGTCTAATATCAAGGATATTTATAACACGGATGAGTATGAAAAACTTGATAAAACAGGTGATTTGCCGGAAGATACATCAAATATCTTTTTTGTATTAAAGAAAAAAGCTACCCGTGCTCTGTATTTTGACTGTGAGGGCGAGGGAGTAGATACTTATCAGCTCTTATTTAAGGCATTGAAGAATTATAAGATTTCGATGGATACCTTGTCTGTTATCATTCAAATATTTGATGAGAACATCATTAATTTGAAAATGATTGATGAGCATAATTATAAAGTAACGTATAAAGAGGCTGAGAAGATGCTTTCTGATAAAGAGTTGATCTATATTATGTCTAGTGGTACGACAAAGGGTATGTTCTTATACACATTGGTAGTAGCATCGCTTCAGCAGGGATTTGATTTATTGATTGATGAGATAGAAAATCATTTTCATAAAACACTTGTGGAGAATTTGATTAGTTTGTATAAAGATAAGTCAGTAAACAAGCATAATGCCTCTTTAATTTTTACAACGCATTATTGTGAAGTCTTAGATTTATTTAATCGAAGAGACAATATTTGGATTTCAAAATCAGGAGAAAAGGTATATTTGAGCAATATGTATGATGATTTTGATGTACGCACAGAGCTACTAAAAAGCAAGCAGTTCTATAACAATACCTTTCAGACGGCAGTAAATTACGATGAACTTATGAATCTAAAGAGGAAGTTGATGCGATGAAATTACTAATTATGTGCGAAGGACCCAATGAGTTGGCGATTATGCGAATTCTATTGAGAAACAATCTCCTGGCTTTCTCCGAAGATGATTTACTGAACTTGGTTCCTTATCATGCAAGACAAATCAAGAAATCTGCAGCAGTACAGACTGCTTTGAATTTATATCCGGGAGAAGTGAAAATTCTGCGAGTTGGAGATGGCTTAAATGAGAAACTTGTCATTCCAAAGGAATATGAAGAAAGGGTGATTGGTATAGAAAAGTATTGTACGAAACCTGAATTGGAAATGCTGTTAATTATTGCAGAAAAACAGTTTGTTGATTATGAAAAAGTAAAATCATCTATGAAACCAAAAATTTTTGCAAAGAATAACGTCAAATGTGGTCGCAAAAAATATGACAATAGTACATCATTTTATATGGATTACTTTGGTACAAATCCTGATGTACTTGTAATGGCAATCAAGGAATACAAAAGACTAAAAGGATCACATAAAAAAGATGAATTCTATCTGGCAGATTTGCTGAAGCCAGATACAATTTCTTAGGAGAAAAGAGTATTGTATAAGAAAAATAAGAGGTGCGTTTTTTGTTCCTGTCTTGACAAACGCATAGGAACAAAAAGAAGGAACATAAAAATTAAATAACATAAAAGCAATTCCATCGCGCTGATTTGTAAAAATAGTGAATTGATTAAAACCGGCGCAGATGATAATATAGTAACAACCAGACAGAATCAAAATTGCCATGCGGAATATAATGGTAATTTGGAACACAAAATCTAAGGACAAAGAGGTAAATATATTATGTGTGGAATAGTAGGATACGTGGGGGGCAATCAGGCAGCCCCAATATTATTATCAGGATTATCAAAATTAGAATACCGGGGTTATGACTCAGCTGGAATCGCTGTCCGTAATCCGGATACGGAAAAAATTGAGATTGTAAAGACGAAAGGACGTCTTTTGCCTTTGATCGAAAAGACAGACGAGGGACATGCGGTACCGGGAACCTGTGGAATTGGACATACCCGCTGGGCTACCCATGGAGAACCATCTGAGCTCAATGCCCATCCGCACTGCACGGAAGATCAGTCTGTTGTTCTCGTGCATAACGGTATTATCGAAAACTACCAGGAGTTAAAAGACAAGCTTGTCAAGACCGGCTATACATTTTATTCGGAGACAGACACCGAAGTTGCAACGAAGCTGATCGATTACTATTTCAAAAAAACAGGTTCTCCGCTGGAGGCCATTTCCAGAACCATGCTCCGTGTCAGAGGCTCCTATGCATTTGGCATTATGTTCCATGATTTCCCGGGAAAGGTGTTCGCTGCCAGAAAAGACAGCCCATTGATCATCGGTAAGAACGAGACGGGGTCTCTGATCGCATCGGACGTTCCGGCGATTCTTGACAGTACAAGAAATGTATTTTATATCGGCAACATGGAGATCGCGGAGCTGTCACAGAATGAGATCCATTTCTACAACATTGACCGGGAAGAGATCGAGAAAGAGATGGTAGAGATCAAGTGGGATGCAGAGGCAGCGGAAAAAGGCGGCTATGAGCATTTCATGCTGAAGGAGATCCACGAGCAGCCGAAGGCAGTGCAGGATACCATCGCGGCGTATGTGAAGGATGGCGCAATTGATTTCTCGGAAGTTGGTTTGACAGATGAGGTGCTGCAGTCTCTGGAACGTATTTACATTGTGGCGTGCGGTTCGGCTTATCATGTGGGAATGGTTGCGAAGTATGTGCTGGAGGATCTGGCGCACATACCGGTTGAAATAGACTTGGCATCGGAATTTCGTTACCGCAACCCGTATCTGGCGAAAAATTCACTGGTAATGGTCATTTCCCAGTCCGGGGAGACTGCGGATAGCCTTGCGGCGCTCCGTCTGGCCAAGGATCGGAATGTGCCGACGCTTGGCGTGGTAAATGTGGTTGGATCAAGCATTGCGAGAGAGAGCGATTACGTGCTCTATACCTATGCGGGACCGGAGATCTCTGTGGCAACGACCAAGGCTTACAGTACACAGCTGATCGCGACATATCTGATAGCAATTCAGGGAGCGAAGGTGAAGGGAATTATCGACGAAGCGCGTTACGATGCGCTGCTGAAGGAGCTGAATACTCTTCCTGAGAAGATTCAGAAGGCTCTGGATGACAAAGAGAGAATGCAGTGGTTTGCAAGCAAGTATGCCAATGCAAAAGACATTTTCTTCATCGGCCGTGGAATCGATTATGCGATCAGTATGGAAGGCAGCCTGAAGATGAAGGAGATCAGCTATGTGCACTCTGAGGCTTATGCGGCCGGAGAACTCAAGCATGGAACGATCAGTCTGATCGAGGACGGGACGCTGGTTGTCGGTGTTCTGACGCAGAAGGAGTTGTTTGAGAAGACGGTCAGCAATATGGTTGAGGTCAGAAGCCGTGGGGCATATCTCATGGGATTGACGAATTATGGAAATTACAGCGTGGAGGACACGGCGGACTTCTCCGTATATGTGCCGAAGACGGAGCAGTATTTTGCGACCAGTCTTGCGATTATCCCGCTGCAGCTGATGGGATATTATGTGAGCGTAGCGAAAGGCCTGGATGTGGATAAGCCGAGGAATCTGGCGAAGTCGGTTACGGTAGAATAGGATAGAAGAGATTAGTGCCGCAGCATTAGGACGGCATGAAGGCTGAAATAGAAATAGCCGGTTTATTTGAACTGTTATGTAGATGGTAAGGTATCTATAGCGGTTCGATAAACCGGCTATTTTAAACCCGTTTTTGGAGAATCAATCGGACAGTCATAATGAAATAGCGTTTTTCCAGAAATTCTGAAATACTCAAGGTATTTCTTATACCAGTCCGGTTGTGAAAACGCCCGTATTAAAAGGGAAACGTGTCAATTCATTGTCCTTGCTATAAAAAAATCATTATGATAAAATGAAATCAAGAGAAATCAAGAAAAATACTCGATGTTGTATTTCATATAATTCTGGAAAATGGAACTGGGGACAGGGATTGCAGAAACAGAATGGAGAGCAGCTTTGAACAGGAACAAAGAATTATACAATACGGAAAACTGCAGAGAGGGGTTTTGCTGTTTATATGATTTTGAGGAAGAGGATTAAAATCCTCGGCTGAATAGTAAATAGAAACAAATTGCAGACAAACAGGATACTCACGAAAATTTTGTGAAAAAATACGAAAAATGATATATAATAAAAGAACAGATATTTCCCCACAACTTGTACTAAGGAAGAATCCGGCGAGCCGGTAGGATACCCTGGTACCCACGCAGTGCGCATCTGAACAGCGTTCAGATTCTCGTGTGCACTGCTCCAGAGGAGCGAAAATGAGCGGAATTTATGTAAAACAGCCGGCAGACTATAATCATTCATTTGAACCATATTATCAGGAGACGCAGGCAATTGAGGTGTTTCATAAAGGCGGTCTTGAAACACTTCTTTTTCGTATGCAGAAAGGAATATCCGGATGCTTCCAGGCTGTACCGGGGGAGGATAATTCGGAGGTTTACTATATCGTCAGCGGGAAGATACGCCTGATTCCGCTGGATGAGGATCCGGTGATCCTTGAAACAGGAGACTTCTTTTCATTTAGTGATCGAAAAGACGGAACAATCTTTTACATACAGCAGGACACGGAATTTCTGTGTGTATCAAATGGTGCCCTGTATGAGGGCAATCTGGATATCGCAAAAAGCATCAATAAAATGATGGACCAGCTGCAGGAAAAAGACGGGGACAGCAGAAGCCACGGGGAACGTGTGCGCAGTATGGTAATTCGGATGGTCGGGCGGATGAAGCAGTTTGACGCTTCACAGCTGGAGGTGATTCTTCAGGCGACCAGAGTTCATGATGTGGGGAAAATCCGCGTTCCACTTCCGATTCTGATTAAGCCGGACAGGCTCACAGATGACGAATATGAGATAATGAAGCGGCATGCGGCGTATTCGGCGGAATTTACAAAGGAGCTTTTTGACGGAGAACTTGCCAGGATTGTCCGGCATCATCATGAACGATATGATGGCACAGGATATCCAGATGGTCTGAAGGGTGAGGAGATCCCGATCGGAGCGAGAATCATCGCGGTGGCGGAGGCTTATGACGCCATGACAATCTCGAAATCATATCACAAAGGAGTCTCTGCGAAGGAGGCGATGGAAGAACTGAGAAGATGCGCCGGCACACAGTTTGATCCGGTGTGTGTCGAGGCATTGCTGAAAGCGTATACAGATCCGGACTTTTCGGAGGAAGAAGACACCATTGTCCAGAATACGGAGCGGATGCTCGAGGAACAACGGAATGAGAAGAGGAAACGAGATTTTCTTTCCAATATGAGCCATGACATGCGGACGCCGATGAATGCCATCATTAATCTGACGGCACTTGCGAGAGAGGACATGGATTCCAGAGAGATGCTGCGCGACGACCTGGACAAAATCGATGCATCCAGCACATTTCTGCTGGGGCTGATCAATGACATTCTGGACGTGGCCTATATGGAAAGCGGGAAGATGACCTTCCATCCCAAGGTCTGTTATCCGGAAGTCTTCTGGAAGTACATCGAGAGCGTGATTGTGCCGCTGTGTCAGGAGAAGCATATTCGGTTTGAATGGAAGAAAGAGGACGATCAGGTTCCGATTTACACGGACGAAGTACGTTTTCAGCAGATTTTCTTTAATATTTTGTCTAATGCGGTGAAGTATTCAAAAGAGGGGACAACGGTTGCGCTGTATGCCGAAAATGTGTCCGTTGAAAATGGGATTCAGCACGTGGATTATGTTTTTGCGGATCAGGGATCAGGAATGAGCGAGCAGTTTCAGAAAAAGCTGTTCCAGCCTTTCGAGAGAGAGGACATCGGCGGGGAGCTTGCAGGAACTGGACTGGGACTTGCGATTACAAAGAAAATCATCAGTCAGATGGGCGGAACCATCGACGTGGAGAGCAAACTGGGGGTCGGGACAACGGTGCGGGTTCATCTGGATCTGCCCGCCGCATCCAGACGGCAGATCGAGGAGGACACACTGCTTCGGGCGGAACGCAGCAAGACCGCCCAGTATTATGACATCAAGGGTGTACGTATCCTTTTGGCGGAGGATCACCCGATGAACCGGGAGATTGCACTGCGTCTTTTGGAAAAAGTGGGGGCGATTGTGGATGTTGCAGAAAACGGACAGACGGCGGTGGATAAATTCGAGGCATCGGAAGAATTTTCGTATGACGCGATTTTGATGGATGTCCGAATGCCGATCATGGATGGATTGACTGCGACGCAGATGATCCGCGCCATGCCCCGGGAGGACGCAAAGAAGGTGCTGATTATTGCGATGACTGCCGAGGCGTTGGAGCAAAACAAAAAAGAGACGATGGCAGCAGGCATGAATGCACATCTGTCTAAACCGGTCGATCCGAATGATCTGTATCGCACGATTGCAATCGGTATAGATGAGAGAGTATGAGCATCGGATTTACACGGGGCGTAAAATCAGAAGGACCTCACAAAAGGTGTCCTATATTTCTGAGCAGAAGCGGTGGAGAATAAAAAACAGGCAAGATCAGGAGGAACAGAATGAAATACTACAACATTAAAAACACAGATTTAAAAGTATCCAATGCAGCACTGGGCTGTATGCGCATTGAATCAAAATCAGTCGAAGAGGTGGAAGCGCTTGTCGCGGCTGCACTGGATGCGGGAATAAACTTTTTTGACCACGCAGACATTTACGGCGGTGGTAAGTCGGAAGAATTATTTGGCGAAGTATTAAAACGGAATCCAGGTTACAGAGAAAAGATGATCCTTCAGACAAAATGTGCGATCGTGCCGGGAAAGCGGTATGATTTTTCGAAAGAATATATCATGAGCTGTGTGAACGGTTCTTTGAAGAGACTGCAGACGGACTATATCGACATATTGCTGCTGCACCGCCCGGACGCCCTCTGCGATCCGGCAGAAGTGGCGGAGACATTTGATGAATTGTATAAAAGCGGCAAAGTGAAGTACTTTGGTGTGAGCAACCATACCGGAATGCAGATCGAGTTGTTGAAGAAATATGTGAAGCAGCCGCTGATCATCAACCAGCTGCAGTTATCGGTTATTCACAGTGTCTTAATCGATTCTGGGTTAAATATGAACATGGTGGAACCGTATGCAGCGGATAAGGATGGGGCGACACTGGATTACTGCCGTCTGAATGACATTCTCATCCAGCCGTGGTCCTCACTTCAGGCCAGCTGGGCAGATGGAACTTTTATCGACAATCCCAAATATCCGAAAACGAATGAAGTGCTGGCTTCACTGGCGGAAAAATACCATACCAATAAAACAGCCGTTTCTTTGGCATGGCTGCTTCGTCATCCGGCAGGTTTTCAGCCAATCATTGGGACGACGTCACCGTTTCATTTAAAGCAGGCATTAGAAGCGGAGAACTTTGAACTGACCAGACAGGAGTGGTACGACCTGTATCTGGCAGAAGGAAAACCGCTGCCGTAAGAAAACTCAGCGCCGGAGCTGGGACAGAAACCGCTCCTGCTCCAGATCATCCACTGCCTGATCATAGGTAGTCTGCGCATGGACGATACAATATAATATAAAAAGAGTGAACATATCGGACACCTCCCGGAAGCAATCATAGTTATTATATTATGTGCGTTCCGTGAGGTGTTTATGCATGTTTGTCCTGAAAGAAATGTGGTATGGCGAAAATCGGTCAAATGAGCACCGCGTGAAATCGCCTGTGCTGAAACAGAAATGCCACCGAAAATATTACCGGAAACAGGCGAAAAAGGATTGGGCGGAGCGCAGGTTTCCGAATGAGGTGAGCCGGACACCGAAGGTTGTCTCGTAATGGAGCTGATCACCATCCAGTATTTTTTTGTTCATAAAACTTCTGATTATGTAATGGCTGAAATCCGAACCAGGCAAAGCAGCTTCGTCCGGCTCCGGCAGGGCGGTTACGGCATTCAAAAAGTCCTGAAAGCTTTTTTTCGGGTCCTGCGTACAACCACAGCCGTCCGCAAGCTTTTTTCTCAACGTTGTTTTCAGTTCTAACTGTGCCAGGAGATTCTCGGATACAGGTGATATGCCCTGATGGAGTGCCAGTTCATATTCTTTGCGGAGATCCAGAATCTGCAAGTCCAGCAGGTGCTGCTTGACTTGGAGAATCTGAGGCTGGGAACGGCTGTCCGGCGCAGGAGCCATACCCAGCGCAGAGGCATTCCCAGGCGAAGGAGCCATACTCAGCGCAGAAGCATTCCCAGGCGAAGGAGCCATACTCTGCACGGAAGCATTTCCAGGCGAAGGAGCCATACTCTGCACGGAAGCATTTCCCTGCGCAGAAGAACTACTTGGCTCGGGAACACTCCCCAGCGCAGAAGCAAGTACAGGCGCCGCCGAAATTGCTTCCTGCGTCTGCACTTGTCGGAACAGCCTGACAATTTCGGAATCTTCGCGGTGCAGCAGGATATCCTTTTTTATATCATAAAGCATTTCCATAAAGGCGTGCTTCATGGAAATTTCTGCTGCCGGTGCTGCCGGGCAGGTGCGGCCGCTTTGGTCAGAGCCACATTTCTCGGTGGAATTTGGACATTTCCATACGGCGTAGGAGGCGGGCACTTTCCCGTTGCTGTTATCCTGCATGGGGGAGCCGGTGTGGTAGGACATGCGGCGCATGGGACTTCCGCAGCGGGCACAGATAATCCCGGCAAAGGGGGAGGGGACAGGGCCGCGACCACGGCTGTTGATGTTGGGGGCGGTGCCATCAGAAAGGATCGGATCGGTGCCCCCACATTTGGCGCGCTGCTTTTGCATGAGGAATGCCTGCACCCGGTTCCAGGTGTTCCTGTCAATAATAGCGGGATGATGATCGGTCAGAATGTATTTCTCATATTCCCCATTGTTGCGGACAGATTTGTGAGTCAGAAAGCTCTCGGTGTAGGTCTTTTGCATGATTAGGTCTCCGGCGTATTTTTCGTTGCGCAGGATTTTGAATATGGTGTCAGCTCTCCAGAGACCGCCGTTGACGGTGGGACAACTCCTCCGGGTCAGCTCGCGGGCGATGGCGTTGGCGCTGATTCCCTCCAGAAATCGGTCGTAGATGTAGCGGACCGTTCCGGCCTGTTCTTCGTTGATTGCCCAGTTCCCATCCCGGCACTGGTCGTATCCGAGCATGCGGCGCAGATTGATCTGGGGCTTGCCGGAGCGAAAGTTTTTCTGGATGGACCATTTGATGTTTTCCGAGATGGATCGGCTTTCTTCCTGTGCCATGGAGCAGTAGAATGTGAGGAACATCTCGCAGTTGGAGTTGAGAGAGTCAATATTCTCACGCTCAAAGTAGATACCGACAGGTGGGTGGAGACGCTGGAGCTCGTGGATGCAGTCGAGGGCATCGGCCGTGTTTCGCGCGAAGCGGGAAATGGATTTGGTGATAATATAATCCATCTTTCCGGCTTTGGCGTCCTGCAGCATCAGGTTGAACTGGATTCGCTTTCGGCGTGTGGTTCCTGATTTGCCCTCGTCCGCGTAGATGCCGGCCAGCCGCCAGCTGCTTTTTTCACAGATCAGGGAGGTGTAATATTTTTTCTGGGCAGCGTAGGAACCCTCCTGACTTTCCTCCTCCGTGGAAACGCGACAGTAGGCGGCGACGCGCAGACCATCCTGGTTCAGAAACTGGTCTCCGTTCTGGAGATGGCGTCGGGTGGCGGGAATGATGTCGACCTGAGGAAGACCGGAGCCAGACGTGGGGAGCGGCTGACCCAGGGCAGATGATCCGGCGAGGGACGGATCTGACGTAAATGCGATGGAGTCGGTTTCGGTGTACGGGCATGACTTTGCGAGTGTTGGTTTCATAAATAACCTCCTTGGTAAATTAAACATCTGTAAGCATTCCCCCACTTCAAGTGCGCAGAGCACTAAGTGGTGGGTAAGGGGGATGCTTGTTTCAGCAGGGGATTAAAAGCCCCTGCTGAAAGGCAGCGTAGCTGCAGGATGTTCATGAGCAAGTAGCAGAGCGGATTGCGAATGTCCGCTTTACTGGTTTATGGGGTACGAAAGGGCGGTCAGAACAGACGGCCGGAGAGATCTTCATCCGAGCAGGAGCCATCGAACCAATAGATCCGGTACCGCTGAGGAGAAAAGACCGTAATGGATAGAATAAATGCTTTGAGATACCGGGGAAAGAGCTGCGTGGATATCTCCGAAATACTGCCGGACCAGGATCTGTCAGCCGAGGCGTTTGCGTCTGCGCTGCCTGCGAGCCCACCACCGATGTGTCTGCCGCCTGCAGAACGCAGCAACCGGATCGCCTCCCGGCGCAGCTCATAGTCGGCATCCAGTGCAGGCCAGTACTGCTCGGTGTGATGCAAAAGTGCGGTGAGCGTCTCCTTTTTTTCGGTATTATTTTCGGAAAGCGCGGACAGTTGTTTTTGGAGAAAAGCGGTGTCCTGCTCCCAATCATCGGCCTGTACGACCGTCTCAAGCTGTGACAGCAGACTGCTAAAAGGTGCCTGCCCGGGACACTCGGGATCGGAACTGCAAGTCAGGAACCGTTCCGCAAATGCCCGGGCGCAGAGATCCATGATCTGCGATTCATAGACGATTGGAGCATGGCACACATCAAGCCCATTGTCCTGTGTGGTGGAGGCACAGTACCAGATGGGGCGGTTTCTGCGGTTGCGCGTCCGGTAGAACCTTCCGCAATGTGCGCAGACCAGGCGCCCGGAAAGAGGATGGAAGATGGGGGCGGTGTGACGGGCATACCGGGCGGAGTTGATTTGACGTATGGTCTGCGCCTGCAGGAACAGCTCGCGGCTGACGATAGCCGGGTGGTGATTTCGTATATAAAACTGTGGCAGCTCGCCATGGTTTCGGAGCGTCCGGCGGCATTTGTAATCCGGCCGATAGGTTTTCTGGAGGAGTACATCGCCGGTATAGCGCTCCAACCGTATGATCTGGGTGATGTGCCGGGCGGTCCATCCTTCCGTGATCCCGGGCTTTAAAACTCCGTTCTGCGGAGGGAACCGGGCCTGCCGGGGTGTGGAAACGATGCCTGCGGGTGCCGGAATGCGGTCGCGATTCAGACTTCGGGCTATGGAAATGTAGGAGCTTCCGTCGGCGGTCTCCTGGAAAATGCGCCGGATCACGGCAGCTTCGTCCTCAACGATTTGTACTTTTCGAAAGGTGTACCCACTGTCGGTCACCTGGAACGGGTGGTCGCTGACATCGTAGCGGTAGCCGTAGATCGGAATGTTTCGTGTCTCGCCTCTGGGACCGCGGCTGCGGATGCCCCACCGGATATTGGCGGAGATGCTCCGGCTCTCCTCCTGCGCGATGGCACCGAATGCCGTGAACATCAGATCGTTCTGGACAATAGCGGTGTCAAGGTGCTCTTTTTCAAACAGGATCGTCACATGATTTGTTTTCAAAACCTCCAGTGCTCTCAAAAAATCCCGTGAGTTTCGGACGAAACGGGAGATGGATTTGGTTATGATCCGGTCGATCCGCCCCTCCTCGCAGTGGCGCAGAAGCCGGTTGAATCCGGTGCGCCCTTCCCGGCTGGTGCCGGAGATACCACAGTCCGAGTAGATTCCGGCGCAGACCCAGGAGGGGGTGGTGCCAAGCAGGCGGGTGAAATAAGTGTGCTGCGTCTCGTAGGATTCCTCCTGATCGTGGTGATCTGTGGATACGCGGATGTAGGCGGCGACTTGCAGCAGAGTGTTTGATGACATGGTTGTTCCTTCTTTCTTCTGGTTGGTCAGGTTGCAGGGTTACATAGATATTTTATCACCGCAGGCAGGAAATGGTGAGAAATGGAAATGGACAGATACTGCTGTCATATTGATTGCTAAAATGCGGCATCGGAGATATAATAATTACACACATTTTTATCTTGAAAGTGGATAAAGCCTTCGGCAGGATCGCAGAGTGCTCTGGATGGAATAATCAGCAGGCTGACGGGCGGTCACAGCAATTATGCCAGGGCATAGTTGAATTATAGAGAGGAAGCGTACAGCGACGGGGGGAAACATGGAATATATTATAGAAGATATACTGGATATCGCGCCCTATCTTCCAATCGGAGGATTCTTTGGCGTCACCGCGCTGGTGGCGGTGCTGTCATTTCAGACTGACAGAGGGAAGGAGCGGCGCATCGGCTATGCCATCGGGTGCGGACTGTTTGTGGCGCATTTTGTTGTGATGATGGAGGTCGCGTTGTTGTCGAGAGAACCCGGAACCCGGGATTCACTGGATCTGGTTTTGTTCAGCACCTGGGGAGAGACGATGCAGTCGAGGGCGTATGTGATCGAGAATGTGATCATGTTTATACCCTACGGCATTCTGCTCCCGATTGTTACGGGGTGGATGAAGAAGCCGTGGCGGACAGTGGCAGCGGGCTTCGTGGTAAGTGTACTGATCGAGGCAATACAGTACGTGACCAAGATGGGGTACTGCCAGCTGGATGATGTGGTCATGAATGTGGCGGGAACCTGTCTGGGATATGGGCTCTGCAGGATTGCACAAATGTGCTGCAGGAGATATAATAAAAACAATTCCTGATGATTTTGGGACAGAGGACAAAAGAGGAAACCGAAAAGGACACCGGGGGGGGAGACCAGAGGGAAGATGACGGAGAGCACAGAGGCAATTACATTAGGGAAACTGTTGGGCATCATACAATTAAATACGCCGATCCATCTGAAATGCGGCGCGGATGTGGAGTGGGATTTCGTCTATAAGTCAACATTGATGCGGTTTGACGAGCGCATCCGACCATACAGGGAACACAGGGTGACGAATGTGTATCTGTTTTACAGAACACTTGTCATTGAGGTGGAATAGGCGGAGTCTCAGTGAATGTGTCAGCACACCAGAATGGAGTATTATGTTATATCAGATAACGAACGGAACCGTTTCGATGGGAGGGAGGACCATTCTCTCTCACATCGATTTTGAGATAAAAGGAAAAGAAAAAATAGCAGTAGTCGGGCGCAACGGAGCGGGAAAAACCACGCTTCTGCGCTTGATTGCGGGAGAGCTGGAGACGGACAGGGATGATCGGCAGATGGCGGAGAGCATCACCAGCTCCAGGAAACTCACGATCGGTATGCTCCACCAGAATGCTGTCCGGGACCAGGACAGGACCGTGGAGGAAATCCTGCTGAAGAACTGCCCGGAGAAGGATACATTTTCCAGAGAGCGATTTGCCTACGAGACGGAGTACGACCGTATTTTTACCGGATTCGGGTTTGAAAAATGGCAGAAGCGGCGAAAGCTTTCCACGTTCTCGGGCGGGGAACAGGCGAAGATATCTCTGATTCAGCTGCTGCTGGAGAAGCCGGATATCCTGCTTCTGGATGAGCCGACCAACCATCTGGATATTCCGACGGTGGAATGGCTGGAGGAGTATATGCGGGAATATGATAAGGCGGTGGTGTTCGTCTCCCACGATCGATTTTTTCTGGATCAGGTCGTGGATGTGGTCTATGAACTGCAGGGCGGTAAGCTGAAGCGCTATCCGGGGAGCTACACCCATTACCGGGAGCAGAAGTGCCGGGATATCGCGCAGCAGACAAAGGCGTACGAGCGGCAGCAGGCAGAGCTGGAACGGCTGAACCAGCTGGTGGAGAAGTTCAAGCACAAGCCGAAGAAGGCGGCGTTTGCCCGTTCCAGAAGGACCATGATGGACCGGATGGAGCGGACGCCAAAGCCGGAGCCGGATGATGTACATATATTTACAGGGGTGCTGGAGCCGAAGTTTCCCGGCAGCAAATGGGTGTTTGAGGCGGATCAGCTGAAGATCGGCTACGAGAAAGCTCTGCTGGAATTATCTCTCAGGGTGAAGCGGGGGCAGAAGATCGGAATCATCGGGGATAACGGTGCCGGAAAGAGCACATTTCTGAAGACAATGGTCGGGGAAATTCCTCCAGTCGGAGGAAAGTGCAGGCTGGGAGAGCATACCATGCTCGGCTATTTCGATCAGCAGTCCGCTTCGGTGGAATCGGACAAACAGGTGGCGGAGCATTTCCATGATCTGTTTCCGGGGATGACGGAGAAGGAAGTCCGGCAGACGCTGGGTGCATATCTGTTTCGCGGAAAGGACGCGTCGAAGAAGGTGCACGCACTGTCCGGCGGGGAGAAGGCACGGCTGGTGCTGGCGGAACTTCTGACCGGCAGACCGAATCTTATGGTGCTGGATGAACCCACAAATCACATGGATATTCAGGCGAGGGAGACGTTGGAGTCTGCGTTTCGCGCATACACCGGGACGATTCTGTTCGTGTCCCACGACCGGTATTTTATCCGGCAGGTGGCGGATGCGATTCTGGTGTTCGATGAGCAGTCGGTCATGTACTATCCGTTTGGGTACGAGCACTATCTGAAACGGAGCAGACAGGGCAGCGGGGAACAGCTTTCGGCCATGATACGCGCCGAGGAGCAGGCGATGATTGCGGACTTCAAAGCGGTGCCGAAGGCGGAACGCCACAGGCTGCGGGAAATCAGCACAGAGGATGCATTTGTGGACTGGAAGTTCCGTCTGGCGGCGGAGCCCATGGAGGAGGCGAAGGCACGCACGGAAGAGCTCTGGGAGCGCTGGAGTGCAGTGCACGGCGAGGTGCAGACTGCATGGTGGAATCCGGATGCAGTACCTGCGCAGCTGGAGGAACTGCAGCGTGAGGAGACAAGGGTACGGAAGGAGCTGGACGGCGCCTGGGAAGAGTGGACGCGCGGCTGTATGGAGTGGCTGGAAGTATGCTGGAGCATAAATGAATTTACTGAGGGGGAATAGAGGGTGAAGAAGTTGGGAAACAAGAAGATATGGGTACGTGTGGCAGTGGGAATTGTGGCAGTGGTCGTGTTGGCTTTTGTGGCATTTACCGTGGTCAAGGGAATCGGGAAATCGAGAATTTCCAAAAATGCGGCAGTGAAGGGAGACACCTCGGGAGATCCGTTTTTATATCACGACAAAAAGTACCATTACAATACAGATCTGGTCAATATATTGTGCGAGGGTGTGGATCGCGACACTTCTCTGACGTCGGACAACGCGGTGGGGAAAGCCGGTCAGGCAGATGTACTGTTTCTGATCAGCCTCAACACGAAAACGGATGAATGGAAACTGTACAGCATTCCGCGGGAGAGCATGACGGTGGTGCGGACGCTGGATGAAAAGGGAGAGCTGGCCGATGTTCAGACCATGCAGATTACGCTGCAGTACGCGGTGGGACGGAACGGGGCGGAGAGCTCTGAACTGGTCGGCGAAGCGGTGTCGGAGATTATGTGCAGCATTCCGATTCAGAGATACGCCGCCATCAACTTTAACGCGTTTCCGGAGATAAACGATGCGGTCGGCGGTGTCACGGTCACCGTGGAGGAAGAAAGCTATGACCAGGTGATCGCGGACCGTGTGAAAGGGTATGAGGTCGGCAGCACGATCACCCTGAAGGGCGAGGATGCATTCACATTTGTGAGAGAGCGTAATAGCTATGTGCAGGAAAGCTCATCCCAGCGTCTGCTCCGGCAGAAGCAGTATGTGAAGGCGTTCGTGCCCGCCGCCAAAAAGGCGATCAAAAAAGATATCACACTTCCGCTGAAGCTGAAGAACATTATGAAGGATGATATGGTTACGGATATCAGCCTCAGTGAGATGGCGTACCTGACTACCGCATTTTCGAAGGTGTCATTTGATGACATTGATATCATCACGCTCCCGGGTGAGGAAGTGCTCGGGAATAAATACAAGGAATATTACGTGGATGACGAAGCGGTGGAGGATATGGTGATTGATAACTTTTATCAGAAAGAATAGGGCGGATCGCATGTGATCGAGGCGACATACATTATATGCATACATTATATAAGGAGGGAACATCATGGAAGAATTTGCGGCAATCGAAGGCTTTGCCAAAGCGGTAAGGGCGGCAAAAGAAGCGTTTAATGAGGCTGTTTCGATGGAGATGGTCAGAACATGGGACAAAGCGCTGGTTGACTACGATACATTTTATTTTATTATGATGAGCAGTTATGTGGTAGAGTGTGTGGAGACACAGGAGTGTTTCGTTGGAAATCATTTTGGTTATCTGGCGAAGCTGCAGATGACCGACGACACAAGTATGACCGTGTTCATCAAGCGGGAGACGTTTCGCGATAAATTTCTCGCGGAGGGAAAAATCGTGGTGGATACGGCAGAATGCATGAAAAAACTGCAGGGATTGTGGAACGACAAGTCGTTTATTGCGAGAATGGAGATATCCGAGCCGGAGTGCCTGGACTGGGGAAAGAGAAAGTATGCCAAGCGGACACTGCACTTCAGTGGAATGTCGAGTGACAGCAGAGAAATCGTCACTTATGAGGGAATCGAGGAAGTGGGGCCGGAGTTATCAAGGCTGATTCCATAGCCGGAAAAATTATCCGGACAGCATAAGGCCTTTTTTTATTGCAAAAGTAGAAAAAGTCATTTATACTAACGCTGTATAATAAGGTTGTGACTGATTAGGGCGTGGCTCTGAGCAGCTGCCAAAATTGGAAACGAAAGAGGAGCGACGGAGAATGTGCGAATGTGAAGAGCAGAGATCTGAGAGCGGACAGGAAGATGCGGAAGAGAAAGTCCTGGACGTGCAGGAGGATGTGGGAAAGGTCATTCTGAGCGGACAGGAAGATGTGGAAGAGACGGTTCTGGACGTGCAGGATGACGGGAAAAGAAAATATCTGCGGTTTGCTGCGGCAGGAATACTGGCGCTTGTAGTGATCGTGGTGGTTGTGCTGATGGTGAAGAGGGATCCGGTTACGCTGAAAAAGAAGGTGTTCGTGACAGAATACAAGACGGCTGTAAACCGTGAACTTTCTACTTATATCAAAAATCCGGAAAAGCATGCGGACGCGGTTCTGGATTTGTCCAAAGTGGATACGAACGAGACCGGGACCTACCCGGCGACGGTTACATATAACGGAAAAGCCTGTAAGTTTTCGATTAAGGTGGAGGATACGACTCCTCCCGAGGTTGTGGTGAGCAGTACAGTCACCGTGATGGTCGGGGAGGCCCTGTCCTCGGATACGGTGATTGAGACTATGACAGATGACGCCGGGATTGCCGGCATTGCGTTCGAAAACGGCAGTTTGTCCGAAGGAACCGTAGATGCGGCCGGAAATGTTGTTCCTGCGGCCTGCGTGTTCGACGCAACCGGGGACACGACAAACAAGGTGGCTGTGACGGACAACAACGGAAACAGGACGGAGCAGACTTTCTCGGTACATGTGACGGACAATCTGCTCTCTAATGTGGAGGGAATCGGCGATCGGACAGTGGCGGTGAATGCTGAAAATGTAAACTATATGGAAGGAATCAACTGGAATGAACTGATCAAGACGGTGACCTGTGATTCCTCCAAGGTGAATCTGACAGAGCCGGGGCGGTATCCGCTGACATATACGATCATTGCTAATGATGCCGATGCGGCAAGCGGCAAGGCGGCCACGCTGAAGGTGGTGAAGGCAGTTATTAATGTAGTTGCCGATACGCCGGAGGAACAGGTGGCATCAGCGGAGGCGAGTCCGCCGGAGGAGAGTCCGCCGGAGGAGAGCCCGGCAGAAGAAAACGGGGGAGATGAAGAGTGGGAAGAGTAGGCCAGGAAGCGCGAAAAAAGGCGCAGAGCCGAAAAGAGTCTAGAAAATAACAGAGCAGCAGGCGCACTGCCGGCAGCTGCCGGCGGCGCGTTGGGGATGATTGATATAGTAAGGAGATTAGGATGAAAAGATACAGAAAAGTACTGGCAGCGCTGGCAATAAGTATGTGTGTGATGAGCACGGCAACGATGACGTCGTACGCGTACACCCCGGAGGAGATCGCAGCAGCCAAAGCGTGGCTGTCCTCCAACGGGTACTCCCCGGATATGGGAGGTGCACAGCAGGCTTACCAGGATTATCTGGATGGAAAGTTCGGTGATCAAGTGCCGGGGGGCGTGAATGAATCAATTCCGATTCCAGAACCGGGGGGCGACAGCCAGTCTCCGGCGGGGGACGGGGAGGTGAAGCCTCCGGACGAGACTTTTGTGGTCATAGATGATTCTGATATGGGGGAGACTTTACTTGTGAAAAACCCGGATGGGACGGGTTCGGCAGACGAGCCGGGCAGCACTGGTGGTAAGACGGATAAAAGTACTGATGGTGGATCTGCCGCAAATGCCGATAAAAACGAGGGGGCGGATTCCGGTTCAAAAGAAGGCGATACATCTTCTGCAGCAGAATCTGGGAATGCGGCAGGTGCCAAACAGAATACAGGGGAATCTGCAGCGACCAATTTTAACAGCCAGCTTACGGGTAATGTGCTGGTGGCGGATAAAAAGCAACAGATGCAGAAAGGCGCGGTAATCTGGAATAAAATGATGCAGCGTTCGTGGAGTTTTGTAATCTCACAGAACCTCTGGGGGATGTCTGCTCAGGATTTCGTGAAGTTTATGGGGGTATCGGCGAGACTTGAGAAGGTTTCGGAGAATGACAGCACGGTTTTATATGAGAGTTATAATGCCGCCCGGGATGCGTTGTACTATTTTCAGTTTGACAAAATGAACGGCTTGCAGGCGATGCAGTACACAATGTTCTGCAAAGACGCAGAGGAACTGGAGGCGGTGAAGACGGCCACCAGGCAGGAGTGTCTTGCGGCATTGGAAGAGAAGAGTCGGACGACGGACAACAACGGTCTTCTGGCAGCCATGCCGGAACGTCCTGTTTTGAGGAGTTTTCCGTCTATGTTTGAGGGGCGCTATCAGTCAGAATATGTATTTCACTGCTATATTAAAGGATAGAAGACTGATACAGGAGCTGACAGTGCGGCGGATTACGAACATCCACTTTAACTTGGGGAGGGGGATACAATATGATTAGAATTTTGATTTGCGACAGCGACAAAGAAGTGCGTGGGAGACTCAGAAGATGCGTGGAGAGACATTTCGCGGATATTTGCAGCACCCGTATAAAAGAACTGGGAACAGGCAGAGGGAACGAAGAACATGAAATGTTATCCGATGATATGCGGTGCGATGTCCTTATTCTGCGGATAGAAGAGTACAAAAAGAATTTGAATCTGGCAAAATTCGTATTGGAAAAAATCCAGCATATCAGTTGATTGCGTATTCCAGGAAGTCGGAGATGTTTTATTTTCCAGAACTTTTTGAACTGAATCTGACATACTATTTCCTGCTTGAACGAACGGAGGAGCTGCTGCCGAAAGCTCTGGAAATCGTGCGGAAAAATCTGCGAATCATGGAACGGCAGTACCTGGTCTGCAATTCAAGATACCAGAAGGTGAAAATATTCTTTGAAAATGTGATTTACATAGAACATAACAACCATGTCAGCGTGGTTTATACAAATGAGGAGTGTTATCATATCCGGCGCAGTCTGAATGAACTGGAGACTGAATTTGCCCTGTACCCGTCACTGCTCCGGTGCCATGTCAGCTATATCGTGAATATGACGTATGTGATGACGGCAGATCGGAAGACGTTTCGGTTAAAGAACGGCCGGACGATCCCTATAAGCCGGAGTTACAGCGGGAAGGTCCGGCAGGTGCTTGAGGAACGAAATGGAGGCCAGAACATGATATTGGGGCACCAGAAAGACTGAAAAAATGTAATCGAGAATAGATGGTCTGACTTTATTGAGATCATAAAGCGCAAAAAGTGTCAGTAAAACAGTCAATTATGTCAAAATGGAAAGTTATGGTTCCAAAAAAAAAAACATGTGATATAATGAAAGACAAATGAAACTGCCAAAAGCGTATCATAAGAAACTAAGGAAAAGAGGAGGCATTTCTATTATGAAACATTTTGTAAGAAATCTATTTGCAGCCGTTGTACTTGTGTTTTCAGTGGCAATCATGTCCAACATGGGTCCGGCTCAAGCAGCAGGAACGGTTAAGTCGGTGACAATTAAGAGCCCGACGTCAAGTTCAAGTTACAAGACAGACCTACTGTACAAGTCTACAGGGACGGTCAAAGCATCTATTAGCGTATCGGGATCAGTCAGCAAGTCGGTATACTATAAGTCAAGCGATCCATCGATTGTTACAGTAGGTAAGACAACCGGATCAATGGTTTATAAAAAAGACGGTACAGCAACAATCACCGCATACGCGAAAGCAAACCCATCAAAGAAAGACACTATTAAAGTTCGTGTATACGACAGGGGCGTTCAGAAGGTGGCAATCACCAAACCGACAACGGGATCGACCTATACGATGCTCCGTTACTCTACGGCTGATTCAACAAAGCAGCTTTCACAGAGTGTGACCCGCAAGAGCGGAGTCAGCGGTGCTGTTACGTATTCTTCAAGCAAGTCATCCGTGGTTTCCGTGGATTCCAAGGGTGTGATGACAGCAAAGACACCAGGTACTGCAGTGATTACTGTAAAATCTAAGCTGAACAGTTCAATGAGAGATACACTGACTGTGACTGTAGTACAGAGAATTTCAAAACTCCAGATCGGTGTGGACGGTTCATTTGCAAAGGATGATACACCGACATACTATACATATCCAGGCATGTCGATGACAACAAAAGTTACTTATGTACCGAGCAATGCAACAACGAAAAAGGTTACATATAACTCAAGCAAACCGGAAGTTGCGACTATAAATTCGTCAGGCGTGATTACGGCAAAAGCACTTGGTACAACAACCATTACAGTTACCGCTGCAGACGGTTCCAAGAAGACGGAGACCTTCAATGTAACGGTTAAGAAAAAGTCAGCTGTAAAAGTTTCATCTATTTCTATTACAGGAACGCCTTCATATCTGAATGCGGGCGATACGAAGAAACTGACGGCAGACGTGAAACCTTCTAACGCATCAAACAAAACACTTGCATGGAGTTCCAGCAAACCATCTACATTGAAGGTTGACACAGCAGGCAAAATTACAGCAGTTGCACCTGGAAAAGCAACAATTACAGCAAGAGCAACAGACGGATCAGGTAAGTCTGCAGTTACGACAGAAATCAATGTATATGCACCAACAACGAAATTAACATTAGACAAGACAAGTCTTGCGTTATCTGAGACAAATACTTATCAGCTGAAGGCAACACTGGCTCCGGCGAATACAGACGATACTTACACATTCATATCTGACAACCTGGCGGTTGCAAGTGTGAGCAGTACTGGTCTTGTTAAAGCAGAGGCGCCGGGAGAAGCAACAATCACATGCGCTGTGACAGATAAGCGTACAGGTCAGATCACGAAGACAGCAACGTGTACGGTAAAAGTAGATTACTTATACAAGGATGTATCATTTAATGTGAACGTACCAAACCTTGTGACCGCGGTCAATAAGGGTGTGATCAATCCAAACTTCCTTGGCAATATGACGTATGAGTCTGGTGAAGACTTGTTTGTACAGATTCAGAACGTTGTTGCTGAGATCGGCAAGTTCCAGGTAGACGGAGTATACTTCCCGTATGATGTTACATTTACGGCGGAGAATCAGGCTACTGGAGTAAAAAATGTATATTGTGCAAGTGTAGATGCTTCTAATCAGTTTACAATGACGAAGAACAATGTACTGATGACCAGTGAGCAGTTCAAGGCTGACTTTGATCAGGCAGGACAGCAGAAGGTTCTGCTGACATATGAAGGACGGACAGACGAGACGCAGATGGCAGCATGGATCAATAATCTTCCAGCTGTAATTGGCAAGATGACAAATCTGGGTATTGACATCACAGCTTCAGGAACAATGGGAACCTTCTCTGGCAGCATTGGCAATATCAGAGTGGAAAACGGACAGATCTGCCTGGACGGAACAATGACAGGATCTGCAACTGTATATCCTATCACAATATCACTGGCGAATGACGAATCGGGTGCAGCAAGATTTACAGTGAATTACCCGTTAGCTCTTCAGGCGAATGTAGCAGCACTGTTCAGCAGATGGGCAAACTTTATGGAGAATATCGAACCGGCATTCTCACCAAACGTGGCGACCATGTCTGATATCGAGGAAACATTTGCACCGGAAGTTTCAGCAGAGGCACAGAAAGCTACTGAGGAAGAGCTGAAAGCAGAAGAGACACCAGAGGTTGTGGAGACACCGGAGACGGAAGTAGAAGCACCGAAGGCTGATGTAGAAGCACCAAAGACTGATGTAGAAGCACCGGAGACGGATGTAGAAGCACCAGAGACTGATGTGGAAGCACCAGAGACTGATGTGGAAGCACCGGAGACAGATGAAAAAGTACAGGATGTAAAAGAAGAACCTGCAGAAGCAGCACAGACATTAGACATTACAGAAGAAGCAGAGTAATTCATTAACAGAAACGATAGTGAAAATACAATAAGGGAACAAGAAGGGCAGTACTTCGTCCTTCTTGTTTCTATGTATAGGAGAAAATATGATGAAAACGAGACGAGGCTGTTTGGGCATGTGTATGGCGGGTGTACTGATCTGCCTTATGTTTCCGATGCACGTGCAGGCAGGAGATATCAACGGCAATGAGGCTTCGGTGATATCGGCGGCAAATGGCACTTTTTCGTATGATGGAAAAGAATACAAGGCGCTCGGCAGTGCGCTGGGAGCGCTTCAGGATAAATTGGCGTCCGACGGGGTCGATCTGACAGCTGAACAGGCGGCGGAGGCGATTGCGCGGATGAATGCAAGCGTCGGTCAGGGAGTGTCGGAAGGATATCTTTATAATGTGGCAACCGGCGAGGTAGAGACTGGCAGCGGACAGCCGGGAGCGGACAAGCCGCAGGACGACTCCACAAAGGGTCCTGGGGATACATTTATAACAGACCTGGACGGCATCATTAATGGCGGAACCAATAATGCAGGAGAAACCGGCGGGACCGGCAGTTCAGGAACGGGTGGTTCAGGAACGGGCGGTTCGGGATCAGGCAGTTCGGGAACGGGCGGCGGAGATTCGAAGTACACGGCGTATGCCGAAACACCGATCGATGTACAGGGAATTATAGATAAGGCGGCAGGAGGTGGGAACAGCACCTCGGGAACTGCTGCGGGAGAACAAAAGTCAGGCGAAACCACAAAGAGCGGAACGCAGGGCAACACAAAGACGACGGAGGCACAGTCCTCGAAAGATGACAAGGCGTCCTCGAAGTCGGGCAGTGGGACTGTCAGTGCGAAAAACGCTGCGGTGGGTATGACTTACGATGCAAAAAGTAAGAAACTGATCATTACCCGTGATGCCGCAGCTATAGGCGAAAATGGTTCGATAGATACAAGCAGTATGACCGCCTCCGTGCTTGGGATTCTGTGTATAGTGCTGACCGTGATCCTGCTGTGCGCGGGACTGGTGTGTGCCGGGGTGGCTTACCGCTTTGAATGCTACCCTTGTTGGGGGCGCAAGGGAGTGGTAAAACACCGCGCTAAGAAAAAAATCAGAGCTACATTACGGATTGTTCTGGGAATTGCTCTGACGCTGGAGGTCATCGGCGTGGTGGCAGCAATCGGAGCGCTGATCGGATTTGCGAATAATGGCGGCGTGGACCGCAACCTGAAAATCAGCGATTACTATAATCAGGTATACAAGGAGTACAAAGAGGATGAGGCTGCTGTACTGACTGCGTGTGGTTATCCGGAGAATCTTCTGGAGCGGACAACGGTCTATACGACTGACGCGGTCGATGAGGATAAGGTGTTGGCCGAGATGGACACCTATCTGAGGAAATACGAGGAATTGACTGCCGGTACTACGGTGGAAATTTTGATCAGTGATGAGAACAGAGCAACATTGGAGCTGGAACTGACGAACCGCTATGCGGCGATTACTGCGTCAGATTTTATTGAAGCGATGAAACAATCGCAGCAGGATCTGGCCCAAGGCTGTATGAAATTGTTGGCGGCGATGTCCCTTTTGATCGCGCTTGACTGCATTGTAGTGTTCAAGTCAAACCGTGCAAAGCAAAAGAGCGTGCGCTGTACTGCGATTTCGGTCCTGACTGCAGTGGTACTTGTTTTTGCAGTTTTGGCTGTGGTATTATGGAAAAAGCCGTATCAAAGTATTGTGGTTTATCCGGAAAGCTTATATGTATTTATGACGACATTCATCAGATGGGCCCTTGAGTTGTACACTTGGGTTGACGGAGCGGCTTTTGCTGTATTCTGCGGACTGATGGTATGGTGGAAGATTCTGGAAAAAAAGTAATGGAGATGTAGAGTATGAGGCTGACAGAATACGCAGATATGCATTGCCATATATTGCCGGGAGTTGATGATGGATCTGATTCGATGGAAGAGTCTTTGGCGATGCTGAAGAGGCTGTATGCGCAAGGTGTGAGAGATGTGATACTGACACCACATTTTGCCGCGGGCGGTAAGAACCCGGGGCGCGAAAAGCTTGAGGACGCATTTGCCGGGCTGAAGAAGGTCTGTGGAGAGATACTGCAGGACATGCGGCTGTATATGGGGAATGAATTGCTCTATCAGGATGGGACGACAGAATGCCTGAAGAACGGAGAGGCATACACTATGGCGGGGAGCCGCTATGTTTTAGTTGAATTTGGGGTCCGGATGGCGTACAATCGGATTGAGCGTGCTGTGGCAGGGCTGATCGCCAAAGGATATCGTCCGATCATCGCGCATATGGAGCGGTATGAAAGTCTGCACAAGCAGGAGGAACGGATCAAAGACCTGATTAAGGCCGGAGCTTATCTGCAGATGAACGCGGACAGTGTAACCGGAGGAGTTTTGGATAAGAGGGCCTCTTATTGCCGAAAACTGGTATCCAGAGGGTATATTCACTTTATCAGCACAGATGCGCATGATCTGCGGGAGCGTCCGCCTGAATTGCATCAGGCGATGGAACGGCTGTCGAAGATTTGTGACGAGCGCAGATTAGGGGAATTGTTTGGCGGTAATGCAAGAAAGGTTATCGACAATCAATATATATAAGAAGATAGAAAGATACGAAGGAGAAAGAAAATGGAAAACCATCAGAAAAATGATGAAATTGAGATTGACCTGAGAGAAATATTTCATGTTTTACTCAAGAAACTGTGGGTGATCATATTGAGCGGCGTTGTCTGTGTGGTATTGGCAGGATTGGTGACAAAGTTTGTGATCACGCCGATGTACAGTTCCACCAGTAAGCTTTATGTGGTCAGCAAGTCCACATCTCTCACATCGTTTGCAGATATTCAGCTGGGGACGTCTCTCACACAGGATTACATGGTTATGATTACCAGCCGTCCGGTTACGGAAAAGGTTATCAGCAACCTGGGTCTGGATTTGACACATGAGCAGCTTGTTGGGGAGGTCACGGTTACGAATCCAACCGATACACGTATTTTGGAGATAACGGTATTGGATGCAGACCCGAATATGGCGCAGAATATTTCAAATGAATTTGCAAAGGTCTCTTCCACACGGATGGCGGAAATCATGGATACACAAGAACCAAGCATTGTGGAGAACGCATACTTACCGAGTTCACCATCCAGCCCGAGTCTAAAGAAGAACGTGGCGATTGCAGGGCTTCTCGGAGTGTTTGCGGCGGCAGCGATTATAATTCTGCTTTATCTGATGAATGAATCAATCACAACGGAAGAAGATGTGGAAAAATATCTGGGGCTGAGCACGCTTGGAGCGATTCCTATCTCAAAAGAAGAACAGGATATTAATGCGGCGAAGCGTCGGAAGAAGCTGAAGAAAAAAGCGGGAGGTAAGTAGTCATGAAAAAGCTTAAATTTGGCATAATCGAGGAACAGGATTACTATACGAGAGAAGCATATAAAAGCCTCAGGACGAACTTGCAGTTCTGCGGAGATGATGTTCAGGTTGTGGCACTCACGAGCTGTACTCTGAATGAAGGGAAGTCGGCGTGTTCGTTTAACCTTGCAAGAACATTTGCAGTGGCGGATAAGCGGGTGATTCTGGTTGATGCGGATCTGAGACATTCCGTAATCGTTGGTCATAGAAAGATTGAGTTTGAGGGAGAAGAACTGCTTGGCCTGACACATTTCCTGTCAGGACAGTGCAAGCTGGAGGATGCAATCTATGCTACGAACGTGGAGAACATGGATGTTATAGTTGCAGGCACATTTGCACCGAATCCGACGGAGCTTCTGGGAGGAGCCGGCTTTAAGGCTCTTCTGGAGACACTGCGCCAGGCATACGACTATGTAGTTATCGATACGCCGCCGTTGGGTAGTGTAATTGACGGTGCAATCGTTGCACCAAACACGGATGGAATGCTTCTGGTGATTGAGAGTGCGGCAATCAGCTACAGACTGGTACAGAAGGTGAAAAACCAGCTTGAGGAATCGGGGTGTCGGATTTTGGGCACGGTTCTGAACAAAGTAGATGTTGGCGGAAAAGGATATTACGGTAAGTACTACGGCAAATACTATGGGAAACAGTATGGAAAATATTATGGTGAGTATGGGCAGGAAGGGCAGGAGTAATCGGTACTTCTTGTGAAGGCCCGTTACGAATACCAGATACGAATATCGGATAAGAATACCAGATTTGGGCAGGCGCTGAGCGCCTGCCTGTTTGTTTGCGCGAAAATGAAAAAAGGGGATCTTTTTATTCTGTTATCATTTTGTTGGATGTGGGGAATGATTGTGGTATGATAGAGGAAAAGCTGTCATTTGGGACGGCTCAGGCAGTGGTGATTCGAAATGCTGGAGTAATGAAAATTTGAAAAATAATTAGAATTGTTGGGATGATTCAGGCAATGATTAAGAAGTGATTCGAGGAATGATTTCGGAAATGATTTTGGAGATGATTTCGGAATGATTGGGGCAATGGTTTCGGAGATGATTTCGGAATGATTGGGGCAATGGTTTCGGAGATGATTCGGGAAACGATTCGAGAACCAGTTAGGATGCAGAAAAAGATAGAAGAACAAAGGAAGGATTAGGAAAGGATAAAAAACATGAGAACCGTACAAGTGAGCGAAATTACTGAGAACATTAAAGAGATGTGCATAGAGGCGAACCATTATCTGTCGCCGGACATGGACTGTGCGATGAAGGCGGCGGAGCAGAGCGAAAAATCGCCTCTGGGGAAACAGATTCTGGGGCAGCTTCAGGAGAATCTGAAGATTGCGGCGGAGGATATGATTCCGATCTGTCAGGACACCGGCATGGCGGTGGTCTTTCTGGAGGTGGGCCAGGAGGTCCATTTTGAGGGAGGGCTGCTGGAAGATGCAGTGAACGAAGGCGTTCGGCAGGGATACGTGGAAGGTTATCTCAGAAAATCTGTGGTGAGCGATCCGCTGATTCGCGAGAACACGAATGACAACACGCCCGCGGTTCTCCATACGAAGATCGTTGCAGGAGACAAGGTAAAGATCAAGGTGGCACCCAAGGGTTTCGGGAGCGAGAATATGAGCCGTGTTTTCATGCTGAAGCCGGCACAGGGAATCGAGGGCGTGAAAGAGGCGGTGCTCACAGCAGTGCGTGATGCCGGACCGAATGCCTGTCCTCCGATGGTGGTAGGTGTAGGTGTGGGGGGCACATTTGAAAAATGCGCTCTGATGGCCAAAGAAGCGCTGACCAGAGCCGTGGGCAGCCATTCGGAGATCCCTTATGTGAAGGATCTGGAGGAAGAGCTTTTGACAACGATCAATAAGCTGGGTATCGGTCCCGGGGGACTGGGGGGAACGACAACGGCGCTGGCGGTCAATGTGAATACTTATCCGACGCATATTGCCGGACTTCCGGTGGGTGTGAATATCTGTTGTCATGTGAACCGCCATGTGATACGTGAAATCTGATCAGAAACATTGTCAAGCGGTCTTGCTTTTGATGCACAGAATGAGCGGAGAAGCTGTCGAACGCTCACGCTCAGGCGATAAGATGGATCATGAGCGTCCGCTTCATCGGAATAAAATACAGAGAGGAAAGAGAAAAGAACATGGATAAATATATAGAAGCACCAATCAAAAAAGACGTAGCAAGGGATATGCGTGCCGGCGATTATGTATACATTACCGGAACGATTTACACAGCCCGCGATGCTGCACACAAGAGAATGTACGATATCCTTGCACAAGATGGAGCACTTCCGATTGATATCAAAGATCAGATCATTTACTACATGGGACCGTCTCCGGCGAGAGAGGGCCGGCCGATCGGCTCTGCCGGTCCGACCACGGCCAGCCGTATGGATAAGTATGCCCCCCAACTGCTGGATCTGGGCCTTGGTGCCATGATTGGAAAGGGAAAGCGCACACAGGAGGTGCTGGATGCCATTGTGAGAAATGATTCTGTTTATTTTGCGGCAGTAGGCGGGGCCGGAGCACTTCTTTCCAAATGCATCACTTCTTCGGAGGTGGTGGCTTATGACGATCTGGGGACGGAGGCAATCCGCAGGCTTACAGTGGAAAATTTCCCGGTGATCGTGGTGGCGGACTGCGAGGGGAACAACTTATACGAGTCGGCTGTGAAGGAGTACGCGCAGCGATAGATTTGGGAGAGTTTACTTTACGAAAAAGAAAAGATAGAGAAAATTCTTGGGGGAAGATCGATGAAACGAATCTTGATGATGGTATTTCGCAACATACTGTTGGTTCCGGTTATGTGGATAAAGCTGTGCTATTATGCGAGCCATGTGGATAAGTATACAGAAGAGCAGCGCTATAAGATGCTTCTATTCATTGTGAAGCATGCGAACAAGGGTGGGAATGTAACGATAGAGGTTCATGGAGAGGAGAATATTCCGGAAGAGAACGGCTTTATGTTTTTTCCGAACCATCAGGGGTACTACGATGTGCTTGCAATTGCAGCAGCATGTCCAAAGCCTTTTTCTGTGGTTGCCAAAAAAGAAGCGGGGAATATCCAGTTCCTGAAGCAGGTATTTGCCTGTATGAAGGCGTATCTTATGGATCGGGAGGATGTCCGCCAGTCGATGCAGGTGATTATCAATGTATCGAAGGATGTCAAAGCGGGCCGCAACTTTCTGATTTTTCCGGAAGGTACGCGCTCGAAAAATGGGAATCACATAGGAACCTTTAAGGCGGGGAGCTTTAAAGCTGCGACAAAAGCACAGTGTCCGATTATTCCTGTGGCTCTGATAAACTCATTTGTTCCGTTTGATACGAATAGTATCAGGCAGGTTACGGTTCAGGTACATTTTCTGGCCCCTCTTTCCTATGAGGAATACAAGGAAATGAACACGCAGGAGATTGCGGAGCTGGTTCATGGCAGAATAGAGAAGACTATTGAGGCGTATGACGGAGAATAAGAGTCGCGCAGATGCGGGGGGGCCTGCGTGCCGTGAAGCTGCCTGCGGACCCGCGATGCTGCCTGTGGACTAGGAAGTTGTCTGCAGACCCACGAGGCTGCCTGCGGACTACGAAGCTGTTGCGGATCCACGATGCTGCCTGTGGACTAGGAAGTCGTCTGCAGACCCACGAGGCGCCTGCGTGCCATGAAGCTGTCTGTGGACCACGAAGCTCCTGCAGACTACGGACAAGCCGCGAAAAGGATTGTGAGTACCTGCTTTATGCAAGGATACGATGAGCCCTAAAGGAGATGCAAAATGGCGAAAGCAAAATAAAAAAACAAATTCACGAAAATTGATTGACAACCGCACATCTCTTTAGTATAATTACTTTTGCGCTGTGGCGTGAATTTAATAATGTCCTATAGGTTAGAGAAGTATCTGTAGGTATGATTTCAGAATTTGGAGAAGTACTCAAGAGGCTGAAGAGGCGCCCCTGCTAAGGGTGTAGGTCGGGTGACCGGCGCGAGGGTTCAAATCCCTCCTTCTCCGTCAGACTTTTAAGGGAGTCGTTGCGACGACTCTTTTTCTATGTCCTATGTCTGTATAAATGACAGGGGCATGGAAAAAAGAAATGCTTATAATAATGTAGAAGAAACTCAGCTTACATTAGCATAAGGCTAAGCATTGTACTTGAAGGTCTTGAAAAACACAGAATATAGTATCAAAAAAGAGAAAAAAGAAAAAGTTGAAAAACTTACGAAAAACTCTTGACAAATACATACAATAAATGATATTATATTTAAGCTGACTCGCAAGAGCACAGCAAAGCAAAAAGCACATTGATAATTAAACAATAGACAAACAACCTTGAAAATTTCTAAAAGAAAAAATTTTTAAAGAACAAGTCAGATTGAAAGATTTGACACCCACCATGAACTCTAAGCAAGTTTATGGTAAGAACAGTAATAAACGGGAAATAATTAGCTAGTAGCTCATTATGGACCAAAGATTAAACACTTTTAACGAGAGTTTGATCCTGGCTCAGGATGAACGCTGGCGGCGTGCTTAACACATGCAAGTCGAGCGAAACACTTAAATCAGATTTCTTCGGAATGAAGAACTTTGTGATTGAGCGGCGGACGGGTGAGTAACGCGTGGATAACCTACCTCATACAGGGGGATAACAGTTAGAAATGACTGCTAATACCGCATAAGACCGCGGCACCGCATGGTGCAGTGGTAAAAACTCCGGTGGTATGAGATGGATCCGCGTCTGATTAGCTAGTTGGTGAGGTAATGGCCCACCAAGGCGACGATCAGTAGCCGACCTGAGAGGGTGATCGGCCACATTGGGACTGAGACACGGCCCAAACTCCTACGGGAGGCAGCAGTGGGGAATATTGCACAATGGGGGAAACCCTGATGCAGCGACGCCGCGTGAAGGATGAAGTATTT
>NZ_FQZY01000114.1 GCF_900142165.1 Hespellia stercorisuis DSM 15480
ACAGACTTGTGAATTACAAGGCATCAGTCTGCTTATTTATAAAGAATCTCTGTGTTCCGTTTGATAATAACCTTGCGGAACGTGATTTGCGCATGATTAAGGTTAAAACCAAGGTCTCAGGATGTTTTCGCAGTGAGGAAGGCGCACAGGAATATCTTACAATCATGAGCTATATTGGGACTGCTCATAAGCATGGAATAAATGCTTTTACAGCAATCAGAGAAGCCCTTTTAGGGAATTCCGATATCATCTTTAACTAATGGAGTTCTGAACAGTTACGTTTCAACTAAAATATCCACGGTCAGTTCTGACCCCAGTTGTTTCACCACAAGCGTACTCTCATTGGAATTCATTATCGTCCGAATCGACTTCTTCGATAAACGTTCTCTGGACAAAGCCCCCGTTTGATAGGAAATCATAAGCTGATTCTTAACATTGGCAATGCGAAGAAAGATATGCCGATTCGCATCGAGCTTCTGGTTGGCACGTATTCCAAAATCAAGTAAATACAATATCAATGACACTAACATTCTCTGCTCTGTATCATTTCTTCGATAATGCTGCAATGAACAGTCAAATGCAATCTTCCCAGATTCCATAATCTCTGCCTCTGTCACAATAACTGCATCCAGCACCGGATCATCACAATACAGTCCCCGTTTTAATGTATTGTACTCCCTTCGGAGTTCTTCCAGATATGCTGTAATCTGCTCATCAGAAATCTCATAAGCATCCGCAGACAGTTCTTTCATCTGTTTCGACAGAAGTGCCTGATTATGTTGCAATTCTTCTTCCTTCCTTTTCACTCCGTTATAATATTTTTCCATCATTTGAAACTGAAAACTTAGAAATTCCTGCTCTTTTTTCAACAATCTGTGCTGCCGATTCAGCCAAACCGCACTCAACAATAATATCAATCCCATGGAGATACAAGTTGTCATCCCATTCATACCATCATCATATGCAAATTTAATTAAAGGCCAGGTAGCAAATACGATTCCTATAGCTACCAGCACCATTACAAATTTTTTGTGTTTGATCTGATAATCCCGAAGACGTTTTACCCATGGTTCCAGAAGATGCAGCAGCAAAAAAAGTAAACCCATCGAGAACACAGGGATAAAGAGATCTGCCCATCGGAATGGCAGAGACACCTCTTCTGCAAAGCCCAACGTTCTCCCCATTAAAAAATTGACCGCAAACATTCCCGCAGAGCCAACACACGCGGATAGACAATCTCCCAGAAAAGACATAAGCATCATCTTCTCAATAGAAACATCAAACGTCCATTTCAGCACCACAAATGTAGTAATGGCAAACAGCCACGTTGCAAATATGTACACAAACTGTATGCTTCTGGTTTGCGCATACCATTCTGCATGATACACTTTTATAACCGTCGCAAGCCCTATATTTAATATCGCACATTTTGCAAATAAATAGAAACATAACGGCCATAGACTTCTGCGCCGCTCCATAAATTGATTCCATAATATCACTCCAATTGCATGGTTTGTGAATAAAATAATCGCAGTTCTAATAATAATTAAGTACATATATATTCCTCTCATATTCTCCGCACTCCGCAGAAAACCATCTCTACATAATCTGTGTCTTCGCCCATTCAACGAACGCCTCTTTTGCCTGTTTTCCATAAGCGCGACTGATTAAAATCTCTTTGCCATTTTTCATAACAAATCGATCTTTCAGCAGTTCTCTGACCGCAGGAAGATATATGATACAACTATTGTGACATCTGACAAAATCAACAGTGGGAAGCTTCTGCTCTACATCTTTGATTTTCTCCCAGATGCGATATGTTCCCGTCTTACAATAGATTGCAGATTTTCTCCCAGTTCGTTCAATACAGATAATTTCATCTGGAGAAAGAACAATCTCACCGCCTGCAATAACAGAAAAGACGAGATTCTTCTCACTCTGTTTAAATGCATGCGCCGCCTTCTCCATTACCTCATCCAATTTATCCTCAAACTGTTCTTTTAAAACGAAATAGATATGTTCCGTTTGATAGACTTCGGTTGCAAAATACAGGGAATTCGTCAGATAAACAATCTGACAGTGCGGCCATCTTTCATTGGCGATTTTGGCCGTCTCAATTCCATTCTTCTCCTTCATATCAATATCAAGAAATAGAAGCTGTGGATTCCCGTCCAGAGCAAGCAATTCCTCTCCACTAAAAAAGCACTGTGTTTCAGCACTTATATTATGCCGTCGAAAATATTCCGCTATGATAGACTCTACCCTGCAGCACCATTGTATATTGTCATCGCATATTCCAATTTTCATAGATATGTTTCTCCCTGTCAAAACGTCCTGCAAAATATTTTGCAGGACGTTTTCTTTTTATCATAAACTTTCGTCTTGATCTTGTCTATGAAAAAAAGCATTTGTCAATACTTTTTCCCTTTCAATTAATGCTTTTATCTCATCCGGCGGATTTTGATCTGACGCAAAAAGAAGTGCTTCTTCAAAATGCTGCCTGTCCATCTTCAATATAAAATATAAGTGATGTCCCTCGTAATCTTCTGGATAAATCTCTATCATCTTTCCAACAGTTCTCTGGGCCTTCAGATACATTTTTCGTTGCCTGTAATGAGAAATCAGACCTACATATATATCAGTTCCTCCACCGACTGGATTCGTTCTTTCGGATCTACCGCCAGATAGGTCGTTCCGAATCCCCCTGCCCCGATAATCCGAATCAGTTGGTATCTTTCCTTAATGATTCCTAACTCTTTTCCCTCTCCCATTTACTCGAATTTCTTCCTCTTTGTCCACTATATTTTTGCACACTAATCATTTGCTGAAACATAGTGAAATTTTATCATATATGCATTTTGATATTTCGAGCCATACAAAAACTGTCGTTTTTCTGTACAATTCTGTAACACAATTCTTGCGTATATTATTGTAAAATAAAAATAAATGCATCGTCTGAACAACAACAGTTGATACGTTCAGACGATACATTTGATCGTCAAAATGGATATTGGCAATCCGCTTTGCTACTTGCTCATAACCTCATAGCAGCTACGCTGCTTATCCGCAGGATCTTGAACTCCTACGGACACAAGCAAGTCCCCACCACTTAGTGTTCTTCACACTTGAAGTGGAGGACTTGGATTGGTGTATCTTCGCTGACTTCATCTGAAAAGGGAAGTTCCATTTCCAAGATACGGTAATCAGTTGAATCCATTTCCACCCCTAATTTTTCTTCGATTTCATAATCACAAATTGGAAGTTCAAACCAAGCAGAGGGCAGTTCCCCGTCCGTTGGTGTTTTGGCTTCCAGTAATACTTTTAATTCTTCCATAGTGCGTCATATTCCCACACCAGATTTTTCATTAACCGCAATCCACCATGTTCAGCCTTTACTTCGGAAATGCTGATACGGTTGGCTATCATATCGTAGAGCATGATGTATTCAATATAGCCGTCATGGAGCGTCTTATCGGTCAACTCACAGTACAAGCCACTTTCCAGCTTTTCTTCCAAGCATAAAAGCTGGTCTTGATATTTCCCCAGCGTGATTTCACACTGGATATGGAGCAAGCCATTGTCCATGCGGTAATAGATTTTGGGAAAGTAGCTGATTTTCTCTTTTGATTTACTGGATTGCAGGTCAGTGAAAAAACTGTTTCCCTGTGTTGTTTCTGCTTCATACCAGCCATTTTCCAGAATCATGCGTGATAGCTTTTGACGGTGTACGAACCGTTTGTAGCTGTCATAACAGAATCGGTAATAACAAAAAGCGACCAGTGTGCAGATACCAGTCGCCATGATTACTGTTATGATATTGTAGGTGGAAAGTGTCAGCCCGTTATTTCCTAACAAGCTGAATTTGTTCCAATCGGTACGCATGAGCTGTCTAATGTTCAATAGCAAAAGTACCGCTATGAACACGAACATGAGCATACCTGTAGAGAAGCGGTACACCAGTGATTTATCACTGGCACGAATCCGCTTACCTTTGTATTTTAGTAGTGCCATAAATCCTCCTTTCGTGGCATGAAAAAAGCAGTCAATCGTATAGACTAACTGCTTGTGTGATATTGAATATAAAGTTGTCTATTTTATTTCCTCAAAAGTATTTTTATCATATCGCTTGATTTCCTTATGAAAAATAGAATATTTCAAGTGAAATTCAATATAATTTCCCTTTTCAATCCTTCTAACTTTTGGTTTTCCATTTACAATATCACATACTTTTACTTCTGGCATACCACTTCCAATAAGTGTTACAGCACCTCTTGACCTTTTTCGCATTTCAATCCTCACAATTTAATTTTTTAGTTCCGCAAACTGGAATTTTATCAATTAAAGGTCGTTTATCTTTTCTTTTATTTTTTGTTTTATCTTAAAAAAGAAACTTGTTGAATACTTCTCGTTATAAACCAGCAATTCATAGGCTTCCATGACACTTAATGAATATACAAATCCGAAAAGCCCTATTGCAAATCCCCAAAAAACAAAGGAATGATATTCAGACCATATCCATATACTGTTTTTGTTTGCAGTAAGTACTAAGATTATAAAACCTACGACAAATAAGGTGATACAAGGAATAGCCACTGCCACATACTTCTTTTTATTCATGGCATATTCATTGGTCAGTTCTTTCAGATAATCGTAATCGAATAAAAATGGTTCTTGTTTTAAGACCTTATATTGAGGTTGTTCAGAAAATATCGCAAGTACAATGGAAATAATACCTATAACTCCGCAGATTGCAATTCCTAAATATCGTGATATAGTGCTTGTAGAAAACATTACATACGGTATTCCTGCCAACGCCCAAAACATAAATCCGATTCCTATATATCGGCTCATTCTTTTTTCATTGGCAATATATCCTTTTGCCATTTCTCTACTTACATAGTATCCTTTTTCGTTAGCGTTCTTTTCGGATTTTTCGTCTTTTAGCAAAAAATCCGTAGACACTTCAAAAATATTAGATAGCTGTAATATTTTTTCTGTTTCAGGAAAACCTTGATTATTTTCCCATTTGCTAATTGCCTGTCTGGTTGTCCCAAGTTGCTCTGCCAAATTCTCTTGAGATAATCCTTTTTCTTTCCGCAATTTAAAAATCTTTTCGCCTAAATTCATATTGTAAATTCCTCCTGTAATTTGATAGCAAAATTCTATCAAACCACATTGTTATTTTCTATCTTTCCCAAGATACTCTTTGTCAACTTGAAGTTGCAAGTATGTCATAGAGTTGAAAATCACATTTTCTATCCTATAAATTCAAATTGAACCAAGTCGCTGCGCGACGGCCTGCCAAGGCTGTGGCGCAGTTTTTTGTCTCTACAATTAAAAGAAGTGGCAACCAAGTCCTAAAAGTAGTATTGTTAAATCACCACAAAATAACAATCAAACAGGATCGACATTGCCACCACTATGAAAATAATACAATCTATTGGCTTGTTTTTCAAGCACTTTTATTATGAAAATCCACCTCCGTGTAAGCAGTGTCATTTATTAACTACTGATTTTACACGGAGGATTTTTATGTACGAAAAATATTTTGAACAATTAAAAGAGGAGTGCCTGATACGAAACCGTTCATCACGAACGGTAGAAGCTTATATTGCAAACATCAAAGCTTTTATGAAATGGACAGGGAATAAAACTATGGAAGAACTTTCTTTGCAGGATGCCAGAGAATTTATTCTGTTTAAAAGGAGCAAGGGAATAGCTGCTTCAACTTGTAACTTTTACAATTCTTCCATCTGTTTCTTATACAAACACGTTCTTCATATTCCATGGGATCAGGATTTTGTCCCAAGGATGAAATTAGATACAAAGCTTCCAACAGTTCTTTCATTGGCGGAAGTCGAGACACTAATTGATACTGCCACTCACATCCGTAATAAAGCTATTATTGCATTACTCTATTCTTCAGGACTTCGAGTTGGCGAACTTATTCGTTTACAAGCGAAAGATATCTATGCAAGCAGAATGCAGGTGTATGTTCCTGAAAGTAAGAATCATCGAGATCGTTGGACGATACTTTCTAATCGAGCACTGGAATTATTGACAGCGTATTGGAAAAGTTATCCGATTCAGAGGGAAAACTTTTTTGTGGCACTTGACGAACCACATATGCCGGTAAAAGTGAGTGCAGTTGAAATCATGATTCGAGCAGTGGCAAAAGAAGCTGGATTAACTGCTCATCCACATACGCTTCGTCATTCTTTTGCCAGCCACATGATTGAGAATGGTGTTCCTATCAATTATGTACAGGCAATGCTTGGTCATCGTTGTCTGGAATCCACACAGGTTTACATCCACATTTCCAACAAAACCATTATGGGAATTCAGAGTCCCCTTGATCACCCACAAAAGAAAAAACGTGGTCGCAAGCCAAAGAAAAAAGATGGTGATTCCAATGAATAATGAGATTACCATTCAGGATGTATTCCATCAGTTTTTGCCGGAATACAGTGAAACAAGGCTTTTTTCAGAAGAACAACGCATGGCTGCACAGTGTATATTAAAATGTAGGACACCAGAAATGGGCGCAAATGTCAGTGAGTGTGAATCCTGTCATAAAAAATATATCCTTTATAATTCCTGTAAAAATAGGCACTGTCCTATGTGCCAGGGAATGGATGTGGATGAATGGATAGATAAGCAACAGGAGAATGTACTTGACGTTCCCTACTTTCATACTGTTTTTACTATTCCAGAGGAACTTTATACACTGGTTTATTGGAATCAAAAACTTTTGTATGACGCTTTATATCATGCAGCACACCTTACTATGACGGAATTATCTGGTGATCCGAAACATCTGGGGGCTAAAATCGGATATATCTGTGTGCTTCACACATGGGGATCACGGATGAATTACCATCCTCACCTGCACATGATTGTTTTGGGTGGAGGCCTGGACGCAGCGAATCATTGGAAAGATAAAGGAAAAAAGTTTTTCTTTCCTGTAAAAGTAATGTCCACTGTTTTCAAAAAACATTATCTGAAGGAACTCAAAGAACTTCGTGAATCAGAAAAGCTACGGTATCATGGAACTGCCAAAGATTTGCAGAACCACTATTCCTTCAAGGAACTGATAAACAAACTTTATGAAAAAGACTGGATTGTTTATACCAAAGAAGCTTTTAATGGGGCGAATTCTGTAATCAAATATCTGGGCAGATATACACACCGGATTGCTATCAGCAATCGACGAATTCTCAGTATGACATCAGAAACTGTTACCTATCTCGCGAAGGATTACAAAAATGGTGGAAAAATGATTCCACATACGGTTAAAGGAACAGAGTTTATACGGATGTTTCTGATGCATGTATTACCAAAAGGTTTTGTTCGCATCAGGCATTATGGCATTCTTTCCTGCCGTAGTAAAAAAGAGAAGATGGAGCTTTGCCGAAAACTTTTAAACTGTATTCAGTATTTATCGAAGTTAAGAGATAAAACAACTGCAGAGAAGCTGATGATCTTATATAAAAAGGATATCTGTAAATGTGAAGCGTGCGGAGGAAATCTCTTATCATTCAGACTTCGTGGCTGCTATTCACTTACAGGTTAAATATCCATACGTGAATACGTAAAAAGCCTTCCTGACAGAAGGTCTATTTGTCGTACAATGAAACTTGAAAAAGACTGTAACTTATGGAATTTAGGATATGCAAGTCCACATATATCTGGTAAAATCAGAACAAAAGGAACTATTGAAAATCCATAGCGTATTGGCTAAAGGGACGCAACTTAGTTCAATTGGTAAAAACCGGTGTGCAGTCCAGTGGAAAGGGCAGATACTTTAAAAGTGTAGTCTGCTTTTTCCTCTGTCCTGACGCCGATTGTTCACGAAAGAATTGATAGGGATATTATACCTTACTTCAATATCATACACAATCAGATTCATTTATCTACAGCGTTGAGGAATAAATTTAATTGTGTCTATCCCTCATCTACTGTGTATGTTTTTTAGCACTTTATCCACATTTTCCTTGTTAACGCCTTTTGTTATGCACTTCGTATAGGTCCACGAAGCCAATCCTAAAAAAATGTGGATTATTCAGTTATTTCGTCTTTCATTTAACCACCACCTGTGCTAAAATAACCTTGTTATTCCAAGTACATTGTTGTGTACTTAAAAATGTAGGATACATCTTCATTCGTTACTGTCAGTCCGCGAAAACTTTCCAGTAGCCCTGAAGA
>NZ_FQZY01000035.1 GCF_900142165.1 Hespellia stercorisuis DSM 15480
GCATCTGTTTTGGCGTTGCAGTATTTTTCCGAATCCGGAAATAAGTCCCTAATAAATCTGAAATATTCATCTCCTCCACGAATTGACTTAGCAAACGCACCGAATCATTATCTGGGATTATGTAATCGATATTTAGTGGCAGTTTTAGTTGATAAAAATCTTCTGCCAGAGTATAATTCTTTTGTAAGATTTTATTTATTAGCATAAGTATATTTTACACCTTTTGCCAGGCTTTTCGAAGCCTGGCATTTGTGTTTTTGCATAAAAAAGGAGCTGCGCACTAATTACTTAGTGCGACAGCCCCAATTTATACTGTCTATTATGTCACGATATTTTTGTCACTTCGTACTTTTTTGCCCGCCTGTCCATCCTACCGGATAAATCAATCCAGTATTCTGGTTCCACTCCGGCAGGTTATTCTGCACTCTCTGTCGTATTTTCTGTATCCGTCGTAGATTCGCTGTCTGATGAGGAATCTGTTGTCGTGTCGGTCGTTGTCTGCTCATCGGTCGTCTCAGTTGCCTCAACCTGTACGCAGCTCTCCACCAGATAGTCTGCAACCTTGTCCTGAAGAACAATCTGCTTCAATGTATCCTCACCGACCTGATCGATCAGATCGTCTGTACTCTCGTAGCCGTAATTCTCCGCCAGTGTCTTATACTCCGCCTTATATTCTTTGTCGGAAAGGTTTAGTTTTTTCTTATCTGCGATCAGCTGGCACGCAAGATTCTTCTTTACTGTATCCTGTGCAGCAGTCTTCACCTGTGTGGTAAAATCATCCTCTGTCATTCCAAGATACTGGTTCAGGAAGTCTGTATATTCCATTCCATAAGACTCTGCCATGCTCTTGTAGTAGTCGGTCATTTCGTCCACCTGGCTTTTCACATCGTCCTCCGGATACTTCTTCACTTCGGTCTTCTCCAACAGTGCATCAATCACTTCACTCTTAAGACTTTCCTTTGTGGAATCCTCGTAGTTCTTCTCAAGCTCCTTCTTTACTTCTTTCTTGTACTCCGCAACGGTCTTGGATTCCTCACTGTTCTCTTTTACCCATTTATCTGTGAGTTCCGGAGCAGTGGAGATTGAGATTGATTTAATTGTAATTGTAAATACGGCCTTCTTTCCCGCATAATCCGTATTTGTATAGTCATCCGGGAACTGAACCGTGATGTCAAATGTCTCTCCGATATTGTGTCCGATGATCTGTTCCTCAAATCCCTTGCTGTCACCGTTCGCCCCGATAAATGAGCCGGAACCGATCAGCAGTGAATAATCTTTGGCAGATCCACCGTCAAATTCTGTTCCATCGATCTTGCCTGTATAGTCGATCACAGCCGTATCGCCTGACTCAACTGCTCTGTCGGTAATCTCCTCAGTCGTTGCTTTCCCCTGCAGATTGCTCGAGATCTGTGACTCTACCATGTCATCTGTCACTTCTGTTGCACTGACCTTCTCAACTTCCAATCCCTTATACTGGGAAATGGTGACGTTATCATTCGATAATTTTCCGCCGGTGCTGCTGCATCCTGCAAGCATGGACACTGCGCAAAGACCTGCAAGTAACGTTATTAATTTCTTTTTCATTTCTACACCTCTTATTTTTATTTCACGTAAATCGTAAACATGCTCTTTTCGTTATACCATATTTGCTGTAGAATTGGAACCCTTTTAGGATTATTCACACTTATTTCACGCTATTGGGGGAGGGCTGTCGGCAGCAGCAAAAGCATGGGAGTTCATTGCAGATTTTTACAACCTTCTGCAATGAACTCCCATGCTTTGATCTGGATCGCTCATCTGTTCTTAGTTTTGTTTCACGCTGAAACGTATCACAATTTCCGGATCAAATTCTATCCGTTCATACTTCCCGTCTCCCTGCTGAATCCCTTTTATTACCTGTCTCACCGCTTCAATCCCCATGTCATACACCGGCTGCCGGATTGTCGTAAGGGGCGGTGTGATAATTTCCGAAAAAGTGACGTCATCATAACCGATCACCGAAAAATCATCCGGAATTTTCTTTCCGATTCTCCCCGCATACCGGTAAACACCGTACGCCGTCAGATCATTATACGCAAAGATTGCTGTAACACCCTTTTTCATTAGATATTCTGTGCCCTTTTCACCGCCGTCGATATCATAATCACCTTCATACATCAAAGACGGATCCAATTTCATGGAATATTCTTTCAATGCTTTCTCAAATCCCTTGGTACGATCATTGGAATCTGCCAAATCATTCGGTCCGGTAATGCACCCGATTCTGCGGTGTCCCATATCCAGCAGATATTTCCCCGCAAGATAACCGCCCAGTTCATGATTCACAATAACCGCCCCGCAATCCATCTGAGGCGAGAAACGGTCAAGCATAACAAACGGAATATGGTTTTCATTCAGAATACTAATCGTCTCAGATAATCTTTTCTTCGTATTCTCTCTCGCCATACACAAAATAATTCCGTCCACACTTTTATCAATCAACGCTTGAATATAAGCCACTTCCCTGTCATGGTGGTTATTCGTGTTACATAAGATCAGATTCCATCCATGTTCATGACATCCGTCCTCGATTGCCTTTGCAATCATCGCAAAAAAACTGTTACTTACGTCAGAGAGAATCAACCCGATTGTCTTACTCTGGCGTTTTACTAAGCCAACTGCCATCTGATTAGGACGATAATTTAACTCTTTTACAGCTTTAAATACTTTTTCCTTCGTGCTTTCAGGTATGGAATCCGCTTTGTTATTCAATACCATTGATATCGTCGTTACAGAAAGCCCCGTATGGTTTGCAATATCTTTGATTGTAGTTCGCATAAAAATCCCTCGTATTTCTCTAACTATCAAATATTATTGCATAATTGGAATAAAATAGCAATTACATTGGAATATTTTCCCAATTGTACATACTCATTTGCTTTATGACACATATCAGGTTCTCCGGGGCCTAGCAGAAGGACCGGAAGATTTTTCCACTTTTCACACAGTACCGAAGCATCCGTAAAATAATTGATGCCAATCAGCTTCAACGGGGTATCGGCCCCCTCTGAAACTCCTGGCAGTTCTTTAAAGCGTGCAATCCACTCGCTGTCCTCTGCAAGTTCAACCGCCGGCCGGTTGTTTTCCACCTCGAAGTAAAAGCGAATCGGGTTGTGATTCTGTCCGGTAAACTTATTGACAAGTTCCTGCACTTTCGTCAGCACCTGCCCGTCACTCATCCCCGGAATCAATCTGATATCCACGGTAAACTCCGCAAGATCAGCTGTCATATTGGGTGCCGTCCCGCCACTGCACAAGTTAATCTGCATCGTTGCATTTCCAAGAATCTTATGAGAAAATGTCCGTATCCAGTTCTTCAGTTCCAGTAACAAAAGAACCCCCTGCTCGATTGCATTCGCTCCCCGCTCCGGTTCTGCGCCATGGCTTGCGCTTCCCTCCACTTTCAGGTTCAGCCACATGCACCCCTTTTGAGCAATTCCAAGATTACAGGCTGTCGGCTCTCCAATCAACAAAAGTTCCGGTGACTGCATCTCTTCCTGTTCCAGAAAGTATCTTGCACCCAGTCCATTTTTCTCCTCATCGCAGCTGCCGAGAAATACAATTGTTTTCTCGGGGCAGAACTTCTGCCTTCCAAGTTCCCCCAGCACATATACCATTGCAGCCAGACCGCTTTTCATATCACTTGCACCGCGGGCATATATTCTGTCATCCATTCTCACCGCAACTGCCGGATTATGATCCCACGCCTTAAGATCTCCGTAGGGCACCGTATCTATATGGCCATTCCACAGAATAAAGGCAGGCGATTTTCCTTTTAATACTGCAATCACATTGCTGTGAGTCTCATCGATTTTCTGAATCCGCGTTTCCAGTCCGCAGTCATGCAAATAGGAGGCGATGAACCGCGCTACAGCGCCTTCATCGTCCTTCCCATTTACACTCGGTATATTTAAAATTTTTTCCAGTAAAATTTCGGCATCCATATATCTGCATTCCATCCGACTCTACTCCGTAAGCCAGCCAACGATTCCCTGCCAGAGCTTATCGTAATACTTCCACTCGCAAAATTCCTGTGGCGCCCAGTGTGGCGCGCAGTCTGTTGTGACGACTGCCGATTTTCCTTTCCCATAATTGCCAAATGCAATAAACGGATCGCCTTCTACCTCTGCCGCGACAAATGCATCTTCCTTTGCAATTGTCTTATTATATCCCAAAATATCCGGAAACAATTCCGGCAGATCCGCCAGCGCGTCGTGCTTTGCTGTCATTCTCGGGGTTACACCTTCACAGTGCTCCATGCGGTCATCCACGGTCAGCACTTCTACTGGAAGTACCTCCTGCACTGCGGTGTCATGCCATTTTCCTTTTGCATCCACCCCGGAAAACGTCAGGTAGCCTCCCACCATAATCAGCGCACCGCCCTCCAGCACATAGTCCCGGATAAGCTTTGCACGATTTGGCCTTTTCTCGCTTTTCAAAAAAGTTACTCCCGGGAGCAGCAGTGTATTCGCCCCAATATCTGATAAAATCACACAATCATATTGTGAAAGTTCTTCCATGGTAAATGGGAACTCCGCATTTGCAAGATGGTTCGGCAGAAAATCCACCTCATGTCCACCGTTTTCAAGTGCTGCCTTTAACCATTTTTCCCCAGTTTCATAAACCGATGTATAAAATGAATCGAATCCTTTCACGTGAACCGTTTGGCTCATCCACGATTCCCCAGCCAATAATATTTTACCCATCTCTTCTTTAACCTCCTAAATTGAATATATTGATGCATCACCAATTTTTAACTTTGTTGTTCCAAACCTGCTGACCCAGTTTCCCGCATATCCATGTCCGCGGATAAAGCGATTTTCAAATGAAGTCAGCTGACCATTTGTCATGACATACGTTGCCAGCTTGTCATTTGGATCAACCACTGCCAGATTCGCATATGCATGCTTTTTCAACGTCCCATAACATTCTGTCCATTCCCTGCAACCGGTAATTCTCCCCAGATAGTCTGCCGGATTTTTCGTCATCATCGCTACAGCCGCACTGCGATCCAGCACACCTTCTTCCGTGAGTTCCAGGATACACGGGATATTGTCCCTGGTATCTCCAAATCCTTTCATAGTAGACTGGTTTTGTCCATCCGAAACCAGAATGTCAATGATGCCTTCCCGAACCGCCTCAAGTGCAAGCTCGCGGGAACCTTTTGTCATCTGAAGCCCTTCCCTGCTACCAAGCCCCTTTCGAAGCATAGTTGTCACAAATTCCCCTGTGACATTTTCTTTTTGGCACAAATCGATCACCTGCTTTATCCCGGCCTCCGGCTCCGCATGTGTTCCGCATCCGGCAGCATTTGTATGTCCCAGATGAATTTCCCGTCCTTTTGCCATATCCACAAGATGGCTGGTGTGAAAAGGATCCTGCGTATGCGACATGAAAACCAGTCCGGCCTCTGAAGTAATGTGATAGAGCCGTTCAATCCATGTATCCGACAAAAGGAAATGCCCCATATGTTCCTTGATACCAATGCAATATTGCGCTGTCTCATTTGTCACACGGTTATGGGACAGCTTTTCTGCTTTCTTCCCGCTCTCCAGTTTTCCATGAAACAGAGCAATCAACTCTTCGTCGGAAAGCTGCGTTCCAAGAACATTCAGCGCCCCCAGGTATACCCCTGCGTTTAAGGGAAGCCCCCGGTCGACCTCCGCGCCAAGCAGTGCGGGTGACATAAGCGTATTTCCTGCTCCCGGTGATAATGCTGTCGTCACCCCGTCTTCTACCGCGCCGTAAGGTGTTGCCGTATGTATTTCAAACAAATCTGCCACATGCAGATGCATGTCAATCAGCCCCGGCCAGACCTCCAGACCTTCGCAGGAAATCACGCGGTCACCGTCCTCCGGTATGATTTCCTTTCTCATATCACATATTCTGTCTGCATCAATCAGAATGTCCTGCACTTCATTGATACCCTGAGAAGGGTCAATAACCAGGCCGCCTTTTATAATTATTCTATTCATCACTTTATTTTTCTGCCCACTCCAGTATTAGGTTCACATAAATCTTGATAGCATCCAGATATTGATCTACCGTCACATATTCATTTACCGTATGGCACTGCTCCAGTGAGCCCGGTCCATATTGGAGTGTCGGGCACTTCACGATATTGTGCCAGGTTCTGGAATCACATCCGGCAGGGGAGCCCACAATCTTTACCGGACGCTCCATTGCATTTTCATAGGCATTCTGGAATGCCGATACAAATGGATGAGACAAATCCATTTCAAATGGATTACCTGTCTGATAAATGCTGATTTTAGGCTTATGTTGGCTGAGCCATTCGTCACCCTCGCAGCGCTTCAAAATAGCATCCGTATATTCCTGAACAACCTGCTCATGGCTCATCACTCCGGGGAGATAATGAACACAGGTTTTAAAACTGCAGTAATCCGGTATGGTTGAACCTGCCTCGCCGCCACAGATTACCCCTACGTTGCTGGATGGCGGTGGCAGCAGCTGGTGTTTATATTTCAGCAGCCATCTGTGCTCCAAATCGTCAATTGCCTGCATCAGCAGGTACGCTTTTTCAATGGCATTGACTCCTGCCAGCTTCAGACCCGAATGAACCGCGATTCCTTCCACTTCTACCTCAAAAAATACCCAACCCATATGCGCTGCGATCAATTCATAATTTGTCGGTTCGCATACTACAACCGCATCTGCCTTCACACCGCTCATTGCCGCGCAGAGAGAACCGTTTCCTCCACCCTCTTCGTCACATACCGTTGCATATTTTACAGTAATAGGAAATTCTTTCCCCGCATCACGGAATACCATACTTGCCATAATGCATGCCATAAGCCCGGCTTTCATGTCCGCAATTCCAAGACCTGTGATCCGGTCGTCGATCACCTGTGGCTCCAGTGGCGGAATGTCCCACGCCTTCAGGTTATCTGCAGGCATATGGTCGATATGCCCGTTAAACAAAATGGACTTCTCGCTTTTCCCGTTCAGGGTTGCATAAACATTAAATCTGTTTTCATAGTTGTGTCCGGTATTTCCTTCCCTGTACAACTCCTTGCATTTTAAAATGCTTTCTTCCTTCAACGGGTCTTTCTCCACGGAATCCGCCTGCATTTCGTTGAAGAGCTGTACCAGGTATTCCTGCCCAGCCCCCTCCAGACCGCCTTCGATGCCATGGCCAATATCATGCGTATCAATACTTGCCAGCTTTAACAGGCAGTCGATATATTTTTGTTTATTTTTTTCAATCGTTTCATTAACCCATTTTTTGTCTTCTTTCATTTTCTACGCTCCTGTTATTGAACATCTATCCTGCTGGATAATACTTCCACAAGCTCCGCCGGGTTGAGAATGTCTTTTCCAAGTCCCAATTCTGCCCCGATAATTCCCATATCTGTCCGCTTAATTCTGCTCTCCTCAATAATTTCATCTCTGGAGAAGATTTCTTTTGCCGTTCCGTCCGCAATAATATGCTTATTCGCCATTGCGATGACCCTTAAAAAATTTTCCGTCACAAACTCCATATCATGGGTAATGGTAATCACTCCCACTTTCTTTTGCTGTAAAACGTCCAGAAGGTTTGATAATATTTTCGTTCCAACCAGATCCTGCCCGGCTGTTGGCTCATCTAAAATCAGATATTGTGGCTCGATTGCCAGAATCGCTGCAATCGTAACAAATTTTCGAATCGTATACGGAATTTCAAAAGGATTGCTTTTCAAAAACGTTCGGATATTCAAAATATCTGCCGCTTCGTCCACATTTTTTTTGACTTCTTTTTCCGATTTCTTATAGTACCTGGGCATATAAGCAATTTCATCATATACACTCTGATTAAAAATCTGATCATCCGGATTTTGAAATACATAACCTACATATTTTGCAACCTGCGCTGTCGTATAATCCTTTGTATTCATATCATTTACAAATACATTCCCATTCGTCGGCTTATTCAAGCCGTTCATTAACTTTACTGCCGTTGTTTTTCCTGCACCGTTTTGCCCCACGATTGCAACTCGTTCGCCCTTCTTTATCACTAAGTTCAGATTTTCGTTTGCAAGGAAACCATTCGGATACCGGAAATCAACATTTTCCAATTGGATTTGACTCATTTTTTCCTCCTCTAGCTGCTCATCCTCGTCCTCAGCTGACGAATACAGTCATCTTTGGTTACGGGTACGTGGTCCAGATAAATATTTTTCTGATTCAGTTCATGGTTCAATAAAACAGTGTGGGGAAGCATGGCGCCTTTTTCCATCAGGCTTATGTCGGAAAGCACCTCTTTTGTCGGACCGCCTGCAATGATTTCACCTTTATGCATAACCAGCATTTCATCTGCATATTGTGCCAGCAGATCAATCTTATGTTCCACAAGTATCACCGTTTTCCCCTGCTCTTTTAACATGTGGATAATTTCGAAGATACCTGCTGTCCCTTCCGGATCCAACTGTGAGGTTGGTTCGTCAATGACAAATGCATCCATATCCATCGCGATGACTGAGGCAAATGCAACTCGCTGTCTTTGACCACCCGAAAGCGCATTGGGATCATTCTGCAATAGGTGTTCAATGTTCACAAGCTTCGCAATGTTTAAAACCTTGTCGATAATTTCCTGTTTTGGGACACCTAAGTTCTCAAGACCGATAGCGATCTCTTCAAACACTGACTTTTTCACACCGCTGATCTGAGTGAACGGATTCTGAAACACATATCCAATCTGTGTGGACAGCAGATCAATATTTACTTTTTTGATATCTTCTCCGTTCACAATGGTTTCTCCGCGGAGTTTTCCTTTATAAAAGTGGGGAATCAATCCCCTGAGAAGATTGCACAGTGTCGTTTTTCCGCCTGCATTCTCTCCGATAATTCCGTAAAATTTTCCTTTTTCAAACGTATAGCTGATATTTTTGAGGGCAGGCTCCTTCATCAGTGGGTAAGTATAAGTCACATCCTTTAATTCTATAAAAGCCATAATGCAATCCTCCCTACAACTAAAGCGACAAACAAAACGTCGATTAAAATAACAAATGCTTTTTCCTTCACAGTTACTTTTGGTAATTCTATTAGGAAAGAATTTTGTACGGGAGCGGAAAATGCACGGGCATCCATGGCGATGGATTTTTCTTCTACGCCGGAAACCGCATTAATTACCAATGGCCCCATAACCGGAATATACGCTTTCGCGCGTTTCCATAAATTTCCATCCGTCTCGATTCCCCTTGCCTTCTGGGAATCCATAATGACATTTGCGCTCTGTCCCAGATCACTGATTGTCTGAAAAGAGGACAATATAACAAATGATACGGTGTGGGGAACGCCTATCTGTTCTAATGCGTAAGTAAAATCTTCCCATTCTGTCGTCTGAACAAATAAAACAACCACACCACTAAACGACAATACTTTTGAAATCAGACTCAGCCCTGATTGAATACTTTCTATAGAGACATGTATTCCCCACAGCTGAAAAATCATATGTACCCCCGGAGAAAATGCCGCTTTAACACAGAACAAAAACAGTCCGAATAACAGCATGATCTTCCAGTAAACCGATAGGTAGTTTTTTAATCTCCCTGCCAGAGCTGCAATCAGAAATAGTAAAACTACCATGAAGAATCCATACTGATATTTACTAACGAAAAAAACGCTTAATCCTAATACTAAAAAAATATTTAACCTATTCAGCGGATTGAGATCCCGGATTATATTTCCATAACGTCTCGGCTCCAGAAAATGATTCGCAAATTCCAAATTATCCATTTTATCCTCCTACAGTAAAGCGGACATTCTGAATCCGCTTGGCTACTTCCTCATGATCATCCGGCAGCTTCTCTGCTGAAACAAGCATCCCTCACCTCGCCATTTAGTGTGCACTTGAAGTGTGGGATGCTTACGGAGGATCAAAGAATGCATGTTTTTATCGTTTACATCTTTTAATCTTCTTCGTCCATATCCTTGATAAAGAATCTTGCATTCGGGAGCTTTACGAGTAATCTATCCGGTATTGCTCTCAGAATGAAGAACACAATGATCATAACAATCACTTTATCCATCGTCTCTGTCACTAATTCACTCACAAAGGTTGCCGGAAGAACAGACCATCCTGAAGCCATCAGTGCTGTAACGATAACTGATGCGCCGGTTCCAACAAACCCACCCAGTAAGAATGCAGTTGTCGGTACCGCCAGCGCCGTACTCATACAGGCTGCGATAATACCATTTACAACAGTTCTTGGGATTGACTTAAACCGCTCGTATTTAGCAAAGAAATGAGCCAGTACCGCAAAGAGCATTCCGATCTCGATATACAACAGGTTCGTCGGCAGGGTAATGGAGTTCAGCAGCTGTGTCAAAACTGCTACAATCAGTCCCGGAAGGATTCCACAGGTCGAACCTACGATAAAGGTTCCGATACTGTCAAGGTAGACCGGCAATTTCAGCATTATTGCAAGTTGTCCACCTACAACATTCACCGCAATACCGATTGGGAGTAAAAAAATTGTTAATTTGTTCCACTTTTTCATAATATACACGTCCTTTCTTTCTTGAAGTTTTTAGTAAAACGATTCAGTAAAACGTTTTACTATGTTTTAACATAATCTTATTACTTATTTTATAATTTGTCAATTCTTTTTTTATATTTCGACAGAATTATCTGTTTTTTGCAGACTATTCCTTAATTGATTGCAACTATCAGAGGTGATGTCGCATGCTTTATCAAAAAAAAATAATACCTAACAGATAATTTGCAGGCCTCCTCGCCCCAATTTCTATTAGATATTATTTTTTCTGACTTACAATACATAAAAAATCAGCACGCTACAGCAACGGCGACAACAGCCTCGAAAACTGTTCCTTTACCCTGATAACAAAGCCCCGCTCATCGTATATCTTCCGCGTGACCTGCGTCGATCTCATCATGTCATTCTCGAAAGCGCGCTCCAGCCTCTGGGTCGTCCGCTCACTGTAGATGACCGCATTCACCTCGAAGTTCAGCCCGAAGCTGCGGATGTCCATGTTCGCCGTGCCCACGGTTCCGACCATGCCGTCCACGGTCAGTGTCTTCGCGTGGAGAAAGCCGTTGTTGTAGACATAGCACTTCGCCCCGGCCGCCACCAGCTCACCCACATAGGAGTAAGTGGCCCAATACACAAACGGATGATCCGGCTTGCAGGGCACCATGATCCGCACATCGATTCCGGACCGGCTGGCGATCATCAGTGCGTCCAGTATGGAATCGTCCGGAATCAGATACGGCGTCTGCAGGTAGATGTGATCCGTCGCGCTGTGGATCAGCCGGAGATAGTTGTCCCGGATTGCCTTCGTCTTAGAATCCGGTCCGCTGGTGATGATCTGGACCGGGTCATGGCCGTTCCGCCGGTACTGTGGAATGTCAAACAGCTCATCCCGCAGGAACAGATTCTCCTTCGACGCATAGTTCCAATCCAGTACGAAACGAACCGCAAGAGACGTCACCGCTGCACCCTCGATGCACAGATGCGTGTCGCGCCAGTAGCCGAACTTCTTGTCCATTCCCAGATACTCCCGCCCCACATTGTAACCCCCGACAAATCCAATCCGTCCGTCGATGACCACGATTTTCCTGTGGTTGCGATAGTTGACGCGCAGTTGTAGTTTCCCCATCAGCGCCGGGAAAAACTCGGCCACCTGGATTCCGGCCCTCTCGATCCGCTCCCAGTCACGGTTACGCATTGTTCGGCAGCCCATGCTGTCAAAGAGAACGCGCACCTCCACGCCCGCCTTCGCCTTGCGGATGAGAACCTCCTCAATCTTCTGCCACAGTTCGTCATTTCTTATTATATAATATTGAAAATGAATGTATTTTTCTGCCTGCTCCATCTCCTGGAGCAGTGCGCGGAACTTTTCCTTTCCATCCGTGTAAATGCGCACGTCATTGTTATCTGTAATCACCGACTCCCCGGCCTCCAGGTTATAGAGAATCAGGTTCTCGAACCGTTTCATTTCCGGGTTGGCAAGGCGCATCCTCTTTCGGTAAATGTTGTCCTCCTGGCGGCGGACGGCATACTTTAATTCCCCCTCGATCTCTTTCATTTTAAACATTCTGCTTTTGTGAAAGTCCTGACCGATCACCAGATACAGGACAAATCCCAGAATCGGGATGAAATATAACAGCAGAAGCCACGTCCACACAGTCTGCGGCGATCTTCTCTGAAAAAATATAATCACAAGCGACAGGAGGATGTTGATGATCAGAAGATTGTTCATAAGAAAATCCCAGCCGTCTCCAAGTCCTGTCCAAATCGTTTCTATCATAAGCGGTACTCCTTTCGCCATGCATTCATTATACAGTGTTCATGTAAGAAAAGTAACCCCTAAAACGTCAAATCGCTTGCACTTATCCTGAAACAATGGTACAATAAATCGCAGTAAAATGCTGAAAAAAGAACTATTTAGGAGGGTAATGTTGTGAGTTTAGGGTTAAAAATATTAATTGGAGTTTTAATCGTGCTGATCATCGCATTGATTGTTTTATATTTCCTCGGGAAAAGAGCTGAGAAAAAGCAGGCAGAACAAAAAGAGCAGATGGATGCAGCGGCACAGAACGTAACCATGCTGATTATCGATAAAGGCAAGATGCGTCTGAAGGATGCTGGGTTCCCGTCCGTTGTACTCGATAACACACCGAAGTACCTCAGACGTTCCAAAGTACCGGTTGTAAAAGCAAAGATCGGACCGAAAGTAATGACACTGATGTGCGATGCACAGATCTTCGATCAGGTTCCGGTTAAAAAGGAAGTCAAGGCAGTCGTAAGCGGCATCTATATCACAAGTGTGAGAGGACTTCGCGGACCACTCGAGACACCGGTTAAGAAAAAAGGATTTTTTGCAAGATTTAAAAAAGATAAATAGATTCAATCGGGGACAGGTCAAATGACAATTGGGGACGTAGCAAAGTTGCAACTTTGCTACGTCCCCAATTGTCATTTGACCTGTCCCCGATTGAATCCCCAACGGAGTCTCTATTGTCAGTCCGATATCCTGTCAGTTCGGTATCCCGGCGCTCATGCTAAAGTCTCCGCCCGTTTTCGAAGTAATATTCATCCGAATCTTGCAGTCTGCCAGCGGTTCATGATTCACATCCAGTTCATAGTCGATCCTGACATCGATATTTTTCTCTGTCACACTGACTTCCAGGTTCCGGGTGTTGACACCCACCAGCATCTGGCCGAACGGCGTGTCGTAGTAGGTCTGGTTCGTCTTGTGTTTTTCAAACACCATGTGGGCGTTGGAAACCCCGGATTTGATAATCTCCATGGAATCCTGCCCCGTTATCTTTATCTTATTTTTCGTTACTCCCACGATGCCTTCTGTCACTTCCTCATACAGCACATAGTGCTTGCCGTTGCGCAGATAATAGCTGCCCGGCGTGATGACTTCGATCGAATCGTTGTCACCCGCACCCTCCAGCACATCGACGTGGAGTCCCGATATTGTCACCAGTACATCCTTTGTCATTCTCTCACCTTATGTTACAATTCACAAATCCACACCCGCGTCATCTGCAAATTCAAGACTCGCTCGCGAGTCTTGGTGCGAGATTCGGTCAGCTTTGCTGACATCTTCTTCGAATCTCTGCACATCTGATATATTCTGCCGCGCAGAATGCCGCTGTATCACAGTAAACTGTCTTCCTAATATTCTTCGATATTGATTACTTTCGTGGTCGAAATATCATATGGCATCACGGAATTGGCAAATTCCTTGAACTTGTCCGCAGCATCACTGACATAAAACTCACAGTGTCCGAGCACACCGTCCGCCACATCATTTACCATATTCTCTCTCTCCAGCAAATGTTTCAGGTCCATAGCCGTCTCGTAAGCCGGATTGACGATCTGTATCTCATCTCCCATGTACGCGCGGATTTTTGAGCGCAGCAGCGGATAATGAGTACATCCCAGAATCATGGTATCGATTGGCGTCTCCTTCATGGAGGATAGATAAAAATCAATGATCTCCTCCGTCACATGATGGTTCTTGAACCCTTCCTCCACCAGCGGCACAAACAGCGGGCATGCTTTCTCGATGACCGCAATCTCAGGATTCATCCCCGTGATGACCTTCGTATACACATGGCTATGTACTGTTGCATCTGTCCCTACAATTCCAACATGGCTATTCGCTGTTGCCTCAACTGCTGCTCGCGCTCCCGGAATAACCACTCCTATGATTGGTACGTCAAACTCATCCCTGACCGTATCAAGCGCCAGCGCACTGGCTGTATTGCAGGCAATCACGATGGCCTTCACCTGTTTTGTCTGCAGAAAGCGGATGATCTGTCTGGAGAATCGTATAATATTATCTTTTGATTTACTACCGTATGGCACGCGCGCGGTATCCCCAAAGTAAACAATATCCTCACCTGGGAGCTGCCGCACGATCTCACGCGCGACGGTCAGCCCGCCGACGCCGGAATCAAAGACTCCAATCGGAGCAGTTTTTTTAGAATCCATATTAATTATTATCTCCTGATATTCTTGTGACGATTCAGAGCCACACGCAGCCAATCGGCTTCGTTTTTCCAGGCTCTGAACCGTCATAAAGTTTTTTTATTCCAATATTCATCTGTGAATGGTGCTGGTGTCAACAGCTGTCCGCCCCTGATACCATGGATCTTTGTGATCGTCTGATCAGTGATTACAATGCAAGTGTCTTCGCAATGTCATACTGATAATCCGGAACCGTCTTCTTCATGGACAGTGCTTCATTGATGTCGAAATCCTTGTACTCTCCGTGCATGTAACCAACCACACGGTTTGTCTTGCCCTGTACCAGAAGTTCTACTGCCTTTGCGCCCATGACAGAAGCATACACTCTGTCCTTACATGTCGGGCTTCCACCACGCTGCATGTGTCCCAGGATTGTCGCTCTGGTCTCCATACCTGTCGCCGCTTCGATTCTCTTCGCCATGTTCATGGAATCTCCTACACCCTCTGCGTTGATGATGATATAGTTCTTCTTACCTCTGCGCTGACATTCTTTGATGTCCTTGATCAATGCTTCTTCGTCATAGTCATGCTCCTCCGGCATCAGAATCTTCTCTGCGCCGTTGGCGATACCGCACCACAATGCAAGGTATCCTGCGTCACGTCCCATAACCTCAATGATACTACATCTCTCATGAGATGTCGAGGTATCACGTACCTTATCGATTGCCTCCATAGCGGTGTTCACTGCTGTGTCGAAACCGATGGTGTACTCTGTACAGGCAATATCCAGATCGATCGTTCCCGGAAGTCCGATTGTGTTGACTCCAAGATGTGCCAGTGCCTTCGCTCCTGCGAAAGAACCGTCACCACCGATGACAACCAGTCCGTCGATACCATACTTCTTGCAGATGGCTGCTGCCTTCTGCTGTCCTTCTTCTGTACGCATAGATGCACATCGAGCTGTCTGGAGAATTGTTCCTCCACGCTGAATTGTATCTGAAACGTCTCTTGCCGATAAATCAATAATCTCTTCTTTTAATAAACCGTGATATCCTCTTCTGATTCCACGTACTTTAATACCACATGCAAGTGCTGTTCTCACAACGGCACGGATTGCCGCGTTCATTCCCGGTGCGTCTCCACCACTTGTCAATACTCCAATCGTTCTGATTGGTTCCTTTACTGCAGCATCTTCTTCAATCATGTTTATACCACCTTTCCCAATAATCTTCTTTCAAGATAAATTATTTTGTTCACTGCCATTTTATATCAAATAGTGAATGAGCCCCATTGTTCAAAAAACAGACCCCCACTTCCGTTTCACGGTTCACGCAGGGCAAATCACACTACGGGTTTCATTTTACAGCATTTATATCCTGTTTTCAATAGCTTTTTCAACCACCTTCACCCGTTTCTCACCATAAAGATTCATCAATCTGCCCAAAACACCCGGTTCTATCTGAATATTCCGGCTTCTCGGCAGCCGTTTGATCGCCTTCTCTGCCTGACAATAGATGACCACCTCGTCATTTCCATCCGAGTCCGCCAGATACCCATACAGGATCTGTTCTTCCTTCAGAAACCGGTCTTTGTCCGGAAACTGGATCCACAATTCTTTCTTCGTCTGCCCGAAGGGCACGATCTTCTCGCAAATGAGCTTGCTGGGTTTGTCATCCTCCTCGGAGACTCTTCCCTGCACAAATACCTTGCTGTCTGCCTCGATAAAGCTCTTATTTTTCTCATAATCCCGCGGGAACACCACGACCTCCACCGTTCCCACCAAATCCTCGATGGTGATGAACGCCATGGTCTGATTCGTCTTCGTGTACTTGATCGTCTTGTCCACGATCATGCCGCCCACGATCTCCTTCGCTCCGTCGCGCACCTTGGTCACTCCGGTCTCATCATCCAGCTGGAAGTCCAGTGTCTTCGCGGAAATAGTCCTTTTCCACTGCTCCTCATACGCCTCCAGCGGATGACCACTGACGTAAATTCCGAGCACTTCCTTCTCAAATGAGAGCATGGTCTCCTTGGAATACTCGCCCACGTCCGGCATCTGGATCTCGAAATCCTTCTTCTGGTCGTCGTCCACCATATCGAACAGCGTCATCTGCCCTGTCATGGCATACTTCTTTTCCTGATTCACGTGATCCACGATCTGCAGGTAAATGCTCATGAACTGCTTTCTCGTTCCCTGCAGACTGTCCAACGCACCGGCCTTGATGAAATTTTCGATACAGCGCTTGTTCAGCGCGTCCTTCACCGACAGGCGGCTGATGAAGTCCTCCAGATTCTTGAACAGGCCGTACTCTTCCCGGTCCTCCACAATTGCCTGGATTACCGGACGACCCACGTTCTTGATGGCCGCGAGGCCATATCGTATGCCAGCCAGCATTTTTTTCTCTGCTGCCGGTTTTTCATGGTCTGCTGCCCCTGACTGCATTTCATGATCAAACGTTTCTCCTGCCTGAATTTCTTCACCAGCCGCTGCACCATGTCCGGCCACGGCCGCGTCGAGCTCCTCATAATCTACCGAAAACCGCGCCTCCCCCTTATTCACATCCGGGGGCAGGATCTTGATTCCCATCTGGCGGCAGGCATAGATATACTCCGCCACCTTCGGCGGGTTGTCGATCACGGACGTCATCAGCGCCGCCATAAATTCCACCGGATAATAATATTTCAGATAAGCGGTCTGATAGGATACCACCGCATACGCCGCGGCATGGGATTTGTTAAATGCATACTTGGCGAAATCGATCATATCGTCGTAAATCTTGTTTGCCACCTTCTCGTCGATCCCGTTCTTCACACAGCCCGGCACGCCGCTCTCGTCATTGCCATACACAAAGTTCTGGCGTTCCATCTTCATGACGTCGCCCTTTTTCTTGGACATGGCACGCCGCACCATATCTGCACGCCCCAGCGTGTAGCCGGCCAGCTCCTGCACGATCTGCATCACCTGCTCCTGGTAAACGATACAACCATAGGTCGGCTTCAGGATCGGCTCCAGCTGCGGGCAGTCGTACTGGATTGCCCCCTGGCTGTTCTTGCCTTTGATATACTGCGGAATAAAGTCCATCGGGCCCGGACGGTACAGAGAAATCCCGGCGATGATATCCTCCAGATTCTGCGGCTTCAATTCCTTCATGAACCCCTTCATGCCGCCGCTCTCCAACTGAAACACGCCATCCGTTCTCCCGGTTCCGACAGACGCAAGCACCGCCTTGTCGTCGTAATCGATATTTGCAATATCCGGGATTGCCTGTCCGCCCGACAGTTCCTCACTGCGCCGGTTGACCAGATCCACTGCGTTCTGGATCACCGTCAGTGTCCGCAGTCCCAGAAAGTCCATCTTCAGAAGCCCCAGTTCCTCCAACGTCGTCATCGTAAACTGGGTGGTGATGGAGCCGTCCGATGCACGCGACAGCGGCACATACTCGTCCACCGATTTCTGGCTGATCACTACCCCGGCCGCGTGCATAGAGGTGTGCCTCGGCAGTCCCTCCAGCCGTTTGGCCATATCGATCAGATATTTCACCTGCTCATCGGTCTCATACAGCTTGCGAAGCTCCGGCTCCATTTTCAGGGACTTATCAATCGTAATGTTCAGTTCCTTCGGAATCAGCTTCGCAATGTTGTCCACAAATGCATAGGGCAGATCCATGACACGCCCCACATCGCGGAGCACACCGCGGGCCTGCAGTGTACCGAAGGTCACGATCTGCACCACCCGGTCCTTGCCGTACTTTCGCACCACGTAGTCAATAACCTCCTGCCGTCTCTCGTAGCAGAAGTCGATATCGATATCGGGCATGGACACACGCTCCGGGTTCAGGAAGCGCTCAAACAGCAGCTGATAGCGGATGGGATCGATGTTCGTGATCTCCAGACAGTAGGAGACAATACTCCCGGCTGCCGATCCACGTCCCGGTCCCACCGCGATGCCGTGGTCCTTCGCATAGCGGATAAAGTCCCACACGATCAGGAAATAATCCACGTATCCCATGGTCGTGATGGTGTTTAACTCATATTTCAAACGGTCACGCAGCTCCTGGGATGGATTCGGATAGCGCCGCTCCAGCCCTTCATAACACAATTTATTCAGATATTCCAGAGACGTCAGACCGTCCGGCACATCGAACTTCGGCAGCTTCGTCACACCAAACTCGATCTCCACATTACACCGGTCCGCAATCCGCTGCGTGTTATCCAGAGCCTGCAGTGCATAGGGAAACAGCTCCGCCATCTCCTCCGGAGACTTCACATAATATTGTCCGCCGGTATAGCGCATTCTATTCTCATCCGCCAGCTTCTTTCCGGTCTGGATACAGAGCAGGATATCGTGCGGCTTCTCATCCTCCGCGTACGTATAATGCACATCGTTGGTCGCCACAAGATCGATGCCCAGTTCTTCGGACATGCGCAGCAGACGCGGATTCACGATGCCCTGCTCCGGGATTCCGTGATCCTGCAGCTCCAGGAAGAAATTCCCCTTCCCGAAAATGTCCTCATACTCCTTCGCCGTCTTGCGCGCCTCGTCATAAAGCTCCCGTACCAGATACCGCTGTACCTCACCCGCCAGGCAGGCACTCAGCGCAATGATTCCCTCGTGGTACTCGCGCAGCACTTCCTTGTCCACACGCGGTTTGTAATAATAGCCGTCCACGAAGCCCTTGGACACGATCTTCATCAGATTGGCATACCCCACATTATTCTCCGCAAGCAGCACCAGATGGTAATACCGGTCCTCCCCGCCCGCGATCTCCCGGTCGAATCTGGAATTGGGTGCCACATAGACCTCACAGCCGATGATCGGATTGATCCCCTGTTTCCTGGCCTCCCGGTAAAAATCGATCACACCGTACATCACGCCGTGATCCGTGATTGCCGCGCTGTTCATGCCCAGTTCTTTGACTCTGGCCACATATTCTTTTATCTTATTAGAACCGTCCAACAGACTGTACTCTGTATGGACATGTAAATGTGCAAAATTCATGCTTCACCTCATTATTTAACAAATTGCAGGCACCTGCGCAGACACCAGGATTCCTCCCGCCCGGGGCGGATTTCTCCTCAGTACAATAGACAGAAAGAGGGGGTTCCGAAAGGAACTCCCTCTTGTAGTCTCATCTGCTATAAATTAGCCGTTGATCATAAAGCCGATCAGTCTGTCGATATCTTCTTTTTCATGAGCAACAATTTCAAGTTCCGGAATCTCACCGTTTGAAAAGATGTTTGCCATAGATACATACTGAGAAAGCTTTGACTTCAGATTCAGTCTGTCGCCCTCGCCTGTAACCAATTCAACTTTTCCTGTACACTCGTCTACTACTTTAAAAAACGCTTCTATGTCTGTTATGTTCTGTACTTTCATTATAATATCTCCTTTCAGATTTAATCTACACTACCGTTTCATTATAACGTATTCCCTCACGATTGCAAATACTTTTTTTGTCATATCCTGGATTGCGGGACGGGGAACACCGGTGTGGGCGGCCCCCAAAATCCCATTCACGCGCAGCTCTGCCGGGACATCACGCGCCCTACGGCGTTCCCGGTGCAGCTTCACTATCTCAGGACAATCGAATCCTCACGGATCTCAATCTTGCCTTCCTTCAGCAGCCTTCCAACCGCCCGCTTAAACGCCGCCTTACTGAGCCCAAACTCGCGCTTAATGCGCTCTGGCTCTGCTTTGTCGGTAAACGGCAGTTCCCCGTCAAATTTCTCGATGACACGGATTACGAATGCCGCATCCTTGTCCATCTGCTCCGGAATCTTTTCCCGGACACTCAGATCCAGCTTTCCGTCCTCCTTGACTTCCGTCACTCGCGCCTGAATGGTCGTTCCAATGCCCAGACTTCCATAGGCCTCCTTCTTCGGGATCAACGCCGAATACTTGTTGTCCACCGCGACAAACACGCCGAACTCATCACTCTTTTCATAAATGATTCCGCTCACCCTGTCATCCTTCTTATAAGGAGAATCGGTGGAAAGAAGTTCATAGACCTTCATGGTCGCACAGAGACGGTCGCTCTTGTCAATATAAAGTGTAACGAGACACGTATCGCCAACAGCCACCTTCATCGTCTGCTCTTTGAATGGAAGAAACAGATCCTTCTCCAGTCCCCAGTCCAGAAATGCACCGAGTTTTCCCGTATCTACGACCTTCAATACCGCAAGTTCTCCAAGGGTGAGCTTCGGCTCCTGGGTTGTCGCAATCAGACGATCATCGGAGTCCTTGTAGAGGAACACCTCCACCGGATCACCCATCTCAACATCCTCTGGAACCTGCTTTTTCGGAAGAAGCACCCGCTCCTCATCGCTCCCCAGATAAATACCAAATTCCACTTCCTTCACTACCGTCAGTACTTGTTTTTCTCCTAATTTCATATCATTCTCCTTTTTATCATCTGCCAGCAGTTTCCCTATCCGATAAACTCCACAACCGCGTAGTCTCCGCCTTCACCGTCTCCCAGCATCACAACCGTCCGGCCGGACTCCTCCGCCACTTTCGGATAAACCATATCGCCGAGGACTGCCGCCCGCTTGTACTCCACGCGCAGTTCCTTCACTTCCCGCTCTTCATCGAGTGTCTCCAGCGCCATCTGCACATACTGACTGTTATTCACATGTTCATTGGTATCGATATGATATTTTCTCACTGGAAATGAGTCCTTTTCCACACACACCTCCGGAATTGAGATCTTTCTTCCCATGTAGTTCATCTCGAGCCTCGGCTCTTTGCCGTATGCCGCCACTTCCTCCGGCTCCGGTCTGGTCGGTCTGCCACTCCCGGTATCGTAATAAAACCAGTTGGAATCCGCACAGACAAGCTGCTGCCCCTGGTCATCGTTCATGAAAAAGTTTCGCTGTCCGAACAAGCCTTTGAAATCATAGGCCAGTGTTCCCACCACCACACGGTCTCCCAGTGCCGGTGCCTTTCGGATCACGATATGCCATGAGTTCAGAAGCCAGGCACGGTTCTTTTTCTTCAGTACTTCAAGTCCCACACCCAGGTCCTCCGACTGAAATGTGCTGCAGTCCTGCAGGTAATTGATCAGGTTGGGAACCGTCAGCCTGCCGGTATGCCCTACCTCACTGTATCTTATTCTACTGTCAAATGTATACATGTAAATTTCTCCTCATCTTTCCACCGTATCCTATAAAGTGGACATACGGAATCCGCTTCGCTGCCTTTCAGTCGAAGCCTTGTTTCTACACCTGCGCCGATTCTTCCTGCGTCTCGGCGATAAAGCTGTGCTCCACGGTGATCACACACTGGTATCGAGAATCGACCGCCTGCAGCCGGTTCACCAGCTCGGTGCGCAGTGTTTCCTGCATCTTGTTTCCATATTCACGCGGCACTACCATATCAAAAATCAGGTTGATCTGATCCCGCCCGATCACCACACGCAGATCGTGAACACTGATTTTTTCATCCATCTCCACGACGGTCTGTTCCACCTGGTTGCGTATTTTCAGTACCCGCTCATCCTTCATCTCGATCGGATCCATATGGATGACCAGAAATGTGCCCAGTTCTTCCCGGGCCCTGCGCTCTATGCGGTCAATAATCTCGTGAGAGACCTCAATATCCACATTGTTCGGAACCTCGGCGTGAATAGACGCCATGCTTCTTCCAGGGCCGTAATTATGTACGATCAGATCATGGGAACCCACGATCCCATCAAATTTTTCCACAAATTTCGTGATTTTTTCACACTCATCCGGATCATTTGCCTCGCCGATCAACGGTTCCAGCGTATCCTTCGCGATAGAAATCCCCGCCCACATGACGACAAGTGCGACCCCCACTCCCACAAATCCATCGATATTGATTCCTGTAAAACGGAAGAACAGAATCGATACGATCGTTGCAGACGTTGTAATCACATCGCCCATGGAGTCCGTGAACACAGCCATCATGACCTTCGAGTCAATGCGTCTGCCCAGTTCCCGGTTAAAAATCCCCAGCCACAGCTTCACGGCAATCGACAGCAGCAGTATCAGGACCGATACTGTCTGAAATTTCAGCAGCTCCGGCTCCCGAATCTTGCCGATGGCATTTTTTAAAAATGTAAATCCGACCTGCACCACAATAAATGCAACCACAAGTGCTGCAATATACTCGATGCGGCCGTGTCCGAACGGATGATCCTCATCTGCCGGCTTGCTCGCCATCTTCACGCCGATAAAGCTGATGACGGAAGAACCTGCATCCGACAGGTTGTTGAACGCATCTGCCATGACAGAGATACTATGTAGGACCACGCCCACCGTCAGCTTGACGACAAACAGCAGCACGTTACAGGATATGCCGACCATGCTCGCCAGCACACCATACGCCGTCCGCACGGAGACCTTCTCCACAGCCTCATAATTATTTACAAAATGTTTCACTAAAAAATTCGTCATATCTATCCTCGCCAAAATACCATTTTATCTGAAAGTCCGAAGTCACCGTGGGCTCTCGCAGCCTGGAATCACTGCTGATTGGGCGCGTCGCCTGCTCCAGTCCGAGATCCGGGTACAGTGCGCTCCACCACGCCTTCGCTTCCGACTGATTGACCACACACCCCATCAGAAGCATGAGCAGCCCGATAAAAAACTTATTATTTTTCTTAATTATATTCCAATATTTCTGAATCATACATATCCCCTTCCAGCACCTTTTCTCGTGCTATTGGGAGTATGCACCACTATTACCTGATTTAATCAAAACATTACACTTCCGGTCCAAAAGCATTACATTTCAATGTGTATATTCCATTTTTTCTACTTTTTTAATGTTTTTCCATAACCTTATATGGTTTTTATGTTTTTTGTATTTTTGTATTTATTTTATACTTATTTTTTATTGTTATGAATAATCCCGATCACAGCCTCTGTCTGATTGTCTATGTGCTGACAGATGCAGGCCGATGCCTGTTCCTTTTTGTGATTTGCAATCGCCTGAATAATCTCCTGGTGCTCCTGCAGCAGCTGCGGGTAAAATTCTTTCTTTTTCAGATACTCCACGCGGTAGCGGTACATCTGCTCGCGCAGATTATTCAGGAGCTGGATCAGACGCTGATTGTCCGTCGCATTATAAATGATATCATGGAATACCACGTCCGCCTCCGCGATTTTTGTGACGTCCGCACTCCCCAGAATCGTCTTGAAGTCTCTGGCTGCCTGTTTGAGCTGCTCGATTTCCGGTTTCGTGATACGGTCGCAGGCGATCTCAACCGAGAGTTCCTCCAGCGCGCGTCGGACCTCCAGCACATCCCGCATGCTCTTTTCCGTAATCTCTGCCACCTCGGCACCCTTTCGGGGTATCATCAGGACCAGCCCTTCCAGTTCCAGCTTACGCATGGCCTCGCGGATCGGAGTTCTGCTCACGCCCAGCTTGTTGGCCAGCTGGATTTCCATCAGCCGTTCGCCCGGTTTCAGTTCTCCACGCAGAATCGCCTGCCGGAGGGTGTTGAACACTACATCTCTCAAAGGTAAATACTCATCCATTTTCACTTCAAAATTCGGTTCTTTCATTTATTTCCTCCTTGCGTTATGAACATTGGTCACGTACACCTGTCTGGCCAGTTTCCGGTCTCTGATCAGATTCTGCGCGTTCTTCGCCGACCTCCGATCTTTGAAAATTCCAAATACAGTCGGTCCGCTGCCGCTCATCATTGCATTCAGTGCGCCGCACTCCTTCATGGCATCCTTGATCTCGGTAATCACAGGGTATCTGCCGATGGTCACCTGCTCCAGGACATTTCCCATTGATCCGGCAATCTGCTCGATTGATCTCGTCTCAAGCCCGGAAATGATTCCGTCAATGTCAGGGTGGTCCACAATTGTTTTCGCATCCAGAGCCTCATATACACCCTTGGTGGATACGCTGATCGGCGGCTTTGCAATCAGCACGATACACTTCGGCATGTCCGGAAGAAGTGACAGTTCCTCACCGATCCCTTCCGCCAGCACCGTTCCCCGCATGATGCAGTACGGGACATCCGCCCCCAGCTTCACACCGCGGTCCATCAGGTCCTGCTGTGACAGCTTCAGACTAAACATCCGGTTCATGCCGAACAGCACCGCCGCCGCATTGGAGCTTCCGCCTGCCAGGCCTGCTGCCACGGGAATATGTTTTTCCAGCGTGACAGTAACCCCTTTTTTGATTCCAAATTCATCCGTCAGAAGCTTTGCCGCCTTGTATGCAATATTACTCTCGTCGACGGGAAGGAACTCCAGATTCGTCTTTACCTCAATCCCCGGCTCCTCCCGCATCGCGATCGTCACGTTGTCGTACAGATAGATGGACTGCATAATCATACGCACATCATGATAACCATTTTCACGCCTCCCCAGAACATCCAGTCCCAGATTGATTTTCGCAAGTGCCTTCAACTCCAATTGCCTCATAGCGTTCATCCTTTCGTTTTCACTCGTCTCCGACTGTATCTGCCGTACATTTCCTGTCTGTGTACTTTTTTCGTATGCTGTGTGCTCTTTTTTACATGCTTCGCACTCCTGTTTACATGCCGTGTGCTCTTTTTTCACATACTGCGCGCTCTTGTTCCACATGCTTCACGCTCTTGTTGTATGCTGTATACATTATGTTATAGTATACTAATATTTTCCTTAAAAATCAACAATCTATCCCCCGGTTTTATCTCTTCTTTTTCCAATTGATTAATTTCCATGATTCCATCCACCGTCGTCAGATACTTTTTTGCCAGATCCCACAGTAGGTCTCCTTCCTTGGCAATGTAACCTACGATTCCCGGCATCTGTTCCTGCTCCTGCATTGGGCGCGGCGACAGGATCACGTCCTTTATCACCTGCAGTGCCTGGGGCCTGCGTACAAATGTGTCAAATGTCAGCACCGCCTTGACCTCCACCTCCTCACCGCCGGCAAGGTTCACAGATAGCTGCTCCACGCGGGATGAGATATCAAAAATGGCATCCCCGCTCAGTTCCTGGCCCTCTATGATATGGGAAAACGGAACCATCCCCTGCCAGCAGGCAAACGGGGACGCATCGTCCGCCTTGATATAGAGAAACGCCACATGAATGGCACCCTCGACCACAAGGCCTTCCTCCGTGACCGCCTCGCGGTCGATCTGCAGCGTCCCCGCGGCGTGGCAGATCTGGAGCACGTCGGTCCTCATCTCCGGGATCACAAGCCGCTCCGCCACCTTACATTTTGACTGATTCTGCAGCAGCAGTTCCTCATAAACCGCCGTCTGCGTCTCGATCTCGCACTGCTCCTTCAGGGAATACACATCCTCCAGAAGTTCAAATGCATCCTCCTCGTAGATATGTATCTTCAGATCCAGCGTCGCCTCCACACCGATCCGGCGGGGCTCACCGTCCTCATCCATCCGCACCTCGATCAGAGGCTCCTCCAACATCGCATACACATGCTGGTACATACACTCGTCAATTCCATGGCAGGCAACCGAGCCCTCGTATGTCACGGTCTGCTCCACCCACTCTGTCTTTTCATTTTCCCCGATATACAGCACGAACACCAGCAGTTCTCCGCGCAGACGAAGCTCATCCGGCGCGATTCGGATATCCAGACGCTGGTTCGTGATATCCGTCCACAGCACCTCTCTGACGCTCTCCTTTGCGCCCGGCAATGCAAATTCCTCCTTGACCCGGTACGTGTCGCGCTTCACCGTGTGCATCTGCAGCAGATTGACATTGCGTTTCTTCTTGTACAGCCCGAGCTGCTCCCCTGCGTCCACCTCGATATCGACCGTATTTTCCTCCTCACGTATCTCCTCCGGAACTGCCTCCAGCTCGATCATAGCGCGGATTCCAACCTTCCTCGAGTGAATCAGAGCCGCCGAGAACTCCACCCTGGATGGCCGGATCTGAATCTGCTGGTTCTCCTTTTTTTCTATATAAATGATCTCTTCGACCGGCAGCTTTCCCTCCAGCACGGAAAGCTTCGGTTCATCCCCCACCGCGGCGTACAGAATATGATAGAGCAGTTTCCCCGAGACTGTCACGTGGGCCTCGGCCTCACGCACCTCCTCGATCCGCACGAAACCCTCGCCCTGAATGATTCCCTTTACATCCTCCTTAGCATCCGGCACATTGACATCCTCATCAAGGTAAAACTGATCCACGATGCTTTTTCCGATTCTGCTGCAGCGCATCTGTTTTTTTATATATTCCATAACTTCCCTCTCTTCTATTATAATATGCCCACAATCCTGCTCTTTTTATTTCTATAATATTTTACCAAAAGTCAAGCGGATACTCAGAATCCGCTCTGCCGCTGTCTCGCCAGCTTATACAGCTTTGCGGCTTCCGCGTAACCTTACGCAGCTTCACAGCTCTGCCCCGCTACTGAAAGACCACCTGCTTGTCACACTCCTCCAGTTTGATCACTACACACGGATATGTCTTCGCCGGCGTCGCTTCTTCCTTCGTCTCCGGCCCCAGCAGATTCGTCTTCACCACCAGCGCATTCGCCGTCTCGTAGCAGTCCTCCACCACCACGCTGCAGCCGCCGGTCTCCTGAACGCCGTATCCTTTCGCGAGATACAGGTATCCCTGATCCGTAAATGTAAGCTCAAATCCGCCCTCCTGCCGGGCCTCCATCTCCCCACTCAGTTCCATGGGAATGTCCTCTTTTTTCACCACCGTAAAATCTGCCTGCTTTTCCTTATCCTCCTTCTCTATCTGTGTTGCGCACCCGGTCAGCATGGCTGCCACCAAAAAAATACAAATTATTTTTCGCAATACTTCCCCTCAAATTTTATTCTCTCTATCATCTTATTATCTGTCTTGTCTTTTCAGTACTGCTTTAGTATAATTAACCTGTATATTTATCCCAAAAAGTAACTGTTCCGGGCAAGTTACCACAAACGAAAGAAGGACAACTTATGATTCGCTTTATTATTGTATGTATTTTTTTGATTTTATTTCTAATCCTCTCCATTCCGATATTTTTAGTGGAATGGATTCTCGGCAAATTCAACCCCGAGAAACGCGACTACAGCTCCCTGCACATCGTCCAGTGGGCATTCCGTGTAATCATCCGGATTGCCGGAATCACGGCCACCGTCATCGGCGAAGAAAATGTACCGGATGAGCCCGTGCTCTTCATCGGCAATCACCGCAGTTATTTCGATATTCTGCTGACCTACGTCCGTTGCAAACGCCTCACTGGCTATGTTGCGAAAAAGGAAATGGAAAAGATTCCTCTGCTCTCTACCTGGATGCGTTTTCTCTACTGTCTGTTTCTGAACCGCGAGGATCCGCGCGAGGGGCTCAAGATGATCCTCACAGCGATCGAGTACGTCAAATCCGGCGTCTCCATCTGCATTTTCCCGGAGGGAACCCGCAACAAGGGTGAGGAGCTCTCGCTGCTTCCGTTCAAGGAGGGCGCATTCAAGATTGCGACCAAGACCGGCTGCCCGATCGTGCCGATCTCCCTGAACCACACTGCTGCGATCTTTGAGGACCATTTTCCACGTATTAAAAAGACACATGTCACGATCGAGTACGGCAAACCAATCTACCCGAATGATCTGGATCCGGATGTGAAGAAGCACATCGGAAACTACTGCCAGAACCTGATATCCGAAACGATTCAGCGCAACGCATAAAATAGTTATTTTTTTTATGCAAGGATGGTGGTATAATACTTAGAAATATCAGGCTGTCCAAATATAAATCAAGTTTTCAAAGGAGATTACCATGAGTGCAAAAAATCTGACACTGCTTACCGATCTTTATGAGTTGACCATGATGCAAGGTTATTTCGAGACACAGGCGGACGAGACCGTTGTGTTCGACGCATACTTCCGTGAGAATCCGGAGCGATCCGGCTACTCGATCATGGCCGGCCTTGAACAGGTCATCGAATATATCAAGAAACTGAATTTCTCCTACGAGGATGTCGAATATCTTCGCAGCCTTGGAATTTTCAAAGAAGAATTTCTTCATTATTTAAGTGGATTTCATTTCAGCGGAGACATCTACGCCATTCCCGAGGGGACTGTTGTCTTCCCGAAGGAGCCGTTAGTCAAGGTCGTGGCTCCGATCATGGAGGCACAGCTTGTGGAGACTGCTATCCTGAACATCATCAACCACCAGTGTCTGATTGCAACCAAGACATCGCGGATCGTATCCGCTGCGCAGGGTGACGGGATTATGGAGTTTGGTCTTCGCCGTGCCCAGGGACCGGATGCCGGTCTGTATGGCGCAAGGGCTGCCATGATTGCCGGATGCGTCGGCACCTCCAACGTGCTCGCAGGCAAGATGTTCGATGTTCCGGTGAAGGGGACGCACGCCCACAGCTGGATCATGAGCTTCAAGGACGAGTACACCGCATTTAAGACGTACGCGGATCTCTATCCTTCCGCATGTATTCTGCTGGTCGACACTTATGACACCTTAAAATCCGGTATTCCGAATGCCATCCGCGTGTTCACAGAGATGCGTGAGGCTGGAATTGATCTGACTTTCTACGGCATCCGTCTGGACAGCGGTGATCTTGCCTACCTGTCCAAGAAAGCGCGCAAGATGCTGGATGCGGCCGGATTCCCGGATGCGGTGATCTCCGCCTCCAACGATCTGGACGAATATCTGATCCACGATCTAAAGATGCAGGGCGCTGCCATCAACTCCTGGGGTGTGGGAACCAACCTGATCACCTCCAAGGGCTGTCCGTCTTTTGGCGGTGTGTACAAGCTGGCTGCCATTTCCAACGACAACGGTGAGTTTATACCTCGAATCAAGATTTCCGAGAACACGGAGAAGATCACCAACCCGGGCAACAAGACCATTTACCGGATCTATGACAAAGAGACCGGCAAGATGCGCGGCGATCTGATCTGTTTTGTGGGCGAAGAGTATGACATCGAAAAAGATCTCACCCTGTTCGATCCGGTCGACACCTGGAAGAAAACCCGTCTCAAGGGCGGCACCTACACCATGCGCGAGATCCTGCTGCCTGTTTTCCAGAACGGATCCTGCGTCTACGATTCTCCGTCTGTCATGGAGATCGCTGCGTACTGCACAAAAGAAAAAGAAACTCTGTGGGATGAGACAAAGCGTTTATTCAACCCACATAAGGTTTATGTTGATTTGTCAAAGAAGCTCTACAACGTGAAGCAGGAACTGCTCTCCCAGATGAGTGACGACGAAGACCAGTAAGCAAACTCAAACATTGATAACCCCGAAAGGATATTATATTATTATGAAAATCATCGTATTAGCTGGCGGACTGAGCACGGAGAGAGATGTCTCTCTCACCTCGGCCGCAGGAATCTGTAAAACATTACTCGAGAGAGGACACGACGCATTTCTTCTGGACGTGTTCCTTGGACTGCCTTATGACAGCAGCAGACTGGAGGAAGTGTTTACACTTCCGGATCACGGTCTGGGCATCTCCGCCAACATCGGTACGGAGGAGCCGGATTTGGAAGCAATCAAGGCATCCCGACCGGATCAGTCCGACTGTTTCCTCGGCCCGAACGTCATCGAGTTATGCCGCATGGCTGACATCACATTTCTGGGGCTGCACGGCGGCGAGGGCGAGAACGGCAAGCTGCAGGCGACCTTCGACCTGCTCGGCATCCGATACACCGGTCCGAACTCTCTCGGCTGCGCACTCGCCATGGACAAAGGTGTCACAAAACAGATTTTCCTGCAGTCCGGCGTCGAGACACCGAACGGCACCTGGCTTTTCAAGAAGGATAAGAACACATCCCTTGCCGATCTCGGGCTGGAACTTCCACTCGTGATCAAACCGTGCGCCGGTGGATCCTCCATCGGAGTTTACATCGTGAAGACCGAAGAGGAATACGACAATGCACTAAAAAACTCATTCCGTTACGGAGATGAGGTCGTCCTCGAAGCTTATATCAAAGGACGTGAGTTTGCCTGCGGTATCATTGACGGCGAAGCGCTGCCTCCGATTGAGATTATTCCAAAGAGCGGGTGGTTTGACTATGCGAACAAGTACCAGGCGAATGCCACAGAGGAGGTCTGCCCTGCGGATATCCCTGCGGAGACTGCCGAACGCATGAAAGAGATTACTGTGCGCGCTTACCGCGCACTGAAGCTGGATGTCTACAGCCGTGCCGACTTTATTCTGGACGCAGAGGGGAATCTGTACTGTCTGGAGGTCAACACTCTTCCGGGAATGACTGCCGCGAGTCTTCTCCCGAAGGAGGCAAAGGCTGTCGGCATCGAATACGGGGAGCTGTGTGAACTGATTATCCAGAAATCGCTGGAGGCGCGGTACACCGTGTAGTCCAGACTGCGCAGCAGTCGGGGAAAGTGGACAATCACATATTCCCATGAATGAAATAAAAGGAAATCGAACCGTATTGGGGACAACACGAAATAAAGGATGGTATTCAGATGAGAAATATGTCTTTGAAAGAAATCGCTGTGGCTTGTGCCGGCGTTTATTACGGAGATGAAGATAGTTACTATAAAGAAGTGAGCGGTGTCACGATCGACAGCCGCAAGATTGAAAAAGATAATTTGTTTGTCGCCATACGGGGAGCCCGGGTGGACGGCCACATGTTTATCAACCAGGTCATTCAGGACGGCGCGCTCTGTGCCATATCCGAGAAACGGATCGAGGGTGCGAAGTTCCCCTATATTCTGGTTAATTCCGGCGAGCAGGCGCTCAAGGATATCGCGGAGCACTACCGCCGCTCCTTCCACCGCCTCAAGGTAGTCGGTATCTCCGGAAGTGTCGGAAAGACCAGCACCAAGGAGATGATCGGTTCCGTGCTGGAACAGAAGTATTCGGTATTAAAGACCGCAGGGAATTTCAACAATGAGATTGGACTTCCCCTGACGATCTTCAACATCCGCGAGGAGCATGAGATTGCGATCCTTGAGATGGGCATCAGTGATTTCGGCGAGATGGAACGTCTGGCGCGCATGGCACGCCCGGACATCTGCGTTCTGACCAACATCGGCTGTGCGCATCTGGAACAGCTCAAGACCCGCGAGGGAATCCTGAAGGCGAAGACCGAGATGTTCCAGTTCATGAATCCGGAGGGCACCGTCATCCTGAACGGTGACGACGACATGCTTGCCACCGTCACTGCGGTACACAAAAAGACACCTCAGTTCTTTGGCCTGTCATCCGACCGTGATTTCTACGCGGACGAGGTCGAGAATCTCGGACTGAAGGGAACCACCTGCACGATCCACACTCCGCAGGGAGCTTTCCGTGCGACCGTCTCCATCCCCGGAGAGCACATGGTATACAATGCGCTGGCCGGCGCTGCGGTCGGATGTGCACTGGGACTGACCTGTGAGCAGATCAAGACCGGAATCGAAGCACTGGTGCCGATTTCCGGGCGCAACAATCTGATTGAGACCGACTCTCTCACCATCATTGACGACTGCTACAATGCCAATCCTGCCTCCATGAAGGCCTCCATTGATGTCCTCTCTAAGGCAGGCACCAGAAAAGTCGCCATTCTAGGCGGCATGTACGAGCTTGGCAGCATCGAGCATGAGATGCATTATGAGACCGGCATCCATGCTGCCAGACTGGGAATCGACCTGGTCTGCTGTATCGGGGACCTTGCAAAGGGGATTGCCGACGGCGTGAACGCCGTTCCGAGCGCCACCCGTGCAAAACATTTTGACACCAAAGAAGAATTTCTGGCAGAATGCTGCCAGTTCCTCCACAAGGGTGATACCATTCTGGTAAAAGCATCCCATTGCATGGAATTTCCTAAGATCGTGGATGCACTACAGAAACTTGAATTATAGAGGGATGGAATCATAAAGGAGAACCCAAACATGAATTATCAGATAATCGTACTGGATTTGGACGGAACACTGACCAACTCCAGAAAAGAAATCACTGCCCCTACGGAAAAAGCCCTGATGGAAATCCAGCAGAACGGCAAGCGGGTCGTACTGGCATCTGGAAGGCCGATCAACGGAATCGTGAATCTGGCCGACCAGCTTGACTTACATAAATACAACGGCTATATTCTGTCCTTCAACGGCGGACGCATCACTAACTGCACCACCGGCGAAATCATTTATAACCGTGCTGTGCCTGCTGAGACAATTCCGACTGTCTATGACATCATCCACGAATACCCGGGGCTGGATATCCTGAGCTACTCGGACGATGAGATCATCTCCGGCATCCAGATAAATGAATACACAGAACTGGAGTCCCGCATCAACCACATGAACATCAGATGCGTGGACAATTTTAAAGAATACGTCAACTTCCCGGTCAACAAACTGCTGGTAACCGGAGATCCGGCGATTATCAAACTGGCAATGGCCGCGTTGAAGAAACGTTTTCATAGCTATTTAAATATTTATAATTCCAGTGACTTCTTCATTGAAGTCATGCCCTCCAAAATCGACAAAGCATACTCCCTGCAGAAGCTTCTCAGCAGCATCGGCCTGACAGCCGACGAGATGATCTGCTGCGGCGATGGCTACAACGACGTCACCATGCTCGAGTACGCAGGTCTGGGCGTCGCCATGGAAAACGCCAACAGTGATATTAAGGAAAGTGCAGATTTCGTCACCAAATCTAATGATGACGACGGAATCCTTCATGTGATCAATCAATTCATGCGATAGCGTCAGACTGTATGAAAATATCTTTTTGCTGAAGTAACTTCGAAGTGTAGAGGCAGAATCGAAGTAATAGAAGTATAGAAGCACAATACACCAAAGCCGAAACCATTATATTTTCATAATGGCTTCGGCTTTGTTTGTACATCTATTGACTTTGTCCTGCCTGTGATATCAGTCTGTGCTTTCGCTCCCTCTCCTGCTGATCAGATCATGCAGAATCTGGAACATCTGCTTTGGATCAACCGGCTTTGCAAGATGGGCGTTCATACCGGCATCCAGGCTCTTTTTCACGTCCTCATCAAAAGCATTCGCTGTCATTGCAATGATCGGCACGGTTTGTGCATCCACACAGTCCAATTCTCGAATTGCTTTTGTCGCCGCAATCCCATCCATAACCGGCATACGTATATCCATAAGAACAGCGTCGTAATAGTAAGGTTTCGCCTGCCTGAACAACTCTACTGCCACTTGTCCATTTTCCGCATGTTCCACAATCATCCCCTTCTTTTCCAGCATCTTGATTGCAATCTGTGTATTGAGCGGATGATCCTCACAGAGTAAAATACGTTTCCCTGCAAGACAGACCTCGGAAGTTTCGGTTCCAAGTTCAGGAGCTATCTGTTCATTTGCTCTGTCAAATACAAGCTCTACGGTAAATTCTGAACCGATCCCTTTTTCACTTCTAACGGAAATCGTTCCGCCCATAAGCTCGATAAGATTTTTTACGATGGCAAGTCCCAGCCCGGTTCCTGCGTAATTTACAATTGTCGCATCATTTTCCTGCTCGAATGGTTCAAAAATCCGTGGTATAAATTCCGGGTTTATGCCGATGCCGGTGTCCTTGATGACCAGTTTTGTTTTAACCTGGGCTTCTTCCAAAAAGGTCCATTCACCTATAACTTCAACCGTACCGTTTTCGGGGGTGAACTTAATGGCGTTGGAAACAAGATTAAAAAATATTTGCTGCACGCGCATCTTGTCCAAGTACACCATTGGCGGCACCTTTGTGCTTGCTGTAAAAACCAGTTTAACATGTTTTTGCTCAGCGCTCACTCTGACAACCCCAATCATTTGATTGAAAAAAGAATTAAGATTGGTCGGTTCCCTGTTCAGCACGATTTTATTGCTTTCGATTTTATTCATATCCAGCGTGTCATTAATCAGGCTCAGCAGATAATGTGCTGATTCATCAATTTTAGATAGATTATCTGCAACTTCAGGCACCAGATTCTCAGAATCCAGGGTGAGCTCAGTCAAGCCGATAATCCCATTCATAGGAGTACGCATGTCATGACTCATTCTGGAAAGGAAATCGCTTTTTGCGGTATATGCCAGCTGCAATTTTCTATTTCTCTTTTTGTTGCTGTTACTGTAAATCGCCATCATAGCCGTCAACATAATGAGTGATAAGAAGCTTACTGCAACGACGATTGTGAGCATCGGATTATTGTTTGCGATTTCCCTCAGCCCGCCATAGTCCTTTTGAGACAGAGCCAATGACAAATGACTGTGAATATCTTTTTGGGAAGTGCTTCGCACATACTTGTTTATGATAGACAGCAACTCGCAGTTTTCCGTATTCGGCACATAAAATCCCACTTCACGGTTGTATCCGGATAAATCCAAATAGAGAAGCTGTCTGTGGCTGTTTTCGGAGGTATAATAGTCCAGGGCATATCTTGTGGCATATCCATAATCGGCCTCCCCCTTGTTCACTGCCTCGAGGCATTCTTCTATCGTATCATAATAGCGGATTTCTTTATATTCATAGCCAATCGGATCCGGCACGTTATTCACAAGACCGAGAACACGTTCGGATTTCGGCTTCGTTTCTGCAGACTTGTTGAGGAACATCGTTAAATTCGCCTCAAGATAGGGATGTGATAATACAAGGCCGTTATCCTCCGCATAGGTGTTGCTGTGAGGTGGACCGAGTATAATATCATATTTTCCGCCGGTAGCCTGTTTACTGATATTTTGATTTTCATCAGCCACATGATACTCAAACTCGATATTGGCTTTCTTGCCGATTTCATTTAATATGGAAACTGACATTCCACACAGCTTACCCTTTTTGTCTACAAATGAAAATGGTGCATACTGAGGAAACATAAGTACCTGAATCTTTGGATTTTCGGCTACATATGCGACCTCCGCTTCTGATAAGGAAAAATCTGCAATTGTGTTGATAAAATACTTTGAACGCAGTCTGCTTTCAAAATACGGATCTGTAACATGGATTTTTTGAATCGCCTCATCCAGTTCTTCTATTAACTCTTCGTTTCCCTTGCCTGAGACAAAGTAAAACGGGCGGGGTGCAAACTGTGCAATCTGCTTTAAATTAGGAAGAAATTCCAGTGAGACCTTGAGCATGGCGTCCGCACTGCCGCTTTTTAAAGCTTCTATCTGCTCATTTACCGTCTCACAACCAACCAGTTCATAGTTAAGCTTCACTTCCCTTGCATATTCCTCAAGCTCTGCATTCCGTGTGCTCGCAGTTTTAATAGATGCAATTTTCAAGGGACTCTGCTGCGTGAAATTCGTTTCCGTTATATTAAGATTGGTGTCTAAGACCTCCAGCGTGGTATACACCAGCCCATAATTATTCTCAGGATAGAGGTACATCTTTTCCAGCGCTTCATTTTTCAGCATCGTGCCGACCAAATCCGCTTCGCCCGTCTGGACTCCTTCCAGGCCATTTAGTATCTGATCGTTCAGGCTCATGTCCGGATAGGTTATGTACTCAAGCTTCCAGTTTGCAAATTCCGCGACTTTGCTTAAGTAATCATAAGAATAGCCGTTGAAGTTGCCGTTCTCATCTATTTCGGTCAGATACTTCTGTTCCGGATATGCGACCTTCACAACACGCTGGTTACTGTCTTCTTCCATATCTGCTGCAAAAGCAGGGGCCGCCAGCCAGAAGCTGCTTATTATAACGGATAGACAAATGGCGATGATTCTTTTAATTGGGGTCATCAGTTCCATCCTTTCTCCTGATAATAAAATCATAAAGCGTCTGAAACAGTTGCGTTGGTTCGATCGGCTTTGCAAGATGGGCATCCATTCCTGCAGTTTTCGATTTCTGAACATCATCGTCAAATGCATTGGCTGTCATCGCAATAATCGGAATGCTTTGCGCGGTTTCTTTCCCCATATGGCGAATGGCATTTGTCGCCTGTAAGCCATCCATTTGAGGCATGCGAATATCCATTAAAATGGCATCGTAATATCCAGGCGGAGTTTTTGCGTACATTTCAACTGCACGCACGCCATTTTCTGCATGCTCAATCATAAAGCCCTTACGTTCCAAAAGTCTTCTGGCAACCTCCACATTCAGGGGATGGTCTTCTACTAAAAGAACTCTCTTTCCCTCAAAGTTGAAGTCCTCCGCTACTTCCGTCACCGCTTCCTCGTGTCTTTCATCGAATGCCTTTTCAAATGCAGAAATAAGAGACGATTTGAACATAGGCTTACTCATCATCATATTGACACCTGCCAGTTTTGCTTCATGTTCAATCGCAGCCCAATCATAAGCAGTTATAATGATAATTGTAACCTCCGGGCCGACAATTTCACGAATGCGTCTCGCAGTTTCAATACCGTCCATCTCAGGCATTTTCCAGTCAATCAGAACAAGGTCGAAATATTCCTTATTATTCCATTTCTCCCTTACCATATCCACTGCTTTTCTACCACTGTCTACCCATTCCGATTTGACGCCAATTTCCTTTAAGGTAATTACCGCCTGCTGACAGACAACAACATCGTCATCCACTACAAGTGCTTTCAGCTCCGCAAAATTGTAGTCATGTTTCCTTGCATATCTTGTCTTTGTTTCTTCCGTAATGCCAAGCTTCACATCCACCGTAAACTCGGAGCCCACGCCCTTGATGCTGCGTACAGTAATTGTACCGTCCATCATCGCAACCAGGTTCTTACATATTGCAAGACCCAACCCTGTACCACCGTACATGGCAGTGGTACCGGAATGTTCCTGAGAAAACGGGTCAAACAAATGAGGTATATATTCCTCTGCGATGCCACAGCCCGTATCGTTAATAACAAATCGTATTACTGCATCATTCTTTGCTTTTTTTAGCTGACGAACACTAATAGATACTTTCCCATACTCGGGTGTAAACTTGATCGCATTGGAAAGTATGTTAATAATAATTTGCTGGAGCTTCATTGCATCTCCAATATAATAATCCTCCACACTGGAGTCCACGATATTTTCATAATCAATGTTTTTTGCACCGGCCTGGGTGTAGCAAATAGAATTGATTCCGTTCAGAAATTCATCAAATGGAATTTTTTCTTTTTTCAGCAGCATCTTCCCGCTCTCAATTCTGCTCATGTCCAGTATATCGTTGATCAGCGAAAGCAAAAACCGGGAGGAAATCCCAATTTTGCTAATGCAGTCCATAACCTGTGCATCGTCTCCAATGGATTGTGCGGCAATGGTCGACATGCCGATAATCGCATTCATCGGTGTGCGGATTTCATGACTCATACGTGAAAGGAAGTCGCTCTTTGCGCTATTCGCCTGCTCTGCGGCAAGAAGTGCTGTCTGCAACATATCGTGCTGCTGCTGTTGCTGGTTAAACAAATCTGTGACGTCGCTCCGTGTAATGACGATCTGCTGGCTTGGCTTATCTAAATAGGCATACTGTATTCTTTTTTGACGGACAGTGCCATCCTGGTGCATAACTCCGCACGTCATAGAGAATATATTTTTCTCTTCAAGATTTTTTTTGATTGCCTCCGGCATCATTTCCTGGCTGACACGCTCTACATCCTCTGGAATCAGGATTTCACGATTTGTCTGCATAATAAATTTCACGTAATCATCGCTGCTCTTCTCAGGCAGCGGTCCATTCGCTGTATTTCCAAGATACATTTTATATCGGTTGCTTTTCAGATCCACATACGCAACATAGTCATGCTCTATCTGGGAAACGGCCTGAATAATACCTTCTTTAATTTTTTCCTCATTGATGTCGTAGGTATACATAAAGGACATCACATCCCGGGTCTGCTGATTTTTGTATGACTTTACGGTAGTCTTCACCCAGATAATACTTCCGTCCTGTGCCTTGCGCTGATACTCAAAAGAGAATTGTGTCTGGCCTTTTTCAAATGCTTCCAGCACGCGGTCTCGATTCAGCATATGACGCATCTTCTCTTTCTGTTCTTCTGTAAGTGCAGTTTCCGCCATCGTATCTGTTCCACTTGAATAGGGCGATCCTTCCTCCAGAACCCCCAAATTATCTTTTGCAATATAGGATTCAACAATATTCTGTGTTATATTAGAACGCGCCTTTGCAAGCAGATTCTCGTGTTGAATCGCTTTGGAATATTCCAATTCTTCATTGTACCGTTGTTCTGACAGCTTGGCTGACGTCACATTCTTCCCCACTGCATAGGCGTAAACAGGCTTCCCGTTTTTGTCAAAGACACTGGTATAATCAATGTGTTCACACCACCAGCCCTTTTCATCCAGGGTACGAAACCAGATATCGGCGGAACATGTTTTAACTCCCTGCTCAAGCTTCCTGTACATTTCTGTAAAATCCTTGACGGAATCTCGACGAACGAAGCCTGATTGAATGATAGAATTTGGAATATCCGTTACCACTTCCTGATGTCCATGACGCATTTTTGATGCTGGAGTCTGAATGATCTCTTTGCTTTTAATATCGTAAGTCCAGAAACATACATCCGAGTTCTCGGTGGCAATACGGAATTTTTCTTCACTGAGCCGTAGTGACTCTTCCATTTCCTTCTGTTTGGTGATATCCATGACCGCTCCGTCCATGATGGTCCTGCCGGAGTCCGTTGTGAAAATTCCGCTGCAAAGAATATACCGGATGTTACCTTTGCCGGTAATCACCCGCATCACCCATTCCGCATAGTCGTTTCCTGCTGCCAGAGTATCATTGACTGTTTGTATCACCATAGGTAGATCTTCCGGATGCACATATTCACTGCAATGGTTATGAATGCGATCAGCCATGCTCTCCTTGGTATATTCATGGATATTATAATATTTGTCATTTCCATAAAGCAAGGTAAAATATTCGTCCACCGCGACAGTAAAAACGCCGCCGATTCGGGACGCACGATAAAGCTCTAACTCATGCTTGCATTCAATTTCATTCAATTGCTCTGTATTTTCAAATAGCTTATCTGTCATTTTACTCATTCTCCTTCTTTGACGCCTTATCCTCATAAATAAATGAGTAAAGTGTACGGTACAGCAGCTTCGGGTCAATCGGTTTGGACAAATGTGCGTTCATCCCCGCTTTTTTCGTTTTGTCCTGATCCTCCACAAAAGCATCCGCTGTCATCGCAATGATAGGGATTGATTTTGCATCAGCTTTTGTCATATCGCGGATTTGTTTCGTTGCCTCAAGACCGCCCATAACCGGCATCCGTACATCCATAAGTATGGCATCGTAGGAAAACGGAGGCTTTTGCAAGAACTGCTGCACGGCTTCCCTTCCGTTGTCAACCACTTCAACGATGCAGCCCTTTCGCTCGAGAAGGCGCTTCGCAACTACAATATTAAGATTATTATCTTCAACCAGAAGAATATGTGCTCCAGATAAGTCCATATCAAAGCCGCCGGGGGATTTTTCTTTCTTCACGTCCAATTCCGCCGTAGAAACATAGAGGTCTACCACAAATTCCGAGCCTTTTCCGATAGTACTGTGTACGCTGACGGATCCTCCCATTGCTTCAACCAGATTTTTTACGATAGCAAGCCCCAGCCCTGTACCCGTCTGATTAAAATCTGTATCTCGATTCTCCTGGTAAAATGGCTCGAAGAGACACTTTTGAAACTCACGGCTTATGCCGATCCCGTTGTCACGAACCGTACAGCGCATTCCGTATTTTCCGTCGCGATCCGGTATATGCTCACAGAAAAATTCAATTTTGCCGCCTTTGGGCGTAAATTTAACGGCATTGGACAGCAAATTGAAAAAAATCTGTGTGAACCGCAGCTTGTCTGTAAGAATGCATCTGATATCGCAGCTTGACTTTATGCTAAAGTCAATGTGCTTTGCCTCTATCAACGGGAGAATGACCGTTTCTATATTTTGCCTGAACTCTTTCATCGTAAACGGCTCTTCATACAACCTGATTTTACCGCTTTCGATTTTGCTCAGATCCAAGATATCGTTAATCAATCCCAGCAAAAAATGGCTGGAGGAATCAATATTGCTTAGATACTCTGCAGTCTTAGAGGGGTTATCTTCATCCTTGGCGAGCTCAGTCATGCCGATGATCGCATTCATCGGTGTGCGGATATCGTGACTCATGCGTGCCAAAAAGTCTGATTTTGCAAGGTTTGCCTGCTTTGCTGAAACCAGTGCCTGCTCCAGCTCTTTTTGATGTCGCATCTGCTCATTATATACACTGGTCACATCAATTCTCGTCATGAGGTACACTTTTCTGTCCTTGTTAATCAGGGTAAGCTGCAGTTGTTTGCGGCGAATCTCCCCTTTTTTATCATTATCCCGCATATTAAAATCAAATTTATGTACTTTTCCATTCGAGATATTTTTAAGGACATTGGAGATTCGGCTTTCTTCAACAACCCGCTCAACATCTTCTTCGCAGACAGCCTGCCTGATTATTATTTCGTTTTGTTCCTGAAATGCCTGATTTTCTGTGAAAAGCTTTTTCCCCGAGTTAACGGTATAATCAACTGCCTTATCTCTTTCGCCGTCCACTACAACAAAAAAGTCATAATCCGTTCTGGAGATGGTTTCCATGATGGATTTCATTACATTTTCATCCGTTGTGTCATTCGCCACAATAAAAGCATAGATATCTTTTGTTTCTGGATTTTTCATGAGATGGACATTATATTTAATCCAGAAAACTTTACTGGTATCAAAAACACGGGTAAATTCCATGGAAACCGAATAATCTCCACGGTTAAAATAGCTAAGTAAAGACCGGCGGTTAAATGTCGTTCTGTATTTTTCTTTGTTTTTTTCCCCGAGAATATAATCCACAGTTTTGGAAAAATAAAAGTCAGCATCATTACTGTCTATCAATTCAGTCAACACACGGAACTGACTATCTCCGTCGACAATCGTATTTTGCGTCAGATTGATTTTCAAGGAGTCGATAATGGTCTGCTGTAAGGCGGAACGGTAGGACATCTCTTCATCGAACTTCTTGATCGCCTCTTTTTCACGGGTCACATCTCTGCCGGCCCCAAACGCCTTGGCGGGTATCCCTTTTTCATCAAATACCGTTGTATAAATGACACGCTCACACCACCAGCCGGCTTCGTCTGTGGTTTTATACCAGATATCTTCACTTACTTCTTTTTCACCCTTTTTCAGTCGTTCAAAAATACTGTAAAAGGTTGGAAGACTATCCTCTCTGACATATCCGTTTTCTACCGTTGAATGAACATAGTTTTCAATCGTAAAGCAATTCTGCTTAATTCTGAGCGAATTTGATACGACTGTCAGCACATCGTTCTGAATATCATATTCCCATACGTTGATTCCAGAACTTCTGATTGCCACCTGATAACGCAATTGCTGCTCTTTCTCGGCCTCTTCAATGCATTTCATTTTATCAATATCAGTAAATACAGCACAAAAGGTAGGCTTTCCATGTTTACTGCTTAAATAAGTGCAGCAGAGATTGATCCAACGGGGCTTGCCAGACTTTGTGTTAATGCGATATGTCAGCTCCAGATTGGATTGATTTTCCAACGCATTTTTTATGGTTTCATTCAGCAAAGGAACATCCTCTTCATAAGTGAGAGCCATAGCGTCATCACGGCAGATCCGTTCACGTTCTTCTCTCGAATGGCCTGATAATTCGCATAATCCGTCACTGTAAAACATAGTTTTTATCTTATCACCGTTAATCTCATATAATGCAATGCCGCCGGGAACTGTGTTGACCAGGGTACGGTAGCTGTTTAGTGCCTCCTCTTCCTTTTTCATCAATATCTGCATATCGTTTTTCGCCTGTATCAACTGCTGCTGAACCTTACGTTCTTCTGTCACATCGGTATAGCTGACATAGCACAACTTTGTGGCATCCGGTTGATCAATGATCATGGCATTCAGATAAATCCAGATGTATTCCTTCCTGCAGTCATTAAATATACGATATGTATGGTTTACCGGAGTTGATGTCCGGATTGCATCGGTCAGCTTTGATTTAAGCTCGGCAAGGTCTTCAGGATGCACATTTAAATAGTCTGTTTGTTTCTGTACAGATTTTACACTTTCATCTGAATAGCCAAATATTTTATAAAAGGCCTGGTTGTGAACAACAGGATGTATTCCGTCCTGATCAGCAAGATACAAGCACATCCCCCCCGGTACATGCTCAATTACAGAGGAAAGCTGATCCATCAGCTCTTTGTTTTTCTGTTCGGTTTTTCTGCGCTGCGTCACATCTTCAATGTATTCCACATGCGCTTCAATTCCGTTCCAATCGGTCAGTTTGCCTCTTAAATGATAAACGCCGCCATTCACAGGATACCGAACGTCTCTGCAGAAAAACTCATCGTGATGCATCAAATGGATTTTGCAAAATTCGCAGGGGGATGTCCGGTCGAACAAAAATTCATAGCACTTTTTCCCTATCGTATTCTGACGTTCTTTTCCAGCCAGATCAAGCCCCTTCTGGTTAATATAGAGGAGCTCGTAGTTCCCTGTGTCACTGACGTAGATTGCACTTTGAGATTCATTCACCAGGTTGGCATACAGCTGTGTCATTTTAGACGATTTCTGATAAACGGCATGGAGAAGCAGTCCCTCCTCATCCGCCTGTACTAAAATGGCATTTAAATTGATCCAGACAAGTCCGCCGCCTTTCCGGCAGATACGATAGGCTACATCAATAGTGGTACCGCTTTTTACCGCCGCTGAAGCAATCGCAAATACACGGGCACGGTCTTTTCCATATATGATTCTTGACGCATCCTCGCTGATATACGCTGCATACTCCTCTCTCGTGTATCCGCTTAAAGCGGCCACTCCGTCTGAAAAGTACAGCGTTTCCAAATGATCAGTCCAGCGGTAAATTGCAATACCGCCGGGGATGTTGTTGATCAGATTCGCCGCCTCCATTCTGCTTTTTTGGAGTGCTTCATTCAGCCTTTGCTCTTTTTCCAACGCAAAACATCCAAGCACGTTTTTAACACGTGCCTGGATTACCCGTTCGTCGGCCGGCTTTGAAACAAAATCTGCTGCTCCGTTCTCCAGCGCTGCCAGCTGGCAGCTCTCGTCGGCGGTTACGGCAATGATCGGGATGGCGCTGTCCACACTCTCTTTTATCCGTTTGAGCACCTCAATCCCATCCATCACCGGTATGTCAATATCCAGCAGAATCACTGAGATTTCCTCGGTGTGCCTGTGAATAACATCAATAGCCTCTTTTTCATTTCCCGCATATAAAATTCTATACTCATTCGAAAAAACAGCCCCCATTACCGCCCTGTTTGCATCAATGTCATCGACAATGAGCATAGTTAATTTCGTATCCATACAGCCGCCTCTACCCCTTCCTCATTCCAGAGTTGCCGCCTCTAATTGCATGTCCAACATGCTGCATATCTACTCTCGACAAATTGTTGAATTTCGTTTGTATGTTCTCGTAAATGCCGCTGCTTTGATGCCTCGAATAAATATACGATTCATTTTAAAAAAACAAATTATTACAAATTATATTTAGAAGCAAAATATCTCAAACTTGTATAACTATATAGTTTATGTAACTGTTCAGAACCCCCTTGGGGAACTAATTAATTTTTGTACAAAACAGAGAATTTTTAAAACCTGTTTTGCGATATTATTTCGGTAATTGGT
>NZ_FQZY01000034.1 GCF_900142165.1 Hespellia stercorisuis DSM 15480
CATGGAATAAATGCTTTTACAGCAATCAGAGAAGCCCTTTTAGGGAATTCCGATATCATCTTTAACTAATGGAGTTCTGAACAGTTACAAAAAAAATAAAATAATCGCTTATGATCTTGGAACCGGCGGAATCAAAGCCTCTCTATTCGACGAGGGGGGTGTTTCTCTTGCGGAGATTTTCTGCCAGTACGACACCTTCTTTCCGGCTGACGGCTATGTCGAGCAGCGCCCTATGGACTGGTGGAACCATGTCTGCGAAGCCACCCGCACCCTGCTTGCAAAAAGCGGAGTATCCGCGGATGAAATCGCCTGCGCGGCACTCTCCGGACACAGTCTGGTCGCCGTGCCGATCGACCGCGATGGGAAACTCCTGCAGGAGCAGGTTCCCATCTGGTGCGACATGCGCGCATCCGACCAGGTCGACAGGTTCTTTGACACGCTCTCCTACGAGGAGTGGTATCCTGTCACCGGCAACGGTGATCCGGCCGAATGCTACACCGCGCTGAAACTGATGTGGATGAAGGAACACGAACCGGAGGTATTCTCAAGGGTTGACAAGATTATGGGCTCTAAAGATTTCGTAAACTATAAGTTCACGGGACGGGTCTGCACAGATCCATCCTACGCTTCTGGTTTCGGGGTCTTCAATCTGAAAGCCTGGGATTATGAGCCGGCTTTCATCGAAGCGTCCGGGCTTCCCCCATCTATCTTTCCGGAAATCATCCCTTCTGATGCAATTATTGGATTTGTAACTGAACAGGCTTCCGCCGAATCCGGCCTTTCCGCCGGAACCCCCATCGCCTGCGGTGCGGTGGACAACACCTGTATGGCGTTGGGCGCACGCGGCCTTGACGAGGGCGTCGTCTACACTTCTCTCGGCTCTTCCAGCTGGATCGCTGTGACTTCACAGACGCCGATTGTGGACTTGAAAACCCGCCCCTTCGTCTTCGCCCACGCGAAAAAAGGCTATTATACTTCTGCCGTATCCATTTTCTCCGCAGGCAACTCTTTCCGCTGGATCCGCGATAATCTGTGCCACGATCTGACCGGGGAGGATGCAGCGTCCAGAGGAATCGATGCCTATGACCGCATGAACCGGATGGCCGAGTCCGTACCAGCTGGCAGCCACGGTGTGCTGTTTAATCCGACGCTTGCGGGCGGCAGTGCGCAGGAACCCACCCCGAACCTGACCGGAGGATTCCTGGGTCTGACACTCGGCAATACCCGCGAAGATCTGGTGCGCGCCTCCATGGAGGGCGTTGCCATGGCACTGCGCAAGACGCTTGATATCCTGCTCAGTCAGGTCACCGTCTCCGGTGAGATGCTGATCTGCGGCGGCGGCAGCAAAAGCCCCATATGGCGGCAGATTTTCGCAGATATCTACAACATGCCGGTCCTAAAGACCAACGTGGACCAGGATGCCGCGTCTCTGGGGGCCGCCGCACTCGCAGCCAACGCCTGCGGACTGTGGCTTGGATATGATCAGATCCGGGAGGTTCACCAGCAGGAGGACATAAAACTCCCCATCCAGGAAAACAATGCAGTCTATGAGGAGCTCCTGGAAATCTACAGCGACTGGACGGACAGCCTGGCCGGACTGAGTGACCGGCTGACTGCGGTAAAGCGGCGGAAATGATCCTTTTCGGGTACCAGCCGTGCCACAGGTGCAAGGTAAATTCAAGGAAATAAAAAGAAACGCAAAAAAACAAAAAATATTTTATTAAAAAGATACAAATGACCAGGTTGGATTCGAAAAAAGTCTACCTGAATTATACCAAACAGAACAAAATCGTATAAAAACAGAGTTTTGTGGCCCGCACACAGCGGGTCAATGACAGGCCGATACATGTGCAGTCTATTACAATTTTCTTTTTTTGCTTCATCCGTTTTTATGCAACATTACCAGATCAAATCTGGTCTATTTGTAATGTTTAATTTCAATTTATGTATATTGAACAATTTTGATCTGTCCTTTTTATTCTATTTCAACAACATTTTTGTTTTTGTATTTTTTTCTGTTGACTTTTTGCATAAAAAGAATATCATTATCAGCAGTTGTTGGAGAAATTACATCAACCGGTGCTATTGACAGATATTTTTTATACTTGTCAGTAAATTCATAAAACAGGAGGTTATTTTCTAATGAGTGGAAAACAATTTGTACATCCTTACATTCCCAATTCAGAGCCAGCCGTCAAACAGCAGATGCTGGATGCCATCGGCATGACGAGTGTGGAGGACATTTACCAGGGTATCCCAGAGCACCTGCGTTTCAAAGGTGAGATGCAGCTCCCGGATCCAATTATTTCCGAGTACAGCTGTCAGAGACATGTGGAGGGACTGCTGAACCAGAACCGAAACGCGAAAAACAACATCTGTTTCCTCGGCGGGGGAACATGGAACCATTATGTGCCGTCCGTTGTCGAGACAATCATGGAACGGGACGAATTTCTGACCTGCTACGTGGGCGACGCCTACACCGATCACGGAAAGTTCCAGGCACTCTTTGAGAGCAGCTCCATGCTGGGCGACCTGACCGGCTTTGAGGCCTGCAACACCCCGACCTACGACTGGGCCAACGCCATCGCCATCGCATGCCGCATGACCGCACGTGCGAACCAAAGAACCGAGATTCTGGTAGCCGGCAACATGTCTCCGGATCGTCTGATGGTCGTCAGAAATTACTGCAAACCGGAAATCACCGTCACAAAGATCGGCTACGATAAGAACACCGGACTCATGGATCTGGATGACCTGAAGGCGAAGCTGTCCGACAAGACCTCCGCTGTCTACTTCGAAAATCCAGTCTACACCGGTTCCCTCGAATCCCAGGCTGCCGCGATCTGTGCTGCTGCAAAGAGTGCCGGGGCCTACAGCATTGTCGGCGTAGATCCCACCTCTCTTGGCATCCTGGAAGCTCCTGCTGCCTACGGTGCTGACTATGCGGTCGGCGAAATTCAGCCTCTCGGTCTCCACATGAGCTACGGCGGCGGTATCGGTGGATTCATCTGTACCAAAGACGACAAAGAATTTGTCGGAGAGTTCCCATCTCTTCTGTTCGGACTCTGCGAGACGCAGCAGGAAGGCGAGTACGGCTTCGGCGAGGTATTCTATGAGAGAACCTCCTACGCATCCCGCGAAAAAGGAAAGGATTTCATCGGAACCACCACTGCCCTTCACGGTATCGCGGCGGCAGTGTACATGGCTCTCATGGGACCGCAGGGCTTCAAGGAACTGGGCGAGGGTATCCTGAAGCGTGTTGCCTACACCAAGAAAAAATTATCCGAGATTCCGGGCATCAAAATACCGGTCAGCGGCTGCAGCTACTGCGATTTTCTTGTGGACTTCACGGAGACGGGCAAGACGGTTGCCGAGATCAACAAGGCACTTCTCGACTACAATGTGCTCGGCGGCAAATACATGGGCGGCGAGTTCCCGGAATACGGGCAGAGCGCGCTGTACAGCGTGACCGAGGTGCATACTGTGGAGGATCTGGATACACTGATCGGGGCATTGAAAAAAATCTGTGCATAAGTGTGTGATTTTAAATCGTTATGATTAATATAAAACGGAGGTTGAATAAAAATGGCAAAAGTAAAAGTCAGAAATAATTTTCAACAGGCTCGCTGGAATGAGCCTGTCATATATGAATTATCGACTCCCGGGCTGCGCGGAATCATTCCGCCGCTCGTAGAGGATGCGATTGAGGCCGGCATCTCAGAGGACGCCTGTGCACTTCCTGACGGATTAAAGCGCAAGAGCTCTCTGGATCTTCCGGAAGTCGCACAGAAACAGGTTCTGGAACATTTTCTTCATCTGTCTCAGGAGACCATGGGCGCCAATCTGGCCAACGACATGTCCGAGGGTACCTGTACCATGAAATACAATCCGCGTCTCTGTGAGACTCTGGTTGCCAATCCTGGATTTGCGGACATACATCCCGATCAGGATGTGGACACCGTACAGGGCATACTCAAGGTCTACTACGATTTCGAGCATGTCGTAAAAGAAGTTTCCGGACTGGATAAATTCAGTCTGCAGCCCGGCGGCGGAAATCACGCGGTATACACGGCTGCATCTGTCATCCGCGCCTACCACGAATCCCGCGGCGAGGCCGAACAGAGAGATGAGATCATCACCACGATTTTCTCCCATCCCTGTGATTCTGCGTGCCCGGCTACTGCCGGATACAAGGTCATCACCATCTGGCCGGACGAACACGGTATGCCGGATTATGAGGCCATCAAGGCTGCCGCAAATGAGCACACTGCCGCAATCTTTATGACCAACCCGGAGGATATCGGCATTTACAATATACACGCGGACAAGATCGTGGAGACCATTCACGCTGTCGGCGGCCTGTGCTTCTATGATCAGGCAAATGCCAATGCATTTCTCGGGATCGCGCGTGCAAAGGAGGCCGGTTTTGACATGTGCCACTTCAATGTGCACAAGACCTTCGGCACTCCTCACGGCGGGGAAGGTCCTGCATGCGGAGCATTCGGTGTCCGTGAATCTCTTGCAAAATTCCTGCCGGTTCCGACCGTGGAATTTGACGGAAACCACTACTATCTGGATTACGATAAACCGGAGAGCATCGGCCGTGTCCGCGAGTACATCGGTCAGTCCGCTGTCGTCCTGAAAGCGTACGCATGGAGTATGATGATGGGCGCTGAGGGTCTGAAAGAATGCGCTGAGATTTCTGTTTTAAACAACAACTACATGCTGAATCTGATGGAGAAAATTCCGGGCGTGGCTCATGCATTCCAGGGCAACGGGATCATTCGCCAGGAACAGATCCGCTACAGTTTCCAGCCACTCAGAGAGAAATACGATATTGGTTCCGATGACATGAACTGCCGTATGGGCGATTATGGAATCCCGTGGTTCTGGTCTTCACATCACCCATGGGTAATTCCAGAGCCAATGACCATCGAGCCATGTGAGTCCTATACCAAGGAGAACATCGAGGAGTACTGCAAAGTGGTCGAGACCGTGGCAAAAGAGGCCGCCGAGACTCCTGAGCTTCTGAAAAACGCACCGTACAACACGGCTATGCACAGAAGAATCAAGGAAGAAGAACTGGATGATCCTGAGAAATGGGCTCTGACCTGGAGAGCTTATAAACGAAAACATTCTTTGTAAATAAAATTGTTTCCATTCCGGTGAATCTGCCGGATGACCATTGTGAGCACTGCGCAGCATTCCGGCAGTGCTCACGTTCTCATACAGCGAAAAATAAAAGACTGATATTCAAAGCAGGAGGAATTTTTTATGAAAAAATTAGGATTTATTGTCAACCCGGTGGCCGGAATCGGCGGGAAAGTCGGGCTGAAGGGTTCGGACGGCGAGGCGGTACTGAAAAAAGCTCTCGATCTGGGCGCCACCTTTGAGAGTGGACAGAAGGCGCTTATCACCATGAAGGCTCTCCGGAACGTGGCTGACCAGCTCGATATTTACACCTGGCCCGGGGAAATGGGCGAGAATATCTGCACCGCTGCCGGACTTTCCGCCACCGTCATCGGAAACATTGATTCCGGCCACACCACGCCGGAAGACACCATCCGCGCTGCCCGCTCACTTCGGGACCTGAATCTGGACATCATTCTATTCGCCGGTGGCGATGGCACCGCGCGCAACATCATGGATGCAGTGGGCACCGCTGTCACCGTGCTCGGCATTCCCACCGGGTGCAAGATCCATTCCGGCGTCTACGCACTTAACCCGCGCAATGCCGGTATGCTGATTGCCCAGTATGTGCGGGGAAAGGTACGGGAGACCAGAGAGGCCGAGGTGATGGATATCGATGAGGAGCTGTTTCGGCAGGATATCGTGCAGGCGCGGCTCTACGGATATCTGCGGATTCCGAACGAGACGAAGATGGTACAGAATTTAAAGAGCGGCCGCGGCTACTCCGAGAGTACCTCCGTCGAGCTGCTGTCCAACTACATCGCCGACACCATGGAGAAGGACGTGCTCTACATTGTCGGGACCGGCTCCACCACCGCTGCCGTCATGAAGAAACTGGAGCTCCCCTACACACTGCTCGGCGTGGATCTGGTCTGCAACCGAAAGGTCATCGCCTCCGACTGTACCGAGCATGAGATTTTGGAATATCTGGACCAGTATGACCGGGCGAAGATCATCGTCACCGTCATCGGCGGCCAGGGCTATATCTTCGGGCGCGGAAACCAGCAGCTCAGCGCGGAGGTCATCCGCCGGACCGGGCGGGAAAACATCATGGTCGCCGCCTCTAAGAACAAGATGCTCTCCCTCTTTGGCCAGAAGCTCTACGTCGACACCGGCTGCGAGGATGTGAACCGGCTGTTATGCGGCTATATGCGGGTGCTGGTCGGGTACGGCGAAAGCATGGTGGTTCCGGTCACCGATTAGCGTGCTGTCCGGCTGGCCTTGAATTTTTTCTAATTCCTAATTCCCGATTCCATGGTGCACCACATAACTCGTGGTGTCGATTGCCTTAAACACATACCCCTGTGACTGATAGTGTGCGATGATCCGCGGCAGAGCCTCCACTGTGGTCGCTTTCGCCGCCGAATCATGGGAGAGCAGGATAATATTATTCTCCGCACAGCTCGTCGCCTGTGCCGTCAGCTCATCTGCGTTGCGAACACTTCCGTCACCGGAGCTGCAGTTCCAGTCGTAATACTGGTACCCCTGCGCCAGCACCTGTCCGGACACGGCCGACATAATCCCCGTACAGTAATTTGCCGAGATCGTGTTGGACGCGCCACCCGGAAAGCGAATAAAGCTCGGCACATACCCGATCTGCTCCTTCACCACCTGGCCGATTTTCTCCAGATCCTGCATATAAGCCTGCGTGGAACTGTAAATCGACGCGTAGTCATGAGAATATGTATGAAGCCCGATGGTATGTCCGCGGTCATAGGCCTCTTTGATCATATGACGATACTCCGGCATGGCATTGGTCACAAAAAATGTCGCCTTCACATTATACTGATCCAGAATCTCCAGCACCTGTGCCGTCAGATTGGAGGGGCCGTCATCCAGCGTCAGATACACCGTCTTCTCCGCCGACTGCTCTGTGGTTCCCACCGTTCTTCCCGGTTTCACCGCAAAATCCGATCGGTCCGGCACCACAGGTGCCTTGATGTCCTCCGCTGTCACCACGAGCCGCTCCGCTTTCTTCGCCTGCTTTGTCCTTGCCTCAATGCGCTTTTCCGTCTCAATTGCCAGAAATACGCTGCCGCCAATCAGGAGCACCGCACCGGCCACCGCCATTCCCAACAGGCCGCCGCGCCATTTGCCATGATTCCTCCTGCCAGAATATCTCTTTCCATGTGTCTTGTTTCTTCCATTCCTTCTCTTCTGTTCCATCATCTCACAATTCCTTTTCCTCAAATAATCACTCCGGACCGCCCCACCGGGGACTCCCTTCCCGCCACAAACATTCATAAGCTTAATTATAATCTACTTTCACAGTGAAGTAAAGGCAGGAAAACGATTAGGGACAGGTCAAAACAGCAATTGGGGACGTAGTAAAGTTACAACTTTACTACGTCCCCAATTGCTGTTTAACCTGTCCCTTTTGAACATGTTTCTTCTGAATTAGCAGAATGCTTTCACTTTCGCATAAATGCTGTCCGCATCCAGACCATATTTTTTAACCAGCTCTACCGCCGGACCTGACTCGCCGTAAGTATCGTTGATACCGATCTTCATAACCTTTGTCGGTGCTTTCTCCGCCAGCGCATCGCAGACTGCACTTCCAAGGCCGCCGATCACAGAGTGTTCCTCTACCGTTACAACTTTGCCTGTCTCCTGGGCCGCTGCTACGATCAGATCTTCGTCCAGTGGCTTGATGGTGTGAATGTTGATCACCTTTGCATCGATTCCGTCTGCCGCAAGCTTCTCAGCTGCCTCTAAGCAGTTGGATACCGGAAGTCCTGTCGCAACGATTGTCACGTCTTTTCCCTCACGGAGAACCACACCTTTTCCTAACTCAAATTTGTAGTCTGCATTGTCGTTGATTACCGGCACTGCAAGTCTTCCAAATCTCAGGTAAACCGGACCCTCGTGGTCGTAAGCTGCCTGTACTGCTGCTCTTGCTTCTACATCATCTGCCGGGTTGATGACCACCATGCCCGGAATAGTTCTCATCAGTGCGATGTCTTCGTTACACTGATGTGTCGCTCCGTCCTCACCTACGGAAATTCCGGCATGTGTCGCTCCGATCTTCACATTCAGCTTCGGATATCCCACAGAGTTGCGAATCTGCTCGAATGCACGTCCCGCCGCAAACATTGCGAAAGAGCTTGCAAATGGAACCATGCCTGTCGTTGCAAGTCCCGCTGCTACGCCCATCATGTTGCACTCTGCGATACCACAGTCAATGTGACGCTCTGGAAATGCTTTCTTGAACACACCAGTCTTGGTTGCTGCTGCCAGATCGGCATCCAGAACTACAAGGTTTTCGTACTTTGCTCCCATTTCAGCCAAAGCATTACCGTAGCTTTCTCTTGTTGCGATTTTCTTTACTTCTGACATAATGCTTCACCTGCTTTCTCCAAATCTGCCATTGCAACTGCGTACTGCTCGTCGTTCGGTGCAGCACCGTGCCATGACGCCTGATTTTCCATGAAAGAAACGCCTTTTCCTTTGATGGTCTTTGCAACGATCGCTGTAGGCTGTCCCTTTACGTTCTTCGCCTCTGCAAAAGCTGCTGCGATCTGATCAAAGTCATTTCCGTCGATGTTGATCACATGGAAATTGAATGCTTCAAACTTCTTATCGATCGGGTATGGAGAGTTTACTTCTGTGATTGCTCCATCGATCTGTAAATTGTTGTTGTCAACGATCACTACAAGGTTGTCCAGATTTCTGTGTGCCGCAAGCATAGAAGCTTCCCAGACCTGCCCCTCCTGGATCTCGCCGTCTCCAAGCAGAGTATAGACTCTGTAGTCCTCACCTCTGAGCTTTGCGGAAATGGCCATACCAACTGCCGCTGAGATTCCCTGTCCGAGAGAACCGGATGACATATCCACACCCGGAATGTGCTTCATGTCCGGATGTCCCTGCAGGTAAGAACCTACGTGGCGAAGTGTCGTCAGATCTTCCACCGGGAAGAATCCTCTGTTCGCCAGTGCGGAATAGTATCCCGGAGCTGTATGTCCTTTTGATAATACGAAACGGTCACGGTCTGCCTTCTTCGGATTCTTCGGATCGATATTCATCTCCTCAAAGAATAAATACGTGAAAATATCTGTGGCTGATAAGGATCCGCCCGGATGACCGGATTTTGCACTGTGAACTGCGGTCACGATGCCCTTGCGGACTTCATTTGCAGTTTGCTGTAACTCTAATGTAGTCATAGTTGATCTCCTTTGATTTTTATGATATGGGGACAAATGGTAATTTCTTATTTCTTACTCACCGAATACTGCGATGTAGTCCTTCTGGAATTTCTCGATACCCTGGTCTGTCAGTGGGTGATGTGTCATCTGCTCAATTACGCTGTATGGAACAGTTGCGATGTGTGCTCCTGCCAGTGCGCAGTCTGTAACATGGATTGGGTTACGCACGCTTGCCGCGATAATCTCTGTGTCGATGTCACCTGCGACTGCGAAAATCTCTGCGATCTCTGCGATCAGGTCTGTTCCGCGAACGGAAATATCATCGAGACGTCCAAGGAAAGGAGATACATATGTAGCGCCTGCTCTTGCAGCAAGAAGTGCCTGGTTTGCCGAGAAGATCAACGTAACGTTTGTCTTGATTCCCTCTGCGGTCAATGCCTTGCATGCCTTCAGTCCTTCTACTGTCATTGGGATTTTAACAACCATGTTCGGGTGGATTGCTGCGATTGCTTTTCCTTCTGCGATCATGCCCTCTGCGTCTGTTGTTGTCGCCTTTACCTCTCCGCTGATTGCTCCGTCAACGATCGATGCGATCTCTGCGATAACTTCCTCGAATACACGTCCTTCTTTTGCGATCAGGGATGGGTTTGTTGTAACACCACAGATCACTCCCATGTCATTTGCTTTTTTGATATCCTCTACTTTTGCTGTGTCGATGAAAAATTTCATTTTTTATTCCTCCTTGGACTTGAAACGATTGATATTAGTTGATTTTTTAATATGCCTTGATTATAGCCTATGGAATGTCATAAGGTCAATAGAGCATATATTTATTAGTAATTTTTTCAATTAATAATATTGTGTTTTATTAATTCTTCTTGTGAATCATTCATTAATTATCTGTGCAAAACCATCCATTGCATGGTTTTTCTTGCAGAAGATATCCATTTTTCGCTCTTTATGTATATCCAGCGTTCATAATTATTATTAATATTTTCGTCAAATTGATTAATTTTTATTTCTTTCGATTCGCCCACCCGCTCTTTTCGGGTAAGACGTGCTCCCGCGCACGATCAGCTGCGGCTCATACTCCACGTGGTAAATGCTGATCGGCTCTATCCCGCCATACTTTGTGTGGGACGGCTTGATCTTTTTCATGATAATGTCACAGGCATCCCGCCCTTTGAACACCACAAAATGCTCGATCGTAGTCAGAGAAACCTCGCGCATCTGGGCGAACAGAGTGTTGTCGCACCCCATCACCGACATATCCCCGGGCACCTTGTACTTCTCATCGTGAAGCGCATCCATGATCCCGAATGCAATCATGTCGTTCAGGCCTACGATTGCCGTCAGATCCCGGTGCTCCGCCAGCAGTTCTTTCGTCAGATCGTAGCCGATCTTGTACTCCGAGTCAATGTCCGGCATGTTCTGGTCCAGTTCCTCCCCAGCCGCCTTGATTACCACCTCATCCTTCAGGCCGGCCTTGTCGAACTCCTTGAGAAATCCCTCCACCCGCTTCGAGCGCTGCTTCTGGCGCACCGTCAGCGGCGGTGCAATGTAGCCCACGCGCTTGTGCCCCAGCTCCAGCAGATGCCTGGCCATGATCCGGCCCAGCTTGGAATTATCCAGCTCCACCGCATCAACATTCAGCTTCTCATTCTGGTTGTTGATCACTGTGATCGGGATGCGCTCTGCCAGGTTCTCCACCTCTTCCATGAAGCAGTGGCTGGGATTGCATGTATAAATGATTCCGTGAGGACGCAGCGTGTGCATCATTTTCAGATACCGCTCCTCCAGGGCAAGATTGCGCTGAGTGTTGCACACAAACAGGGCGTACCCCTGCTCCATCGACCGGGACTCGATCCCCTGCAGCAGCATGACATAGTATGGGTTTGTCAGGTTCGGACAGAATACAACGATTAGTTTTTCCCGGTTTCCGTCCTTACGCACCTTCCGTTTCGGAATCACATACCCCAGTTCCTCCGCAGTACGCTCCACCTTCTCGATCACTTCCTTCGAGAAAGAGACATTATACTTTTTGTTCAGCACCATCGATACTGTTGATTGGGATACTCCTGCGGCTCTCGCCACATCGGAGGACGTTACCTTCTTCCTGCTCATAGAATACCTCCCGCTTATGCTTGTTTCATTTTCCTTTGTGTGATCCGCGGCTTTCACTCTGCATTTTCATGCCATGTCTAAAGCTGCGTCCTGCCGTCCAGGGCACGCAGAAGCGTCACTTCATCGATATACTCCAGATCGCCGCCCACCGGAACGCCGCTGGCAATCCGGCTCACCTTGATTCCCGTCGGTTTGATCAGCTTGCTGATGTACATCGCCGTCGTCTCTCCCTCCAGGCTGGAGTTTGTGGCAATGATCACCTCGTCCACGTCTCCCTCCAGACGGGTGATCAGTTCCTTAAGTTTGATATCTCCCGGTCCAATCCCGAGCATCGGCGAGATTGCACCGTGAAGGACGTGATACACGCCCTCATATTTCCCGGTCTTCTCGTAAGCCGCCAGATCTCTCGTATTCTCCACGACCATGATGGTCTTTTGATCCCGCTTGCTGTTGCTGCAGATCGGGCACAGCTCCTTGTCTGTCAAAGTATAACACTGCTTGCAGTACCTGACGTTCTCCCGGGCATCCACCATGGTTTTCGCCAGCTGGTCCACCTGCTCCTTCGGCATATTGATAATATGAAACGCCAGTCTCTGTGCCGACTTCGTTCCGATTCCCGGCAGCCTTGACAGTTCATCCATCAGCTTGCTGATTTGACTGCTGTAATAGTCCATTCTCAATACCTCTCTCTCAATGGGGACAGGTTGATTGTCAATTGGGGACGTAGCAAAGTTGCAACTTTGCTACGTCCCCAATTGCACGACACCCTGTCCCTTTTAGAACTTTTTCGTTCTTTGGCGCAGTTCTCCTAGAACATTCCCGGCAGACCACCACCGCCGCCGGTGAGCTGGGACATGGCTGATGAGGATGCCTCATCTACCTTGCGGAGTGCCTCGTTGGTTGCTGCGACGATCAGATCCTCCAACATCTCGATATCATCCGGATCCACTACTTCTTCCTGCAGCTTCACAGCCTTCACTTCTCTGTTTCCTGAGACTGTCACCTCAACCGCATTTCCGCCTGCAGTTGCACTAAATTCCTTCGTCTCCATCTCTTTTGCCTGTTCTTCCATCTGGCGCTGCATCTTCTGCGCCTGTTTCATCAGATTTGCCATATTTCCCGGCATGCCACCGCCGCCCGGAAAGCCTCCACGTTTTGCCATGGTATGTCCTCCTTATTCTACCGTGATCTCCATATTGATCACTTTTTCCAAATCCACAAAGCTGTCCTCAAAATGTCGTCCTTCATCCACATGACGGACATCCACACTGACAGACTTGCCGATTCGATTTTCAATGAGTGTCTCCAGTTCCTGTTTATGTTCATCTGTGCCGACCATCTGTGCCTCCAGTTCCTCCGGCATGACGATCAGCAGTCTGTCGTCCCCGCCCAGACTCAGCTTGGCGTGCTTTAAGTACACGCGCAGCATTCCCGACGTCTCGTCGGCAATGGATCGGAAGTTCTTCACAACCTCCTGCACGTCCTCCGGTACCGCCTTCGGCAGCTCCGGCTTCGGCGCTTTCTTTTTCGGCGCCCCCTCGTTTACATAGACAATCCGCTCCGCGGCTTCCGCTGCCGGAAGTCCCTGTTCCATCTTCTCCTCCAGCACACGAATCCGGTCAAGCACCGCATCCTGACTGGTCTCCATGGCAGGCGTGCACAACTTGATCAGCGCCACTTCAAGCAGCACCCGCTTCTGGGTTGCGTACTTGAGCTGCCCGGACAGTTCCGAGAAGACCCGGATGTAGCGCAGCAGTGTATCGCTGTCGATCATCTGCGCCTCCTCCTGGAGCTGTCTCATATTCTCTGTCGAGACATCCAGTACATCCTCTATATTATCAGAAGTTTTCGCCAGCAGCAAGTTTCTTAAGTACCAGGTGAAGTCCGCAGCCAGCTGCGTCAATTCGCGGCCCTGCATGATCAGATCCTCCACCGTGTCCAGCACCTTCGGAATATCCCGTCCCAGCACGTCACGAAGCAGCCTGCTGAACACATCCGTGTCCACCGCCCCGAGCACTTCCAGTACATTATCGTAAGTCAGGGTCTGCCCCAGATAAAATGCGATGCACTGATCCAACAGACTCAGCGCATCACGCATAGAGCCGTCCGCCACCTTCGCGATATAACGGATCGCGCGGTCCTCCACGTCAACCTGTTCCTTCACCATCAGCTCCTTCAGACGGTTCGAGATCGTCTCGATCGTAATCCGCTTAAAATCATAGTGCTGACAGCGCGACAGAATCGTAATCGGGATCTTGTGCACCTCCGTGGTCGCAAGGATAAAAATCACGTATTCCGGTGGTTCCTCCAGCGTCTTCAGCAATGCGTTGAACGCCCCGATAGAAAGCATATGAACCTCATCGATGATATAGACCTTATACTTTCCTTCCGTTGGCCGGTAAGCGACCTCCTCACGGATCTCACGGATGTTGTCGACACCGTTGTTGGATGCCGCATCGATCTCAATGACATTCATGGACGTGTTCGCTGCAATGGATCTGCACATGGCACACTCCCCGCAGGGACTTCCATCCACCGGGTGCTCGCAGTTTACCGCCTTGGCAAATATCTTCGCCACCGTGGTCTTACCGGTTCCTCTTGTTCCACAGAATAAATATGCATGTCCGATACGCTCCGCTTTTATCTGATTTTTTAATGTTGTAATAATGTGATCCTGTCCCTTTACATCCTCAAAGGAATCCGGGCGGAACTTTCTATAAAGCGCCATATATGACATGACTTACACCTCAACTTTTTGTTCTCTCTGTTATTCTGTCCCAACCGCAGTAAACGGCAGTTCTTTTGGCCGCGATTACTCGTCGCCGAAACTGATCCCCGTGATCTTCGCCTCTTTGATGATGCTCGCATCCGGATCCACGTATTTTAATTTTCCTGCCACATCGCCCAGCGGTACCTGTGTGAACTCCCCGTTTTTCATGGCTACCATATAGCCAAACTGCCCGTTCAGGATGAGTTCCGCAGCCTTCGCTCCGGCGCGGGTCGCAAACACTCTGTCGTATGCACAAGGTGAGCCTCCGCGCTGGGTATGTCCCGGCACCGTAATCCTCACTTCTTTATCCATCTTTTCCTGAATCTGCTGTTCCAGTTCATAGGCAATGGACGGATATTTTCTCTCGGCAATCTTTTTCTTGTACTCTTTCCTCGTGAGCAGCGCATCCTCCTTGGAGATTGCCCCCTCCGCAACCGCAAGAATGGTAAATGGTTTTCCTGCCTGCGCTCTCCTCTCGATCACATCCGCAATGACATCGATGTCGTAAGGAATCTCCGGAAGCAGAATAATATCCGCGCCGCCTGCGATTCCCGCATGCAGTGTCACATATCCAACCTTGTGTCCCATAACCTCGATGATAAACACACGGCTGTGCGAAGTTGCCGTCGTGTGGATACGGTCGATGGTGTCCGTCGCGATGTCCACCGCGCTCTGAAAACCGAAAGTCATATCCGTTCCCCACAGATCATTGTCGATGGTCTTCGGCAGCGTGATAATATCAAGTCCCTCCTCACGCAGCAGGTTCGCTGTCTTGTGCGTTCCATTTCCTCCCAAGATCACCAGACAGTTCAGATTCAGCTTGTGGTACGTATGCTTCATAGCCTCCACCTTGTCCAATCCATTCGCATCCGGCTCTCTCATCAGCTTGAATGGCTGTCTTGAAGTACCGAGAATCGTGCCGCCTCTGGTCAGAATACCAGAAAAATCCTTAGATGTCAGCATCTCAAAGTTGCTGTACATCAGACCTTTATACCCATCCTGAAATCCATATATTTCCACATCATCCGTCTTCGAATATATTCCTTTTACAACGCCGCGCATGGCTGCATTCAATGCCTGGCAGTCTCCGCCGCTGGTTAACATTCCAATTCTTAACACAACAAATTCCTCCTTATTTCACTGAGATATAAACTACCAATTTAGTATACCCCATTTTTTATTCCCAAACAACTAAAAATCTCACTTAACAAAAGACTTAACAAAAGCCTGGTCAATTGTGCTATACTTAGGGCGTTGTTAAAAACAAAAGGAGATCAATTATGACAACTATAAAACCATTCGCAGCCATCCGGCCGCGTGCTGATGCTGCCGCCCGGATTGCGGCCCTGCCCTACGATGTTTACAATCGCCGGGAGGCAAAGGAGATCGTTGCCGGCAACCCGCTGTCGTTTCTGAAGATCGACCGAGCAGAGACACAGTTTCCGGATGACACCGACATGTACAGTCAGCAGATCTACGATAAAGCTCGCGACACGCTTCACGAGATGATGAATGATGGTTATTTTGTCCGGGATAAAGAGGACTGCTTCTATATTTATGAACTCACCATGCCGCTCACGGATACTGCTGCTATTACGACGGCTGCTTCAGTCTCCACTGCGGCGATCACCACCGGAACAGCCTCGGCTGCTGCCGCGGCTGTTTCCGGCGCAGTTCCGCGTCCGGACCGTTTCCCACCGTCTGTGATTACCCAGACAGGTCTCGTCGCCACCGCTTCTATCGACGACTACCTGAACGGCACGATTAAAAAGCATGAAAATACGAGGGCCGAAAAAGAGCTGGACCGTATCCGCCACGTGGACACCTGCAGCGCGCAGACCGGCCCCATTTTCCTTGCATACCGGGAGAACCGGCAAATAAATGAAATTGTTTCCTGTATAAAGTCGCAGACTCCGGTCCACGATTTCATATCGGAGGATCAGATCCACCACCGTGTGTGGCTGGTTTCCAGCCCGGACAGCATCCACGATATCATTGATATCTTTGCCGGTATTCCAAATGTCTACATCGCCGATGGGCACCACCGTGCCGCGTCCGCCGTCAAAGTCGGGCAAATGCGCAGGCAGATGCATCCGGATTTTAACGGCAGTGAAGATTTCAACTATTTCCTGTCTGTTTTATTTCCGGCCCCGCAGCTTCACATCTTCGATTATAACCGGATCGTCAAGGATCTGAACGGCCACAGCGTCTCTGATTTCATGGCGCTTCTGGCTCGTGACTTCGAGGTGGCCTCCATGGGATCAAGCCCGTTTGCTCCGTCTGAGAAAGGACAATTCGGAATGTATGTGCAGGGAACCTGGTACCGGCTCACCGCCGGAGCGCACATCCTGTCCGACGATCCGGTCGACGGTCTGGATGTCTCCATTCTGCAGAATGCACTTTTGGAACCGCTACTCGGCATCCATGATCCCAAGACCGATGACCGCATCGCCTTCGTAGGAGGAATCCGCGGGCTGACAGAGCTGAGCAGCACCGTGGACGCCGCAGATACCGGTGTTGCATTCTCCATGTACCCGACCTCAATGGACGAACTGCTGGCCGTCGCGGATGCCGGCCGGCTGATGCCGCCGAAATCAACCTGGTTCGAGCCCAAGCTGCGAAGCGGGTTGTTTATTCACGAATTTGATCGTCCGTAATCCCCGTAAATCGGACACCCACAATCCGCTTCGCTGCTTGTACTTGAACATCCAGCTGCTTTAAGACGTTCAAGTGCGCGGCAGTAAGTGGCGGATTAGGAAAATTTACAATGTCCGCTTTACTTTGTCACCGGATAATGATTAAGGACCATTGCACTAATTTGCGTCCTGTGGTAAAATATATCGGGTTAGTTTTATTTAACCCCCTATAGATATCCGCGGTAGAAACTGTAATCTCCTGCTGAGACGACAGCAAAACTGCATAAGACTACAAAAAGCAGCAAAGCGGATCCCGAGTATCCGCTTGACAAGGCCGCGCTGATAACGTGCGCCGGTCGTCGCCTTCCGGTCGACGGCAGCTTTAGAATATTTAAACAAATAAAGGAGAGAAAGAAATGGAACGAAACGATATCTGCTGGTGTGGCAGCGGAAAGAAGTATAAAAAATGCCACCTGCCAATCGAGGAAAAGATTCAGGAGCATGCACTGAAAGGCGAGATTGTACCTTCTCGTAAGATTTTAAAGACACAGGAGCAGATTGCACTGATTAAAAAGAGTGCCAAAATCAACACCGGTGTTCTCGACTATGTGGCAGAACGCATTCAGGCAGGCGTCAGCACCGAGCAGATCAACACCTGGGTCAATGAATACACTTACGGACATGGCGCCATCCCGGCAGACCTGCACTACGAAGGATACCCGAAGAGTGTCTGCACCTCCATCAACAACGAGATCTGCCACGGCATTCCGAGTGAAGACATCATTTTGCAGGAGGGCGACATTGTCAACGTTGATGTTTCTACTATATTAGATGGCTACTTTTCCGACGCATCCCGCATGTTCAAGATTGGAAGGATTTCTGAACGTGCCGAGCGCATCGTCCGCGTCACCGAAGAATGTGTGGAGTTGGGTCTTGCACAGGCGAAACCGTGGAACCATCTGGGAGATATCGCAGACGCAATCAACACCCACGCTCAGGAAAATGGTTACTCTGTCGTGGAGGATATCGGTGGTCACGGAATCGGTCTCGCGTTCCATGAAGATCCTTTTGTCAGCTATGTCACACCAAAGGGCAGCGAGATGCTTCTTGTTCCCGGCATGACGTTCACCATCGAGCCGATGATCAACGAGGGCAGTCCGGATTTCTTTGTCGACGAGGACAATGACTGGACAGTCTACACCATCGATGACGGGCTGTCTGCACAGATTGAGTATATGGTTCTGATTACAGAAGACGGTCATGAAGTTTTAACGAAATAAATGTACAATATCAAAGAGAAGAGTTTCTGGACAAACAGCGTCCGGGAACTCTTCTCTTTATTGATGACAGGTTAAGCTTATTTCCGCTTTCCGTATGCAAACCACAGCACGATCCCGAGAAATGCACACGCAACTCCCATCCACGGCACCAACACACCGATTCCCTGCGGTGCAAACAGGTCCCAGTATCCCTTCACATAGATCAGGATCACCAGTAACGGCAGCACATACATCATGTATCCGCGAAGGCTCTTGGGGAGTTGGATTCCACTGCCCGAGTCCGCCTCCTGGATGAAGTTGTCCCATCCCCATCCATTTTTGTGCGTGCAGAACATCAGATATACCAATGACCCGAGCGGAAGAAGATTGCTGGAAACAATGAAGTCTTCCAGATCCATGATTCCCGTCCCGGCTCCGAGCGGCTGAAATCCGGAGAAGACATTGAAGCCTAGAATACACGGCATTGACAGCACAATGATCAGCACCATATTCACTAAAACAGCCTTTTTCCGCGTCCATCCCCAGAGGTCAATCGCAAAGGAAATAATGTTCTCAAACACGGCAATAATCGTCGAGTGTGCCGCAAATGACAGGAATAAGAAGAATAGACTTCCCCAGATTCTGCCACCGGGCATCTCATGAAACACATTGGGCAGTGTGATAAAAATCAGCGACGGCCCCGCCCCCGGCTCCACGCCAAATGCGAAGCAGGCCGGTATCACGATCAGACCTGCCATCAGCGCCACAAAGGTATCCAGCAGCGTGATGCTCAGTGCCTCCCCGGTGAGAGACCTGTCTTTATCCAGGTAGCTGCCGAAAATCGCCATGGAACCGATGCCGATGCTCAGCGTGAAAAATGCCTGAGACATGGCACCGAAGACAACATTTCCGATTCCGATTTCTTTCATGGCAGCAAAATCAGGAACCAGATAGAACCGAATCCCCTCTTTTGCCCCCTGCAGGGTAACGGAATTGACTGCAAGCACCACGATCAATGCGAGCAGGCAGATCATCATGATCTTCGTGATTTTTTCCACACCCTTCTGCACGCCCAGCGAGCAGATCCCAAAGGACAGGACAACCGCAATCATCATCCACACGGTAAGGGTTCCGGGCGATGCCAGCATCTGGCTGAACTTGTCCGCCACCATGTCGGCCGTCAGACCGTTGGCACTAAATTCCCCCCGGACAGTGCGGAAACAATAATAGAGCATCCAGCCTCCGACCATCGTATAAAACATCATCAGTGCATAATTTCCAATCATTCCGAAATATCCGAAATCATGCCATCTTCTCCCCTTCGGCTCCAGCTCCTTAAAGGATGTCGCAACGCTCTTCTGGCTTCCGCGGCCCACACTAAATTCACACACCATGATCGGCAGCCCCATAATCACCAGGAACAGCAGGTAGATCAGGATAAATGCCGCTCCGCCGTACTTTCCTGCCATGTATGGGAACTTCCACACATTTCCCAGCCCCACCGCGCATCCTGCGGATACCAGGATGAATCCAAGTCTGGATCCAAATTTTTCTCTGTTCTGCATCTTGTTAATTCCTTCCTCATTGTTTTATATCAATCTTACTTCTCGATCATATTTCACAGTCTCACTCCACAATCTTACTTCATGATCTTGCTCCACGTTCTTACTTCTCGATCATACTTCACGTTTTTTCTTCACCGTTTTACTGCCCGTAATAAGCATTGATTCCGTCCACAATTCCCTGCACCATGGCATTCTGAAACGCGTCATCCGCCATCTGCATGTCATCGGATTCGTTGGTCATAAATCCCATCTCCAGGATCATAACCGGAATGCTGCTCCAGTTGTTTCCCGTCATCGTATCATTGCACTGCACACCCAGATTCCCGAAGCCGGTTGCACCACAGTATGCGTCCAGCACACACTGAGCAAGCCGGTTGCTGGGCTCGTATAAATTGCCATTGTAGGCATTTTCTGCAGACGGGATCAGTGCCAGTGCCCCGGATGCATCTCCGTTCTCACTCCCGTTTGCATGAATCCGAATATAGATATCCGCGCCGGAATCATTGGCGATGGCCGCCCGTTCAATACAGCTCAGCTTCAGATCGTTCGTATCCCTCGTCAGCACCACCTGATATCCAAGCGCCTCCAGTGCGGTCCGCAGCTTTAATGACACATCCAGATTCAGCTGATACTCCGGCAGTCCTGTATAGCTCCCGCTCGTTCCAGACGTGTCCTTCGCTTTCATCTCATCCGATCCCGGGCCATTCGGCTCGGTATCATAAGGATCCACGCTCTGGGACATATGCCCCGGATCGATAGCAACGATTTTTCCGGTTCCCGGTTTCGCTGCCGCCTGCGCCGCGGCTTCCTCCTCGGCTTTCTTCCGGGCGGCCTCTTCCTCGGCTTTCTTCTGCGCCTCTTCCTCCGCCTTTTTCTGCGCCTCAGCTTCTTTCTCAGCTTTTTCTTCTTTTTCCGCCTTCACCTTTGCTGCCGCCTCTTTTTTTACAGCGGCCTGCTCTTCACTCTTTTTTTCTGCCTCCGCTCTGACCTGTTGGTTCTGATAAACCAGATACCCGCCGCCCAGTGCCAGGGCTGCAATCACACAGCATCCTGCAAGAATCATTTTTTTCTTCTTATTCAATGTCTCCCTCTGTCCTTCTCATTTTCTATTTGATTTCCGGTTTCTTTATCTTTTGTACCTCCCGGTCATAAGTGAAGATTCCGTTAACTTCCTCCTCCACATCCGACACCTGCGTGTACACCGTGGCACACAATCCCCCCGGAATCTCGCTCTCTGCCTCCTGCTGCCGTTTCCGGTACTCCGCATTCAGAGAATCCATATCTTTAAATGTACCATAACCATACAGCTTTTCACAAGCACTATGTCCCTTCACACGCAAAGAATATCCGCCAAATTCCGACAGCACGGTCGCTCGCTCCTTTTCCGGGAGCAGATTCAGTTCAAAAAAGTAGTTGTGAATGCTCTGCATATCACCGCCGCCCTGGTCGAACCATCCGCTCGCCTGATCGATCAGCCGGGTCTGGTCAAGTTCCCGCACGATATCCGTCATGTCTGCAGTCTGAAACTGTCCCCATCCTTCGTTGAAAATCACCCATGTACATATACTTGGATGTGAATATAGCAACTCAATCGTTTCTTTCATTTCTTTCACAAATTCCAGACGCCCCTCTTTGTCCCGTCGGGAGAGCAGTCGTGTATAGCCGTCCTTCCGGCTCTTTCCCATTCTGGTCAAAAATGTTGCCAGATAAGTGACGTACCAGAATTTGTAGGCAGTTCCTCCATTTACCATATCCTGCCACACGATCATCCCCAGCCGGTCACAGTGATAGTACCACCGCTCCGACTCGATCTTGAGATGTTTTCGCATCATATTAAACCCCATCTTCTTCATTTCCATGATATCGAAGATCAGAGCCTCATCGCTTGGCGCGGTATAAAGTCCGTCCGGCCAGTAGCCCTGATCCAGCACTCCCCGCTGAAAACAGGGCTGATGGTTCAGACAGAGCCGCGGAGTATCCTGCTCGTCCTTCTCCAGCGTGAAGCAGCGCATGGCAAAGTAGCTCTCCACATGATCCCCGCCCATCTCCACGGAGAACGAATACAGATAAGGGGTCTCCGGCGTCCACGATTTCATCTGCGGAATCGAGATCTCGATCGCCGTGTTCGCCAGACCGTCCGCACATGCGATACATTGGCGTTTGTCTGCGTCAGCCTCTCCCGCCGCTTCTGACCGCACAGCATCCTCCGCCACTTCTGACAGCTCGGCATCATCTGCCGCATCTGACAGCACTGTATCACCCATCGCTTCTGACCGCACAGCATCCTCCGCCACTTCCGCCTCGGATACCTCGATCCGCACCGGACATTCAATCTCTGCGCGCACTTCAATCCGAATCTTCTCTTCATCATACAGCGGCGTGCAGACCAGCTTCTCCACGTAATTATCCGGCACATATTCCATCCAGACCGTCTGCCAGATCCCGCTCTGGGCCATGTAGAACATACCGCCCCGCTTCAGGCTCTGCTTGCCCCGCGCATGCCAGGAGGTGTCACTCACGTCCTTGACCTGAAGCATGAGCACATTATCTCCCGCCATCAGATAATCCGTGATATCAACAGTAAAAGGCAGATATCCCCCTGTATGCCGTCCTGCTTTCTTACGGTTCACATAGACCTGACATGCCTGATCCACCGCGCCGAAATGCAAAAGCGCCCTCCGCCCTACCAGTTCCTTCTTCACCGGAAATGTGCGGAAGTACCAGAGATATTCATCCGGCTGCAGCTGTCTTTTCACGCCGGACAACGCCGTTTCCGGAGAAAATGGCACCAGAATCTCACCATCATATTTGAGGGGAATCCCGGAATCTTTTTGAAATGCGTATTTCCAATATCCGTTCAGATTCACAAAACTGTCCCGGACCAGCATCGGTCTCGGATATTCCTCCAACACGTGATCCCCATCCAATTCTCTTCCCCATTTTGTATATAGCTGCTGCATAATCTGCCTCCCTTTGTAAGCATAACGGGAGACACTCCCACCGACCGGCAGAATTGTCTCCCTCTTTTCTGTTCTTTTTTATCTGTAATGTCTTCATTCGCTGCTATGCATACTCTATTTGCTGTGCATCTGCATTCACTAAGTGTACCCTATTCTCCGGCTACTTCCTGCTCTTCAGGATCACCGCAGAATGCCGCCCCAGATTGAGCACAACCTCACCATTCTCGACGATATACTCATCCGGTTCCACCGAATACCCTTGCTCATACGTCAACAGCAGCCGGCGCATACGACCGGTCATCGGTACCTCGGCAAGCCATACCGGCACCGTGATCTCCCGCACTTCCTTGCTGTTGTTCAGAATGACAACAATCTGCTCATCCCCCTGAAATCTTCCGTAAGCCAGCACGTTATCACTCCATGTAAGCATGCGCAGAGAGCCGTTACGGAACACCTTATGTTCTTTATGGATCGCAATGATATCCTTGTGGAAATCAAGAAGTTCCCTGTCTTCATTCCCCCATGGGTAGGTTCTCCGGTTGTCCGGATCCGTGAATCCGCACAGCCCGACCTCATCGCCATAGTAGATGGTCGGCGCACCGACCCAGGTCATCTGCATCGTCACCGCCACACGCATGACCGCTTTGTTCACGCCCTCCTCGGCAGCCTTCGTCCCCAGATTTTCCACACGCCCTGCAATATGGTTTGTTCTTGTCAGGAACCGGGAATGATCATGGTTGGACAGCTCGTTCATCGCCACCTGAAGAGACGGTGTCAGCATACTCGCCATAAAATGGTTCATGCTGTTCACAAAGTTGTTTGCATTGCCCCAAAGATCAACACGGCGCTCGTCGCTGTGCTTCTCCATTCCGGTCAGGAACCAGGTGAGCGGCTCCATGAACGCGTCATAGTTCATGACACTGTCCCACTCATCTCCGCGCAGCCAGTCCTTCGGATCACCGTAATGCTCCGCGAGAATCAGCGCATTGGGGTTCGCCTCCTTTACCGCCTGACGGAAATTCTGCCAGAACATGTGATTGTATTCATTACTGTAACCGAGATCCGCGGCCACATCCAGTCTCCATCCGTCCACATTGTACGGCGGTGAGACCCATTTTCTGCCGATGTCCAGAATGTACTGCTCCAGCTTCGTTGAATCCTCATAATTCAGCTTCGGAAGTGTATCGTGTCCCCACCATCCGTCATAGCGATAATTGTACGGCCAGTTCTCCGCCTTCTCATCCGAGAAATGAAAGAACGTGTGATACGGGCTGTCCTGTGAGACATAAGCCCCCTTTTCATAAGCCTCCTGCTGGTCGTAAATACGCTCTCTGTCCATCCATTTGTTAAAGGATCCGCAGTGGTTGAACACGCCGTCCAGTATCACCTTCATCCCACGCTTGTGCAGCTCCTCAACCAGCTCCGCAAACAGCGCGTTGCTCGCCTCAAGATTTGCAATGTCACCGGTACGGCTCTGGTACTTCGTGGCGCGGGTGTTGTCCGTCACGCCCTCGGGCAGAACCTCCCCGCCATCATGAACAATCTTCCCGTAATGCGGGTCGATGTAATCATAGTCCTGAATATCGTATTTGTGGTTGGACGGTGAGACAAAGAGGGGATTAAAGTAGATGACCTCCACCCCAAGCTCCTGCAGATAGTCCAGTTTCTCAAATACTCCCGCCAGATCCCCGCCATAGAAATTCCGGATATCCGGATTGGACGGCGGACGGTCCCAGTCACGAATCTTTCTGCTCGGTTCCCCAATATAAATGTACTCCCGATCCTCCACGTCATTGGTCTTGTCCCCGTTGCGAAACCGATCCACAAAAATCTGGTACATCACCGCACCCTTGGCCCAGTCCGGCGTGGAAAATCCCGGCATGATCTCAAAATTATAACACTCCACCGGCGCATCGGCTGCACCGCACTTATGGTAATAACAGACCTCGTCGCCTGCCTTAATCTCAAAACAGTACGAAAATACCTGTGTGTCGAGCATTACCAGATAAGCGTAATAGTCAAAATTCTCTCTGGTCTCCGCTTTTTTCATCAGATATCGTTCCCGCCCTGCCACGAGATACACTTCTTCTACGTCATTTTTTTCCGTTCGGAAATATATCGTCACCGATGCATTCGGATACGGATCCGGCGGAACAACATAATTCACTGTCCCGTCGGAAAATAAAGCCTCTCTATTCATCAAACAGCCCCTCAAACTCATTTCTTGTGATTTTTTCTTTTTCTAAAAGCAGTGCAGCGCAGGCCTGAAGAACTGAATCATATTCCTGAAGAATGGCTCTCGCCTTGGAGTAGCACTCATCGATGATCCGTTTTACTTCCTGATCGATCGTACTCGCCACCTGCTCACCATACCCCCGTCCGGAATGTCCAATATCCCGTCCGATAAACACCTCATCGCTGTCGTTATCATAGTTGATCAGTCCCAGTGCCTCGGACATACCAAACTTCGTTACCATTGATTTTGCAAGGGCAGTCGCCTGCTTAATGTCCTGAGAAGCTCCCGTTGTGATATCGTCAAAGATTTCTTCCTCCGCAACACGTCCCCCGAGAGATACCGTGATCTCCTGGAGCATCTGTCCCTTTGTGTTAAACATATCGTCATTCATCGGAAGGGGCATCGTGTATCCGCCCGCTCCGCCAGTCGGAACGATGGAAACCGAGTAGACCGGTCCCACATCCGGCAGCACATGGAACAGGATTGCATGACCCGCCTCATGATATGCTGTGATTTTTCTTTCTTTGTCGGAAACCACACGGCTCTTCTTCTCCGGTCCGATTCCCACCTTGATAAATGCGTGGCGGATATCCGACTGCAGCAGATACATGCGATTTTCCTTGGCCGCCAGAATCGCCGCCTCGTTGAGCAGGTTCTCAAGATCCGCTCCGGTAAAGCCTGCGGTTGTCTGCGCAATCTGTTTCAGATCCACATCGTCCCCCAGCGGTTTGTTCCTCGCATGGATCTTCAAAATGTCTTCTCTTCCCTGCACATCCGGGCGTCCCACGATGACATCCCGGTCAAAACGTCCCGGTCGCAGGATTGCCGGATCCAAAATATCCTTCCGGTTCGTCGCCGCCATCACGATGATTCCCTCGTTGACACCAAATCCGTCCATCTCCACCAGCAGCTGGTTCAATGTCTGCTCGCGCTCATCATGACCGCCGCCCATTCCGGTTCCACGTCGTCTTGCAACCGCATCGATCTCATCGATGAAAATGATACACGGCGCATTCTTCTTCGCGTCTGCAAACAAATCTCTCACCCGGGATGCGCCGACTCCGACAAACATCTCCACAAAATCTGATCCGGAGATAGTAAAGAACGGAACGCCAGCCTCCCCGGCTACCGCCTTGGCAAGCAGGGTCTTACCGGTTCCCGGAGGGCCCTCCAGCAGAACTCCCTTGGGAATCCGGGCTCCCACCTGAATATATTTCTTCGGCGCCTTTAGGAAATCCACAATCTCCTCCAGCTCTTCTTTTTCCTCTTTTAATCCGGCCACTTCTTCAAATGTAACCTTCTTTTCGTCCTCCGTGCTGAGCTTTGCACGGCTCTTTCCAAAATTCATGGCCTTGGCGTTGGTTCCGCCTCCGCCCTGACGGTTCATCAGCACAAACAAAAGCATGACTCCCCCGAACATGATGATCATAGGGAGCAGCATTGTCGACAGCCAGGAATCCTCCGGGATATTTGGCATCTCATAATCGATTTCCCTCTTCTCCAGAAGCGCCTGCACGTCGTTGACATCTGACACATACACTGTCTTGGCGTCCTTCTCACTCTCGCCGTCCTTGAGCGTCACTGTCACTACTCCTGTAGGAACTGTTTTGTTCTGATTGATTATAACTTTACTGATATTATTTCCTTCCACTTCCTTCACAAACTGTGTGTAGGTCATCTCATTGTTCTGTACCTGCATCCGGTTTGCGAACCAAAGCACAAGAAGGACCAGAATAATCACGGAAAAAACAGTCGCTCCGCTGATTCCTCTATACTTTTTATTATCCAACTTCTCGGTTCTCCTTCCAAACTTCTCTTTTACTCTATCCCCTCTACCACACCGATAAAAGGTAAATTTCTATACTTCTGTGCGTAGTCGAGTCCATATCCCACAACAAATTCGTCCGGAATACTGAATCCGACGTAGTCTACCTTCACATCTCTCACTCTGCGGTCCGGTTTATCGAGCAGAGTACAGAGCTTCATGCTGTTCGGATTTCTCTTCTCAAGAATCTCCAACAGGTAGGACAATGTCCTCCCTGAATCGATGATATCCTCCACAACGAGCACATCCTTGCCCTCCAGCGTCTGATCCAGATCTTTCGCGATGCGGATGACTCCGCTGGATGCGGTTGCGTCCCCATAGCTGCTGACGCTCATGAAGTCCATCGTGACCGGAACCTCAATCCGCTTGGCCAGTTCGCACATAAAAAAAACGCCGCCCTTGAGCACGCAGATCAGATGCACCTGCTTTCCTGCATACGCCTCGCTGATCTGTTTTCCCAACTCCCTGACTCTCTTGTCTACCTCATCTTCCGGTACCAATACCCTAATTGTCTCTGCCATACCAATTTCCTCCGTCTTGTTCAACTTTTATTTGCAGTACTTTTTTTGTGTATTCATTTATCTGACAATCAATTCCCATCCGATACCCGGGTATCCAGTGAATCTGATTGTTCTGTGCGATCAGCAGAAGTGTATCGCGCACTTCGCCCGGTATCTTATTATTGATAAAATAAGACTTCAGCTTCTGTGTCCCACCGTTTTTGTCAATGGAAATGTAATCTCCGGTCTGTCTCGTCCGCACAGTCAGTTTATCTTTTATTATATCATGATCGCCTTTCGCCTTTCGCCACTCGTGCAAGCACGGTGCCTCACTAGTGCTCATTATATCATGATTCGCACTTTCAGTGCTTGACGCTGCTTTGCAGCTATCATGATCGCCTTTCGCCTTTCGCCACTCGTGCGAGCACGGTGCCTCACTAGTGCTCATTATATCATAATCAAACCATTTCGTGTAGGTCTTTTGCGGGATCTGATTCACAGAAAAATCTTCTCGATTTTCCAGAATCGTGCAATTTATTGTCACTCCCAGATCCGGAATCGTCGTCACTCCTGGAATCTGCAGCTCCACCGGCTCTATCCCCGGCTCACTGCGCGCACTTCTCCTGCGGATGACCACCCCCTCATAGTCCCGCACCGCAAGCAGTCCGTAGGGCAGATCCAGACTCCGGCCGACCTGTCTGTCAAACAGCTCCCGCACCGCGCGGATGTGGATCCGGGTGATATCCCGTTCCTTCTGCGCCACCTGGGAAATACACCGGATCAGGATCATCCTGCCGATCACCTCCGCCTGCTTCTCATACTCCGATTTCCGGATAAGCAGCTCCATGCCGCCTTTCCCGGGATTTTCCGCACCGCGGTCCGCCACGCACTGTGCAAAGGCCAGGTTCACCTGATCCTCCATATAACGCTGAATCTCCCGCATCTGGCTCATGGCCGCGTTGATATGCTCTACACTCTGGCGGTTCACATGCTCCTCAAAAAAGGGGAGCACATGATTGCGCACCCGGTTTCTTGTATAGTCGTCACTGATATTGCTCTCATCCGTCCGATACGCGATCAGGCGGCTCCTGGCATACTCCATGATCTCCCTGCGCTCCACGCACAGCAGCGGCCGGATCACACTGCCTCTGACCGGGCTCATGCCGCCCATTCCGCGAAGACCGGTTCCCCGCGCCAGATTCATCAGCAGCGTCTCTGCATTGTCATTCTTGTGGTGCGCCATCACGACCTTCGTTCCACCGTATTCCTGCCGCACCTGCGCAAATGCGCTCCGCCGGACGTTTCTCCCGGCCTCCTCCAGCGAGCAGCCGGATTTTTCAGCCACCTTCCGCACATCGATCTGCCTGCTCACGCAGAGAACCCTGTGCTCCTTACACAGCATCTCCACGAACTGTTCATCCTCATCGGCCGCCTGTGCCCGAAGCTGGTGGTTCACGTGCACGACGATCATCTCAAAACTGTATTCCTTCTGCAGTTCCAACAGCACGAAAAACAGGCATACCGAGTCCACACCCCCGGATACGCCAACAATCAATCGATCTCCATCCTCTATCATATGAAATTGTCTTATATATTTTTTTACTTTTTCTATCATAGTATCACTATAACATATCCGGCAAATCGTATCAATGCCAACTCGATCGTCATTTTCCTCAGCATTTCCACAATCCTACCACAAGCACGGTCATATCGTCCAGCGGCGCCTCCCCATTCCAGCCCAGCACCTGCTCCAGAATGTGGTGTGCCATCTCTCTGGCATTGCTCTTGCTGGTTCCGGAGATGATGGTCTCCAGAATCAGATCCTGCTCCCCCACTGGAAGTGCATCCAGCACACCGTCCGTTACCATAATCAGAAAATCCCCGCTCTCCATCTGCCGTTCCAGCATATCCACCTCCAGCTTTTGCAGCACCCCCACCGGGAGGCTGGTCGAGCTCAGATGCTCCACGCTGTTTCCCCGCTTGATAAATGTGGAGGACGCCCCTGCCTTGATGAGCCTGCAAACCCCGGTATACAGGTCGAATACGGTCATGTCGATGGTTGCAAAATGTATCTCCTCCCGCCCCATGACGAGCGCGGTGTTGATCATCTGTATGGCGCTCTTCACCGGAAACCCGGCCTCTAAAAACTCCTCCAGCAAATCCATCACCACGGTGCTCTCCCGGCGCGCACTCTCTCCAGCTCCCATGCCGTCAGAGATTGCGACCGCCTGTTTTCCGCCGGGGAGGTGCGTCATCATGAAGCTGTCCCCGGAAATCTCGCTGCAGCCTTTTCCGATCTTGGCGATTCCCGGAAGAATGTAGTACTCTGGTCCGTCGATGGCGACCAGTGTGACATACTCTCTGCCGAGCACCTGTCCCACTTCATTCTGCCAGACCAGATCCCGGTCCGTGACCTCAGAGACCACGCGCAGGATCTCCCTGCATGACACGCAGGAATCCCGCATCGCCCGGGCGGTGAGATACACCATATATTTCCCCTCCTCCGTGATGAGAAATGTTGTGTAGAGCACTCTCGCCCCCAGCTTCTTGAGGCTTGTCTCGATCCGCTTCGCGCTGCGCTCATCCGAGATGATGCTGTCCTCCAGCTCCCTCGACTCTGCCTGGATCATATCAGCAAATGTATCCAGCTGCAACGCACAGCCTTCCCTGCTCCATGCCATCTTATTCAGCCACAGCATATTTTTCTTCGCATCGTGAAACACATCCAGTGTCTCCTTCAGAAACTGCGTAGCTCTGACACAGCGATTCTGGAGCTTTCGTTTCATCTCCACATTCAGTTCATTTCCGTAGGTGTCGATAGCCGCCAGCACTTCATATCCCATCTGCCAGGTGCCCACCTGCTGTTCCCCCCAGCACCAGGCGCATTTCTCACAGTGGGTGCAGACCCGCTCCTTTACCTCCAGGAACATATCCTCCACCTCTTCCCCGGAGAAAGAGCGCTTCGGTTCCTCCAGACGCAGAAACATGCGCGACAGCTGGCGCAGTGAATTTGCAAATTTTTCTATTTGAATCGCATACGGACTCGTGTGCAGCACTTGTCCCGTTTCCATTTCTTCCATATCGGCTCCCCCATATCCAAAAGAAAAAGCTTTAGGATCATCTCCTAAAGCTTTCTTTTGTACGATTATTCTTCTTACTTCATTACTGTGCCTTGAATATGACCTCATTCGGGTCAACCAGTCCAAGACGCTCCTCCGCGATCTCCTTCACGTAGTCGTCAGTCACCACATAATCCTTAAATTCTGCGATCTCTTTCGAGCGTTCCTTCTGCTCTGCGATCTGACTCTTCAGCTCCGTCTCTTGTTTCTTGTACTCCTTGTTCTTTGCCTGCAGCTCCATCGATTTTGCAAACACCATAACAGTGAGCAGCAGCAGAACGGCGCTGATCAACATCATACTTCTTTTATGACGCTTTACACGTGTTTTTTGTCTGATAACGCGCTTGTTTTGCTTTGCCATATTTTGTACTCACCCATCTTATTCATTACATTAAGCACCCCTACTTAAGTAATTTTATTCTACTTGTTTTTCGAAGACTTTTCAAGTCTTTTCTCAATTTCCAACAGAAAAAACATCAATTTCTTTTTCACAAAAACGCAGAGAAAAACGCCACCAACAACACCTAGTACAAAATACCACCGAATGCTACCATAAGTTGTGACATACATGCGATAATAAAAAAAGATACTGATTCCCACCCAGAAAATCAGATCTTCCAGTTCCACGATTTTTCTGCCATGCCGGAAAATCCCGCGGAGCACGATGAGCAGGTAGTAAATACTCATGGCCGTCATTCCGGTCAGCAGCGCATATAAAAAAACTATCCCCTCATTCTTTAATCCCGCCATACGCTCTTACTTAAACAGCTTTGCGAGAAAAGTCTCTCCGGCTGCCTTGCCGCTCAGGTGTGTCTCGGAGTAATTGACGCTGTCGATCTCCCCCACGATATCGACCTCCCCCTTCTCTACACTGAGCCGGTTGACGTGAAGATCCTTCCCCTTCATCAGAAGCATTCCCTGCTCCGTCTCCAGAAGGATTTCGTTCAGATCAAAAGAAAGCACATCCAGCACACCGGTTGCCGTGCTCGTCTTTCGATTATTGATTACCAGTTTATGCGCCTTTACGGGCAGATGTTCTTCCATATGCTCTGACCTCCGTTACTTTGTGCGGGTGATTCTTCGATACCAGATTCTGTAACCTGCTCTATTATATATATGCCGGTGGCGGGCGAGATATTCCAGTTCGAATCGTAGGGGACGGAAGGGGACAGGTTGAGGGGCAATTGGGGACGTAGCAAAGTGTCACTTTGCTACGTCCCCAATTGCCCCTCAACCTGTCCCCTACCCGTCTCTTATAGATACTCGAACAGTTCTTTGGCTGCTTCTTTTTTCGTCGTGTTCTGGATGTCCAGCACGCGCACTTTTACCGTCCTGGTTCCGAACTGGATCTCGATAATATCTCCGACCTTGATCTTGACAGATGCCTTCGCCACATTGCCATTGACCAAAACCCGTCCTGCATCACATGCCTCATTGGCCACCGTACGGCGCTTAATCAGGCGGGATACCTTTAAAAATTTGTCTAATCTCATAATTTGTCTTACTCCTTTTACCCAAAGTTAAAATAAGAAGCGGTCTGGACACAAACATCCGAACCGCTTCTCACTCTATTCACACCGCTTAACATAGCGTGTCTATTTTTCATTCACAGCGTCTTTTAAAGCTTTTCCAGCTTTGAACTTAGGTGCCTTGCAGGCCTCGATCTTCATTGTTTTTCCTGTCTGAGGATTTCTACCTTCTCTTGCAGCTCTCTTACTTACTTCGAATGTACCAAAACCTACCAACTGGATTTTTTCATCTTTTTTTAACTGATCTGTCACAACATCAACAAAAGCCTTCAGCGCTTTCTCAGAGTCTTTCTTTGATAGTTCTGCCTTCTCAGCAATAGCTGCGATTAATTCTGTTTTGTTCATGGATTAATTCCTCCTCTTAATTATATTAGAATACCTTGTACTCTACACGTGTTGTGAGCAGGCTTCACACTTTGTCCTTTGCGTGAAGGTCGCCCTTATCTAATGTTATACCCGCTCACCCCCTGTTTGTCAAGGTATTTCGCCCATTTCGGGAGGGTTTTGGTCGTTTTTTACCGTTTTTTTCCACTTTATTCACAGAATGTTATTATCCTCTGCCATTCCCTGTCCTTACTCGGTTTTCACAGATTACAGCATCTTGTCGATCATCGCGAGCACTTCTTTACCCAGGCTGTCTGATTTTTCATCTGCATCCTCAAGGGAGCTTCCTTTGATTCCGTAATAGAATTTGACTTTCGGTTCTGTTCCGGAAGGTCTCACGCAGAGCCATGCATCGTTCTCCAGCTCATAGTAGAGCACGTTGGAGGATGGAAGTCCGGTCGGTGTCACATCGCCGGTCTTCATGTCCCTGATGGTGTCTTCCTTGTAGTCTCTCGCTCTCAGAACCTTGTATCCGCCAATCTCTGCCGGCGGGTTCTTTCTCAGTGTGTCGAGAATCTCCTGGATCTTCTGAAGTCCCTCAATTCCGGCAAGTGTGATTGCCTGAATTGATTCTTTATAATATCCGTATCTCTCATAAATATCGAGCATTGCATCCCACAGAGTCTTTCCCTGTGTCTTGTAGTAAGCAGCCGCCTCACAGAGTGCCATGGTCGCAACGATCGCATCTTTGTCTCTTGCATATGTACCGATCAGGCAGCCGTAACTCTCTTCAAATCCAAAGAGATACTGACCCTTTCCTGTCTTCTCAAATTCCAGAATCTGCTGTCCGATGAATTTGAAGCCGGTCAGCACTTCTCTGAAGCCTGTCCCATAATACTTGGCGATCGCATTCGCCATCGTAGATGTAACAATCGACTTGATAACAAATCCGTCATCCGGAAGTCCCTTTGTCGCTTTCATCTGCCCCACTTCGTAATCACAGAGCAGACAGCCTGACATATTACCGGTCAGAACCTTGTACTCTCCGGACTTTGTATCTTTAACGAACACACCCAGTCTGTCGGCATCCGGATCCGTCGCAAGCACAATATCAGCATCCACTTCTCTTGCCAGCTTCAATCCGAGTACAAATGCCTCGTCCGACTCTGGATTCGGGTATGAAACAGTCGGGAAATCTCCATCCGGAAGTTCCTGCTCTTTTACCACGTAAACATTCTCAAATCCCAGCTCCTTCAGGATACGTCTCGCCGGAATATTGCCGGTTCCGTGAAGCGGGCTGTAGACAACCTTCAGGTTCTTGCCTTCCGCTGCGATTGCATCCGCATGGATTACCTGTTTTTTCAGTTCAGCCATATAAGTGTCATCGATTGCTGCTCCGATTGACTCGTATAATCCTGCACTCTTCGCATCTGCCAGGGACGTAGTCTTCATGGTGGTGTAATCTTCGATTGCTTTTACCTCATCCATGATGCCTTTGTCGTGAGGCGGTGTGATCTGTGCGCCGTCCTCCCAGTACACTTTATAACCATTATAGTTAGATGGATTGTGGCTTGCTGTAATGTTGATGCCTGCGATGCAGTTCAGCTCACGCACTGCGTACGACAGTTCCGGTGTCGGTCTCAGCGACTCAAACACGAATGCTTTGATTCCATTTGCAGCCAGACAGAGTGCAGATTCTTCTGCAAACTCCGGTGACATATGACGTGAATCGTAAGCAATGGCAACGCCGCGCTCTTTACCGCCGCACTTCACAATGTAGTTGGCAAGCCCCTGGGTTGCTTTTCTGACCGTGTAAATGTTCATGCGGTTCGTGCCCGCTCCGATAATTCCACGTAAACCTGCTGTACCAAATTCCAAATCCGTATAGAAACGTTCTTTGATCTCGTTATCGTCCGCTTTGATGGCCTCCAACTCTGCTTTTGTATCTGCATCGAAGTATGGGTTCGATAACCATTCCTGATATCTTTCCTGGTATTCCATATGTGTACCTCCCTAATTTTATATGTTCCATTATACAACAGCATATTTCAAAAAGGAAGTAATTATATTCCCCAAAGTGTGCAATTATTGGTGTTGTGAAAAGCGGAGGGGCACCGCCGGGGAGAGAGTCCTGCGGCCCTGCCCCCTACCCCAGGAATACGGTTTTTACGAACCGGAGTCGCTCCGTGGTTTCGGCTGTTGCCGCGCGAAGCTTCTCACGGTTTTTTACAGATACCATGGCTTTGTTGGAGAGGTAGTAGGCGTTGACGATCTTCCAGAACTTTTCCGGGTACGTCAGACGGATGGCGATGTACTCCAGCTCTTCCTCTGTGAGCGGGCAGATTCCTGCGTACATATCCAGGATCCTGCTGCCCAGCCCGCTTCTCCAGCGGTATTTTTCCATAACTTTTCTCAGGAAATAATAGAGATCCGCCACCTGTACATCCATGCGGAAATGATGGAAGTTCGTGGTTGCGATCCCGCCGGGCGCCATCAGCACGTTGTGATAGTTGTAGTCTCCGTGAATCAGTGTCTGCTCCTGCATGCTCATTTCGTACAGATGCTCAAAATCAGAAATTGCAAGTCGATCCTGTGTGTTCTGTGCGACCTCGAACATCTCGTCAAAGCAGGCGAGAAACTCTGTCTCAAATGCACTCTTTGTGCTTCGGTTCCTGACAAACCTGCGGACCTTCTTCAGCTCCATGTTGTGGCGCCGGTATTCCTCCGTCAGATTTCTGGCATTCCCCAGAAGTCCGGACAAGCTTTCTTCCTCCTGTACGGCATCTTCCGGCTGCTCCCGGCATTCTGACACCATTTCCATCGCTGTCTCTCCTGTCCTGGCTGATTCCATCCCGGCCGATCCGCACCCCGCACCGGTTCCCGTGCACCGCTCCGCGCAGTTTTCCCCGCACATTCCCGCACTCTTTCCCCCGCCATTTCCCGTGCCGTTTTCCGTGCAACGCTCCGCGCAGTTCTCCCCACCGGTTTCCGCGCTCTTTCCCGCGCAGACCACCGGCTCCCGCCGCATAATATCGCCGGTCATCAACAGATGCAGCCGCGCAAGATTCTTCGCCGCGCCGAGAACATCCCGCTCATTTTTCACATCGCACTCCGCCCCCTGATACCATTTCTTGAGAATATAACGGCTGCCATCCCGCCGCTCACTGACGAACTTCCCCTCTTTGTTGGCAAGCAGTGTATCGACCCGCTCGTACCCGCGCTCCTCCAGTCCGCTGCACAGTGTGTGGACGAGTGCCGCCCTCTTCTCCGCAAATGGAGCCGCCGAGAGCGCCATGATCCCCTCATTTGTTTCGCAAAAATAAGCACCCCTTATTTTGCGGGTGCTCATGATCTCTATAGGATACTGTTCCAAGACATCCAGTTCATAATCTCTCATACCTGCCCCCTGCATACATTCTGTCACTTTCGTCACCTTCCTAAATGTATGCAGGGGAGCCTGAAATTATGCTCCCCTGTCTTGGCCATTATTTTTTATGAAAGTATGGATAAAGTCCGGTTAACCTGTGCCGGGATTTCTCTGTCCTGCTTCTCAATCCTTTATCCTGAAAAAGCAGCACATATTGCTCCGTACGCCGGAAATACAAAGGTGTGTCTACGGATGATCACGCCCGTATCTTGATCGCCGCAAGCCGGAGCAGCTCCTTCTTGTCGTTCTTTTCCGGATAATCGATCACGATCGACAGCAGATAGTTCAGCATATCCCCCAGCTCCTTCCCCGGCTTCATGCCGAGCTCCATCAGATCGCGCCCCGTCACCGCAAGCTGCTTCAGCGATACACAGTCCTTGCTGGAGAGAACCTCCTGATAAATTTTCTGCATGTCCTGGATATTTTCGATCTTAGCGCGGCGCTCATAGCTGCTCTGCGCCATGATGTCCGCCATTCTCACCTCCAGATACTGCGGAAACAGCTCTTCCCCAATACGGTACATGGCGCGGCGCACCGTCTTCGGCGTCGCGACCGTCCGGTAGTCGTGGTAACACACAAGACGCGTCACCTTTCTGACCGTCTCGTTGTCGAACTTCAGACGGCGCAGCACTCTGCGGGCGATTTCCTCACTCACCAGTGCATGCTGCTTAAAATGATCCACGCCCTTCGCATCCGTGGTCTTCATCTGCGGTTTCCCCATGTCGTGGAACAGCATTGTCAAACGCAGGACTTTATCCGGCGGCACATTTTTCATCGCTTCAATCGTATGTAAATCCACATTGTAAATGTGATGGGGCGTGTTCTGTTTCACGCCTGCCATCTCATCCCACTCCGGCAGAATCACTCTGGTGATTCCCAGTTCGTAGGCATCCCGAATTAGTTCCGGATGGTCGGAGGTCACCATCTTCACCAGCTCGGCCTGAATACGTTCCGCGCTGATGCTTTCCAGATTCCCGGCCAGATCCCGGATTGCCTCCGCCGTCTCCTCCTCAATAGGAAATGCGAGCTGGGCCGAGAACCGGACAGCTCTCAGCATACGCAGTGCATCCTCCTGAAACCGTTCCCGCGGATCCCCGACGCAGCGGATGATATGGCTGTTGAGGTCCTTCATCCCGCCGAAAATGTCCACCAGACGCTCCATATCGTTGTAAGCCATCGCATTGATCGTGAAATCTCTGCGCTTCAGATCCTCCTCCAGACTCCGGGTGAATACCACTTCTTTCGGATGACGGTTGTCTTCGTACTCCCCGTCAATCCGGTAGGTCGTCACCTCAAACCCTTCTTTTCCGACCATGACTGTCACCGTCCCGTGCTCAATGCCCGTGTCGATGGTATGCCGAAATATTTTCTTCACCTTCTCCGGCGTGGCCGATGTGGTGATGTCCCAGTCCTTCGGCACTCTCCCGAGAACAGAATCCCGCACACATCCCCCTACGATATATGCTTCAAATCCATGCAATTGTAGATTTGTTATAATAAAATTTACCTTATTCGGCAATGGTATCTTCATGGATAACTCCCTCTTTCCAATATAATGCGGCGGCATCGGCGATTGACGGCAACACAGTCCGCTGGCCAAATAGGATTGTGCTAGTTCATACTATAGGAAATCCCCAGCCTTGACAGCATATCGGCCTCTCTTTTTTGACAAGTAAATATTATAACCTGTTTTTTATGTTCACTCAACCATTTTAATGTAGTTTTTAAGCGATTCTCATCATAAAATACAAAAGTGTCATCCAGAATCACCGGAAATTCCTCCCCGTAAAGGATTTCTGCCGCCGCCATACGCAATGCAAAATAGACCTGTTCGATAGTTCCGCGGCTCACCTGCTCGATGGGAATCCGTTTTTCCTGGGTAAGTAAAAACATATTCAGCTTCTCGTCAATATATAACTTCGTATATTTTTCTTCTGTGATCGCCGCGATCACCGCAGAGGCTTTGTCATTGAGCACATTTCCGAACTCACCCACGATCTCCTTCGAAATTGTGGTCAGTTCCTGCTCCGCTAACAGCAGCGCCTGACTCTTCCGGTTCTGCTGCATGTACTCCTCACTCACCTCATCCAGTTCCGAGAGCTGCTCCTCCAGATTGCTGTACATAACCTGTTTTTCCTGAAGTTCCGCCTGAATCCGGTTGGATTCCCAGTGCAGCTTGTCCACCCGGTTCTTTTTCTCCTGCAGCGCACTCCTGCGCCGGGCCGCCTGTCTCGTCTGCTCCAACTCCCTGGCCGCAGCCAGCCTGGCTGCTTCTGCCGCCTCACGGGCAAGCTTTGCCTCACGCTCCGCAGTCTCCCGGGCCGCTCTGGCCTCAGCCTCGGCCACAGCGCGTTCCCTTTCCAGTCTTTCCCGCTCTCGCTCCAGCTCTTCCCGCGCTCTCTCCTGCTCTTTCCATGCCCGCTCTTGTTCCTCCCGCTCCCGCAGTGCGGTCTGCTCCTGCACCTCGCGGCTGCGGTCGGACAAGACCTGGAAGGAGAGCACTGCAATGGCAATGACAGCCGCTCCCAGGGCCCCCAGATAATTCCAGGGCTTCGGCACTGCAAGCAGCGCAGCCACAGCGGCCACAAGAGCGATTATAATCGTCACGTAATGTCTGCCAACGGCTTTCCATAGGGGTTCTGTGGATTTCGCGGACTCTGCAGGTTTCGGGGACTCTGTAGGTTTCGCGAATTCCGCGTACTCTTCCTCCGCACACTCTTCTTCCACACAGCCGTCCGTCGTGCGCTCTTTCTCCATGTACTCTTCTTTCGTACACTCTGCCTCCACACGTTCTCTCTCCGCACGCTCTTCCTCCGCGCGCCTCTTGCGCTCCTCGGCCTCCATCGCCTGAATCTCCGTCTCCAGCTGTCTGGCCAGACTCGCATTTTTCCGGATTTCCAGCTCAATCTCCGCCTCATCCCGCTTCAGCTTCTCCAGATCCCGGTGCACATAATTTTTCTCCTGCTCCACCTTCGCTCTGGCACGTGCCTTCTCCTGGGCCACCTGCTTCATGGCGGCATCCGCCGCCTTCCTCTTGCTCTGAAGGTGATCCAGGGCCCCCTGCAGATTGATGTCGCTGTTTCCTGTGGCATAATAATTCGCCGCGTAATTTTTCAGTTCCTTCGACAGCTCCTGATTCGTCTCCACGCAGAGCTGCCCCACCGCGATCGTATTTTCAAATGTGGACGCCGTCATGTTCTGCAGAAGCATGTCCAGATCCCCCTGCTCCAGCGAGAGCTCCTCGCCATCATCCTCGCAGATCAGACTGGAGCTCTTGGAATACTTGTCAAAGCTGCGCTCCAGACGAAAGTTCTTCCCGTCGCAGCAAAACCGCATGACGCCGGCATAATAATTCGGATTCTCCCACGGCTCATACTGACTGAACGTATCATTTCTGGACGCCCGCCCGCGGCCGCGCTCGATTCCGAACAGCATCCCCTTGATGAATGTATATAAAGTGGATTTTCCAAACTCATTTTCCCCATAGAAAATGTGGATTCCGCCCCTGATCAGAAACGTCCGGTCGGAAAATTTCCCAAAATTTTTCAAATATAACTCTCGAATCTGCATCATGCTATCGTTCCTCCAAAAGCGCCTGCACGCCCTCATACAGTGCCTGGTACTCCACGCTGTCCTCGTCGCTCCCCATGAACTTTGCGATAAATTTGCCCAGCAGATTGTCTGCATTCTGCTCCATCAGCTTCTCATAGTCGTAAGCCGGCTTCGTCTCGTCTGCCATCTCGATGATGTTGCCGTACGCGTCCATGCTGTCCAGATCAAACAGGATATCCGGGTCGCGGAACCCCCGCAGGATCACCTTATAAATGTTCCCGGTTCCATGACTTTCGATCTCTGCCTTCACACGCGCCTTGAGTGCACCGCTCGTCATCGACTCATCCACCATCACCTGCAGGTGAATGTACTCCCGCATCGCCGTCGGAATAAATTCCAGAGACATTTCCGTATCTGTGAATGTCCCTGCCACAATCCCGTGCATTCCGGTATCATTTTTGTCCAGCGGCTCCAGTGCCCCGGCAAACATCGCCTTGTCCGGCAGCAGAATCTGCGGCTTGTGAATATGTCCCAGCGCAATATAATCAAATCCAGAATTTTTAAGCTTTTCTTTATTCAGCGGGATGTGCTTCTCATCCCCGCCGTGAGCCAGCAGGATCTCCACGCCATGCTCCCGCGGCGCCGTCACGTCATCGTACAGCGGCTCTGTGATCTCCCGCGCATCATAGCTGAACCCAAACACTGCCGTGTCCAGCTCCGGAAATTCCACGCAGTCCAGTCTCCGGTCCAACAGCGGATACACATTTTCATTCCATGTAAAAGTTCTATAATAAGAATCCGCCTTCAGATAATCGTGATTTCCCACAATAAAGACTACCTTCGTGTGACTCAGCTTCGAGAACAGGAAGTTCGCTTCCTTCAATTCCCGCAGAAGCGGCTGCCGATGAAACATATCCCCTGCAATCAGCAGAAGATCCGTCTGCTCGTCCTCACAGCGGTCAATGACGCGTCCAAGGCTGTCCCACAGCTCCTGACCTCTCGTCTCACTGTATGATTTCCCCGCCTCCGGAGCCGCCCCCAGATGTACGTCCGCAATATGAATGAATTTCATCAAACTCCTCCTTTCGTCAATTGGGTCAATTGGGGACGTAGCAAAGTTGCAACTTTGCTACGTCCCCAATTGCTCCTTGCTCTGTCCCCAATTGAGCAGATACCGTTGAACGTTAAAAAATCTCTGTCACGTTTTTATAGCCACCAGTCTTTTATAACTGATATTCTTTCTTTATCCACGCGCTTCTACAGCTCGCAGTTGTTCACTGTTCTCGGGAATGGAATGACGTCGCGGATATTCGACATTCCTGTCAGGTACATCACGCAGCGCTCGAATCCCAGACCGAATCCGGCATGTCTCGTAGAACCATATTTTCTCAGATCCAGATAGAACTGGTAATCTTCTTCTCTCAGTTCCAGCTCCTTCATGCGGGCAACCAGCTTCTCGTAGTCGTCCTCTCTCTGGCTGCCGCCGATGATCTCGCCGATTCCAGGTACCAGACAGTCCACTGCTGCCACCGTCTTGTTATCCTCGTTCATCTTCATGTAGAAGGCCTTGATCTCCTTCGGATAATCTGTCACGAATACCGGACGTTTGTAGATCTCCTCTGTCAGATAGCGCTCATGCTCCGTCTGCAGATCTGTTCCCCAGGATACCTTGTACTCAAATTTGTCGTTGTGTTTCTCGAGAATCTCAACTGCCTCGGTGTAGGTTACTCTTGCAAAATCAGAAGATGCAACCAGCTTCAGGCGCTCCAACAGTCCCTTATCCACAAAAGAATTGAAGAAATTCATCTCCTCCGGCGCTTCCTCCAGCACGTAGTTGATGATATATTTCAGCATATCCTCCGCCAGATTCATATTGTCCTCCAGATCCGCAAATGCGATCTCCGGCTCGATCATCCAGAACTCGGCCGCATGTCTTGTGGTGTTCGAGTTCTCCGCGCGGAACGTCGGACCAAATGTATAGATGCTCCGGAACGCCTGTGCATAAGTCTCACCGTTGAGCTGTCCGCTCACGGTCAGGCTGGTCTCTTTATTAAAGAAGTCCTTCGAATAATCCACAGTCCCATCCTCGTTCTTCGGAAGGTTCTCCATATCCAGCGTCGTCACACGGAACATCTCGCCCGCACCCTCGCAGTCACTTCCGGTGATCAGCGGTGTGTGTACGTAGACAAAACCTCTCTCCTGGAAAAACTGGTGAATCGCATATGCAATCAGCGAGCGCACGCGGAACACTGCCTGAAATGTGTTCGTTCTCGGACGCAGATGCGAGATGGTCCGCAGATATTCCAGTGTGTGACGTTTCTTCTGCAGCGGATAATCCGGAGCGGAGCCGCCTTCCACGGCCACCTCTGTTGCCTGAATCTCAAACGGCTGCTTCGCCTGCGGCGTCGCCACCAGTGTTCCGGTCACAACGAGCGCAGCCCCCACGTTCTGTTTAGAGATATCGGCAAAATTCTCCATGCTGTCATGATACACCACCTGCAGCGGCTGAAAGTAAGATCCGTCGTTCACCACGATAAATCCAAATGTCTTGGAATCACGAATGCTGCGGATCCACCCTCCAATGGTGATCTCCTTATCCAGAAACTGCTCTGGATTCTTGTATAATTCCTTTACTGTTGTTAACTTCATGATTTAGTTCTCCTTTTCCCCAATTGATAAAACCTCACTAAATGTATTTAGTATACCATATCTGTATTTTTTTGAAAATACACAAAACACGCAAAAGAGACTGAACTGCTCCGGTTCCCCGATTCGCCCCCCGTTTCCACTACGCCCAGGACATCTCCTTCGCGCTCTTCCATCTCTCGACATCACCGGTATACTGCTGATTCAGCCACTCCACCAGCTCGTCCATCCCCTCCGCGGTAAATGGAAATGCCTGGCTTGTCTTCTCCTCATCTGCCGTATTCTCAAAACAGTACGGCTCCGGATAGACAAATGCCGTCACGCTCTCTCCCTTGTCCAGTGACTTTATATAGTAGCGCATTCCCTCATAGCTCCCGGTATGGGGAAATTTCTTCAGTCCTAAAAATGGGATTCCTTCTTTTGTAATCATAGTCTGTTCGTCCTTTCTGAAATGCTGTAATTAAGTCAAACCGGATATTCGCTGCCCGAAAAATCAACTCGTTATATATTCTATCATAATTTTAATCTTGCTGATACGAAGCTTTTTACATAATATTCCATACCGCAGCCATAAGCTGCAATCAAGCTAAAAACATAAAGCAACATTTTCATTATGCACGAATTCTTTTTTCTGCACAAGCCTGAGTTTTTTCAGTTTTATTCTAGCTGTATTTACAGGTGAATGCACATAAAATCAGCCGACATCCGGCTGTAAACAGAAGTCCTTTTTAGCGAATACGTAGAATATAAATCAAGCAGTTTCATTTCCTTGACACACAAAAATATCTCACCTATAATAAGTAGAAATTAGCAATCTAATTAGAAAATGTATGATATCGAAACTAAGGTGTTTCAAACAAATTGTTTGAAACGCCTTTTTTATTGAATCACACATGCATGGGAGGAGCAAAATGAAACAGATGAAACAAAAACTGGTAATTACAATCAATAGACAATACGGGAGCATGGGTGGAAAAGTCAGCGCCAAAGTTGCTGACAAACTGGGAATCAAAGTTTTTGATGATGAAATTATCGACCGAGCCTCTGCGAAAAGCGGAATCAAAAAAGACTATTTCTATCAGGCAGAACGTTTTGCCGGCATTGGCAGCAATGAGAGTTTGATTTATTCACTTGTAAACCGCATCAACGAGATCGAAAATCAGGAAATGATGCCCAACAAGGAACTTCTGCAAAAAATTTACAGTGTACAGAGCACGGTCATCGAAGAGTTGGCCGAAGAACAATCCTGTATCATAATTGATCATGTGGGGTGTCATGTACTGTCCAGGCATCCAAAATGCGTAAAAGTTTTCACCTGTGCAGAACTCAGTTACCGCGTCTCCATGGCCAAAAAGATGCTGCATCTCAGTGATGAACAGGCTCTCGCACATATCCGCGAGATTGACGGCGAACGAAAATCCTATTTTGAAAAATATGCTCGCCATCAGTGGGATAATCCAGAAAGCTACGACATGAGTCTGAATATCCGAAGCATGGGAATTGACGCGGCGGCCGACGCAATTTACGCGTATGCGAACCAACTGTCTTGACACCAGATAGCAACTGATTTATTGTAGATGTATATAGGAACAATATAAAAAGAAACGATATTTTAGATGAATAATAGAAAAATTTTTCAGGGATTGACTTTCCCATACACGAAACATAAAATTAAAACTATCTTAAGGACGTTGAAGCGAAGGTGCTGAGCAGAATTGTTTTCTGCAAAGCACCTTTTTTGTATTCGAAAATCAGCCACTACATGGTAGGGTGAAGCTTCAAAGTAGCGGTATATCGAAAACACTTAACGCCTTTGGGAATCGCAGCAGACACAAATAAAAAAGAAAAGAGGAAATATATTATGAAAAAAATGTAACTGTTCAGAACTCCATTAGTTAAAGATGATATCGGAATTCCCTAAAAGGGCTTCTCTGATTGCTGTAAAAGCATTTATTCCATGCTTATGAGCAGTCCCAATATAGCTCATGATTGTAAGATATTCCTGTGCGCCTTCCTCACTGCGAAAACATCCTGAGACCTTGGTTTTAACCTTAATCATGCGCAAATCACGTTCCGCAAGGTTATTATCAAACGGAACACAGAGATTCTTTATAAATAAGCAGACTGATGCCTTGTAATTCACAAGTCTGTCAATTAGATTTAGTACCTTGGTCTTTTTCTTTCGACCACGCTTTTTGGTT
>NZ_FQZY01000149.1 GCF_900142165.1 Hespellia stercorisuis DSM 15480
ATGACTGGCGTCATAGATTCCTAGTCTCCCACCTATCCTGTACATGCAATATCGAATCCCAGTATCAAGCTAGAGTAAAGCTCCATGGGGTCTTTCCGTCCTGGCGCAGGTAACCAGCATCTTCACTGGTATTTCAATTTCACCGGGTGCATTGTTGAGACAGTGTCCAAATCATTACGCCTTTCGTGCGGGTCGGAACTTACCCGACAAGGAATTTCGCTACCTTAGGACCGTTATAGTTACGGCCGCCGTTTACTGGGGCTTAAGTTCAAAGCTTCGCTTGCGCTAACCTCTCCCCTTAACCTTCCAGCACCGGGCAGGCGTCACCCCATATACTTCACCTTTCGGTTTTGCATAGAGCTGTGTTTTTGCTAAACAGTTGCTTGGACCAATTCTCTGCGACCAACTTGCGTTGGCACTCCTTCTCCCGAAGTTACGGAGTCATTTTGCCGAGTTCCTTAACAATGCTTCTCCCGTCGGCCTTAGGATTCTCTCCTCATCCACCTGTGTCGGTTTACGGTACGGGTATGATATAAACAATAGCGGCTTTTCTTGGCACATGGCTCACGAGCTTCTCTACTTTAGTTCGATCCACGTCACGTCTTCCCATTGTATGGCGGATTTGCCAACCACACTGGTACCTCGCTTGTACCGGTTTTTCCATTCCCGGCTCTCGCTTTCCTTATGCGTCCCCACAGTTCTGTTATATCATAGTACTGGAATTTCAACCAGTTATCCATCGACTACGTCTTTCGACCTCGCCTTAGGCCCCGACTTACCCAGAGCAGATCAGCTTTACTCTGGAAACCTTAGATATTCGGCCGGAAGGATTCTCACCTTCCTCTCGCTACTCATTCCGGCATTCTCTCTTCTTAACACTCCACTGCTCCTTATCGGTACAGCTTCGTCGCAGTTAAGAATGCTCCTCTACCGATTGACATTCGTCAATCCCTAAGCTTCGGTAGTGTGTTTTAGCCCCGGACATTTTCGGCGCAAGACCTCTCGACTAGTGAGCTATTACGCACTCTTTTAATGTATGGCTGCTTCTAAGCCAACATCCTAGTTGTCTTCGAAATCTCACATCCTTTTCCACTTAACACACATTTTGGGACCTTAGCTGTAGGTCTGGGCTCTTTCCCTTTTGACCACCCAACTTATCTCGTGTAGTCTGACTCCCATACATCATCTACGCGGCATTCGGAGTTTGATATTCTTTGGTAAGCTTTGACGCCCCCTAGGAAATTCAGTGCTCTACCTCCGCAAGACTTGTATAAGGCTAGCCCTAAAGCTATTTCGAGGAGAACCAGCTATCTCCGGGTTCGATTGGAATTTCTCCCCTACCCACACCTCATCGCCACCCTTTTCAACGGATGTGCGTTCGGTCCTCCATTGCCTTTTACGGCAACTTCAACCTGGACATGGGTAGATCACCCGGTTTCGGGTCTACTCCGACTGACTTGACGCCCTATTAAGACTTGGTTTCCCTTCGGCTCCACACCTT